>NZ_LMML01000028.1:519801-586455 GCF_001422215.1 Methylobacterium sp. Leaf89 | reverse complement strand
CAAGGAACTCGCCAGCCAGTCCGCCCGGGCGACAGAGGAGATCACGCAGCAGATCCACGCGATCCAGGGGACGACCGGCGAGGCGGTGATGGCCATCGAGGCCATCGCCGCGCAGATCCGCACCATGAGCCGGACCGCGGACGCCATCGCGGCGGCGGTGGACCAGCAGGGCTCCGCGACCCGGGAGATCATCCGCAACGTGGGCGCGGCGGCGACCGGCACGGGGGCGATCACCGACACCATCGGGGGCGTCGCCCAGTCGGCCGAAGCGACGGGTGCCGCGGCCGCCTCGGTTCTCGTCTCGGCCTCCGCGCTGGCGCAGGAGGCCGATCAGCTCGGCACCGAGGTGAACCGCGTCCTCGAAACCCTGAAGGCCGCCTGACGGGCCGGCTTCGATCAGCCCTGGAGCTTCTCCATCAGGGCGTCCGAGAGCGCGAAGTTCACGAAGACGTTCTGGACGTCGTCCTGGTCCTCGATCACTTCGACGAGGCGGATCAGCTTCTCGCCGGTCTCGTCGTCGACCTCGATGGTGTTCTGCGCCTTCCACACGAGGGCCGTGCGGCGCGGCTCGCCGAAGCGGGCCTCCAGGGCCTTCGAGACCTCGCCGTAGGCCTCCTGCGCGCAGGTGATCTCGTGGCCGGATTCGTCCGAGCGCACGTCGTCGGCGCCGGCCTCGATGGCGGCCTCCAGCATGGTGTCGGCATCCGCCACCTTGGCGTCGAACTCCACCACCCCGACATGATCGAACATGAAGGAGACGGCGCCCGTCTCCGCCAGGCTGCCGCCCGACTTCGTGAAGGCCGAGCGCACATCGCTGGCCGTGCGGTTGCGGTTGTCGGTCTGCGCCTCGACGATCAGGGCGGCGCCGCCGGGGCCGTAGCCCTCGTAGCGGATCTCGTCGTAGCTCTCCGCATCGGCCCCCTGCGCCTTCTTGATCGCGCGCTCGATGTTGTCCTTGGGCACGTTCTCGGCGCGGGCCGCGATGATGGCGGCGCGCAGACGCGCATTCATCGCCGGGTCCGGCAGCCCGAGCTTGGCCGCGACGGTGATCTCGCGGGCGAGCTTGCCGAACAGCTTCGAGCGGACCGCGTCGACGCGGCCCTTCCGGTGCATGATGTTCTTGAACTGGGAATGGCCGGCCATGACGTGACCCTAGACTGGTAGGAACGAGACCGGATCGCGGGGGCCAGGTGCCGGGGCCATGTGCAGGGGCCATGTGCCGGGGCGGCGGGTCCGCGATGCCGGACGGAAACGGGGTTGGCCGGCTTATAGGCCGCGGGCCGCGCCCCTGACAACGCTGCGCCGCAGCGTGCGCGACCGCGGGCGGTATCCCCCATGGCTATCCGGCGGACAGGGACTATCCTGGGGCGATGACACAGCAGGCCATCGATCGGGCACGGCCCGAAAGCTCCGGCAGGGATTTCCGCGCCCGGCCCGGGCCGGACGCGCAGACCCATCGGGACGCGCCGACGACACAGCGCTGGCTCAAGCTCGGCCTCGCGGGCGCGCTCGGGATCGTCGCCGGCGCGATGCTGTTTCCGACCCGCGCCGAGGGCGCGCCGCCCGGACGCGGCGGGACGCGGCGCCCCGGGCCCTGACGTCCGCTCTCAGCCGGTGACCCGCGCGTGCCAGTCGCGCAGGGCGGCCACGGTCACGACGCCGTCCGGCCAGGCATATCCGGACAGGTGCCGGTGGGGTGCGCCGGGCTCGCCGAGATCGGAGACCGCCGAGAACGCCCCGTCGAGGCGGTGGCTCTCGGTGTAGCGGCTGCGCGTGGCGATCACCGGCAATCCGGCATCGAGGGCAGAGCGGATGCCGGCGGCGGAATCCTCGAAGGCGATCGCCTCCGAGGCCGAGACCTCGAGGCGCGCGAGCGCGAGATCGAAGACGTCGGGGGCCGGCTTCTTGCGCGGCGCCTCGTCGCCGCAGGCGATGACGTCGAAGGGGACGTCGCCCGCGGGAAAGTTGATCCGCAGCAGGGTGTCGACGTTGGGTCGGCTCGTCGTGCTGGCCACCGCGAGCTTGAGCCCGGCCGCCCGCGCCTCCGCGATCAGGCGGCCCACCCCGGGGCGCAGGGCGAGGCTGCCGCCCTCCACGAGGTCGCCATAGCGCCGGGTCTTGCGGTCGTGGATGTCGCCCAGGCGCGGGCGCAGGGTCTCGACCGCGTCGGCGTGCTCGGTCTCGACGTAATGGCGCAGGCGTTCCTTGCCGCCCATCACCGTCAGAAGATCGGCGTAGCGGGCCGGGGACCAGGACCAGGGCAGGCCGAGATCCGCGAAGGCGCCGTTGAAGGCCTGCCGGTGGAGGTCCTCCGTCTCGGCGAGCGTCCCGTCGACGTCGAAGATCAGCGCCCTCAGCATGAGAGGGGACCGCCCCCGACCGCCGCAGCGCCCGCGCGGATCGCCGCGATCCGGTCCGCGTAGCCGGCCGGCCCGCCCTTGAACACGGCATTGCCGGCCACGAAGGCGTTGGCGCCCGCGCGGGCGGCCAGGGCCACGGTCTCGGGGCCGATGCCGCCGTCGACCTCGATGTCGATCGCGCGGCCGGCGGTCATCGCCCGGATCCGCCGGATGGTCTCCAGGGTCGAGGGAATGAAGCTCTGGCCGCCGAAGCCCGGATTGACCGTCATCACAAGGACGAGGTCGACGAGGTCGAGGAGCGGCTCGATCGCCGAGGCCGGCGTCCCCGGATTGAGGGCGATGCCGGCGCGCTTGCCCAGATCCCGGATCGCCTGGAGCGAGCGGTGGATGTGCGGGCCGGCCTCCACATGCACCGAGATCGCATCGGCGCCGGCCTCCGCGAAGGCCGCGAGGTAGGGATCGGCCGGGGCGATCATCAGGTGCACGTCGAAGGGCTTGGTCGAGTGCGGCCGCAGGGCCTTGATCACCGCCGGGCCGAAGGTGAGGTTGGGCACGAAGTGTCCGTCCATCACGTCGAGGTGGATCCAGTCGGCCCCGGCCTCGGACACCGCGCGCACCTCCTCGCCGAGCGCGGCGAAATCCGCCGAGAGGATCGAGGGCGAGATGATCGGGCCGTTCATGGTGGGTTCCTCCGGAGCCTCGTGACCGCGCTCAGGCCATGCGGCGCTTGCGCTCGACGAGCTGCATGATGATCGGGGTCAGGATGAGCTGCATGGCAAGGTCGAGCTTGCCGCCCGGGATGACGATCGAATTGGCGCGGCTCATGAAGGAGCCCTGGATCATCGAGATCAGGTAGGAGAAGTCGATGCCCTTGGGGTCCTTGAAGCGGATCACCACCAGCGATTCGTCGGCCGTCGGGATCCAGCGGGCGATGAAGGGGTTCGAGGTGTCCACCGTCGGCACCCGCTGGAAGTTGATGTCGGTCCAGGTGAATTGCGGGCAGATGGTCTGCACGTAGTCGGGCATCCGCCGCAGGATCACGTCGGTGACGGCCTCGGTGGAATAGCCCCGGAACGAGCGGTCCCGGTGCAGCTTCTGGATCCACTCGAGATTGATCACCGGCACCACGCCGATCTTCAGGTCGGCGTAGCGGGCCATGTCGACGTTGTCGTCGACGACGCAGCCGTGCAGGCCCTCGTAGAACAGCAGGTCGGATCCCGGCGCGAACGCCTCCCAGTCCGTGAAGGTGCCGGGCTCGGTGCCGTAGAGCGCCGCGTCCGCCGCATCGTGGGCGTAGTGCCGGGTGCGGCCGCCCCCGGATTCGCCGTAGGTGCGGAAGACCTCCTCCAGCTCCGGCAGGAGATTGGCGCGCGGCGCGAAGTGGCTGAGGTTCGGCTCCGCGACCATCATGCGGCGCATGGTGTCGCGATCGTAGGCGTGAAACGCATCGCCCTCGATGTAGACCGCGCTCACGTCCTCGCGGCGGAAGATCTGCTCGAAGGTGTTGCGGACCGAGGTGGTCCCGGCCCCCGAGGAGCCGGTGACCGAGATGATGGGGTGACGCGCCGACATTTGTATGCGTGCAGTCCCGTGCGGGCGCGCTAGCTGCGCATCAGGCCGCGCTGCCCGAACAGGGGCGAGCGACCGGCGGCGGCGTTGCGGCCATCGTAGTACTTGGCCACGCAGGCGACCTCGTCGAGGGAGCCGAAGATCAGCGGCACGCGCTCGTGGATGCCGGTGGCGCGGATGTCGAGGATCCGACGCTCGCCGTCGATGGCCCCGGCCCCCGCCTGCTCCATCAGCATGGCGATCGGGGCGGCCTCGTAGAGGAGGCGCAGGCGGCCCTGCGCGTAGCCCTTCCGGTTGTCGCCCGGATAGAGGAACACGCCGCCGCGCAGGAGCACGCGCTGGGCGTCCGCCACCAGCGAGCCGAGCCAGCGCATGTTGAAGTCCTTGTCCAGCGGGCCTTCGGAGCCGCGCAGGCAATCCTCGATATAGGCCTTCACCGGGCCGTCCCAGTTCCGGGCGTTCGAGGCGTTAATCGCGTATTCCTTGGCCGCGGCCACCACCTCGATGCGCGGATGCGTGAGGCGGAAGGTCCGCGTCGCCCGGTCCAGGGTGTAGATCTGGGTGCCGTGGCCGAGGGTGATCACCAGGGAGGTGGCGGGCCCGTAGGTGACGAAGCCGGCGGCGATCTGCTCGGAGCCCGGGGTGGTGAAGGCGGCGATCGAGTCCGCGGCACCGGCCACGACCGGGCGGATGCCGAAGATCGAGCCCACCGCCATGTTCACGCCGATGTTCGACGAGCCGTCGAGGGGATCGATCGCCACCGCGAGGGGGGCGCCGGGATTGAGCGGCATCATGCCCTCGGCCTCCTCGGAGGCCACCACCGCCACGGGGGCGCCGCGCAGGGCTTCCGTGAAGCGCTCGTGCGCGAGGACGTCGAGGGCCTTCTGGACGTCGCCGTCGCTGTTGTGGTTGCCGGTGGCGGCGAGGTCGGCACCGCCGAGCATGCCCCGGCCGATCACCTCGCTGACATCGACCGCCGCTTCGGCGCAGGCCGCGATCACGGCCGCCGCGTCGGCGAGCCGCCCATCGGCCGCCACGGTCTTCGCGAGGCAGTCCGCCAGGGTGGACCCGAACTCCAGAGACACCGTCGACATGAATGTCCGTCCTTCTTCCATTCCTGGCCGGGGGTCCGGCCGACTTGACTGCCCGGGTCGACTTGATTGCCCGAGCCGTCTCGGCTGCCGGCCGCCTTGCCGTCCCGGAGGTTCGGCCTGCCCGACCGTGACGTCTCAGGTCGGAGCGCCGCCCGGGACCGACCCGCCCTCGCATCCTGCCCTTGGCACGAGTGCCCCCGCGGGCACCAGTGCCCGCGGCGCATCCATGCTGCGCAGGCCCCTATGGTATCACCGAAAGAATTCTGAAAAAACTTGCGAGCGATTCCAAAAAAACTAGAAAAGCCTGATGCGCAACCTCTCTCTCAAACAGCTCCAGGCGGTCGCCGCCGTCGCCCGCCTCGGCACCATGACGCGCGCCGCCCAGGAGCTCAACGTCACCTCGGCCGCGCTCTACGCCCGCATCCGCCAATTGGAGGAGGAGGCGGGCCTCATGCTGTTCGACCGGACGCCCACCGGGCTGAAACCCACGGATGCGGGCCGCGAAATGCTCTGGGCGATCAACAGCATCAACACGGTGCTGGAGACCTGTGCCGACCGCCTGGAAACCCTGAAGGGCGGCAGCAGCGGTCGCGTGGCGATGGGCGTGGTCTCAACGGCCAAGTACTTCGCCCCGGGCGTGATCGCGGGCTTCATCGGGCTGCACCCGGCGGTGGAGATCAACCTCACGGTGGGAAACCGCGGCAACATGGTCGAGGCGCTGCGCAACTACGAGATCGATTTCGCCATCATGGGGCGTCCGCCCCGGGATTTCGCCATCGAGGCCGAGATCTTCGGCCCGCACCCCATCGTGATCATCGCCGGTCCGCATCACCCCCTCGTGGGCCGAACCGGGCTGACCCGGGCCGAACTCGCCCAGGAATCGTTCCTGGTCCGCGAGGAGGGCTCGGGCACGCGCACGGTGTTCGAGGAGTTCATGGCCGGGGTCATGATCAAGCGGGCGCGGCTCGGCATCGATTCCGGCTCGAACGAGACCATCAAGCAGGCGGTGATGGCGGGGCTCGGCATCGCCCTCATCTCCGCCCACACGGTGGCGGCCGAGCTCGAGAGCGGGCGCCTCGCGGTCCTCGACGTCCAGGGCCTTCCGATCCGGCGCGACTGGTACGCGGTGCGCCGGGCCGACAAGGTGCTCGGGCCGGCGGCGGCGGCCTTCTGGGACTACATCGCCCAGGATGGCGGGCGCTGGCTGCCCCAGCTCCGGCTGTCGCCGAACCCCTCCCCCGTCACCGCGGAGTTCGAGGCATGAGCGCGGCCGGTGTCGTCATCGTCGGCGCCGGCCAGGCCGGCTTCCAGGTCGCTGCCTCCCTGCGCGAGGCGGGCTTCACCGATCCCGTCACGCTCCTGGGCGACGAGGGCCTGCCCTATCAGCGGCCGCCCCTGTCGAAGGCCTACCTCGCCGGCAAGACCGATGCGGTCGGCCTGTGCCTGCGAGCCGCCGCCTACTTCGACGAGCACCGCATCGCGCGCCGATCCGGCGTGTCCGCCACGGCGATCGACCGGGCGGCCCGGCAGGTGCGCCTCAGCGACGGCGCCACCCTGGCCTACGATCACCTCGTCCTGGCCACCGGCGCGCGCAACCGGAGGCTGCCGGTGCCGGGCGCCGACCTGCCGGGGGTGCACCAGTTGCGCTCCCTGGCCGACGCCGATGCGCTGAAGGCCGCCCGCGGGGCCGCGCGCGCCATCGCCATCGTGGGCGCCGGTTTCATCGGGCTGGAATTCGCCGGCCTCTGCGCCGGATCCGGCCGCCCCGTGACGGTGATCGAGGCCGCGGACCGGCCCATGGCGCGGGCGGTCTCGGCCGAGACCGCCGGGTTCTTCACGCAGGCGCACACCGCTGCCGGCGTCACCTTCGCGTTCGGGGCCGGGGTCCAGGCGCTGGAGGCCGAGGCGGGCCGCGTGGCCCGGGTCCGGCTCGCCGACGGATCGGCGATCGATGCCGATCTCGTCCTCGTCGGCATCGGCGTCGTCCCGAACCAGGACCTCGCCGAAGCGGCGGGCCTCGCCGTCGGCGACGGGATCCACGCCGACCCCTTCCTGGCGACCTCCGATCCGGCGATCTCGGCCCTGGGCGACTGCGCCCGCGTGCCGAGCCGCTTCGCGGACGGGCAGCCCGTGCGCATCGAATCGGTGCAGAACGCCGTGGATCAGGGCCGGTGCCTCGCCGCCCGGCTCACCGGACGCCCGGTCGCCTACGCGGCCGTGCCCTGGTTCTGGAGCGACCAGGGCCCGCACAAGCTGCAGATCGCCGGCCTGACCCGGCCCGACGATGCCAGCGTCGTCCGCCCCACCGAGGGCGGCCTGTCGGTGTTCCGCTTCCGCGACGGGCACTTGAGCGGCGTCGAGACCGTGGACCGGCCCGCCGACCACATGGCGGCCCGGCGCATCCTGGGCCTCGGCCTTCCGCTGACGCCGGAGGCGGCCGCCGATCCGGCCCGGGACCTCAAGGCGCTCGTCAAGGGCGCCTAACGGTCGTTCTCGGTGTTGAGGGCGTCCAGCCGCGTACCCTCGCCGCGTCCCTGCCCGCTGAGGCGGACCCCGTCCGACCCACCCTCCTGGCTGAACACCACGCCATGGGTCATGAACGTGCTGCGCAGGGCCTCGATCTGGCCGGAGGGCTGCTCCCGGCCGCCCGATTCGAAGTCGCGCACGAAATCCGCTCCGAGCCCGAGCCGGCCCGCGAGATCGGCCTCCGACCAGTTCAGAAGGGCGCGGGCCGCCCGCGACTGCGCCGGGGTGATGGTGTTCGGACCCGCGGCCTCGGGCTGCAATCCGCTTGGGGTTCCCTCGTCCGATCCCGTCACCGCATCAACTCCCTGCTCTATGCTCTGCCGGTCAACGGAAACCCGGCCGGTTCGTTCAACGCAAACCGGTCCGCCGGCCGGTTAACGGGGGATCGCGGCGGCGTCCCGTCGAATCCCGCGCCCGCGGCCTTGACCATATTTGTGCTGGAATCTTATCCGATTGGCCGCAGGGCCCGTCCTGTTCCGAGCGGTTCCGTGCGCACCAGCCGCGCCGAGCGCCGAGACAGGCCGGCAGGGTTGCAACGTTCGACGCGACGCGAAGCGCGCTTGTGAGGGGGCCAGACGATGAGAGCGATCCGAATCGCCATGGTGGCCGGCGCCATCGCGGCCGGGGCCATGACGGGAGCCATGACCACGGCGGCGACCGCCCAGATGGGGAACAACGTCACGGGCTTCGGCCGCGAGGGCCGCGAGAAGCCCGAGAAGAAGCAGTACGTTCCGGCGGCCAAGCCCCAGGAAAAGATTTTCCCCCTCGATGCCACCTGGACTGCGGTGAGCCTGAACGGCAAGCCCTTCGGCGGCAACGACCGCCCGAGCTTCACCATCGACAAGCAGTACCGGGCCCGCGGCTACGGCGGCTGCAACACCTTCGCGGCCACCGCCTTCCCGCTCAAGGAGCAGCACCTCGCGGTCGGCCCGCTCGCCCTGACCAAGAAGCCCTGCGACAAGGGCCTCGGCGCCAGCGAGCAGGACTTCTTCATCGCCCTGCGCACCGCCGGGCAGTGGGACCTGGTCGGATCTCAGCTGGTGATCAAGAGCCAGAAGGGCGAGCTGCGCTTCGACCGCGCCCTCTGAGCCGTCCGACGGTTTTAAGCTTCCATTGACGACGATCCGCGGTCGCGGCCGCGGATTTACCCGCCCTTCAAGCCCCACCGTGCCTCCTGAGCCCGGCCGCCGAGCGTTTCGGCGGATGGGGAGAACGCGATGGGCACCAGGGTGGAATGGACCACCGGCAGCAACGGCCTCCGGCCCGGGCTGCGCGAGGAGACCCGCTACACCTGGCCCCAGGGGCTCCATGCGGGCGCCGCGATGATCGTCACCGCCAGCCCGGTCGTCGCCACGATGGTGATGCTCTGCGCCGCCCTGTTGACGCACTGATCCCGGCCGCGCGCCCGGCAGATCGCCGGACGAAGAAATAACTTCTCCATTTCTCGACCACCGCAGGTGAAGACTACTCCAAGTCGGCAGCTTCGTTGCCGACGGAGAAGGATTGTCTTTGATCTCGGGTCTTTGTCGATTGCCTCGACAGAAACGACACGATATCTCCCGGCCCTGAGTTCGTTCCAGGCGAGATCCGGCACGCCCTTGCGCCGGCCTCCGGGACGCAATCCGCACGCTGTTCAGGAGAGATCTATGGCCGAGTCCCAGAGCCCCGCCTCGCCCCGCACGCCGGGCCACGGCCACATCTTCGGCTCGATCACCGAGACCATCGGCAACACGCCCCTGGTCCGTCTCAACCGGATCACCAAGGAGCACGGGGTCGATGCCGAAATCCTGCTCAAGCTCGAGTTCTTCAACCCGATCGCGAGCGTGAAGGACCGCATCGGCGTCAACATGATCGACGCCCTCGAGGCCTCCGGCAAGCTGAAGCCCGGCGGCACGCTGGTGGAGCCGACCTCCGGCAACACCGGCATCGCCCTCGCCTTCGTGGCGGCCGCGCGCGGCTACCGCCTCATCCTGGTCATGCCCGAGACCATGTCGCTGGAGCGCCGCAAGATGCTGGCCTTCCTGGGCGCCGAGCTCGCCCTGACCCCCGGCCCGCAGGGCATGAAGGGCGCCATCGCCAAGGCCGAGGAACTCCTCAACGAGATCCCGGGCGCGATCATGCCCCAGCAGTTCTCGAACCCGGCCAACCCCGAGATCCACCGCAAGACGACGGCCGAGGAGATCTGGAACGACACCCAGGGCCATCTCGACGCCTTCGTGGCCGGCGTCGGCACGGGCGGCACCATCACGGGTGTCGGCTCGGTCCTGAAGCCGCGCCTGCCCGGCCTGAAGATCGTCGCCGTCGAGCCCACCGACTCGCCGGTCATCTCCGGCGGCCAGCCCGGGCCCCACAAGATCCAGGGCATCGGCGCCGGCTTCATCCCCGACAACCTCGACAAGTCGATCATCGACGAGGTCATCACGGTCTCGAACCAGGAGGCCTTCGACACCGCGCGTCAGCTGTCGCGTCTCGAGGGCATTCCCGGCGGCATCTCCACCGGCGGCAACGTGGCCGCGGCCCTGAAGCTCGCCGCACGCCCCGATTTCCGCGGCAAGCGCATCGTCACCGTCGCCTGCTCCTTCGCCGAGCGGTACATCTCCTCGGCCCTGTTCGACGGCCTCTGATACGGGGTTCGCTCGATCGAAGCGGTGCCCGGATCGTCGAACCGGCGCGGCGCTTGATCGGAGCCCACATCCGCCATCCCGTGGGGAGCCAGCGGATTTGGGATCAGAACCGCACGGGCGCTCCGGGCCTCGCTCCCGGAGCGCCCGAAGGTCGCGTATCCGGCTCGCGAGCCCTGCCCCGCGAGGCTCGCCCGAGAGCCGCCGTCATGTCCACCGCCCTCTATGCCCTCCGCCGCTGGGGGCGGCGCCCCTTCATCCGCGTCGGCGCCTTCAGCGTCGGCGGCGTCGGGGCCGCCCTGGTCTCGGCCGTCCTGGCGCCGATGGTGCCGGCGGACCTCGGCGCCTCGATCGGTGCGGACGCCGTCGACCAGATCCTCTCCGTCCTGGCGACCAGCATGCTGCCGGTGGCGACGTTCTCGCTCTCCACCATCGTGCAGGCCTATGGCGGGGCCACCAACACCGTGACGCCCCGCGCCGTGACCCTGCTGATGCGCGACACCCGTGCGCAGACGGCCGTCGCGAGCTTCATCGGCGCCTTCGTCTACAGCGTCGTCGGCCTCATCGCCCTCAAGACCCATGTCTACGGCAGCCAGGGACGGGTGATCCTGTTCGGCCTGACCCTGCTGGTCCTCGTCAGCGTGGTGGTGACGCTGGTACGCTGGATCGACACCCTGTCGCATCTCGGCCGGGTCGGCGAGACCATCGGCGCCATCGAGGCCGCGGCCGGCGATGCCCTGGGGCGGCGCGCCGCGGCGCCCCATCTCGGCGGCCTGCCCTGGCAGCCGGCACCGCCCGGCGCGACCCGGATCGCCGCCGCAGCGACGGGCTACGTCCAGCACGTCGATGCGGCCCGGCTCGACGCGCTGGCCGGGGCCCACGGCCTCACCCTCCACCTGGCGGCCCTGCCGGGCGCCTTCGTCCACCCCGGACGCCTCCTGGTGGCGGTCGATGGCGCCGTCGACGACGGCCTGCGGGACCGGATCACCGAGGCCTTCGTCGTCGGCGACCGGCGCAGCTTCGACGACGATCCGCGCTTCGGGCTCATCGTCCTCGCGGAGGTGGCCCAGCGCGCCCTGTCGCCGGCGGTCAACGATCCCGGGACGGCCGTCGCTGTCATTGGCACCCTGGTGCGCGTGCTCGGCCTCTGGGACGCGCGCCGCGCCGTCGCGCCCGAGGCGCGGGTCTATCCGCATCTGCGCGTGCCCGGCCTCGGCGCCGACGACCTTCTCGCGGATGCCTTCGACCCCATCGCCCGCGACGGCGCGTCGGACGTGACGATCGGCCTGCGGCTGCAGAAGGCCCTCGCCGCCCTCGCGGATCTCGGGAGTCCGGCCGTCCGGGCGGCCGCCCACGCGCAGGCCGACCTGGCCCTCCTGCGCGCCGAGGCGGCGCTGCCGCTCGAGGCCGACCGGGCCCGCCTTCGCGAGGCCCGTGCCGCCTGGAGCGAAGCAACCTCGGGGCTGGCGCCGGGTTGAGCCTGCAACAGCAGGAGGACATCATGACCGACGAGCCGCGCGCGGGCAGCGCGCCGAAGGAGATGGACGCCGACCGCCACGCCGGGACGCCGACGCAGGGCGCGCCCCCCGGATCCGAGCCTGCGGTGCAGGGCGGCGAGGCGCCCCCCGCGACCCTGGAGGAGATCGGCGCGGCCGCGCGGAAGACCGAAACCTCGGGCGCGACCCGCGAGGCCATCGACCGCGCCACCGCGCCCAACGGCCAGGATGCGGGGGCGTAGGCATGCCGAACGATCACATCCCCATCGTGGGCACGCGCAAGCCCGATTCCGATGTCGGAAAGCCCGGCGACCCGGCCGTCGCCGGCGGCGGCCAGTCGGCCGATCAGGCCGCGATCACCCGGCAGGGCCCCGGCGGTCAGACGGATACGGCCCGCAACGCCGCCTGGGACGGCGCTCCAAAGGGGCGCAATCCCACGCCGGCCGGCGGTTCGTCCGACGGACAGTCCGACCGGCCCCGTTCCCCCCCTGCCACCCCCGAGGAGTGACGCGATGACAGGCTCCGACGACAAGGATCCGCCAAAGGACAAGCCGGCCAACACGGCGCCGGACGCGGTGATGGATCCCAACGAGAAGACCGACGGCAAGCCCGGAAAGGGTCCGAAGGGCGGTGCGCAGCCGGACGGCGAGACCGATCCTGGCGGCGGCTAGGACACGTCCCCCGGCCGGCGGGCCTGGGTCGGACGCTGCGCGAGCCTGAACCCGGCTCCTGGGTTCGGGCCTTCGTCGCCCGGCGCGGCGGAAATGCCGCCGTCGGAACTCAACGAACTGGTGAGAAACGCGCGGTATACAGGGCCTGACATGCGCGACGCGCGTCGAAGTCGCGCGATCCAGACAGGGAGATTGCGGGTGAGTGCCGCTCCAGCGTCATCGATCCGGGCCGGGGCGCCCCCCGACCGGCTGCCCGAGCTGTCGCGGCTGGCCGCCCTCTTCGCGCGGACCGTGCTCGACGCGCAGATCCAGGGCCGTCCCGTCCCGGACGACCAGATCCGCTTCCTGCTCGATGCGGCCCTGCTCCTGAACGAGTACGGCGCCGAGCTGCCCTCTCCCCTCGATCAGATCATGCAGGATGCCAGCGCGCCGAAGGCCCCCGAGCCGTCGGCCGACCGGCCGGCGCCGGACGCCCGGGACGACGATGCCGGCCGCCTCGCCTGGCTGCTGCGCCCGTTCCAGGGATCGAAAGGATGAGGGCCGGGGCTCAGGGCAGGGTGTAGCCCGGCTTCTTGAACAGGGTCTCGGGCCGGCCGACGATCTCGGGGCGGTAGACCTGCGCCTCCCAATCCGCCTGGGCCACGTCCTCGATCGACACCGAG
Source organism: Methylobacterium sp. Leaf89 (assembly GCF_001422215.1). NCBI lineage: Bacteria > Pseudomonadati > Pseudomonadota > Alphaproteobacteria > Hyphomicrobiales > Methylobacteriaceae > Methylobacterium > Methylobacterium sp. Leaf89. Next base: position 573,456 of record NZ_LMML01000028.1, on the reverse strand, counting down.
ATCGCCCGCTCGGCGGTTCCGGCACTGGCCATCAGGGCGGCCGCGATGGCCTCGGCCATCTCCGTCTTCTCGGCGTCGGTCTTGCCCGGGTACATCTTCACGGTCACGTGCGGCATGGCGATTCGGTCCTGACGGCGGCTGGACGGACGGGAGACCGCCCGTCGCGGGGTCCATGCCAGGACGGGGGCACCCCAGCAAGCCCGATAAGCCCGTCCCGATGGCGCGCAAGCCGCCGATCCCGGGGCAGAGGGCCTCGCCGCGTCGCCCCGGCGGCGGGCTCAGATCTCGGAGCGTCCGAGCAGCGGAGCGACCGGGGGGCGCGCGTCCCGCCCTGCGTCGGAGGTCGGCAGGAGGTGGCGACGGATGACGTGGCGGCCCAGCGCGATGGCGGGCGCTTCGATCCAGCGATAGACCAGCGCCGCGACCGCGACGGTCGCGAGTGCCGTCGTGGCCGCGAACAGGTGGATCGGGACGACCGGCGCGTACCCGGCCAGCGCATGCTCGAGCACCCCTTGGACCACCGGCCCGAACAGGTAGATCGAATAACTGATGGCGCCCAGGTAGGTGAACAGCCGCCCCTCGATGCGCAGCGTCAGGGACAGCAGGGCGAACAGCGCCATCGCGGCCCAGTAGGTGACGAGGTACTTCACCCAGTTCTCGTGAAAGCCCATGTCGCGCCCGTAGGCCAGCACGGACGCCAGCGGGATCGCACAGACGAGGGCGCCGGTGACCACGGCGAGCGCGGTGCCCCAGCCCGGCCGGCGCTCGAGGACGTGGTAGCGCAGGCACAGTCCCCAGAACATCACCGCCAGGGACAGGGGCACGGCCACCGGGAATTTCCGCTCGAGGACGAAGCGCAGGGCGGCGAGGCCGAGGGCGGCCGCGATCAGGGCCAGGGCCGACAGCACGACGCCGACGGCATCGTCGAGACGCCCGAGGACGAAGAGCCCGACGCAGAGGCCGTAGAAGATCAGCTCGATCTGCAGGGTCCAGTACAGGGCGATGATGTTCTCCACGCCGAGGAACTGCTGGAGCATCGTGATGTTGGCGGGCACGAGCACGGCGGGGATGTCACGGCCCGGCCACACGAACAGGACCAGTAGCCCGCAGGGGATCGAGAGCCAGTAGGCGGGGTATAGGCGGAAGAACCGCGACACGGCGAAGGCGAGGATCGGCCGGTCTCCCGCCTTGAACAGCGAGAAGGGCACCACGAAGCCCGACACCGCGAAGAACAGCGTCACGGCGATCTTCCCGACATCGATGTACTCGGTCAGCCCGGACAGGACGAGGCGCTCGAGGGGAAACGGACCGAGCTGCGTCTTCAACCCGAACTCGACGGTATGGGCGTAGATGACCGCCAGGGCGGCCAGACCACGGATCGAGTCGATGCTGTGCAGGCGGCGCATGGCGACAGTCGGTGTTGCGCCCCGATCATCGAGGGCCCTGCAGGGATTGCAGGTGGCGTCCGTTTCGACAAGGTCCTTCGCGCCCCTTGGTAAACGCACGGCGCGTCTTGGCGAGGTCCTGCGTCCGGGAGAGATTGCGGACGACCCACGCTTTCTCTGAACGCAACTGTCTTCGGGGACCCAGCACAGGACAAGCGCCAGGGATGAATACATGAATTCCAAGTATCCCGGAGCTCAAGGACCCGGGAGACAGAGCCGAGGAGGCCTGGAGCGATGGGGCGTGGCCGAGGGCCGTTCGGGGGATCCGGCATGCTCGCGCCCCACGAGCCTCGGCGCAGGGGGACGGGGGCGCCGAGGCGTTCATCGCTTCACCGGCGGCCGCGGTTGTGTCCCGGCCCAGGTGTCGTAAGGAAAGGACCATGCAAGCTCCTGCCCCGCTCCGCCGGCCATTCTCGGCCTTCCGGTCGATGCTCACCTCCGAGGCGGGCGGCGGCCTCGTCCTGATGGCGAGCGCGGTGCTCGCCCTCGTGGTGGCGAATTCGCCCCTGGCGGAGCGCTACTTCGCGGTCCTGCAGACCAAGGTCGGGGGCTTGAGCGTCCTGCACTGGATCAACGACGCCCTGATGGCGCTGTTCTTCCTGCTCGTCGGTCTCGAGATCAAGCGCGAGATGCTGGATGGGCGCCTGCGGACCTGGCCGGACCGGATCCTGCCCGGCCTCGCCGCCCTCGGCGGCATGGCGGCGCCGGCCCTGGTCTACGTGGCGGTGAACCGGCACTCGCCGGAGACCCTCCGCGGCTGGGCGATTCCCGCCGCCACCGACATCGCCTTCGCCCTCGGCATCCTGGCGCTGCTCGGCTCCCGGGTGCCGGTCTCGCTCAAGGTGTTCCTCACCGCCCTGGCGATCCTCGACGACCTCGGCGCGGTGCTCATCATCGCGCTGTTCTACACCGCCGACCTGTCCCTGCCGATGCTGGGCGGGGCGGCCGCGACCCTGGCGGTGCTCTACGGCCTGAACCGGGCCGGCATCAGCCGCCTCGCGCCCTACCTTGTCCTCGGCGCGGTGCTGTGGGTCTTCGTCCTGAAATCCGGGGTGCACGCCACGGTGGCGGGCGTGCTCCTGGCCCTGACGATCCCCCTGCGGCTCAGCATCGGCCGGCCGGACGATCCGACCTCGCCCCTGCACCGGCTGGAACACGCGCTCCATCCCTGGTCGGCCTACCTGATCCTGCCGATCTTCGGCTTCGCCAATGCGGGCGTGTCGCTGGCGGGCTTCACGCCCGCGATGCTACTCGACCCCGTGACCCTCGGGGTCACCCTCGGTCTGGTCGTCGGCAAGCAGCTCGGCGTGTTCGGCTTCGTCCTCGCGGCGGTGAAGCTCGGGCTCGCCCAGCGGCCGGCGGGGGCCGGATGGATGCAGGTCTACGGGGTCTCGCTCCTCTGCGGCATCGGCTTCACCATGAGCCTGTTCATCGGCCTCCTGGCCTTCGCCGACGCGCCGGACCTCGAGGCCGAGACCAAGGTCGGCGTGCTGGCCGGATCGATCGTCTGCATGGCGGCCGGCGCCCTCGTCCTGCTGGTCGCGCCCCGCCGCCGGGTCGGAACTCCGAAGACCCGATCCGTCGAGGTCGCCTGAGACGCCCCGAGCGCTCCCGGATCCCGCACCCGAGCGCCGCAAGGCGCGCGGAAAGCGTCGGCCCCCGTCCCGGTCGTCGCCCCTGGGGGCGGCCTGAGGAAGAGGGGAGCCAGCCATGCCCGTCCTCGTCGCCGCGGGCGTCCCGAACATGGTTCAGGCGGGGGCGAGCTCCCCGTCGCGGGCGTGTCCTGGACCGGCGGCGCCATGGGCGGCCTCGGACTCGTGTCGGTGTTTGGGATTGGGATTGGGTCGTCGAAGCAGCGGGGGGGGCTTCGAGGGAAATGGTGGGCGCGACAGGGATCGAACCTGTGACCCTTCGCGTGTGAAGCGAATGCTCTCCCGCTGAGCTACGCACCCGGACCGAGGGCCTTCTAGGGCGAGGGGCGCGGCTACGTCAAGCGCTGATCGGCAGGTTCTGCGTCGACTTCGCGGCGCGGGGTCCCGAGGCGGAGCAGGATCACCACCGGCACGAGCCCGACGGCGACGATGAGGAGGGCCGCCACCGTACCGTCCTCGTAGGTGCCGCGCGCGGCCTCGCCGTAGAGATGGGTCGCCAGGGTCTCGACGTTGAGGGGCCGCAGCAGCAGGGTCGCGGGCAGTTCCTTGACGCAGTCCACGAAGACCAAGAGCGCGCCGCTGAGCACCGCCGGCCAGGCCAAGGGCAATTGGACCCGCCACAGGGTCGCGCCCGGCCCGCGCCCCAGCATCCGCCCGGCATCGGGCAGGCTGCGGGGCACGCGGGCCAGCCCGGCCTCGCAGGTGCCGATGCTGACCGCGAGGAAGCGGACGAGGTAGGCGGTGACGAGGGCCCCGCCGGTGCCGAGGCCGATCAGCGCCGGGGCGACGCCGAAGAGCCGCGTCGTCCCCGCCGACAGAGTGGCGTCGGCCCAGGCCAGGGGCCCGAGGAGACCGATGGCCAGGATCGCGCCGGGGAGCGCGTAGCCGAGGCTCGCCACCCGGATCAGCGCCTCGCCCCAGCGCCGGGCGACGAGGCGCGGCCCCGCCGCCACCACGAAGCCCAGGGCGGCGGCGATCACGGTCGCGGCGCCGGCATACAGCAGGGTGTGGCCGATCTCCGCCAGGATCGTCTCCGGCAGCCCGCTGCGCCACACCCGACGCAGGGCGGCCTGCACGAGGTAGGTCGCGGGAATCGCGAAGCCGACGGCCACGGGCACGAGGCCGAGGGCCAGGGCGGCCGCGGCGCGCAGGCCCCTCAGCCGCTGCCGGGCGAGGCGACGCGGGCGCTGGGCGCCGCTCGAGAAGCCGCGCCCGGCCCGGGCCCAGCGCTCCAGGGCCACCAGGGCGACGACGGCCACCAGCATGACGAGGGCGATCTGGGCCGCACCGGCGAGATCCGAGCGGTTCACCCAGGTAGCGTAGACCTGGACCGTCAGGGTGCGCACCCCGAGGAATTCCGCCGCGCCGATGTCGTTCAGGGCCTCCATCAGAGCGAGGCTCGCGCCCAGGGCGATGGCCGGCCGCGCCATCGGCAGGGCGACCCGCAGGAAGGTGGCGGAGGGCCGACGCCCGAGCATCCGCGCCGCCTCGATGAGGTTGGCGGCCTGCATCAGGAACAGGGCCCGGGTCGGCAGGTAGACGTAGGGGTAGAGCACGAAGCCGAGGAGCAGGATGCAGCCGGGCAGCGAGCGGATCTCCGGCAGCACGAAATCGCGCGGGCGGGTATAACCGAGGAGGTCGCGCAGGGTGGTCTGCACCGGGCCGATCGGGTGCATCAGGTCGAGATACGCGAAGGCGACGATGTAGGTCGGCACCGCCATCGGCAGGAGCAGCCCGGCCTCCAGCAGGCGCCGGCCGGGGAAGTCGTAGGCCGCCACGAGCCAGGCGGAGCCCGCCCCCAGCACCACCACCAGCACGCCCACCCCGGCGAGCAGCAGGGCGGTGTCGCGCAGGGCCTGGGGCAGCACGTGGGCGACGAGGTGGGGCCAGAGCGCGGCGCCGCCCGCCCCCGCTCCGCTTCCGTCGCCCGCCGCGAACACGAGGGCGACGACCGGGCTCAGCACCAGGGCGCAGAGCAGCAGGGCGGCGACGCCCCAGGCGAGGCCGCGGGGATGGGCGATGGGCGGGAGGGCGGGGGCGACCCCGGTCATGCTGGTCTCAAGGACGTTTTCCGTTGGATCGGCCGACGGTGTGGGCGCTCCTCCCGCAAGGACCGACCGGCTCACGCGCCGTAGCGGTCATGCGCGCGTCCCTCTCCCCTCCGCGGGAGGGGGTGGCCCGCGTCGGCGGGTCGTTGGGGGAGCGACCGCTCCGGAGGGGGCGCCCCCTCACCCGCCTGCGCCGCAGGCTCCTCAGTTGTCGAAACCCACCGTGTCGAGGAGGAGGCTCGCCGCCTTGCGGTTGCGGGCGATCTCGACGAGCGGCACGGAATCGATGGTCAGGGGGCCCAGCGCCGTGAGGAGCGGGTCGATCGGCGCGCCGGCCTTCACCGGATACTCGTAATCGGCCTTGGCGTAGAGCCCCTGGGCCTCGTCGGAGACGAGGTATTCGAGGAGCTTGACCGCCTCGTCGCGGTTGGGGGCGTTCCTGGCCACCACCGCGCCGGAGATGTTCACGTGGGTGCCGCCGCCCGCGAAGGTCGGCATCACCACCTTGATGCCCTCGCCCCACGTCCGCTGCTCGGGGCCGCCGCGGCCGGAGCGCATCAGGCCGACATAGTAGGAATTGCCGAGGCCGATCTTGCAGGTGTCGGCGAGGATGTCGCGGGCGACGTCCCGGTCGCCGCCGGCGGGCTTGCGGGCGAGGTTGGCCTTCAGGGCCCGCAGCCAGGCCTCGGTCTTCTCCGGGCCGTGCTTGACGAGATAATGGGCGATGAGCGCCGTGTTGTAGGGGTGCTGGCCCGCGCGCAGGCAGAGGCCGCCCTTCCAGGTTGGGTCGGCCAGCCCCTCGTAGGTGATGGCCGTGAGGTCGGCGAGGTCCTTGTCGGCGTAGAGCACCCGGGCCCGCATGGAGAGGGCGAACCAGCGGCCCTCGGCGTCGCGCAGGGTAGCGGGCACCGCTGCCTCCAGCACGCCCGAGCGCACCGGCTGGGCGAGGTCGCGGTCGACGAGGTCGATGAGGTTGCCGACATCCACGGTCATCAGCACGTCGGCCTTGGCACGGGCGCCCTCGGCCGCCACGCGCTCGGCGAGGCCCTTCTCGACGAACACCGTATTGACGGTGACGCCGCTCTTGGCGGTGAAGGCGTCGAGCAGGGGCCGGATCAGGCCGGGTTCGCGGGTGGTGTAGAGGTTGACCTCGGCGGCCGACGCCGTCCCGACGAGGGCCGCGAGGGCCAAACCCGTCAACGCGCAGCCAGCGAACCCGATTGCCTTGATCCCACCCGCCATGGCCGACACCCTTCCGTCAGAACGTGGCGGGTGTTCAGAAGCATCGGCGAGAAAAACACAAGCGCGATGTTTTGGACTTAAAACAATTCGAAACTATTACCCCGGATCGAACGCAAGCTCGGCCTGGGCCTGTGTTTTAATCCATCTCGTTCGCAAAAATAAACCCGCGGTCCGGATCGAGGCTCAGGCCGACCGCATCCCCCGGCTCGCGCGGGTCGTCCGCCGGCACGGGCAGGTGCAGGGGCTCGGGCAACCCGTCCGCCGACAGGCTCAGGAGGGCGGCGGCCCCGAGGAAGCGGCGCGCCCGCACCACGGCCCGAAGGGACGCCCCCGCCGCGCCGAGGCGGATCGCCTCCGGGCGCAGGCACAGGGTCACGGCGGCCCCCTCGGCGTGGCCCGGCGCGGGAACCAGGCCGAACGGCGTCGCCACGGTGCCGGAGCGGCAGGTCCCGTCGATCTCGACGAGGTCGCCGAAGAAGCGGGCGGCGAAGCGCGTGGCAGGGCGGCAATACAGGTCCGGCCCGGTGCCGACCTGCACGATGCGCCCCCGCCGCATTAGGGCGATGCGGTCGGCGAAGCCCAGGGCCTCCTCGGGGTCGTGGGTGACGAGGAGCGTCGTGGCGCCGCTGGCGCGCAGGACCGCCAGGGTGTCGTCGCGGACCCGGTCGCGGGTGCGCCGGTCGAGGTTCGAAAAGGGTTCGTCGAGGAGGAGGACGCGCGGCCCCGGGGCCAGGGCGCGGGCCAGGGCCACGCGCTGGCTCTCGCCGCCCGAGAGGGTGCCGGGATAGCTCTTGGCCCGGTCGGCGAGGCCGACCTGCTCCAGCCGCGCCTGCACCAGGGCGCGGGCCTCGGCGGCGGACCTGCCCTGGAGGCTTTTGCCGTGAAGGCCGAAGCGGACGTTCTCCGCCACGGTGAGATGCGGAAACAGGGCGTAGTCCTGGAACATCAGCCCGACGCCGCGCGCCTCTGGCGCGACGCCGCGGCCGTCCTCGCTCAGCAGGGCGCCGTCGAGGCGGATCGTCCCGGTCTCCGGCTGCTCGAGGCCGGCGATGGCCCGCAGGAGCGTGCTCTTGCCGCAGCCGGAATCACCGAGAAGGGCCAGGATCTCGCCGGGCCGGACCTGGAAGGCGATGTCGGCGAGGGCCTGCACCGCGCCGAAGCGCAGGCCGATGCCACGCAGCTCAAGGCGCGGCGGCACGGGGTCGGGCGGAGGCGCGTCGAGGCTCATGCGCGCCTTGTGTCACCGCGGGCGGACGGCGAAAACCCTCCGGTGCGCAGGAAGCGCAGGGTCTCGGCGATGACCGCGGGATTGCGCATCATCAGGCCGTGGCTGGTCGGCAGGGTGATGTGGTCGGCCATCCCGGCGACCCGGGTGCGCGCGACGGTGACCCGGCCGTCATCGGGACCCGGCAGCATCAGCCAGGATTCCAGGGGATAGAGCGTGCGGTCGCCCGCGATGATCCCGAGGGGGAAATCGACGGGGCCGAGGCAGTTGCGCAGGCTTTCGTCCGGTTTGGTGGTCAATTGGGCGCCGGCCGGGCCGAAGACCCGGCGATAGGCGCGCAGGGTGTGAAGGCGGTCGGCGACCTCGCTGCCACCATTCGGCGGCCCCAGCATCACCACCCGTCCGAGATTGGCCGGCCGGCCTTCGCGAAGCCAGGCCCGGGCGAGGAGCCCGCCCATCGAGTGGGTGACCACGTGGAGGGTCCGTACCCGGGCCGCGAAGGCGGCGACGGGCGGTCCGATGATGCCTGCGAGATCCGCGAGATCCGCCTTGCGGGAGGGATAATCGAGGTTCAGCGTCACGAACCCGGCGGCCCGGACGGCGCGCTCCAGCCGGGCCAGGGACGCGGCCCGCCGGGCGAGGCCATGCAGGAGCAGCACCCCCTCGGGGGCCGGATCGCCGGCCGTGCCGGAGGCCGGGGGTTCGGGTCCGTCCATCCTGGGGCGCCTCCGGGCGATGATCGGCGGCACGGCGGTCGCGCATTGCCTCCGGCATGCTTATATTCCGGTTATGTTCCGTCAAAGCCCCGCCCGATGCCCTGCGTCGCCGAGATCCTGATCCCGCTGGCGCTGGACAGCGCCTACAGCTACGCCGTGCCGGCCGGGCTCGACCTCTCGGTCGGCGAGGTCGTGCAGATCCCCCTCGGGCCGCGCGAGACGGTGGGGGTGGTGTGGGGCGTGCGCCAGAGCCCCGGCGGCTCGAACCTGCGGCCGGTGACCGGCCGGGTCGACGTGCCGGCCCTGCCGGACGCCTTGCGCGAACTCGTCGACTGGCTCGCCCGCTACACCCTGGCGCCGAAGGGCTCGGCCCTGGCCATGGCCCTGCGGCTGCCCGACGAATCGGCCCTGAGCGAGACCGTGCGGGTCGGGGTGCGGGCCTCCGGCAAGGCGCCGTCCCGGCCGACCGCCGCCCGCACCAAGGTGCTGGCCGTGGCGGCGGACGGGGCGATGCGGGGCAAGAGCGCGCTCGCCAAGGAGGCGGGCGTTTCGTTGAGCGTGGTCGACGGCCTGATCGACGACGGCGCCCTCGAGGCCCTGGCCCTGGCGCCCGAGCCGGTCGCCCTGCCGCCGGACCCGGACCACGCCCGCGTGCCCCTCTCGGAGGCGCAGGAGGCGGCGGTACGGGAGCTCGTCGCGCTGATGAACCCCGGCCCCGCCGAGCCCGCGCCGACGGACGCGATCGGCGATCCCCTGCCGGCCGACGGCAAGGTCGCGCCGCCCGGCGTGGCGCACAAGGCGCCGACCGTGCTGCTGGAGGGCGTCACCGGCTCGGGCAAGACCGAGGTGTATTTCGAGGCGGTGGCCGATTGCGTCCGGCGCGGCCACCAGGCGCTGATCCTGATGCCCGAGATCGCCCTGACGGCGCAGTTCCTCGACCGCTTCGCCGAGCGCTTCGGCGTGCGTCCGGCGACCTGGCACTCGGGCGTCGGGGGCAAGCGCCGCGAGCGCATCCGCGCCGGGGTCACGGCGGGCGAGATCGCCGTGGTGGTGGGCGCCCGCTCGGCCCTGTTCCTGCCCTTCGCGGATCTGGGGCTCATCGTGGTCGATGAGGAGCACGAGGCCGCCTACAAGCAGGAGGACGGGGTGCATTACCACGCCCGCGACATGGCGGTGGTGCGCGGGCGGATCGAGAACTGCCCGGTGGTGCTGGCCTCGGCCACCCCCTCGATCGAGACGCGGGTCAATGCCGAGCGCGGGCGCTACCTCCGGGTCGCCCTGCCCGAGCGCTTCGGCGGCCGGCGCCTGCCCGACATCGCCGCTATCGACATGCGCGCCGACAAGCCCGAGCGGGGCCGCTTCATCGCCCCGGCCCTGGTGGCGGCGGTGCGCGAGACCGTGGAGTCCGGCGACCAGGCCCTGCTGTTCCTCAACCGGCGCGGCTACGCGCCCCTGACCCTGTGCCGGGCCTGCGGCCACCGCTACCAGTGCCGCAACTGCTCGACCTGGCTGGTGGAGCACCGCTTCCGCCGGGCCCTGGTCTGCCACCAGTGCGGCTATGCCGAGCGGCGCCCGGATTCCTGCTCGGAATGCGGCACCTTCGATAACCTCACCCCCTGCGGCCCCGGGGTGGAGCGCATCGCCGAGGAGGTGGCCGAGCTCTTCCCGGACAAGCGCGTCATCGTGCTGTCGAGCGATTTTCCCGGCGGGGCCGAGCGCCTGCGGGCCGAGCTCCAGACCGTGGCGGAGGGCGGCTGCGACATCGTCATCGGCACGCAGCTCGTGGCCAAGGGCCACAACTTCCCGCACCTGACCCTGGTGGGCGTCCTCGACGCCGATATCGGCCTGACCTCCGGCGATCCCCGCGCGGCCGAGCGCACCTTCCAGCTGCTGCAGCAGGTCACCGGCCGGGCCGGGCGCGGCGAGAAGCCGGGCCGCGCCCTGCTCCAGACCTACCAGCCCGACCATCCGGTGATCGCGGCGCTGCTCTCGGGGGATTCGGAGCGCTTCTACGAGGAGGAGATCGGCGCCCGCGAGGCCGCCGGCCTGCCGCCCTTCGGCCGGTTGGCCGCCCTCATCGTCTCGGCGAACGAGCGCGAGGTGGCCGAGGCCCACGGGCAGGCCCTGGCGCGGGCCGCCGAGCCGCCGGAGGGCGTGATGGTGCTGGGGCCGGCCGAGGCGCCGCTCGCGCTGATCCGCGGGCGCTACCGCTTCCGGCTTCTGGTGAAGACCGAGCGCACCGTCGACCTGCAGACCTACCTGCGCGAGTGGCTGGCACGGGGCCCGAAGGTTCGCGGCAACGTGAAGGTCGCCATCGACGTGGACCCGCAGAGTTTCCTATAACGCTGGCCCGACGTTCGCTTGGGTAGCGTTCGATCCCCTGAGGAGTGCCCCACGTGCTGACCTACACCAAGAAGCCGGATTCGAGCGTCGCCGAGATCGTGGTCGACGGACAGATCACCGATGCGGACATGAACACCGTCATCACCGCCATGCAGGCCGACCTCGACAAGGGCGGCAAGATCAAGCTCCTGGAAGACGTGCGCGACTTCAAGGGCATGGAGCCGGCCGCGTTCTTCAAGGACCCGCGCTTCGGCCTCGCCATGATGAAGGGCGTCAGCCATGTCGCCCTGGTGACCGACGCCTCGTGGCTGCGGATGATCGCCGACACCTTCGGCAAGGTCTCGCCGGCCCAGATCAAGACCTTCGACCGCGCGCATATCGAGGAAGCGCGCCAATGGCTCGCGGCCGCCTGAGGCCCTGAACCGACGGCCGGGACACGCATCCGGCCGGCTCGTCCCTCTCCCCCCTGTGGGGAGGGGTGAGGCGCGGGGGCCCTGGGGCCCCGTCCGCCGCGGATCGACCGCCGGTCGCGGTCGTCCCACAAGCGCGACGAGAGTTCCTTCAGGCCCGCGATCCGCCGGGGAAGCGGGCCGCGTCCGGCTCGAACCCTACTCCGCCTGGGCGGTCCGGGTGGTGTGGCGTCGGGCCGTCCAGCGGCCCGAGCACAGGGAGGAGACCTTCCAGGTGCCGCCGCCGCTCTGGGCCTGGAGGCGGCCCGAGACCGCACCCGAGGCGGTGCCGTTCGAGACGTTGAGACCGACCGTGCCGTCCGGCCCGACGCGGCCGTTCAGGGTGGCGCCGGCCGCCGCGGAGGTGAGGCGCACCTGCCCCTCCTGCACCGACACCGCATAGGTGTAGCGGCTGTCGCAGACCATGCCGCTCTCGGTGACCAGTTCCACCGACCAGGCCCCGTTGAAGTTTCCGCCGTCGCGGGCCGCGGCCGGGATCATCGCGGGCGAGGACAGGCCGGCTCCGAGCGCCAGAACCACCGCAACTTTGGACATGCATCATCCTTCGGCAAAACAGCGTCCGTCCGAGCCGCGGCCACAGGATGGCGCACCGGCGGTTCAAGCAGACGATCAAGTGAGAGTGCGCTGAGCATACCCGCCGAAGCGGCAGGATTGTGACAAGCGCCGCAATCGATGGATGAGACTTATTGCCGAACGTGTCTGAACAGGCCATGACCATGGCCCAGGACCAAGCCGAAGCTTGGCGTTACCGGTCGTAATACGCTTGCAATGCTTGGCGGTCCCGGGTGATCGGCAGGGCGAGGAGCGCCAGGACCCGGGCCTTGTCCGGCGAGAGGTCGTCGGCGAAGACCGCGCCGGCCGCCCGCAGCATGCTGCCGCCGCCCTTGAAGCCGTAGACGGGCAGCGCCCGGCCATGCGGGACCTGGCTCGCCACCACGATGGTGACGCCGGCGGCGATGGCTTCGACCACCGCGTCGTAGAGGGCCTCGTTGACGTTGCCGAAGCCGTAGGCGGCGACCACCACGCCCTCGGCCCCATCCGCCACCGCGTGGCGGAGCTGGCGCCCGTCGTCACCGGCCGCCATCGCCACGAGCGCGACCCGGGCGAGCCGCTCGGGGAGCGGCAGGGTCTGGCGCCGCAGGGGCTTGCGGGCGAACACGACCCGGTCCTCGTCCACCTGCCCGAGGAAGCCGGCCTCGCCGGAATTGAAGGTCTCGACGTTGTTGGTGTGGGACTTCCGCACCGCGCGGGCGGCGTTGATGTTGTGGTTGAGCGTCACCGTCACCCCCAGCCCACGCAGATCTTCGCGCGCGCCCTGGGCCAGGATCTGGCGGACCGCATTGAGGAGGTTGCGCGCGCCGTCGGCATCCGCCTCGGAGGCGTTGCGCTGGGCGCCCACCATCACCACCGGCTTGTCGCTCGCCAGCGTCAGATCGAGGAAATAGGCGGTCTGGTCGAGGGTGTCGGTGCCGTGCAGGACGATGGCGCCCGCGATGTCCGGTCGCGCCAACAGGTCCGCCACCGTGCGGCTGAGGCCGGGCCAGAGGTCCGGGCCCATATAGGCGCTCGGCACGTTGGCGAACTCCACCACCGCGATCCGGGCGAGGTCGGCCAGGCGCGGCACCGCGGCGGCGAGGTCGGCCCCCGTCAGGGCGGGGACCGGGGCCCCCGTGACGGGATCGTGCTTCATCGCGATGGTGCCGCCGGTGGCGACGAGGGCGATGGTCGGGCGATCGGTCATGCCGGCGCGGCCGATCAGTCGGTGAGCGCCCGCGCCTCTTCCGGCAGCATGATCGGGATGCCGTCGCGGATCGGATAGGCGAGGCGGGCGGAGCGGCTCACCAGTTCCTGGCGGCCGGCATCGTATTCGAGGGTGTCCTTCGTCAACGGGCAGACGAGGAGCTCGAGGAGCTTGGGGTCGACGCGGGTGGCCTCGACGGGGCCCGGGGTGTCATCGGCCATCTGGGGCGTATCCTTCGCGGGAAAAAACTATTGCAGCGTGGGCTCGGAGCCCGACCCGCGCACCAACTCCATTTCGGTCACCGCAATCAAGACCTCGGCCCGCGTCTTGAGGTCCGGCGCCTCCAGCATGGCCTGCTTCTCGCGGGCGCCGAAGGGACTCATCATGCAGAGGGCGTTGACGAGGGCCTCGTTGGGCGCCTCCTCGATGCCGGCCCAGTCGACCTTGAGGTCGTTGACCTCGACGAAGTCGCGCAGGGCCTTGAGCACGCCCTCCCGGTCCACCGCCGCCTCACCCGCCCGCGCCTCGAAATCCGTGGCGAAGTCGTCGTAGGAGACCTGGCAGCGGCGGTAGCGGGTGGTGGTGGCGAGCTCGCTCTCCACCCGGAACCGGGCGATGCCGGTGAGCGAGATGAGGTAGCGCCCGTCACCGGTCTCGGCGAATTGGGTGATCCGCCCGGCGCAGCCGACGCGGAAGAGTTTCGGCGTCATCGGCGACGAGCCCGCCTCCACGTCGGGCTGGATCATGCCAATGATCCGGTCGTTCCGCAGGGCATCGTCGATCATGGCGAGGTAGCGCGGCTCGAAGATGTTCAGCGGCATCTGTCCGCGCGGCAGCAGCAGCGCACCGGGCAGCGGGAAGACCGGAATCACTCCGGGGCAGTCGGCCGGTCCCTTGTAGCCCGCATGCGTGCTCATCGTGTTCCCCTGCGGTTCGTTCGCGGCCTCACGCGAAGACGAGCGTCGACAGGCGTCGCCGCCCGCGGATCGAGGCCTTGTCCATCAGGCCCCAGGCCTCGAAGAAGGTGAGGAGCTGCTTGCGCGCCGCGCCCTCGTTCCAGGTGCGGTCCCGGCGCTCGATCTCGATGAGCTGGTCCACCGCCTCGTCGCGCAGGTTGCGGCCGTTGAGACCGAGCGCGAGGTCGAAGCGAGCCTGGAAATCGTTCGGGTCTGCCTCGATCCGGGCCTGAAAGGTACCGAGGTCGCCCAGGGCCGCCGCCTGCTCGGCGAGCTCGATCGCCGCGCGCACGCTGGCGAGGCCGGCATGGGACGCCGTCTCGGGCGGCGCCATGGCGACGAGTTCCTTGGCGTTCTCGATGTCGCCGGCGTCGAGCTGGATCTTGGCCAGCGCCGCGATCGCGTCGACGTTCGCGGGCTCCTCGGCGAGCACGGCGGCGTAGAGCTGCGCGGCCTGCGCCACGTCGCCGACCCCGAGGAGGGCCTCGGCCTCGGACAGGGCCTCCTCGATCGGCGTCGGACCGGCGGGGCCGGCCAGGCGCGTGATGAAGTCCTTGATCTGGGCCTCGGGCACCGCGCCCATGAACCCGTCGACCGGCTGCCCCTTGTCGAACGCGATCACGGCGGGGATCGACTGGATGCCGAGCTGGCCGGCGATGGAGGGATGCTCGTCGATGTTCATCTTGACGAGCTTCACCTTGCCGGCGGAGCCCGCGACCACCTTCTCCAGCACGGGGGTGAGCTGCTTGCACGGGCCGCACCACGGGGCCCAGAAGTCGACGAGCACGGGCTGCTGCATCGACTCGGCGATGACGTCCTGGCGGAAGCTCGCCGTGGTCACGTCCTTGGTGGGGGTGGGGCCGCCCGGCACCGGCGCATCGTTCAGCATAACGTCCTCGAGGCCTTCGTTTGGATCCGTCGGAGGGTCCGGGTCTGTCCACCCGTTCCGTCCTGCGTCAAGAGATGGGAACTCCGCGCGCTCGGACCAGAGCGGACGTCCACACGCAATCGCCCCCGGGTCATCGGCGGATCCCGCTTCGACATGACCCACCCACCGGAGGAAGCCCGCGCTCCTAGCGGGGGGCGCTGCCGCCGGCCTTGCCCGCATCCGGTGCCTTGGCATCGGTCACGAAGACACCCTGGTAGGTTCCCTTGGCGGCGTTCGCCTCGCAGGTGATCGTCGTCTTGCCCGGCTCCGGGGTGCTGAAGGCGCAGGAGCCGACGGCGACCAGGGGGCCCTGGACCACGCCGTCCTTGGTGGTCTCGCTCGGGATCACGAGGTTGATCGGCTGGAGCGGGTCGGTCTCCTCCGTCCGCTCCTGCTGGGCGCCGTTGCCGCTGAAGCTCAGGGACCGGCCCTCGGCAGCGAAGTCGAAGCTCGTGCGGTTGCGCGAGACCGTGTTCATCAGGGTGTTCTTGCAGGTGGCCGAGACGTCCTGGCCGGCGATCACGAGCTTCTCGCAGCGCCCCTCGAGCTTGACGGCCGTCTGGGCGAAGGCGGGCGCGGCCGTGAGCAGCGGGGCAGCGAGAAGGACGAGGCGGGTGGTCGAGAGGCGCATCATGATTCCGATGTAAGGCTGCGGGTCGGTTCGTCGAGGGGCTGCGGGCGCGCAGGGCTCCGGGCTCAGGCGGGAAAGCGGGCGGCGCGGTCGTTCGGGCCGTCGAAGTCGAGGGCCGGCCCGAGGGGCACGATCCGGGTCGGATTGATGGTCGGATGGCTCTCGTAATAGTGCCGCTTGATATGGGCGAGGTTCACCGTGCCGGCGACCCCCGGCAGGGCGTAGAGGTCGCGCAGATAGTTCGACAGATTGGGATAGTCGGCGATGCGCTGGCGGTTGCACTTGAAATGCCCGACATAGACGGCGTCGAACCGCACCAGGGTGGTGAAGAGGCGGAGATCCGCCTCGGTCAGCCGGTCGCCGCAGAGGTAGCGCGCCGTGTCGAGGCGGGCCTCCAGGGCGTCGAGTTCGGCGAACAGCGCGGTGAAGGCCTCCGCGTAGGCGGCCTGCTCGGTGGCGAAGCCCGCCTTGTACACCCCGTTGTTGACGGCGTCGTAGACCCGGGCGTTGACCGCGTCGATCGTGCCCGCGAGGTCGGCCGGGTAGAGGTCCGGCCCGGCGGTCCCGAAGGCGCCGTTCAGCATCCGGATGATCTCGGCCGACTCGTTCGACACGATGGCGGCGCGCTGCTTGTCCCACAGCACCGGCACGGTGACGCGGCCGGTGAAGCCGGGATCGTTCTTCAGGTAGACCTCGTAGAGGCGGGTCGCGCCGTTGACCGTGTCGGGCGTGGCGCCGGGCGAATCGCCGAAGACCCAGCCCTCCGGGCCCATGTGCGGATCGACCACAGAGACCGAGATCGCCGCCTCCAGGCCCTTCAGGGCCCGCACGATCAGGGTGCGGTGGGCCCAGGGGCAGGCCAGCGACACGTAGAGGTGGTAGCGCCCGGCCTCCGCCGGGAACCCGCCCTCCCCGCTGGGACCGGGGGATCCGTCGGCGGTGATCCAGTTCCGGAACTTGGCGTCGGTGCGCTTGAAGCGGCCGCCGGTCTCCTTGGTGTCGTACCAGGTATCCTGCCAGACGCCGTCGACGAGCAGCCCCATGATCGTTCCCTCCCGCGTTTGCGTGTCCGCGGAAAGATGGGCGCTCAGGCCTCGGCGGACAGCCCCTCCGGCGCCGGGGCCTCGGCCGGGGGGGCCGCGACGGCGGGCGCGGCGGCCGCGAGGTGCTCGCCCTTCTGGTAGGTCGCGATGTCGAAGGTGTCGTCCGGCAGGCGCGTGACGAAGCGCTCGGCCATCTCGAAGACCAGGAGGTCGGGCCGCACCCGCTCGACGTAGCCCCAGTCGATGCTCGACGACCAGACGAAGTGCACCTCGCGGAAGCTCTCCGCCAGGATGCCGGTGAGCATGATCGGCGCGAAATGCGCGTAGGAATCGCCGAACAGCACCAGGGTGCGCGGATCGACGTCCGGCCGGTCGTTCCGGAAGCAGACATGGGCGCCCACATGGAGATCCGGGGCGCGGCCGGCGGCCTCGTAGGCGGCCACGAGCGGGCTCGCGTAGGTCCGGCGGGCGTCGCGGTCGAGCACCGCATGGCTCGCCGTCTCGATCGGCTTCTCCGGAATCTTCTCGCCCAGATCGCGCACCCGGGTGGTCTCGTAGCGCTCGCGGGCATCGAGATCGGCCGGGGGCACCGCGCCGCAGGCCCGCATCAGCACGCCGTAGGCCAGCCGGCAGCCCTCGTAGTTCCAGTGCGTGTCGGTGCGGTAGTAGAGCGGCACCGCGCCGTCGCGCGCCGCCCGCATCGGCGCCAGCAGGTCGACGTAGTGGGGATTGTTGATCAGCCGCCGGGCCAGCACGCGGGTGGGCGCCTGGCGCGGATCGAAGCGCAGATCCTGGGTCCGGTCGTCGTAGACCGACAGCTTCTCGGGCACGACGACGTGCACGTAGCGGATGCCCAGCGCCTGGGCCCGGGCGGCCCGCGCCGCGACGAGCTTGACCCAGCCGCGCAGGCGCCACCACCGGGACAGGCTGGCGCGATACTGCTCGAGGACACCGTTCGTGCCTCCGATCAGGAAGAGCCAGCCCTCGCGCCCCACATGGACGATTTCCCGGTGTTTGCGCCGCATCGGGGCTCTCTACCCGGCCCGGACCGCCCTGAACAGGCCGGGCGGCGGCGGCCACGCCGCGGACCGTGGCGGCGCCCGGCCCTGGACGCAGCCCCCGCCCGCGCCATCTCCCTGCCTCACGCCGGATCGGACCATGACAGACCACACCCCCACGCCCGAACCGCTGATCCTCACCCTGGGGATGGATCCCGACACCTTCGCGCGGTTCGACGGCCTGCGCCGCCGGCACTTCCCGCAGGCGCTGAACCACATCCCGGCCCACGCGACCCTGTTCCACCACCTGCCGGGCCCGAGCGAGCCGGGCATCGTCGAGACCCTGTCGGCGATGACCCGGACCCAGGCGCCGCCGGAGGTGGCGGTGACCGGCCTGCGCTTCACCGGGCGCGGCGTCGCCTACGTACTCGCCTCCGACGCCCTCTCGGCCTTCCGGGCGCGGCTCGCCGACCCGTTCGAGGCTTTGGGCGAGGGCCTAACCGCGCAGGATCGGCAGGGCTGGCGCCCGCACGTCACGGTGCAGAACAAGGTCGATCCCGGCACCGCCCGGACGCTGCACGCCGAGCTGGAGGCGGATTTCACGCCCTTCCGGTTCACGGCGCCGGGCCTTCTGCTCTGGCGCTACCTCGGCGGTCCCTGGGAGCGTCGCGCCAGCTTTGCGTTCGGGTAACGCCGCGTCCGCCCGGATGGAGGACGCCCCGCCGATCCGCTATGCCGGGAGCCCCCAGCCCCCCATCGACCAGTTCGCGAAGACGCCCGCATGAAAGCCCTGCCCTCCGGCTACCGCAACAATCCGCTCGTCACCCGGGCGAACGCCCTGCGCCTGGCCCTGCGCCTGAACGAGGTCGGCCCGGTCCTGGCGCTGCTGGCGGTGAGTCTCCTCGGCTACGGATTCTTCGCCCTGGCCAACGAGGTCGGCGAGGGCTCGACCGCCGCCCTCGACCGCAAGATCCTCCTCGCCCTGCGCAATCCGGCCGATCTCTCCGACCCGATCGGGCCGCGCTGGCTCGAGGAGACCATGCGCGACATCACCGGGCTCGGCAGCGTCTTCACCATCGTGTTCGTGACGGCAGCGGCCTGCGCCTATCTGGCGATGACGGGGCGCCGGCGCATCGCCGTCTTCGTGGTCGCGGCGATCGGCGGCGGCGAGATCGCCTCGACGGTGCTCAAGATGTTCTACCAGCGCCCCCGCCCGGACCTCGTGCCCCACGGGATGGAGGTGTTCACCGCGAGCTTCCCCAGCGGCCACGCCATGATGTCGGCCATCGCCTACCTGACCCTGGCGAGCCTGATCGCCCGGGTGGACCGCCAGCGCGGGGTGAAGATCCTGGTGCTCATCGTCGGGGTGTCGATGACGCTGCTGGTGGGGCTCAGCCGCATCTATCTCGGGGTGCACTGGCCGAGCGACGTGGTCGCCGGCTGGTGCGTCGGAGCCGCCTGGGCCGCCCTCTGCTGGTTCGTCGCCCTGGTTCTGCAGCAGCGCGGCGACGTCGAGGCCCCGACCCGTCACGGGGAGCCGGAGCGGACGCCTTAACCCTACCGGACGATGAATCGCTCCGGCGCTTTCGCCTACCGGCACCGGGAGGCCACAACCCTGTTACCCCAATGCCACTTCTGAAGAGGGTCACATGGGTTCGATCACCCGCGAGCGTCGACAGGGCAACCGGCTGCGGAGCCTTCTCGGCGCCGAGATCCGCATCGCCCCGCACGCCTCCGACACGGCCTGCCTGATCCGGGACTGCGGTCCCGATGGCTTGCGCCTCGCGCTCAGCGACGGCGTGCCCCTGCCGGAGATCTTCGACCTCCACATCCGCAAGACCCGGCAGACGCGGCCGGTACGCCTGATCTGGCGGGGCGACGATTGCGTCGGCGTCCAGTTCGTGCCGGACCCGCCCGCCGCGGTGCCCATCCCCATCGGACTCATGCGCGACCTTCGGGCGGCGCGCTCGGAGATCGCGTCCCTGCGGGCCCGCCTGGCCGCGCGGGGCGACGAGGCCTGAGGGCGGCAGCGATCCGGTGGCGCAGGCCGTCGGATCGCCGGAACCGCGTTTCTCGCCGTGACGTTCCCGAAGGAGCAGGCCGGCGGTTCTCCATCCGCGGCCCCTGTCCCGCCGGAACCGACAGCGAGCTTCATGACGGATGACATCCCCCTCTCCCGCCGCAACGTCCTGCGCGCGGGCAGTGCGACCCTGACCGGCCTCGCCCTCGGGGCGACGGGCGCGGGGGCGCAATCCGGCCCGCCCGGCCCCTCGGTCCCGGCCGATACCGGCGCGGTGCAGGGCGGCAAGGTCATGTTCCCGAACTGGCGCGGCCCCGGGGACCGGGCGCCCCCGCCGCCCCCCGCCCCGATGCCGCCGGGCCAGCGCGTGGGCTTCGCCATCGTGGGCCTCGGACGCCTCAGCCTGGAAGAGATCCTGCCGGCCTTCGGCGAGACGAAGCGGGCCCGCGTTGTCGCTCTGATGTCGGGCACCCCCGCCAAGGCGAAGCTCGTGGCCGAGCAGTACGGGATCGCGCCGGAGGCGGTCTACAGCTACGACGAGTGGGACCGCCTCGCGCAAAACCCCGCGGTCCAGGCCGTGTACGTGGTGACGCCGAACGCCGTCCATCGCGGGGACGTGCTGGCCGCGGCCAAGGCCGGCAAGCACGTGCTCTGCGAGAAGCCGATGGCGAATTCCTCCGCCGAGGCCCGGGACATGATCGCGGCCTGCGCGGCGGCCAAGGTCAAGCTGATGATCGCCTATCGCTGCCAGTACGAGCCCTACAACCGCGAGGTGGCGCGTCTCGCCCGCTCCGGCGAGGTCGGCCGGACGCGCCTGATCCAGGCCTTCAACGGCCAGACCACCGGCCTGCCCCAGCAATGGCGCCTGAAGAAGGCGCTGGCCGGCGGCGGTGCCCTGCCGGATATCGGGCTCTACTGCCTGAACGGCGTGCGCGCCCTCACCGGCGAGGAACCCGTCTCGGTGGAGGCACAGATCCATTCGCCGGAAGGCGATCCGAAATTCGCCGAGGTCGAGGAGTCGGTCTCCTTCACCCTGCGCTTCCCCTCGCAGGTCATCGCGCAGTGCCTGACGAGCTACGGGGTTCACGAGTCGCGCCGGCTCCAGGTCCATACCGACCGGGCCGCCATCGACCTGCAGAACGCCTTCGCGTATCGCGGCCAGCGCCTGGTGATCGCGCGACCGGACGGGCAGGCGGAATCGCAGGACACCCGCATCCTCGCGCAGAAGAACCAGTTCGCCCTGGAGATCGACCATATGGCGCGCTGCATCCAGGAGGATCGGCGCCCGCGCACCCCCGGCGAGGAGGGCCTGCAGGACCAGGTGCTGATGGAGGCGATCTATGAGGCGGCCCGCACGGGCCGGCCCGTCACGGTCGGCCCGCCGCCGGGCGCACCGAGCGGCCTCGACGTCACCCGCGGCCCCGAACTCGACGCGGCGGGCTGATCCCGGGCGTCCGCCGCGTCGCGATCGGGTCTCGGCCGGCTACTCCGCCGCCGGCGTGTGGAGCGAGAGGAGGCGGGCCGTGCGGGCATGGTCCACCGCCCGCCCGCTCTCGATGTCACCCGCGCCGAGATTGCGGCGCTCGTCGTTGATCGCCGCATGGACCGCGTCGATGGCCAGGATGAGGGCGCTCACGGTGCGGTTGTCGATGTTGCGCTCGCGGGCATGCTGGACGACGTCGGCCACAAGGTCGTCGGTCTCGCGCACGAGGCCGTCGAGGTCGGCCTTGCCGGTTGCGGCGCGCACCTCGCGCAGGATGTCGAGGAGCCGGTCGAGGACGATGTCGATGCGCTCGCGCCGCTTTCGGGCGAGGCGCTGGGCGACCCAGGCGACACCTGAGCCGACGGTGCCGCCGAAGAACGCCAGCAGGTAGATATAGTCCTCGTAGCGCTCGAACATCGTCTGCTGTTCGCGCTCGAAGTAGTCCACCGCGCCGGGATGATTCGGCAGGCGAGCGCTCGTGGCCGCGACGGTGGAATCGAAGTCCGGCGCCTTCATCAGGTTGGCGATCGGCGCCAGGGGCGCCAGCTTCGAGCGCCACTCGAACAGGTGCTGGGTCACCGAGGCGACCGTGAAGCGGCTGACGCCGCCGCGGGCCATCAGCCGGTAGGAGGCGCCCACCGTCTTCACGTCCTCGTCCGGGCGCTTCGGGCGACCGCCGAAGGTGCCGGCCGGGATCGTCACGGATTGCAACTCGGGCATCCGCTGGATGATCGCCCCGCCATCCGGCACGGAGACGAAATTGATCTTCTTCTCGGCCGAGGCCGCCTCGACGGCACGCACCGTCGAGATCGCCGCCTTCGAGGCCGGAGCGGCGATGACCGCCACCGCGTCGACGCGGCCTTCCGCGATGGCGCTGGTGACCTCCTGGGGGGTGAGCGGCACGAGGGCGATCCGGGCCGGGCCGAGCCCGGTTTCGGGGACCGGCTCGGCCGCCGGCTGGGCGGAGAAGTCGTAGAAGGCGAGGAGGTTCGTCAGGAACGGCATGTCGGCGGCGTGCCGCTCGACCACGCCGAGGCGCTTGCGCGCGAGGTCGGGGAAGTTCTCGATGCCCGCCGCTTCCGGCGCGGCGATCAGCAGGGCCTCGTCGTGCAGGATCGCCAGGGTGAGCCCATTCTCGGGCAGGAGGACGTCGGGCCGGACCACGGCGAGGTCGGCCTTGTTGCGCTGGAGCGCCTCGGCGCTGTCGCGCACGTCATCGTAAAAGTTCAGCTTGAGGCGGACATCCTCGCGACCGCGGGCGAGGGCCTGGGCGTAGGTCTGGAGCAGGGTCGCCTCGGCGCCGTCCCGGGGACCGACCGCCACGGTCAGGGTGGTGGGACGCGACAGGTAGACCAGCATCCCCGCCACGACGGCGAAGCCGAGCGCCAGAAGGACGAGAAGCCACTCGCGTCTCACGAGAAATGCCGGCATGGCAGGAACGAGCCTTTGTCCAGCGGGATCACCATATCTGCGAGACCGACCCCCGAACCCCGTCCGGATCGTGAAGAACCGATGACACCGCGAAACGTTGCGTCCCGCCGCCCCACCGGAGCCGCACCGGATGACCGGGCCGAGGTCAAACCGCCCCCGCCCGTCACCCCCGCCTATCTCGAGCGGGCGGCCCTGCATTACCTCGAACGCTACAGCGCCTCCGTGGCGATGCTGCGGCAGACCCTGAAGCGCCGGGTCGACAAGCGCTGCCGCCTGCGCGGGGAGGAGGCGAGCGCCTTCGCCGAGGCGATCGAGGCCACGGTCGCCCGCGCGGTCGGCGCCGGCCTCGTCGACGACGCCCGCTTCACCGCCGGGCGCCTCGCGGCCCTGCGCCGGCGCGGTGCCTCCGCCCGGGCCCTGTCGGCCAAGCTCGCCGCCAAGGGCGTGTCGCGCGAGCAGGTGGCGAGCGCGATGGAGGCCGAGCGCGAGACGGCGGAGGCGGGCGTCGACCTCGAGGCGGAAGCGGCCCGGGCCTATGCCAAGCGGCGGCGCCTCGGACCCTGGCGCCGGCCCGGGACGCGCGAGGCCCATCGCGACCGGGATCTCGCCGCCATGGCCCGCGCCGGCTTCCCGTACGGCCTCGGCCGACGGGTGATCGAGGCCGATCCCGACGCCGAGCCCCTCGACCACGAGGCTTAGCTCCGGGACCGGGCTCCGGGCTTTGGTTCCCAGCTATAAGGCTGCGACATCGCGGCGGCGGAGAAAGCCCGAATCCGTGCGCGAAAACTTGAACGAAGCGCGAACGAGGCGCATTTCTCGTCGATGGACGAAATGCTCGCGAAGAAGCTGCGCATCCTCGCCGATGCCGCCAAGTACGACGCCTCGTGCTCGTCGTCCGGGGCGCCCAAGCGCACGGCCGGCAAGGGCGAGTTCGGCTCGACCACCGGCGCCGGCATCTGCCACGCCTATACGCCGGACGGGCGCTGCATCTCGCTCCTGAAGATCCTGCTGACGAATTACTGCCTGTTCGACTGCGCCTACTGCGTGAACCGGCGCTCCTCCAACGTGCAGCGGGCGAAGTTCTCCGTCGAGGAGGTCGTGACCCTCACGGTGGAGTTCTACAAGCGCAACTACATCGAGGGCCTGTTCCTCTCGTCGGGCATCATCAAGTCGCCCGATCACACCATGGAGCTGCTGACGCGGGTGGCGAAATCGCTGCGGCGCGACCACGGCTTTCGCGGCTACATCCACCTGAAATCGATCCCGGAGGCGAGCCCCTGGCTGATCGAGGAGGCGGGCCTCTACGCCGACCGTCTGTCGATCAACGTCGAGTTGCCCACCGAGGCGAGCCTGGAGCGCCTGGCCCCCGAGAAGGACGGCGCCGTCATCCAGAACGCCATCGCGCAGATCGGCGAGCGCATCGCCGAGGCGAAATCCGAGAAGCGCCGGTTCTCGCCGGCCGGGCAGTCGACGCAGGTCATCGTCGGGGCCGACGCCACCACGGACGAGGCGCTGATCCGCAAGAGCGCCCTGCTCTACGGCTCCTACAACCTCAAGCGGGTCTACTACTCGGCCTTCAGCCCGATCCCGGACGGGTCCACCATCCTGCCGCTGACTGCGCCGCCGCTCCAGCGCGAGCACCGCCTGTACCAGGGCGACTGGCTGCTGCGGTACTACGCCTTCACCCCCGACGACGTGGCCGATGCCACCGAGGACGGGATGCTCTCCCTCGACATCGACCCGAAGCTGGCCTGGGCCCTGAAGCACCGGGCGCGCTTTCCCGTCGACGTGAACGCCGCCGACCGCGAGATGCTGCTGCGGGTGCCGGGCCTCGGCGCCCGGGCGGTGGACAAGATCATCCGGGCCCGCCGGCACACCCGCCTGCGCCTCGACGACGTCGCCCGCCTGACCTCGGCCCTGAAGCGGGCGCGGCCCTTCCTCATCGCCGCCGACTACCATCCGGCGGGCGGCCTCACCGACCGGCTCGACCTGCGGGCACGGCTCGCCGACCCGCCCAAGCAATTGTCGCTGTTCTAGGATGGCGGGCGCACACCGATCGGCTCCTCCCTCCCCCGCGGAGGGGACAGGGTTCGGGCGCGGCGCGCTCGAAGCCGTCGACCTCTCCCCGGGCGCCGACCTCGAGGGCTTCCGGGCCGCGGCCCGTCGCCTCGCCGGCCGGGGCATCCCGCCGGAGCGGGTGCTGTGGTCCATCGGCGAAGCGTCCGGGCTGTTCGGGGCGCCGCCCCCCGCGCCCTCGGAGTTAGCTCCCTTGAGCCTGCCGCGCGGGGTGGGCGAGATGGTCGCCCGGGTGGTGCTGCACCGCGACCCTGAGCGCTACGCCCTGCTCTACGATCTGATCTGGCGCATCCAGCGCGGCGAGCGGCGTTTGCTAGAGATCTCGAGCGACCCGCTGGTCCATCGCCTGGAGCGGATGCGCAAGGCCATCGCCCGCGACCTGCACAAGATGCACGCCTTCCTGCGCTTCCGCCGCGTGGAGGGCGATGGGCCGGAGCGCTTCGTCGCTTGGTTCGAGCCGGACCACCACATCCTGGGGGCCGCCGCCCCGTTCTTCGTCGATCGCTTCCGCGGACTGGACTGGACCATCCTGACGCCGGAGGCCTCCGCCCGCTGGGACGGCGATGTCCTCGCGTTCGGACCGCCAGGGCGACGCGAGGACGCACCGGCACAGGACGGATTCGAGGCCGGCTGGCGCGATTACTACGAGAGCACGTTCAACCCCGCCCGGACGAACCTCGCCGCGATGCGGGCGGAGATGCCGAAGAAGTACTGGCGCAACATGCCCGAGACCGCCGCCATTCCGGGCCTCGTCCGGCAGGCGGCGGCGCGGACCGGCGCCATGATCGAGAGGACGCCGCAGATGCCGGTCAAGCGCAATCCCGCCCGGGCCGTCGCGGCCATGGCGGACCAGGCCCCGGATTCGCTGGAGGCGCTCAACGCCCTCATCCGGCGCTCGGAGCCGCTGGTCCCCGGCGCGACCCAGGCCGTCCTCGGCGAAGGACCGCTGGGCGCGTCCATCGCCTTCGTGGGTGAGCAGCCGGGCGACCAGGAGGACCGCCAGGGGCGCCCCTTCGTCGGCCCAGCCGGGCAACTGCTCTCACGGGCGATGGCCGAGGCCGGGATCGCGCGAGGCGAGGCCTACCTCACCAATGCGGTCAAGCACTTCAAATTCGAGGAGCGGGGCAAGCGCCGCATCCACCAGAAGCCCACCGCCGGCGAGGTCAGCCACTATCGCTGGTGGCTCGACCGGGAGCTCGATTTCGTCGCGCCGAAGCTCGTGGTGGCGCTCGGCGCCACCGCCGTGCTGGCGCTGACGGGCAAACAGATCCCGATCACCCGGGCGCGCGGCCAGGCGGATTTCGAAAAACCCTATGCGGGCTTCATCACCGTGCACCCGTCCTACCTGCTGCGCCTGCCGGACGAGGCGAAGGCGGAGGCCTACGCGGCCTTCGTGGCCGATCTCCGCCGCGTCCACGACCTCGGGCGCTCCCTGGCCGCCTGACGCCTCACGCCCCCTCCTCCTTGTGGGGGCGCAGCTCCGGCGTGACCTGGTCGATCGCGGTCTCGATGGGGGCGGAGCGGCTCTCGACCCGGGTGCTGTCGACGAAGATGCGGGCCTCGCCCTCCTTCAGGCCGAGGCTGCGCAGGGCGTAGAGGGTCATGCCGAAGGCCAGTTCGCGCTCGGCCATCAGCACGAGTCCGACGCCCTGCTCCTCGAAGTGGCGGCGCTCGCCGTCGTTGTGGGTGCGCACCAGGGTGTCGATGCCCGGATGGATCTCCCGGGCGAGTTCGACGATGCGCCGCGTCGTGTGGGCCTCCGGTGTCGCGACCACGATCAGGCGGGCCTGGGCGATGTCGGCGGCCTGCAGGATGCCCGGCGCCGTGGCGTCGCCGAACACCGCCTCGATGCCCTCCTGGCGCAACTCCAGGACCCGGCGGCGGTCGCGGTCGAGGACGATGTAGGGCAGGTCCCAGGCCTTGAGCGCCTGGCCGATGGTACTGCCGACCCGACCATAGCCGATGAGGATCGCGTGGCCCCGATGCGGCGGGCTCTCGCTGGTGACCGCCATGGCCGCGGCGCCCTGGCGCTCGAAGCGGGCGGCCAGGGCCGGACGCTCGGCGACCTTGCGGCCGACCCAGTCGGTGAGCGCGAAGAACAGCGGGTTGAGGGTAATCGACAGGATGGCGCCGCCGAGGATGAGGTCGCGCCCCTCCTCCGGCAGGAGCTTCAGGGACAGGCCGAGGCTGACGAGGATGAACGAGAACTCGCCGATCTGGGCGAGGCTCGCCGCGATGGTGAGCGCGGTGCCCAGCGGATGCCGGAAGGCCAGCACGATCGCCACCGCCGCCAGGGACTTGCCGATGAGGATGACGCCGAGCACCGCCAGCACCGAGAGCGGCTCGCGGATCAGGATGCCTGGGTCGAACAGCATGCCGACCGAGACGAAGAACAGCACTGCGAAGGCGTCCTGCAGCGGCAGGGAATCGGCCGCCGCCTGATGGCTGAGGTCGGATTCGGCGAGCACCATGCCGGCGAAGAAGGCGCCGAGCGCGAACGAGACGCCGAAGAGCTCCGCCGAACCGAAGGCGATGCCGAGCGCCAGGGCCAGCACCGCCAGGGTGAAGAGCTCGCGCGAGCCCGTGCGTGCCGCCTGGTCGAGGAGCCAGGGCACGAAGCGGCGCCCGCCCACCAGCATCACGGCGGCGAAGATCCCGACCTTGGCCAGCGTCAGCCCCAGGGTCAGCCAGATGTTGCCGTCCCCGGCATGGTGCGCGACGCCTGCCCCGTCGCCCCCGAGGGAGGGGGCCAGCGCCGGCAGCAGCACAAGGGCCAGCACCATGGCCAGATCCTCGACGATGAGCCAGCCCACCGCGATGCGGCCCTTGTCGCTGTCGAGGAGCCGACGCTCCTCGAGCGCCCGCAGCAGCACCACCGTGCTCGCCACCGACAGGGCAAGGCCGAAGACGAGCCCCGCCCCGAGGCCCCAGCCCCAGGCCAGCGCCAGCGCGCCGCCCATGGCGGTGGCCGCCAGGATCTGCACGATGGCGCCCGGCAGCGCGATGGTGCGCACCGCCATCAGGTCCTTGATCGAGAAATGCAGGCCGACGCCGAACATCAGGAGGATCACGCCGATCTCGGCGAGTTGGCCGGCGAGCTGGCTGTTGCCCACGAAGCCCGGCGTGTAGGGGCCGACGAGGACGCCCGCGAGGAGGTAGCCCACGAGGGGCGGCAGGCGCAGGCGCTGCGCCAGCATTCCGCACACGAAGGCCAGCACGAGGCCGAGGGCGATGATGGCGATCAGCTCTGTCGCGTGCGGCACGGGTCGGGAGTCTCCGGGTCGAGGTTTTGGGGTCGAGGTCTGGGGCTCCCTCGGCCGTGCCGCGTGGCGCCCGCGAGGGCAAGCCGCGATCGGCCCTCACGTCCAGGCTGGCCCCGAAATTCCGCACCGCGGGTCGCTTCGCGTGCCCCGACGCACAACGTCGGCCCTCGGACGGGGGTTTCGCGGAATAAATCCGGCTGGGCCGCCGCGTCGCCCGCGCTCGCTTTTCCGTGAACCGGAAGGAAACTCTTGGCCGTCACCTCCCGTTGTCGAACCAACGTTTGTTGCGTCGAGCAACGCCAGCATCACCTTACGATTACGATTCCTTTGGCGGAACGGACGATCGATGACCTCACCGAACGAGCATTCGACTGCACCCAATGCAGTCGAGACCCGAAACTCGACCCTCTGGACCGTGGCCCTCGCCACCGCACTTCTCGGCTTCGTCGCGCTCCCGCGTCGGGCCGGAGGGACAGCACCGGCCCGGGCGATGCCGAAGGATCCGACCCGCCAGCCCTCCCCGTCCCATGCCGGCACCGATGCCCGCCGGGTGGCCAGCGCCGAGCCCGAGCGCGGCCGCGGCGCGCGCACGCCGTCCGACATCCCGGCGAAGGGCTGGAAGGATATCGGGATGCGGGCATTCCACGACGTCTCGGAGAACAACATCGTTTCGGTCGCAGCCGGCGTGACCTTCTATGTGCTCCTGGCGATCTTCCCCGCCATCGCCGCCCTGGTCTCGTGCTACGGGCTCGTGGCGGACGTGGCCACCATCAACGAGCACCTGCAGAGCCTGCAGGGTGTCATCCCCTCCGGGGCCCTCGACATCGTCGGCGAGCAGGTCAAACGCATCGCCGCCAAGGGCGACACCACCCTCGGCTTGACCTTCTTCACCGGCATCGTGCTGTCGCTGTGGAGCGCCAACGGCGGCATGAAGGCGGTCTTCTCCGCCCTGAACATCGTCTACGAGGAACGCGAGACGCGCAGCTTCGTCTGGCTCAACCTGCGCTCGCTGGCCTTCACGGGCGGCGCGCTGCTGTTCATCATCCTGGCGCTGGTCGGGATCGTGGTGGTGCCGGCGGCGATCAACATCATCGGGCTGAGTTCGGAGGCCTGGTACATCGCCCTGCTGCGCTGGCCGGTGCTCCTCGCCGCGGTGCTCGGCGGCCTCGCCCTTCTCTACCGCTACGGCCCGAGCCGCGACGCCCCGCGCTGGCGCTGGGTGACCTGGGGCAGCGCCCTGGCCGCCGTGGCCTGGCTCATCACCTCGCTGGGCTTCTCCTGGTACGTGGCCAATTTCGGCAAGTACAACGAGACCTACGGCTCGCTGGGTGCCGTGATCGGCTTCATGACCTGGATCTGGATCTCCACCACGATCGTGCTCATCGGCGCCGAGATCAACGCCGAGATGGAGCACCAGACCGAGGCCGATACCACCCGCGGCCCCGAGCAGCCGCTCGGCACCCGCGACGCCCGGATGGCCGATACGGTGGGGGCGGCGACGTGAGGGGGAGCCCTTCAGCTCAGGTCTGACTTCGAGTACGGTCGCGGTATGGATCGCAGCACCGCCCTCGAGATTCTTCGCGCGCACGAGGCCGAGTTGCGCGAACGGGGCGTTCTGCATGCCGCCCTATTCGGTTCCGTCGCGCGTGGCGAGGCGCATGCGGCAAGCGGCCTCGATGTCATGATCGACATCGACGAGACCACCATCCGGGATGTCTGCGGGTACGTCGGCGTCGTTGGGTTCATCGCCGATCTGTTCCCTGTCGAAGTGGATGTCGCAACCCGCTCGATGCTGAAGCCTCACGTACGCCCCGGAGCCGAGCGCGACGCGATCCATGCTTTCTGAGTGGGGCCGCCGCGCCCTGCTCGGCATCATCGAAAATGTTGAAGCGGCTCAGGATTTCACTGCGGACCTGAGCTTCGAAGATTTCGCCAGCAACCGGCTTCTACTCTACGGCGTGACGCGCTGCCTGGATATCATCTCGGAGGCGAGTCGGCGCGTCGACGAGGAAACCCGACTCCGGAACGTCCATATCCCATGGCGGCAGATCGCGGACTCGGGGAACGTCTATCGGCATCGATATGAGCGTGTCTCGGCAAAGCTTCTGTGCGGGACCGTCCATGAGGCATTGCCTGACCTACTCACGGTATGCCGGAACGAACTACGGTCCGACCAATGATCTTCGCGGCGACGTCGCCATTTGCCCCCTCCTTTCGTTGATCGATCGATGACCGCTTCCTCCTCCGAAAAGCCCGTCGGCCCCGGCGATCAGCTCATCCTGGTCGACGGCTCTTCGTTCATTTTTCGCGCCTACTTCCAGTCGATCAACCAGGACCAGAAGTACAACACCCGGCCGTCGGACGGCCTGCCCACCGGGGCGGTGCGGCTGTTCTGCACCAAGATCGCCCAGTTCGTGCAGGAGGGCGCGGCCGGGGTGATGCCGACGCATCTGGCCATCGTGTTCGACAAGTCGGAGGGCTCGTTCCGCAAGGAGCTGTTTCCCGACTACAAGGGCCACCGGCCGGACGCGCCGGACGACCTCAAGCGGCAGATGCCGCTGATGCGCGACGCCGTGCGGGCCTTCGGCCTGCAGCCGATCGAGCTCATCCGCTACGAGGCCGACGACCTCATCGCCACCTATTCGCGCCAGGCCGAGGCGCGGGGCGCCGGCGTCATCATCGTGTCCTCCGACAAGGACCTGATGCAGCTCGTCGGCCCCCTGGTGCGGTTCTACGACTTCGAGTCCGGCGCCAAGGGCAAGCCCGGCTACCGGCCCGAGCGCAACCTCGACCGCGATGCGATCATCGCCAAGTGGGAGGGCCTCACCCCCGAGCAGATCGGCGACGCCCTGGCGCTGATCGGCGACACCTCGGACAACGTGCCGGGCGTGCCCGGCATCGGCCTGAAGACGGCGGCCGCGCTCATCAAGGAATACGGCAGCCTCGACGCGCTGCTCGATCGCGCCGCCGAGATCAAGCAGCCCAAGCGCCGCGAAACCCTGCTCGCCAGCATCGATCAGGCTCGGCTCTCGCGAAAGCTGGTGGCGCTGGAGGAGAATGTGCCCCTCCCGGTGCCGCTGGACGACCTGCGCCTGCCCAAGCCCGATCCGCAGAAACTCGTCGGATTCCTCAAGGCGATGGAGTTCAACACCCTGACCCGGCGCATCGCCCAGATGCTCCACGTGGACCCGGAGGCGGTGCAGCCCGACCCGGCGCTGCTGCCGAACCGCGAGCCCGCGCCCGACGCCCCGTTCTTCCCCGATGCCCACGGTGATCCCGTGCCGGTCGATCCCGAGACCGCGTCCGGCGCGCCGAGCGGCGAGGTCGATCCCTTCGCCGATCTCGGCCTGCCCGACGTCGCGCCCAAGCCCCGCGGCCCCTCCGAGCCGACCCCCGCCGGCCTCGTGGCGGCGCGGGCGGCGGAGGCGGTGAAGCCCTTCGACACGGCCGCCTACGAGACGATTCAGTCCGTCGAGCAACTCGACGCCTGGATCGCCGAGGCCGAGGAGGCCGGCGTCATCGCCGTCGACACCGAGACGGATTCGCTGGACGCCAACCACGCCAACCTCGTGGGCGTCTCCCTCTGCGTCGCGCCGGGACGGGCGGCCTACATCCCGCTCCGGCACCAGGAGCCCGTCAAGGGCGCGGACGGAGACCTGTTCGGCGACGCCAAGGCGGCCTCGGAGGCGTTCCAGCCGGCGGCGGGCCAGATCGACGCGAAGGTGGTGATCGAGCGCCTGAAGCCGCTCCTTGAAAATCCCGGCGTGCTGAAGGTCGGC
Source organism: Methylobacterium sp. Leaf89 (assembly GCF_001422215.1). Lineage (NCBI taxonomy): Bacteria > Pseudomonadati > Pseudomonadota > Alphaproteobacteria > Hyphomicrobiales > Methylobacteriaceae > Methylobacterium > Methylobacterium sp. Leaf89. Next base: position 541,966 of record NZ_LMML01000028.1, on the reverse strand, counting down.
CAGAACCTGAAATACGATCTCGCCGTCCTGTCCCGCTACGACATCCGCGTGACGCCCTTCGACGACACCATGCTGATCTCCTACGTGCTCGATGCCGGCAAGGGCGGACACGGCATGGACGAGCTCGCCCGCCGCCACCTCGGACACCAGCCCATCACCTTCTCGGACGTGGCCGGCACCGGCCGGGCCAAGATCACCTTCGACCGGGTAGCGCTGGACAAGGCCACCGCCTACGCGGCCGAAGATGCCGACGTCACCCTGCGCCTCTGGCGGATGATGAAGCCGCGGCTCGTGGCCGAGAAGCGCGTCGCCGTCTACGAGACCCTGGAGCGCCCGCTGGTGCCGGTGATCGCTCGGATGGAGGGGCAGGGCATCCGCGTCGACCGCAACATGCTGAGCCGCCTGTCTGGCGACTTCTCCCAGATCCTGGTGCGCCTGGAGGAGGAGATCCAGGAGGATGCGGGCGAGAGATTCCAGGTCTCCTCGCCCAAGCAGATCGGCGACATCCTGTTCGGCAAGATGGGCTTGCCCGGCGCCAAGAAGACGCCCTCGGGCCAGTGGGCGACGCCCGCGACCCTGCTCGAGGAGCTGGCCCAGGCCGGGCACCCCCTGCCGAAGAAGATCCTCGAATGGCGCCAGCTCGCCAAGCTGAAATCCACCTACACGGACTCGCTGCAGCAGCATGCGGACCGCGAGACCGACCGGGTCCACACCTCGTTCTCGTTGGCCGCCACCACCACCGGCCGGCTCTCCTCCTCCGAGCCGAACCTGCAGAACATCCCGATCCGCACGGAAGAAGGGCGCCGCATCCGCCGCGCCTTCGTGGCGGCGGAGGGCAACCGCCTGATCTCGGCCGATTACAGCCAGATTGAACTGCGCCTCCTCGCCCACATCGCCGACATCCCGCAACTGCGCCAGGCTTTCGCGGACGGCATCGACATCCACGCGGCCACCGCCAGCGCGATGTTCGGTGTGCCGCTCCCCGAGATGACGCCGGACCTGCGCCGGCGCGCCAAGACCATCAATTTCGGCATCATCTACGGCATCTCGGCCTTCGGCCTCGCCGACCGCCTCGGCATCGGCCGCGAGGAGGCCGGGGCCTTCATCAAGCAGTATTTCGAACGCTTCCCCGGCATCCGTGCCTATATCGACGACACCAAGCGCCGCTGCCGGGATCTCGGCTACGTCACCACCCTGTTCGGCCGGGTCTGCCACTACCCGCAGATCCGCTCGAACAATCCCAACGAGCGCGCCTCCGTCGAGCGTCAGGCCATCAACGCCCCGATCCAGGGCTCGGCCGCCGACATCATCCGCCGGGCGATGATCCGCATGGAGGAAGCGCTCCGGGCCGAGCGCCTCAACGTGCGCATGCTCCTGCAGGTGCACGACGAACTCGTGTTCGAGGCGCCCGAGGACGAGGTCGAGAAGGCCCTGCCGGTGATCACCCGCATCATGGTCGACGCCCCCGCCCCCGCCCTGACCCTGCGGGTGCCCCTGGTGGTCGAGGCCCGGGCCGCCCTGAACTGGGAGGAAGCGCACTGAGAGGCGCCTCGCGCCGCCTTCCGCCTCGGGTCCGGCCGAGGCCGGCGGCGAGATCGGCGACACGGACCAGAAGCCGGCTCGGCGGCGATCCGTACGACGGGCCAGGCCCCCCGGTTGATCCGCGGCTGCCGCGCGACGGTCGGCCCGTCGAACCGGTAGTGGACCATGGCGTCCGGGTCGCCGGTCTTGATCGTGGAGGGCGGCGCGCTGCGGTGCCCCGCGCTGGCGGACGCGACATCCGACGGGCGCACCGCCATCCCCCCTCGGGGAACGGGGCCGCTTTGGAGTCGGGCCGGCGGAATGACACCCCTCCGAACGCAATGCTCCAATGCGACGCAGGGTGGAACGCCCGCTTGGGCCGCGTGTTGCCGCACCGCAAACGATCAACAAGAACGGCGCCGTGCGGGCGCCCCGGAAAGAGACCCTGCCATGACCAAGTCCCTCCTCGCCGCCCTCGGCCTGTCGGTCGCCGCCCTCGCCACTCCGGCGCTCGCCCAGGAGCCCCTGTCGTTCCGCGTCGCGCCGCAATTCGGAGACAACCAGCCGACCGTGACCGACACCTCCGACTTCCGCGCCGCGGCGCTGCGCTCGGATGCCGTCAGCATCGAGTCGAGCCGCATCGCCCTGGAGCGCTCGCGCAACCCGCGCGTCCGTCAGTACGCCCACAACGTCCTGGTCGAGCGTAAGGCCACCACCCAGGCGCTGCTGCCCGAGGGCACCTCGCTGACCGCCGGCGGCACCGTCGTGTCCGACACCCAGCCCTTCGAGACCCGCCTCGACAACCCGATCGGCGTCGTCCTCGCCCCGGTGACGATCTCGGCCACCATCGCCCAACGCGTCGTGGGCGGCGTCCTCGGCGGCGTCGGCCTCGTCGACAACAGCCCCTCGGAGCCGGGCCGCCGCGTCGCCATCGGCGCCGAGGGCCAGGGCCGCATCGACCGTCTGAAGTCCGCCCGCGCGGGCCGCGACTTCGACCGCACCTACGTCGACCAGCAGGCCAACTCGGACGCCCGCACCCTCGGCCTCTACGCCTCCTACGCCCGCAACGGCGACAACGCGCAGGGTCGTGAGTTCGCCAACCAAGCGCTGCCGTACATCGCTGGCGAGCACGCCCACTCCGCCAACCTCGCCGACCGGATCAACTGACCGGCACGCCACGTCGGAATGAGAGAGGGCCGCCCAATGGGGCGGCCCTTTTTCGTGGTCCGCAACCGTCGCTCGCATCAGGCGGCGGGGAGAAGGGCCTCCACGGCGGCGCCGAGATCGTCGAAATGGGCGATGACCCGGTCCGGGCCAAGCTCCGTCACGGGCAGGTCGGTGTAGCCGAAGGGCACCGCCACCACCGGGATCCCGGCAGCCTTGGCGGCATCGATGTCGGCGCGGGAATCCCCCACCATCACGGCCCGGGCCGGATCGCCGCCGGCACGCTCGACGGTCAGGGTGATGTGGCGCGGATCCGGCTTGAAGTACGGGAAAGTCTCGCGGCCGCAGATGGTCGCGAAGCGGTCGGCCACCCCGAGGAGTTCGAGGAGGCGCACGGCCTGGCCCTCGTACTTGTTGGTGCACACGGCGAGGAGGAAGCCGCGGGCGCGCAGGGCGTCCAGAGCCTCGACCACGCCGGGGAACAGGTGCGACTGCTCGCAGAGATGGTCGCCGTAATGGGCGATGAAGTCCGAGAACAGCGCCTCCAGCCGCTCGGTCGACAGCGGCTCGCCGGCCGTGGTGAAACCACGCTGGATCAGGGCCTTGGCGCCTGCCCCGATCATGTCCCGGGCCTGTTCGAGGGGCAGGGCCTGGAGCCCCTCGCGGCGCAGGATCACGTTTAGGGTGCCGATCAGGTCGCCGGCGGTCTCGGCCAGGGTTCCGTCGAGGTCGAAGACGGCGATGGGCGGCAGGGCGGTCATGAACACTCGCAGGGGGTCAGGGGGCGGACGGGAGGGCACGGAGCCGCCGCTCTAGCTTATCCGGGCCGCACGGGCGAGGCCGGCCAGCGCGCGGCCGCCCGGCCTTTGCCGGTGGACAGGTGCGCGGGGTGCCGGGCCTGATCCTGCCCGCACTTGCCTCGGCGTCTCGGCGTCCTGTACGGTTCGCACATCGACGGCCGGGGGGCCGCTGTCCTTCCTGCGATGACGGTCTTGATCTCGGCGCCGCAGGCCCGGTGCAGGGGCGTCACGTGAGCCGAACGGACGGAAGCGGGCGATTTCGGAGGGGGCTATGACGGAAACGGTCCCGGGTTGGTCGGACGAGCGGGTCGATCTCCTGCGCCGGCTGTGGGAGGATGGCCTGAGCGCCAGCCAGATCGCGACGCAGCTCGGCGGCGTGACCCGCAACGCAGTGATCGGCAAGGTCCACCGGCTCGGCCTGTCGGGCCGCGTCAAGGCGTCCGAGACGCCCGGCGTATCGCCCCGCAAGGTCGTGCGCGAGCCGGAGCTGGAGGTCGCGGCACCCGCGATCGTGGCCCCGGACCTCGACGATGCCCCCGTTGCCTTCGAGGCACCCGCGGCCGCACCGGCTGTGGTGCCACCCGTGGCCCTGACGATCTCCCGTCGCGTGACGATCATGGACCTGCGGGAATCGATGTGCCGCTGGCCCATCGGCGATCCGACCTCGCCCGACTTCCACTACTGCGGCGACCGCTCGATCACCGGCCTGCCCTACTGCACCGCCCACGCACAGATCGCCTACCAGCCGGCCGCCGAGCGCAAGCGAGACCGGCGCGTCGGCGGCTTTCGCTGATCCGTCGCGCACAAGCGCGGCACGGTTTCGGGACTTCGCGCGTTGATCTTCGTCGCCGGTCCCCGACCGGCGAGAGAAGGTGACGAGCCGTGACGGAGACGACGACTGCCATCGATGCCGACGAGGCCGCCTTCCTCGACCTGCATGCGCAGCGCGAGGATCTGGAACGCCAATTGTCGTTGGTGCAGTTGCGCCGGCAGTTCGGCCCGGGCCAAGTGGCCGTGGACCAGGCCGCCGACGACGAGAAGGTGTTGCTCCTCAGCCTCGACCGCGTCCTCACCCAGATCCGCGCCGCCGAGTACAAGCGGCAGCCCAATGCGCGGCGCTGGTAGTGGACCCCTAGTCGAGCCGCCGCAGGTCCCGCTCCTTGTGCCGCAGGCGCAGGAGGAGATCGATCTGGCTGTCTGGGATCGGCAGGGTGTCGCAGGTTTCTTCGTAGATCGATCGCAGCGCGGTTCCAAGACGGTACCGCGTGTCGTCGGGCAGGTTGGGCTGACACGCATGCGTCGTGTCCTCCCGCATCTCGCCGTCGCAAACTCTCTGGTCCAACGTCTCAGTCCCTCGTTCGAGCGATCCAACGCCGGCGCCGAAATGGAGCACACTCGCCGTTCAACGAGTGTCGCCCAACATGGTTAAGGAACCGTTAAAGGCCGCGCCGCGCCGTTACGCTCAGACGTCGGCCGCCTGAAGGAGGCGCGCAGCCGCGGCCCGGGCCTCGTCGGTCACCGTCGCGCCGGCCAGCATCCGGGCGATCTCCTCGCGACGCGCCGGGGCTTCAAGGGAGGCGACCCGGGTGGCGACCCGGTCGCTGCCCTTCACGGGGTCCTTGGCGATCAGGAAGTGCGTCTCCGCCCGCGCCGCCACCTGCGGCGCGTGAGTCACAGCCACCACCTGGACCCGAGTGGAGAGGCGCCCAAGCCGGGCGCCGATCGCATCCGCCACCGCCCCGCCGACGCCGGTGTCGATCTCGTCGAAGATCAAGGTCGGCGCGGACCCCTTGTCGGCGAGCACCACCTTCAGGGCGAGCATGAAGCGCGAGAGTTCGCCGCCCGAGGCGACCTTCATCATCGGCCCCGGGCGCGTGCCGGGATTGGTCTGGGCCCAGAACTCCACGCGGTCGTAGCCGGACGGATCGCGGGAGTCCGGATCGGTGGCGATCTCGGTGATGAAGCGGGCGCGCTCCAGCTTGAGCGGAGGCAGCTCGGCCTTCACCGCCGCGTCGAGGGCCTTGGCCGCGCGCTTGCGGCCCTCCGTGAGCTTGGCCGCGGCCTTCGCGTAGGCGGCCTCGGCCGCGGCGAGCGTCGCCTCCAGGCCGCCGAGGGCTTCCTCGCCGGCGTCGATCGCCGCGACGTCCGCGGCGTAGCGCGCGCGCAGGGCCGCGAGGTCGTCCACCGGCACCTGGTATTTCCGCGAGGCGGCCCGAAGGGCGAACAGCCGCTCCTCCACCCGCTCCAGCTCGCGCGGATCGAACTCCGCCTCGCGCAGGGCCACGTCGAGGATGGTGTGGGCCTCGTCGAGGGCGGTCAGGGCGGTGTCGAGGGCGGCGACGCAGGGCTCGACCAGGGCCGGCAGCTGCGCCGCCCGGCGCTCCAGCTTGCGCAGGGCGGAGGAGAGATGGGAAACGATGGGACCGCCCGAAGCCTCGATCGCCTCGTTCAGCTCGCGGGCGACCTTCTCGCTCTGCTGCATCACCGTGCGGCGCTCGGCCAGGGTGGTCTCCTCGCCCGGCTCCGGCGCGAGGATTTCGAGCTCCGCCACGGCATGACGCAGAAAATCGGATTCCTTAGCAGCGGCTTCGACCCGGGCCCGGTGCTCGGACAGGGCGGAGCGGGCGCCCTTCACGCGCTTGGCCGCCTCGGCGACCTGAACCAGTGGGCCCTGCAGGCCCCCGAAGGCGTCCAGGATGGCGCGGTGGGTGGTGGGATCGGCCAGGGCCCGGTCGTCGTGCTGCCCGTGGATCTCCACGAGGGCCGCGCCGATGGCCCGCAGGACCTGGACGCCGACGGCCTGGTCGTTGACGAAGGCGCGCGTGCGCCCGTCCGCCATCTGCACGCGACGCAGGATGAGATCGCCCTCGGTGTCGATTTCCGCCTCGGCGGCGAGCGCCCGGGCCGGATGATCGAGGGGCACGTCGAACACGGCCGTGACGGCACCCTGCCCCTCCCCGTGACGCACGAGGCGGCCGTCGCCGCGGCCGCCGAGGGCCAGCGCGAAGGCGTCGAGCAGGATCGACTTGCCTGCGCCCGTCTCGCCGGTGAGGACGCTGAGGCCCTCGCGGAAGTTCAGGACGAGCTTGTCGATGAGAACGATGTCGCGGATCGCGAGCTGGCTCAGCATGCCGCGTCTGAGGTCCCGTTGTGAAGCCTGGCGCTGTCCTTACGGCGAAGTGCCGCCGGCTTCACGCAAAAAGATGCCGCCCCCACCGGGAGCGGCCAAGCGGCGCTCGGAACGCCGAACGGGCGCCGGAGCGGCGCCGGGATTACTGGGCCTCGGCGGTGCGCCCGATGACGCCGCGATAGACCTTGCTGATCCACGAGGTCTTCTCCTCGCGCGGCTCGAGACCCCCGTTCTGCAGGAGCGCGTGGGCATCCTTGTACCAGGGGCTGTCGGGGAAGTTGTGGCCGAGCACGGCGGCGGAGGTCTGGGCCTCCTGAGTCAGGCCAAGGGCCATGTAGGCCTCGGTCAGGCGCTCCAGGGCCTCTTCGGCGTGACGGGTCGTCTGGTACTTGCTGACCACGTCGCGGAACCGGTTGATCGCGGCCGGGAAGTTGCGGCGCTCGAGGTAGAAGCGCCCGACCTCCATCTCCTTGCCGGCGAGCTGGTCTCGCGTGATCTGGATCTTGGCCTTGGCGTCGGCCGCGTATTCGGAGGTTGGGTACTTCTGGACGAGCTCCTGCAGGCCGGCGAGCGCCTTCTCGGAGCGGTCCTGGTCGCGGGTCACGTCGGGGATCTGCTTGTAGTGCGACATCGCCATCAGGTACTGGGCGTAGGCCGCGTCCTTGCTCGCCGGATGGCGCTGCAGGTAGCGCTTCGAGGCGTTGATCGCGTCGTCGTACTTCGCGCCCTCGTAATTCGCGTAGGCCGTCATCAGCAGCGCTTTGCGCGACCAGTCGGAATAGCTGTAGGCCTTGTCGAGTTCGCCGAACTTCTTCGAGGCGCCCTCGTAGTCCTTGTCTTCCATCCGCGCCAAGCCCTCGCTGTAGAGCTTGTCGGCGGGAACATCCGGAACCACTTCCGGCTTGTACTTCTCGGCGAAGGGATTGATCGAGTCGAGGGCGTCGCATCCGCCGAGGCCGAGGCCGAGGACGGACACCAGCACGGCCGCCATCGCACCGCGGTTGGGATGAGTAAGGCGCATTCCGGTGTTCCCCCAACAGACGGGTCCGTTCTCGGACTCGCGTCGTCAAGCCATCACAAAGGTCGGTCGCGTGGCTGACGGCCTCATGCCACGATCCGGGTGCGCTGCACACCGGACGGACGTCCCGTTTCACGCTCGATTCACCGTGGAGCGCGATTTGGGCGCGAAAGCGGCGGGCGGGCCACGCCCTGGACAGAAACGACGGCTGTGTGTCGGTGGCGCTACAGATCGCCCACGAAGGCGGCGATGCCGAGGCTGGCGCCGAACTCGGTCAGGCTGGCCTCGCGGCGGGCGCCGGGGGCCTCGACGATGGCGTAGTTGGCGCGATCGGAGAACAGGGCGGTGAGGACGCCGACATTCATGCGGTGACCGCCGCAATAGGAGCGGTAGCCGCCCTGGAGCGGGAGACCCGAGAGGGCGAGATCGCCCACGGCGTCGAGGAACTTGTGCCGGACGAACTCGTCGGCGTAGCGCAGGCCCTCGGGGTTCACGACGGCGGTCTCGCCGACCGCGACGGTGTTCTCGAGGGATGCGCCGAGGGCGAAGCCCGCCTTCCAGTAGCGCTCGACGTCCCGCATCATGCCGAAGGTGCGGGCTCCGGCGATCTCGCGACGGTAGGCGGAGGGGGTGAGGTCCATCGCCTTGCGGCTCCGGCCGATCACCGGGTTCTCGAAATCGATCTCGACGTCGAGGCGGAAGCCCCGGTCGATGGGGCGGAGCTCGGCGAAGGCCCGGCCGACCTCGATGCGGACGGAGCGGAGGACCTTGATCCAGCGCTTGGCGGCGCCGCAGGTCGCGGTGCCGACGGCGTCGATGGCCTGTACGTAGGGGAGCGCGCTGCCGTCGAGGATGGGCATCTCTGGGCCGTCGATCTCGACGAGGACGTTGTCGATCCCGAGACCGTAGAGCGCCGACATCAGGTGCTCGATGGTGGCGACCGCGCCGCTCTCGACGTCACCGATGACGGTGCAGAGTTCGGTGGCGGAGACGCAGGCGTGATGGGCCTTGATGAGCCGGTCGTTACCGGTGGGCATTCCGGTGCGAAGGAAGGCGATGCCGTGGTTGGCGGGCGCCGGATGCAGCGTGATCTCGACCGGGTTCCCGGAATGGACGCCGATGCCGCTCAGGGTCGCGGGGGCTTTGAGTGTCGTCTGTTGGTTCGTTCGCATTCCATAGCCCTCGGCCGTGATCGGGCGCGCCCATCCCGTCGGGATGGGCCCTGCGCCCCTTGCGATCCGTCCGCTGCTTGAAGCCCCTGCCGGCGTCTGATGGCCGAAACCACCGCGCCTTGTCGTTCCAAAATTCGTATAGCCGCGCCTCCAAGGCAGGCCAAATCACGGATTCTTACGCTGTGTTACAGCCGCGGTTTCCACCAGCGAATCCGAATCTCGTTTTGGAACAACGGTTTAACAATAGGCATAGCCCGGAGCCGCGAGGCTCCGGGCCTGTGGCTGAAATATCTCAGCCTTGGCGTTGACGCGTCCGCCGGACCCCGGTTTCAGTTCGCCTGGCGGCGCAGGAAGGCCGGGATCTCGAGCTGGTCGTCGTCCATCATGCGGGCCTGGGGAGCGACGCGACCCTGAGGATCGAGGTTGCCCTGGGCCGGGCGGTAGGCCGGGGGAGCCTGCACGGGAGCGCGCTTGGCGTAGTCCGCGGGCGGGGCGGCCTGCGGGACCGGGGCGGCGGGCGCCCGCATCTGCGGAAGCGGCGCGGCCTCGACCTCCTCACGGCGTCCGCCGAAGCCCACCGTCGCGAGACGGCGCAGCAGCGTCATGCGCTTGGAATCGCCGGCCGGCTCGGCCGGCTGCTCCTCGCGGGCCCGGAGCTGGGCCTGGGCGGGAAGCGGCAGGTCCTGGATCTGCGGCATGCGCGGGGCGCGGGCCACGGCCACGGCCGGCCGGGGCGGCACGAACGGGCCGGCGGCATGCTGGGGCGCGGGCTCGGGAGCCGGCATCGGTGCGGGCTCGTAGGACATGGCGGCGCGCGGCTGGGTCTGCGTCAGCATCACCTCGTCGCGCATCACCGGGGCCTGGGGCAGCTCGACCCGCATCGGCTCGGGGGCGAGGGCCATCGGCTCGGGGGCGCGCAGGGCCTGCTGCACCGGAGCCTGGACCGGAGCGGCCTGGATCGGGGCGGCCTGCAGCGACGCCGGAGCGGCGGGCTGCGCGGCCGGGGCCGCTACGGCTCCGTCCTGTCCGACGGGGCGAAAGGTCGACGCGGGCTGTGCGGCCCGCGCCCTCGCTTCCGCACGCAGACGCTCGGCGACCTCGGCGATGCGCTGCTCGGTCTGGACGATGTCGGGGTTGTTCTGCGAGTTGGCGGCGATCAGCGCCGGCTCGATGCCGGTGGCGACCACGGACACCCGGATGATGCCGTCGAGGCTCTCGTCAAAGGTGGCGCCCAGGATGATGTTGGCGTCCGAATCGACCTCCTCGCGGATGCGGGTGGCGGCCTCGTCGAGCTCGTAGAGGGTGAGGTCGTTGCCGCCGGTGATCGAGATCAGCAGGCCGCGCGCGCCCTTCATCGAGACGTCGTCGAGGAGCGGGTTGGCGATGGCGGCCTCGGCGGCCCGGTTGGCGCGGTTCTCGCCCGAGGCCTCGCCGGTGCCCATCATGGCCTTGCCCATGCCGCGCATGATGGCCCGGACGTCGGCGAAGTCGAGGTTGATCAGGCCTTCCTTGACCATCAGGTCGGTGATGCAGGCGACGCCCGAGTACAGCACCTGGTCGGCCATCGCGAAGGCGTCGGCGAAGGTGGTCTTCTCGTTGGCGACCCGGAACAGGTTCTGGTTCGGGATGACGATCAGGGTGTCGACGGCGGCCTGGAGCTCCTGGATGCCGGCCTCGGCGGTGCGCATGCGGCGCACGCCCTCGAACTGGAACGGCTTCGTCACGACGCCGACGGTGAGGATGCCCATGTCACGGGCCGCACGGGCGATGACGGGGGCCGCGCCGGTGCCGGTGCCGCCGCCCATGCCGGCGGTGATGAAGCACATGTGGGCGCCGGAGAGCTGGTCACGGATCTCGTCGATGACCTCGTCGGCGGCGGCCGAGCCGACCTCGGGGTGCGAGCCGGCGCCGAGGCCCTGCGTCACGCCGAGGCCCATCTGGATCACGCGCTCGGCCTTCGAGGAGGTCAGCGCCTGGGCGTCGGTGTTGGCGACCACGAATTCGCAGCCCAGCAGGCCGGATTCGATCATGTTGTTGACGGCGTTGCCGCCGGCTCCGCCGACACCGAAGACGGTGATGCGGGGCTTGAGTTCCCGGATATCCGGCGCCTGCAGACTGATGGCCATGGTGTCGAGCCTCTCGTGCCTTTCACGTTTCGTTTGACGCCTCGGTTGAGGAAGGCGCCGATTCTCGTCTGGCCGTTCGCACCCACCCCGATGTGTGGGGTTTGGGGCGCGACGGCGGTCGTCTCAGAAACTCTCGCGGATCCAGCGTCCGACGCGCGAGAGGTAGCCGTCCGTTCCCGTGCCGGCGAAGGCTCCGTGGCCCCGCGGCTCGAAATGCTCCGCATGCGCCACCTGCGGGTAGACCAGGAGGCCCACCGCCGCGGAGAAGGCGGGTCCCTTGGCGGCCTCCGGCAGGCCGCGGATGCCGAGCGGCCGGCCGATGCGGACCTGGCCCTCCATCACCCGGCGGGCGACCTCCGGCAGACCGACGAGCTGGCTCGCGCCTCCCGTCAGCACCACTCGCCGCCCGGCCTGGGCCGAGAAGCCGGCGGCCCGGAGGCGGTCGCGCACCAGTTCCACCACCTCCTCGACGCGCGGGCGGATGATCCGCACGAGCTGCGAGCGCGGCACGTGGTTGGGGGCATCGCCCTCGTCCTCGCCCACCCCGTGGACCGCGATCATGTCGCGCTCGTCGGAGGCGGTGGCGATGGCCGAGCCGTAGAGGGTCTTGAGGCGCTCGGCCGCGGCGACCCGGGTGGAGAGGCCGCGGGCGATATCCATGGTGACGTGGTGGCCGCCGACCGCCACGGCGTCCACGTGGACGAGGTGGCCGCCGGAGAAGACGCCGACGCTGGTGGTGCCGCCGCCCATGTCGACCACGGCGACGCCCATCTCGGCCTCGTCGTCGACCAGGGCTGAGAGCCCGGCGGCGTAGGGGGTGGCGATCACCGCCTCGACGCCGAGGTGGCAATGCTCGACGGCGAGCATGAGGTTGCGGGCGGCGGCCGCCTCGCCGGTGACCACGTGGAGGTCGACCCCGAGGGCGTCGCCCATCATGCCCGACGGATCGATGACCGTGCCCTGGCCGTCGATGGCGTAGCCGGTGGGCAGAGCGTGGAGCACCGCCCGGCCGGGGCTGACGCCGTGCGCGGAGGCGGTCTCCAGCACGCGCTCCACGTCGGAGCCCGTGACGGTGCCGGTGCGGGTGCCGACGCGCGCCTCGAAGTGCTGCGAGCCGATCCGGCCGCCGGACATGTTGACGATGACCGACTGCACCTCGACCTTCGCCATCCGCTCGGCGGCGTGGACCGCCTGGCGGATCGCGCCCTCGGCGGCCTCGAGGTCGACGATGACGCCGCCCTTGAGACCCTGCGAACGCTGGTGGCCGATGCCGATGACGCGGGCGAAGTGGGTGCGCCCGCGCAGGGTGGTGAGGGCCTCGGCCGGCTGAAGCTCGGCGATGAGGCAGACGACCTTGCTCGTTCCGATGTCGAGCACCGAGAGGGTGGTGCTGCGCCGGGCGGAGAGAGGCTTCAGGCGTGGGGTGAGGCCGTGCGGGTCGTGCATCGGGCTACCGGGCGGAGGAGGTGAAACGGGGACGGGACGCGGGATGCGCCGGACGGATCGTGCGGCTCATGTGCTGGTCCCCTTGGGCTTGGACTTCTTCTGGGATTCGGCGCGGGCCGCGGCCGCCTCCTCGGTGAGCCGCACCACCACCCGGTCGGGCATGCGAAGGTCCACCGCGATGATGTCCTTCTCGAGGATGCGGTTGTCGCGCTCGAGCTTGACCAATCGAGCCAGGGCCTCGGTGGCGCCCGTCTCGGGCAGGCGGATGTCGACGCCGTCGAGCTTGAGCGTCCAGCGCCGTCCGGACACGTAGGTGCCGGCCTTGACCCGCTCGGCCAGGGCGCCGGCCGCCTCGATCAGGGCGAGGTAGTCCTTGAGCTTGAGGTTGGCGTCGTCACCGACCACGAGGGGAAGCGCGGCGTAGCGGTCGTCGCGCATCTGGTCGATCACCGTGCCGTCGGCGGCGATCACGGCGATCTCGCCGTTGCGCTGCCAGAGGGCGGCGGGCTCGCGCTCGACCTGGGTGATGACGATCTCGTTCGGATAGACCTTGCGCACGGAGGCACTCGCGATCAGCGGCACCGCCAGCAGGCGCTCGCGGGCCTCCGCCACGTCGAGGAAGACCACCGAGGAGTGGCCGTCGATGCCGGCGGCCTGCAGCACCTCGCGTTCGTAGAGCCGGGCGATGCCCGAGATGGTGACGCGCTCGACGCCGAAGCCGGCGATCCGCGCCGCGATGTCGAGGGGGCGGCCGTGCTCGGCCACGAAGCGGTCATAGGCGCCGCTGCCGATGAAGCCGGCGAGGGCGAGGGCGGCGAAGGAGACCGAGAAGGCCGCCGTCCCGAGGTGGCGCGGGACGCGGCGCTCGATCGGGACCGCGAGGCGGGAGCGCCGACCGGGCGGCGTGAAGCGGCGCAGGCGCGCCGCCAGCGCGGACCGGACCGAACGCACGGTGCCGGCGGCCGGACCCGGCAGGCCCGACCCGGGGAGGCCGTGGCCGCCGAGCGGGCCTTCGGCCCCTAGCGGCCCAACGTTGCGTCCTCCACCATCCATTGAACGAGCTCACCGAAACTATAGCCCGCATGGGCTGCCATCTCCGGGACCAAGCTCGTCTTCGTCATGCCGGGTTGCGTGTTGACCTCCAGCACGACGAGGGCACCGGTTCCCCCCGGTGTGTCGTCGTAGCGAAGGTCCGCACGGCTGATGCCCCGGCACCCGAGTGCTTGATGCGCCGTTAACGACAACTCTTGGACACGCTGGTAAAGATTTGGTTTAATTTCTGCCGGGAGGACGTGGATCGACCCCCCCTCGGCGTACTTCGCGTCGAAGTCGTACCACTCCCCCGAAGCGGGCTTGATCTCGATCACCCCGAGGGCCCGCTCGCCCATCACGGCGCAGGTCAGCTCGCGCCCGGCAACGTAGGTTTCCGCAAGGATTTCATCGCCATAGCCCCAATCCGCGCGGCCCACTTCCTGGGGCGGATGGGAGCGTCCGTCGCGCACGATGATGACCCCCATGGAGGAGCCCTCGGCCACCGGCTTGAGCACGTAGGGCGGCGTCAGCACGTGTGACTTTGCGGCCTCATGACGGTTAACGACGCGGCCCTCCGGGACGCTGACGCCGGCCGCCCGCATGACCACTTTGGCACGCTCCTTGTGCATCGCCAGAGCCGAGGCCAGCACGCCGGAATGGGTGTAGGGGATGCGCAGCAGCTCCAGCAGGCCCTGGATCGTGCCGTCCTCGCCCGCGGGCCCGTGCAGCGCATTGAATGCCACGTCGGGCCGCAGGTCGGTGAGCACCGTCGCGATGTCCGGCTGGACGTCGACCCGCGTGACGCGGAAGCCCTGCCCCTCCAGGGCATCGGCGCAGGCATGGCCCGAATTCAGCGAGACCGGTCGCTCGGAGGACCACCCGCCCATGAGGACGGCGACGTGCTTGGACATGGGGACTCCTGGGAATTGCGCGGACATGGGTTGCGTCGTCACGCCGGCCTTCGCGGGCCGATCCGGTCGTTGATCGCATCGAAAACCGCGCCGGCCGCGACCGGCGGCAATGTTCCGATCCGCTTGAGGATGCGAGCCGGTTCGATGCAGGCCAGCTTGATGGGTCTGATGACCGAAGGAGCATCAAGCCCGGCAGCAGCAAGATCGTCGATCGCTTGATCGCCCCCCATGGCGGGGTTGTTCGCGCTGGTGATCATGGCGATCCAGACGAATCCCGCCTCGGCAACGGCCTCCCCCGAGACCACGACGGCCGGGCGACGCTTCTCAGCCAAACGGTCTGAATAGGGAAACGGTACGACCACCACGGTCCCTGCGGGGAACGTGCATCCGCCTGGGTCCCTAGAGATTGCCATAGGCTTCTTCGTCGGCGGCACCGGCCCATTCCGTGAATGTCACGAAGGGATCTTCACCCTCGGGCCGCGCCTTCTCGATACGAATGCCGTCCCGGGTGATCACGTAGCGAAGGCGATCGCCCGGGCCGATGCCGAGGCGTTCGCGGACTTCGGCCGGGAGCACGGTCTGGCTCTTCACGGAGACCTTCGAATAGGCCGTCAGAACGTCCCGTCCGGTCATCGAGTTCTCCCCGTCGCCCAGCTTACGTCTTACCGTCTTACGCCGCCCGTGTCGATAATCCGATGCGCTTGATCTCCCAGTGGAGTTCGACGCCGGAGGTCTCGCGCACGCGCCGGCGTACCTCCTCGCCGAGCCCCTCGATGTCGGCCGCCGTGGCGTTGTCGCGATTGATCAGGAAATTGCAGTGCATCTCCGAGACCTGTGCGCCGCCGACCGTCAGGCCGCGGCAGCCGGCCGCGTCGACGAGTTGCCAAGCCTTGCCCCCGGGCGGGTTCTTGAAGGTGGAGCCGCCGGTGCGCTCGCGGATCGGCTGGGCCGCCTCGCGCGCCGCCGTCACCCGCTCCATCTCGGCCTCGATGGCCGCCCGCTCGCCGGGGCTCCCGCGGAACACCGCATGCGTGAAGATCACGTCGTCGGGGGCGCCGCTGTGCCGGTAGGTGAAGCCCATCTCCGCATGGGTGAAGCGACGCGCCTCGCCCCGGCGGTCGATGCCGTGGGCCTCCACCAGCACGTCGGTGGTCTCGCCCCCGTGGGCACCGGCATTCATGCGCAGGGCGCCGCCGACCGAACCGGGAATGCCGCGGAAGAACGCCAGCCCGTCGAGCCCGGCCTCCGCCGCCGCCTTGGCGAGGCGCATGTCCGGCACGGCGGTGCCGACACGCAGGGTCTCGCCGTCGATCGCCACCATGCCAAAAGCCCGGCCGCCGAGGCGCACCACGACGCCGGGCACGCCGCCGTCACGGACGATGAGGTTCGAGCCGAGGCCGATCACCGTCACGGGTATTTCCGGATCGAGGGCCGAGAGCAGAAGGCCGAGGTCCTCCGCGTCGGCCGGGGTGAACAGCACCTGCGCCGGGCCGCCGACCCGGAACCAGGTCAGGTCCGAGAGCGGCTGGTTGGCGATGAGCCGCCCGCGCAGGGCCGGCGCCCGGGCGCGGATGTCGGGCGTGATGTCCGGGAAGGCGGTCATTGGGCGGGTGCTTTTCAGTTGAAACGACTATCGGTTGCAGGACGACGAGCGGGAGCGTGCGCTAGGCCGGACGATCGGTTCCACACGCCCGGCGGCGCGCGCTCTGATCCGGATGCCGCCCAGGACAGAGGCGCTCATCCGCGGGAAGCTGCGCCTTCTCGCTGAGAGACCGGATGCGCTCGCCAACAACATCAAGGCTCTGAGGGGTACGCAGGGATATCACCTTCGGATCGGCGACTGGCGGGTGATCTTCACGATCGCGCCGGTCGGATCATGGTGCCCGACATCGGCCCGCGCGGCTCGATCTACGGCTAGGAAGATCGGCATGACCATCGTGCGCACCAAGACGCCCTCGGGCGAAGCCATCGTGATCCTGCCGGAGGCCGATTTCCAGCGGCTCGTCGCTCTGGCCAAAGATGCGACGGGCGCGCGTACGCTGCAGGCCTCGCAGGCGCGACTGGCGAGCGGCGCGGACGAGATCCCGAGTAAGTCTGACCTCGATGCCGTGCGCCGGGCTCCGCGCCCCCTCCCCTTCTGGCGAAAGCGCCCGGACATGACGATGGCCGCCCTAGCCAGCCTCGGCGGGATCACCGAGTCCCTCCTGTCGGCGATGGAACGGGGTGAGCGCACGGCCGACCTCATTGTTTATCGCACCCTCGCGTGCGCTGGACGTCGACCCGGAGGATCTGATTCCGGACGGTGCCGACCCGTAGGCCGGTTTCACGCCGTCACGCCGTCCAGGGCCGCGAGTTCGCCCGGCAGGGCGTAGGCCCATTGCGTGATGTTGCCGGCGCCGAGGCAGACGACGTAGTCGCCGGGCTTGGCGCGGCCGGCGACGATGCCGGCGAGGTCCTCGGAGCGCTGCAGCGCGATGGCGTCGCGGTGGCCGCGCGACTTCAGACCCGAGACCAGCCCGTCGCGGTCCATGCCCTCGATCGGCGCCTCGCCCGCCGCGTAGACGGGGGCGACGATGACCGTGTCGGCATCGTTGAAGCAGGTGCAGAAATCGTCGAACAGCGAGGCGAGGCGCGTGTAGCGGTGCGGCTGCACGATGGCGATGACGTTGCCCTCGGTGGAGGCGCGGGCGGCCTTGAGCACCGCCTTGATCTCCACCGGATGGTGTCCGTAATCGTCGAAGATCAGGGCGCCGTTCCACACGCCGGTCCGGGTGAAGCGGCGCTTCACCCCGCCGAAGCCGGCCAGTGCCTTGCGGATCGCCTCCGGCTCGACCCCGAGCTCGTGCGCCACGGCGAGCGCCGCGGTGGCGTTCAGGGCGTTGTGCTTGCCCGGCATCGGCAGGACGAGATCCTCCATCTCGAGACGGAAGCCGGGGCGGCGGTCGCGGATCATCACGCGGAAGCGGCTCTGGCCGCCGCGCAGGTCCACATCGATGAGCCGGACATCGGCCTGCGGGTTCTCGCCGTAGGTGATGATGCGGCGGTCCTCGATGTGCCCGACGAGGTCCTGCACGATCGGGTGGTCGATGCACATCACCGCGAAGCCATAGAACGGGATGTTGTCGATGAAGCGCCGGAAGGCGTCCTTGACCGCCTCGAACGAGCCGAAATGGTCGAGGTGTTCGGGGTCGATGTTGGTGACGATGGCGACATCGGCCGGGAGCTTCAGGAAGGTGCCGTCTGATTCGTCGGCCTCCACCACCATCCACTCGCCCTCGCCCATGCGGGCGTTGGTGCCGTAGGCGTTGATGATGCCGCCGTTGATCACGGTGGGGTCAAGGTTGCCGGCATCCAGCAGGGTGGCGACGAGGGAGGTCGTCGTCGTCTTGCCGTGGGTGCCCGCGATGGCGACGCAGGACTTGAAGCGCATCAACTCGGCCAGCATCTCGGCCCGGCGCACCACCGGCAGGCGGCGCTCGCGGGCGGCGACGAGCTCGGGATTGTCGCGGCGGATCGCGGTGGAGACCACCACCAGGGCGGCCTCCTCGACGTTGCCGGCCTCGTGGCCGATGAAGGTGCGCATGCCCTTCTCGGAGAGGCGCCGGACATTGGCGTTGTCGTTGGCGTCCGACCCCTGCACGGTGTAGCCGAGGTTGTGCATCACCTCGGCGATGCCGGACATGCCGATGCCGCCGATGCCGATGAAGTGGATGGGGCCGAGCTTGTCGGGCAGCTTCATGGGAAGGACCAGTCTCAGGGGCGTCGGGGGTCCGGACGAACCGGCCCGAAGGGGATCAATCGGCGGACGCCGTCAGGTGCGGGCCGCCGTCGCGAGGACGATGTCGGCGAGCCGCTCGGCCGCGTCGTGAATTCCAGCGCTTTTGGCGGCTGAGGCCGCCGCGGTCAATTTTCCGGGATTGGTGAAGAGGTCGACCAGCTCCGCGGTGAGCCGGTCCGGCGTGAAGGCGGATTGCGGAATCGCCTGCGCGGCGCCGATGGCGGCCAGCGTCGCGGCGTTGGCCGCCTGATCCTGGTCGAGGGCGCCGGGGAGCGGCACCAGGATGGCGGGCCGTCCGATGGCGGCGAGTTCCGAGACCGTGGACGCGCCGGACCGGCCGATGACGAGGTGCGCCGCCGCCATGCGGGCCGGCAGGTCCTTGAAGAAGGGCGCGGCCTCGAAGCCCGCGAGCCCGAGGCCGAGATAGAGATTCTGGACCTGCGTCAGGTCCTCGGCCCGCACCTGCTGCACGAGGTGGAGCCGGGCGCGCAGATCGGCGGGCAGGTTGGCGATGGCGGCCGGAACGACTTCGCCCATCACCCGGGCGCCCTGGCTGCCGCCGAAGACGAGGAGGTGCAGGGGATCGCCGGCACCGGCCGGCGGATAGGCGACCTTCGCGGCCGCGAGCACCGCCGGGCGCAGCGGGTTGCCGGTGTGGGTCCGGGGTGCCAGCGCCTTGGCCGGCACGCCCCGGACCTCGCGGAAGCCCGTGGCGATGGCGCGGGCGCCCCGCGCCAGGAAGGCGTTGGCCCGACCCATCACGGCGTTCTGCTCGTGCAGGATGGTGGGGACGCGCAGGATCTGCCCCGCCAGCATCGGCGGCACCGTGGGATATCCGCCGAAACCCACGATGGCGGCCGGATCGATGCGCCGGATCTCCCGCGCGGCGACACCGAAGCCCCGGCCGAGGGTGAGGAGCGCGCCGGCGCGCCTGATCGGGGAGCGTCCCGAGGGCGTCGCGGACGCGATGGTGACGATCTCGGAGGCGGGGAAGCCGGTGGCGATGGAGTCCACCCGGGCATCGGTGGCGAGCACGACCCGCACGCCGCGGGCGCGCAGGGCGTAGGCCAGGCTCTCGGCGGGAAACAGGTGCCCGCCCGTGCCCCCGGCACAGAGCAGGATCGTGGCGGTGGCAACGGTCAACGCATCACTCCGGCGATCGTCGCCGGGGCGGTGCCCGGCGGCTTCTGGCTCAGGGTGGTGGTCCGGGGGCGCTTGCGGGTCAAGGCCACGAGGAAGCCCATGCCGAGGGCGAGCGAGATCAGCGACGAGCCGCCGTAGGAGACGAAGGGCAGCGTCATGCCCTTGGCGGGCATCAGCCGGACGTTCACCGCCATGTTGATGCAGGCCTGGAGGCCGAACAGGGTGGTGAGGCCCGTGATCGCCAGCCGCGAAAAGGTGTCGTCGGTGCGCCGGGCCAGCTTCAGGCCGCGCATGACGATGTAGGCGAACAGGAGGACGAGGCCGAGGCACACAACGGTGCCGAACTCCTCGCCCGTCACCGAGAAGATGAAGTCGGTGTGGGCGTCGGGCAGGTGGCGCTTGGCGACGCCCTCCCCCGGACCGGTGCCGAACCAGCCACCCGAATTGAACGATTGCCGGGCCCAGAAGCCCTGGAAGTTGTCACCGGAATCGCTGTCGAGGAAGCGATCGATGCGCTCGCGCACGTGGTGCAGGAAGCGGTAGGCGGCGGCCACGCCGATGAGGCCGCCGGCGCCGAGGCCCGCCACCCAGAACCAGTGCAGGCCGGCCACGAAGAACAGCGCGCACCACACGATGGTGATGAGCATGGTCTGGCCGAAATCGGGCTGCAGCACGAGGGGCACGATGGTGACCGGCAGGAGCAGGATCGCCAGCAGGCCGCCCGGCATGTCGCGGCGCTGCGCGCCCTCCGAGAAGGCCCAGGCCGCCACCACCACGAAGGCGGGCTTGACGAATTCCGAGGGCTGGATGCCGATGGCGCCGAACTGGATCCAGCGGTGCGCGCCCTTGATCTCCGGCCCGAACTTGCTCGCCAGGATGCAGAGCGCGACGCCCATCATCCAGGTGAAGAGCGCGACGCGGCGGATGTGGCGCAGGGACAGGAACGAGACGCCGACGATGATGAGGATCGTGGGCGCGAGGTAGAGCGCCTGCCGGTTGAGGAAGTGGAAGGTCGGCAGGCCGATCTTCTCGGCCACGGGCGGCCCGCCGCCCATGAGGAAGACCAGGCCCGCCACCATGAGCGCGCCGAGGCCGGCCAGCAGGCCGCGGTCGACGGTCCACCACCAGTCCGTCAGGGGCGTGCGTTCGGCGCGGGACATCATGGGATCAGCGCTCTCCGGGGCCTCACGGCGCCCGGGCAGGGCAGCCGATCGCGGCCGGCGGCGGCAGGCCGGCACGGGACCGATCCTGTGCCGGAATGGTAAACCAAGTGTTGCGATGCGCCGTCGAAGCCTCGCGTGTCCCGAGGGTCACGTCGTTAGGATACCCGGCCGTTCGAGATGATCTGACGACGGCTCCAGCGCATTCAAAAAACCCTCTTCAGCAATGTCCTTCTTGCCGAGCCAGGAACACCCACCGAACCCGAGATCTCGCAGAAGGCAGCGCACGGGAACTCTTCCGTTCCATGACCCTATCTCCAAATCAGAACATCTGAACTCATCCTGCGGTGAATAATAACCTTGCTGAACTCATCCTTCTAGGATCTGTACCATAACAACACTATTATCGATCTTTGAATAATCAAACCTCATTTAAACATATAAATTGCGAATATTAACTGTTATTTAACTGTCAAATGAGATCCGTGAAGAAACAAATATGATCCTCCATTTGCAGAGGCGGGATGCGTGATGAGGACGTTCAATAATCTAAGCCTCCTGGTAAAGATCATCATTCCGTTCGCCATGACGGCACTGGTCGCCGTAGGTCTTGTGATCTACGCCCGTCATGCGCTGTCCCGGATTGCGGACCAGACACGGGAGATCGTCCAGGTGCAGATGGCACGGCAGAGCTACGCTCTCGGCCTGCAGATCACCTTGACGGAAGCCGCACTCCAGAATCGCAACATCCTGATCGATCCGACCGGTCCGAGAAGCCACGACTTCAAGTCCCGGCAGGCCATCGCCATCAAGGCGACCTACGCGGCACAGGCCAGCCTTGCCGCCCTGGCGGATACGTCCGATCGCGTCGCGGCGAACGCCGAGCTTCGACGGGGGTTGGAGGTCTACTTCGCCGTTCTGAACCGCTCCTCCGAGGCCGCCCTGAACAACGATCCCGCGACCGGAAACAGGATCGCCCAGACAGAAGCGACACCGTTGCGGGCCAAGCTGCGCGAGGAGGCGAATCAGCGGATCGCCCTCATCGACGCGGAATTGAAGGCGAGCGCCGTCAACGCCGACGAGATCGTCAGAAGCACCACGACCACGCTGGTGGCGTCGGCCGTCGTCGGGCTGCTGGCCGCCCTGGGCAGCGCCGGCCTGATCGTGATCTTCGCGATCACCCGTCCGGCCACCGTTATGGGCGCCGCGATGGGCCGTCTCGCGAGCGGCGACCTGACCGTCAGCGTCGAGGGCATGGCGCGCAAGGATGAGATCGGCCTGCTGGCGCGCTCCCTGGAAGTCTTCAAGCGCAACGCGATCGACGCGCGTCAGCTGGCGGCCGAGCAGGACGCCGAGAACCAGGCGAAGATCCGCCGGGCCGAAGTGCTCGACGGGCTGACGAAGCGCTTCGAGGCCAACGTCTCGCACCTCACGCAGGGACTGGCGGGGGCGGCCACCGAGATGGAGGCCACCGCCCAGTCGATGGCCTCCACGGCGGATCAGTCGATCCGGCAGGCGACGACGGTGGCGAGCGCGGCGGAAGAGACCTCGGCCAACGTCCACACGGTCGCGGCCGCCAGCGAGGAGATGTCCGCCTCGATCCAGGAGATCGTGACCCAGGTCAGCCAATCCTCCGGCATGGCCAACCAGGCCGTGGAGGACACGCACCGCACCGAGGCGACCGTGAAGCGGCTGACCGAGGTTGCGTCCAGCATCACCGACGTCGTCGCCATGATCACGAACATCGCGGGCCAGACCAACCTG
>NZ_LMML01000028.1:411016-519782 GCF_001422215.1 Methylobacterium sp. Leaf89 | reverse complement strand
CGAGGCCGGCCGCGGCTTCGCCGTCGTCGCCTCCGAGGTGAAGGAACTGGCCGGGCAGACCGCGCGCGCTACCGAGGAGATCCGCACCAAGATCGGCGAGATCCAGGGTGCCACCGGCGAGGTCGTGTCCGACATCACGCGGATCGGCCGGACCATCGCCGACATGTCGACCTACGCGAACGGCATCGCCGCCGCGATGGAGCAGCAGGGCGCCGCCACCCGGGAGATCGCCCGGAACGTCCAGGAGGCCGCGCAGGGCACCCAGGAGGTGACGACCAACATCGAGCATGTCCGCGCCGGCGCCGGATCGACGGGCGCCGCCGCCAGCCAAGTCCTGAGTGCCGCCCGGGAGCTGTCGCGCTACTCCGAAAACCTCGGCCAGGAGGTGTCGCAGTTCCTGGCCGGCATGAAGGCCGCATGACGGCCCGGGGGACGAGCGCCCGTCCCGCGACGATCGCTCGTCACCCGGCCTTGCAATCCTCGAAGCCGGCGCGGATCGCCTCCGGATCGAGCTTGCGGCCGATGAAGACCACGCGGGAGACGCGCGGCTCGTCGTCCTTCCACGGCCCCTGAAGGTCGCCGTCGAGGATCTGGTGGACGCCCTGGAAGACGAAGCGCTGCGGCTCGTCCGGGAAGGCGACGATGCCCTTGCAGCGCAGGATGTCGGGGCCCTGGACCTGGGTCAGGGTCGAGATCCAGGGCATGAACTTCTCGGGGTCGACCGGTCCGTCGATCTTCGCCGAGACCGACTGCATGTCGTCGTCGTGGTGATGATGATGGCCCTCCTCGAGGAAGTCGGGCTCGATGTCGAGGATGCGGCCGAGATCGAAGGCGTTGCGCTCCAGCACCGCCTCCAGCGGCACCGCGCAGCGCTCGGTGCGGTGGACCTTGGCGTAGGGGTTGATCGCGCGGATCTGGGCCTCGACCCGGGCGAGGTCCGCCTCCGCCACGAGATCGGCCTTGTTGAGCAGGATCACGTCGGCGAAGGCGATCTGGTTCTTGGCTTCCGGCGCGTCCTTGAGGCGGTCCGAGAGCCACTTGGCATCGGCCACCGTCACCACCGCGTCGAGGCGGGCGGCCGCGCCGACATCCTCGTCGATGAAGAAGGTCTGGGCCACGGGGGCGGGATCGGCGAGGCCGGTGGTCTCGACGATGATCGCGTCGAACTTGCCGCGCCGCTTCACCAGGCCGTCCATGATGCGGATGAGGTCACCGCGCACCGTGCAGCAGACGCAGCCGTTGTTCATCTCGAACACCTCCTCGTCGGCGCCGATGATGAGGTCGTTGTCGATGCCGATCTCCCCGAATTCGTTGACGATCACCGCGTAGCGCTTGCCGTGGTTCTCGGTGAGGATGCGGTTGAGGAGCGTGGTCTTGCCCGCGCCCAGGTAACCGGTGAGCACGGTGACGGGAATCTTCGCGGAGGCGGTGTTCGGGCTGTCGGACATGGAGACTCTTCGTCGATGGCGCGGGAGGCGTCGCTGCAGCCTGTTATATTGTATCAGTCCGGCGGGATGAAACCCCGATCGGATGAAACCCCGCCGGCCCGCAGCCCGTCGCAGAGCGCCGTGAGTGTGCCGCGGAATCCCGCCGGCCCCGCCAGCAGGCGCTCCATGAGCAGGGCGCCTTCGAGGGCGGCGATCACCATGCGGGCGGTTGCCCCGGGCGCGACGGAGCCCCGGACGCTCCCAGCCGCGATCCCCTCGGCGAGCACACCCTCCAACCAGGCGATGTGCTTGTCGAAGAAGCGGGCGATGTCGGCGCGCAGGGAATCCGGCAGAGCCTCTCCCTCGATCGCCAAGACGGCGCAGAGGCAGCCCAGCCCGGCCTCGACGCCCCCGAGATAGAGCGTCCCATAGGCGGCGATCCGACGGATCGCGTCTGGCTCGTCGGCTCGGATCTCGGCCAGGGCGCCGTCGTAGCGCGCGTCGTAGGCGGCCACCAGGGCATGGGCGAGGTCGGACTTTGTGGCGAAGTGATGATGGATGCTCGCCTTGCGGATCCCGACCGTCTCGGCAAGGTCGGCATAGCTGAAGCCGGCATAGCCCCGGCGCCGCACCAGGGTCTCGGCCTGCAGCAGCAGCGCGGCGCGGGTGTCCCTCATCGTCCCGTGGTCTCCTTGGCGGACGACCGCCCTCGCCCCTCGGCGCCCGCGCGCGAGTCCGTGATCGCCCGGCCGCCGGCCTTCCGCTTATGCCGTTGACGCGGGAAAAAATCTACCTACTAATTGGTAGACAAGAAGATGGAGGAAGTTCATGCGGGCGGATGCCGGCCGACCACGCTGGAGCACCACGCGGCGCGGCGCCCTGTTCGGCGGCCTGTGCCTGTGCTGCCTGCCGACCCTCGGACGGTCGGCCGAGGGCTTCGACCTGCAGGAGGTCGGCCCCGGCATCTTCATCCGGCGCGGCCCCGACGCCGAGGCGACCCCGGAGAACGATGACGCGATCGCCAATATCGGCTTCATCGTCGGCGACCGGTCCGTGCTCGTCACCGAATCCGGCGGCAGCCTCGCCGATGGCGCCTGGCTGCGCGCGGAGATCCGCAAGCGCACGGACAAGCCGATCAGCCACGTGGTGCTGACCCACGTCCACCCGGACCATTGCTTCGGGGCGGCGGCCTTCGCCGAGGACAAGCCGGTCTACGTGGGCCACCATGCCCTGCGCGCCGCCCTGGATGCCCGGGGCGAATACTATCGCGGGCGCCTCGTCGAGATTCTAGGTGCGGACCGGGCCGGCAGCGTGGTCTATCCCACCCTGGAGGTGACGGACGGCGCCGAGGTGGATCTCGGCGGCCGCGTCGTGCGCTTCGCCGCGCACGGCGCGGCGCACACGAACTGCGACCTCTCGATGCGCGATTCGGCGAGCGGCATCCTGTTTCCCGCCGACCTCCTGTTCGTCACCCGCATCCCCTCCCTCGACGGCAGCCTCGTGGGCTGGCTCAAGGAGGCGGACCGCCTGCGCGCGATGGGGGCGACCAAGGCCGTTCCGGGGCACGGACCGCAGCTGGTCGATGTCGCGCCCGCCCTCGACGACCTCACCCGCTATCTCACGATCCTCCGGGACGAGACGCGGAAGGCCATCGTGGCGGACGTGCCGATCGAGAAGGCGGTGCGGACCGTCGCCCAGTCCGAGCGCGACCGGTGGGTCCTGTTCGACACCTATAACGGCCGCAACGTCACCCAGGCCTTCAAGGAGCTGGAATGGGAATGAGGGCGTGGCAGGAGACCATCACTCGAGATCATGACCCGAGACCTCAATGTGCGAGCGTGGCTTGAGGCCGATCCCGCCCGGTGCCACGTGATGTAAGAGATGTCGCAAGAAGAACGATCATCCAGCAGGAGAAACGCCATGACCCGCTCCATTGCTAAACCTGTTCTCGTCCGCTCCGTCCTGGCAGCCCTGTCGCTCGCCCTGCCGCTGGTCGGCGCCGGCACCGCGCTGCGGACCAGCCCGAGCCTTGCCGCCGGGGCTTCGGACGACGAGTCGGAACGCCTCGCCCGCTGGAAGGAGATCCGGACGTCGATCTTCGGTGACAAGACGATCGCACCGACCGACAGCCTCGTGAAGATCGACGCGCCGGTGCGGGCGCTCGATGCCTCGCTGGTCCCGATCACCCTGACCATGCCGGAGAAGGACAAGGTCGCGGGCATCCACCTCGTCATCGACGACAACCCGTCGCCCTACGCCGCCCACATCGCCTTCGGCCCGGGGGCGGATGCCGGCGAGATCAAGCTCCGGGTGCGGGTGAACAACTACACCAACATCCACGCCGTGGTGGAGACCAAGGACGGCCGGCTCTTCGAGACCACGAAGTTCGTGAAGGCTTCCGGCGGCTGCTCGGCGCCCATGGGGATGAGCGACGAGGAGGCGATGAAGGGGATGGGCGACATGAAGCTGAAATTCGCGGAGGCCCAGCCCGGGCGCCCCGTGGAGGCGACGCTGATGATCCGTCACCCGAACTTCAGCGGCATGCAGATGAACCAGATCACCCGCGACTACACGCCGGCCCGTTACATCAACAAAGTCGCGATCACCCGCGGCGATCAGGCCGTCCTGACCCTCGACGGCGACATCTCGATCGCGTCGAACCCGGTGATCAACTTCGGCCTGCAGCCGGAGGGCCAGGGGCCGATCAAGGTCGTGGCCACCGACAACCAGAACGGCCGCTGGGAGCACAGCTTCACGGCGCCGAGCGCCACGAACTGAGCGGGTCCGCACCATGATGCGGCGGCTCGTCCGGCTCGCGGTCGCGGGAACCGCCATGCTCGTCCTGGCGGCGGCCGGCCCAGCGGATTCCCCTCTGAACGTGCCGGAACCGGACGGGATCTGGACAGGGCCGCAACGGGGCTACACCCCAGCCACCTTGTCGGGCGCCACGGTCATCGACATCGACGCCCTCGATGCCCTGATCGCCTGCGACAAGCCGATCCTTCTCGACGTGTCCCTGGCCGACCGGCGCCCGGCGGGCTTTCCGGACGACCGGCCCTGGCTGCCCGCCCACCGCTCGATCCCCGGCGCGGTCTGGATGGCCAATGCCGGTGCCGCGCCTCTCGATCCGGCTCGCGAGACGCTCTTCCTCCAGCGCGTCGAGGAGTTGACCGGGGGCGACAGGGGCCGGGCCATCGTCGCCTTCTGCCATCCCGAATGCTGGGGCAGCTGGAATGCGGCCAAGCGGCTGGTGCTGCAGGGCTATACCCGCGTGCACTGGTTCCCCGAGGGCATCGAGGGCTGGCAGGAGCGCCACCCCACCACGGTGATCCCCGAGGACCCCACGTGGAGTGCCCGAGCCGGAGGCGCAGCGCAGCGCTAGGTCAGGAACCCAGCCAAGGGCCTCTTGGTCCGCAAGCCCAGCCGCGCCCGAAAACCTGCCGGAGCGGACGATCAGTCGAACCGGGACATCGCAATACGAACTCCTTGATCGGGCACGATGTTTTCCCATGCTGCGACGACGCTGAAATGATCTGCAGATATCTGCAGACACACCGACGCATGCGCAGTTGACAGCGGTTGCGTTGTGGGAGAATACAGGCGCCCGCAAGTCTAGGGAGGAAACGCCCGGAGAGAGCTAGGAGCAGCGACGCCATCGCTGCTACCGACGCCCCCGGGCAGGACTTACGACGCTCAGATCCTCGCTGAGATGACCTGTCGCCAGCGGGGGCGATATTTGGTATGCCACCGATAAAATAAGAGTTTTACGGATCGGAGATCCGGCGACAATGCCGGGGGACCGTTACTTCGGCCCGCGCGCGTGCGGGCGAGGCCGTGTATAGAGACGCCACCAGCAGACGGTCCGCCGCATTCCGGCGATCCGCACCAGCCGGGTGGAGTCCCATGTCGCAAGCCGTTCAGTCCCGCCGCATCCGCGCGATCGACCTGGCGAAGCGCAAGGCCGAGGGGCGCAAGATCATCGCGCTGACCGCCTACCACGCCCACACCGCCGGCATCCTCGACCCGTATTGCGACTTCATCCTCGTGGGCGACTCCCTCGGCATGCTGATGCACGGCATGGAATCGACCCTGCCGGTGACCCTGGAGATGATGATCGTCCAGGCGCAGGCCGTGATCCGGGGGACCTCGCGGGCCCTCGTGGTTGTCGATATGCCCTTCGGCTCCTACGAGGCGAGCCCCCAACAGGCCTTCCTCAACGCTGCCCGCGTGCTCAAGGAGACGGGCGCCGGGGCGATCAAGATGGAGGGCGGCGCGCGCTTTGCCGAGACGGTGGCCTTCCTGGTGGAGCGCGGCGTGCCGGTGATGGGCCATATCGGCCTGACCCCCCAGTCGGTGAACACCATGGGGGGCTTCAAGGTGCAGGGCCGCGAGGCCGACGGCGAGCGCCGCCTGATGGCCGATGCCCGCGCCATCAACGACGCCGGCGCCTTCGCCATCGTGATGGAGGGCATCGTCGAGCCGGTGGCCCGGGCCATCGCCACCTCCCCCGACATCACCACGCCCACCATCGGCATCGGCGCCACCATGGCCTGCGACGGACAGATCCTCGTCCTTGAGGACATGCTCGGCCTGAGCGACCGGGTGCCGAAATTCGTGAAGCGCTTCGGCACCCTGCGGGGCCAGATCGAGGCCGCCGTGAAGGACTATGCCGAGGAGGTCCGCTCCGGCACCTTCCCGGCCGAGGAGCACACCTACCAGCCGCTGTGACCGGTCTCGGCAGGGTCATCCCGCCGAGACCGACCCCGGGTGGCTACCAGCGGTAGCCGATACTGCCGAGCACCCGGCGGCGCTCGCCGTAGTAGCAGGCCGTGACGGTGCTGCAGCTGTTGACGATCCGCTCGTCCGAGACGTTCGACACGTTGAGGGCGAAGCGCCAGCCTTCCCAATCGTAGTGAGCCACGAGGTCGCCAACGACGTAGCCCGGCACGCGGAATTCGTTGGCCTGGTCCGCGAAGGAGCGTCCGACGCCACGCACGCCGCCGCCGAGACCGAAGCCGCGCAAGACGCCGCTCTGGAACGTGTAGTCCAGGAACAGCGAGCCGTACTGCTCCGGGGTGTTGGTCGGCGTCCGGCCGAGGAGGGCCGTGTTCAGGTCGCGGGTCACCGAGAGATCGTAGGCGGTGTAGGACGCGACGGCCCGCAGGCCGGGCGCGAGGTTGGCCACCATCTCGATCTCGGCACCGCGCGAGTTCACCGCGCCGGTCTGCACCACCTGCTGAATGTTGAGCGGATTGGTGGTCACGACGTTCGAGCGGGTCAGGTCGAACAGGGCGGCGGCGAAATAGCCGTCGAAGCCCGGGGGCTTGTACTTGAGGCCGACCTCGGTCTGCTCGCTTCTCTCAGGCAGCAGGAGCTGGCCGGTCACGCCGTTGAGGCCGACGGTCGGGTTGAAGCCCTGCGCATAGGACACGTAGGGGGCAAGCCCGGACTCGTCGTTGTAGATCAAGGCGACGCGGCCGCTGAAGGCGCTGGTATCGCGGCTGGCGCTGGCGCCGATGCGATTGTCGTTGTCGGTCGCGACCCAGTCGTGGCGACCGCTGAGCACCATCGAGAAATTCCCGAATGTGATCTCATCCTGCAGGTAGGCCGCGAACTGGTTCTGGGTGATCAGTGCGTTCTGGTAGGGCGCGCCCAGGTTGAGCGGTGTGTTGGGGTAGATTGGCCTGATCAGGTTCAGCGGCGGACCGAAGCCGAAGGCCTGGTAATCGTCGATCTGGTAGCGGCGGTACTCGAAGCCAGCCAGCACCGTGTGCCCGAAATCTCCCGTGCGGAACGGAATGACCAACTGGTTGTCGATGTCGCTCTGCACTGCGGCGCCGCGGGTGAAGAAGTCGAACCGGCTGAGGTCGCCCGCGGCCGGCGTGGTGGCGTAGCCGCCGCCGTACCGGTTGAAGAGATTGACGGTGACGGTGCCGTGGCGCGCGTTCTGCCGGAACTTGATGTCGTTGTCGAAACGGTGCTCGAACTCGTAGCCGATCATGTCCTGGGACCGGGTCAGGCGGTCGGTCGCCGGATCGCCGGTGAAGCGGCTCGTCTTGATGAAGCCGAAGGGCGCGGGCGTGACCGTGCCCTCGTAGGGCAGGAAGTTCTGGGTGCCGGCGCGGTCGCGCTGCACCTGGGCGAGGACGGTGAGCGAGGTGTCGGCGTCCGGCTTCCAAGTGATCGAGGGCGCGAAGAAGAAGCGGTCGTTGTTGACGTAGTCGACCTGCGTGCCGCCCGCCCGGCCGAGGCCGACGAGCCGGTAGAACAGCTTGCCCTCGATGCCCGGCGCATCCACCGGACCGCCGATGTCGAAGCCCGCATAGGCGTTGCCGTAGTTGTCGACGCCGGTCTCGACGTAGCGGATCGGCACGATGGGGGGTCGTTTGCTCACCGCATTGATGATGCCGCCGGGGCTGGCGCCGCCGTACAGGCCGGAATTCGGCCCGCGCAGGATCTCGAGCCGCTCCAGGCCGAAGGGTTCCAGCTTCCAGGTGGCAAAGGCCGAGGTGAACAGCTGCAGCCCGTCGAGAAAGTAGCCGGATTCCTGGGCGGTGAAGCCGCGGATTAGGAACCAGTCGTTGCGCGGGTCGGCACCGAAGGTCTCGCCGCGGACGCCCGGCGCGTAGCGGGTCGCCTCGGCGAGCGAGGCCGGCTTCTGGTCGTCGATCTGCTGGCGCCCCACCACGGAGATCGCCTGGGGCGTCCGGATGATCGCGGTGTCGGTCTTGGTGCTGGAAACGGAGCGGGTCGCGACGTATCCGGCAACGGGTCCGCGCGGATCCTCGGCCGCGCCGATCGCGGCGGCGCCCCGACGATCGCCGACGACCTCCAGGGTATCCAGGGTCACGGCCGACGCGCTCGGCGGGCTGGATTGCTGGGCCTTCGCCGGAGTCGCCGCACTCGCAACCATGGCAGCCACTGAACTGGCCAGGGCCATCCTCAAGCTGAAGATACCGCGCTTTGGTTGTGCGCAGGGGATCACAAAGAAAAACGGCACGGTTCGACCTACGACCAAATGTATTGTGGCCAATTGAAACAAAAATTTCAGATGGTCAACGAGTCGGTTAGGGCGCAGATCTAAACAACTTCGCGACGTGATCGCGGAGCAACATTTTAGAACTAATACAATTATATGCTTGTGGGCTGGACGCTGGCGCGTTGCTCCCGAGGAAGCGGCGAAACGGAGACGACCCTGGTGAACGGTTCCGGCGTGGCGGCGCAGCCAGGAGGCCGCCGGAACGCGAACGGCCCCGCCGTAGAGGCGGGGCCGTCTGGCCTGACATCGAAACGGATCGGGGCGCGACCGCGCCGAGGCGACCGCTCGCCCCTCGGTCTGTCTTATTCGCAGACGCGGACGCGGCGGATGTGCTCGTAGCCGTAGGCGTCGACGTACCCGCGGCGCTCCATGTGGCAGACCTCTTCCTCGACGTAGACCGGGCGCGGGGCGCGGTAGACCGGGCGGCCGGGATAGTAGCCATCGTTCTGGGACGAGGCGATCGCACCGCCGATGGCGAGGCCGCCGAGCACGCCGAGGGCGGCGGCCCCACCGGCTCCGATGCCATCGCGCGCCTGGGCGCTCGGGGTTGCGGCGACGGCGAACGAGGCAGCCACGAGGGCCGCGACCAGCGAGTTCTTCATAGCTCCGTTCCTTTGATCCCGAAGAGCCTGTGCAAATCCAGAAGCGTCACTGTGGGAGGGAATCACCGAACGGTTGATGAACGGTAACGAACCCCGCCCTCCCGTGAATCACATCCGTGCGAATCCTCACGCGCCGCGGAAATCGCGCAGGATTGTGCCGCTTCCGTGGCTGCGCCCCGCCCCCCCCGACGGTCAGATCGTTCCGGTCGGCTGCTCCACCAGGGCGAGGAGGGTCCGGCGCAGCCAGCGATGGGCGGGATCGTCGTCGTAGGAGGCGTGCCAGAGCATGGAGATCGCGACATCCTCCAGGGCGACCGGGGCCGGGCTCACGGTGAGGCCCAGCGCCCCGGCGAAGAAGGTCGCGAGCCGGGCGTGCATCGTGGTCAGGACGGGCGCACTGCGCACCAGGAACGGCACCGCGAGGAAGCGCGGCGTCGTCACCGCCAGGGTGCGCCGGCGCCCGAGCCGCGCCAAGGCATCGTCCACGACCCCGTGGGCGGTCTCCTTCAGGCTGGTGAGCACGTGGGGAAAGCGCAGGTAGTCGTCGAGCGAGATCGGCGGCGTCAGGCCGACGAGGTCGGCATTGAACATGCAGAGATAGCTGTCGCGGTAGAGCAGGCGCTGCTTGTGGTGGGTCTGCCCCTCCGAGAAGAAGCCGATGCCGAGGTCGACCCGGTCCGCATCGAGCTCCTGCAGGATGCGGATGCGGTCGATGGACCGCAGCAGCAGGCTGATGCCCGGCGCCTCCCGTCGCAGGTGGGCGAGGAGGCGGGGGCCGATCAGCACCTCGGCGCTGTCGGGCAGGCCGATGGTGAAGGTGCGGGAGACCGTACGCGGATCGAACTCGGCATCGCGACGCACCAGCGCTTGGACCTGCCGCAGCAGGGTCCGCACCGGTTCGGCCAGCGCCAGGGCCCGGGGCGTCGGACGCATGCCCTCGGGCGCGCGCGTCAGGAGCTCGTCGGAGAACAGGGTGCGCAGGCGCGCCAGGCTGCTGCTCATCGCCGACTGGCCGATGCCGATGCGGGCGGCCGCCCGGGTCACGCTGCGCTCGGCCAGGAGCGCGTCGAGGGCGACCAGCAGATTGAGGTCGACCCGGGACAGATCGATGTGATCGATGGTCATGATCGGTTCGTTCCGCTCGATCCCCGCAGTACCGCACAGCCTCCTCGCCCCGGACGGGCGGGTGTGCAAGGCCCCCGCCGGATCTTCCGGTCAGGACGGCCCCCGAGACAGCCCGGTGGCTCGCGCGATCCAACCTCCCCGATGACGGTTTTCCGGATGCCTCGGGATTGACCCGTCACGGGCGCGTTTTTCGGCTGGGCCTCGCCGGTGCGCGGCGCCACAATGCCGCTCCCGAAACGACCCGAGTATTCCCATGCGCCGTACCCTGCCGATCGCCCTGATGGCCCTGATGGCCGGAACCGCCCTCCCCGCGATCGCGCTGGAGGGCCCGATTCCGGCCAAGCCCGGCGAGACGGCCTCCGCCCCCGCCGCTGCGGCCAAGCCCCGCGTCGTCATCGTCGCCACGGGCGGCACCATCGCGGGCGCCGGCGCGGATGCGGCCAACAGCGCCACCTACCAGGCCGCCAAGGTGCCGGTGGACAAGCTCATCGCCGCCGTGCCGGCCATCGCCGGGGTGGCGGACGTGCGCGGCGAGCAGGCGTTCCAGATCGCCTCGGAGAGCTTCACCAACGCGCAGCTCATCGAGCTCGCCAAGAAGGTCTCGGCCCTGGTCAAGCGCGACGACGTCGACGGCGTCGTCGTCACCCACGGCACCGACACCGTGGAGGAGACGGCCTACTTCCTCGACCTCGTGGTGAAGACCGACAAGCCCATCGTGATGGTGGCCTCGATGCGGCCCTCGACCGCGATCTCGGCGGACGGCGCCCTCAACCTCCTCGACGCCGTCACCGTGGCCGGCGCCAAGGATGCCCGCGCCAAAGGCGTGCTGCTGACCATGAACGACGAGATCCAGGCCGGCCGCGACACCACCAAGCGCGTGAACATCAAGCCCTCGGCCTTCTTCAGCCAGTGGGGTCCGCTCGGCATGGTGGTGGAGGGCAAGACCTACTGGTTCCGCGCGCCGGTGAAGCGCCACGGCACCACCTCCGAATTCAATATCGACGGCATCGACAGCCTCCCCGAGGTCGCCATCGTGTACGGCTCGGGCAACATGCACCCCGAAGCCTACACCAGCGCGGTGGCGGGCGGCGCCAAGGCGATCATCCATGCGGGCACCGGCAACGGCTCGGTGGCGGGCTACCTCGTCGACACCCTGAAGGACATCCGTTCCAAGGGCGTGCAGATCATCCGCTCCTCGCGCGTCGGCGACGGCTTCGTCCTGCGCAACGCCGAGCAGCCCGACGACAAGTACGATTGGGTGGTCGCCCACGACCTCAACCCGCAGAAGGCCAAGATCCTCGCCGCCGTCGCCCTGACGAAGACGCAGGACTCGAAGGAGTTGCAGCGGATCTTCTGGGAATACTGACACCTCGGATCGATGGCGGACGCTTCGGGACGTATCCGCCGTCGACCCAAATCTGCCCTTCACGCGAGGATACGGCTCGCCCGCGAACAGACTTCGGAGCAGCATACAGCCCGAGCAGAACCGCAAGATCGGTCGAGCAAGTCATGCCCGTCTGCGCCTAGCTGGTCGCGCCACGAAGGTCGGGACGATGAGTGCGGCGCTCCGAAACTACCACGCCCGGATGCGGAGGGTGCTGGATCACATCGATCGGCACCTGGACGACGATCTGGATCTGGAGACGGTCAGCGCCATCGCGGCTTTCTCGAAGTTCCATTTCCATCGGCAGTTCACGGCGACCTTCGGGATGTCCGTGCACCGCTACGTTCAGCTTGCTCGCATGAAGCGCGCTTCATACCGGTTGGCCTACAGGGATGCCCAAAGCGTCACGGAAGTGGCGATGGATGCCGGCTACGACGCACCAGATGCCTTCGCCCGTGCCTTTCGGCAACGGTTTGGGCAGTCGCCGTCGTCTTTCAGCAAGGCTCCCGACTGGGGATCGTGGCTCGCGGCCTTCGGGCCTCTCGACAACGCGAGGAACACGCTCATGCTGAGAACATTCACGCCCGACGACGTGACGATCCGCGATGTGCCATCGACGCGGGTGGCGATCATGGAGCACCGCGGTGATCCGGCGACGCTCGGGGCTACCATTCGGCGGTTCATCGAATGGCGGAAGGCCGCTGGCTTGCGCCCCAGCACGAACCCGACCTTCACCGTCTGGCGGTCCGACCGGCGTCCCCTGTCACCCGCCGACTATGGCGTTGACCTCTGTGTCGGAACCGACCAGCCGATCGCGGCGAACGGGAAGCAAATCAAGGTCGGCGAAATCCCGGGCGGACGCTGTGCGGTGCTGCGGGTCGTTGGCAACACCGACAATCTGGAGCCTCCCGCACTCTATCTCTATCGCGATTGGCTCCGGGCCAGCGGCGAAGAGGCGCGGGATTTCCCGCTTTACTGCCAGCGCCTCTCGTTCTTCCCGGAGATGCCGGAGCACGAGGCGGTCGCGGAGGTGTTCCTGCCGCTAAAATAACCCTGCGCAAAGGCGACGTGTCTCGCTTCCCCGCCTGAAGCGGACAGGCCGCGCCCCACCCCTCCCAGACCTCAGCCGAGGCGCCGGGCCGGCACCATCGGATGCACGTGGGGCGGCCCCTCACGTCAGCAGGTAGCGCTTCGGCACCAGGGGCGGCGGCGCGGTCTCTCCGAGGGCGTCGAGGACGATGCCGTCGACGGTGTGCAGCAGCGCGTCGAGGGGCAGGTCGTTCGGCGCGAGGCCGAAGGGCTCCTCCAACTCGTCGCCCAGGGCATCGAGGCCGAAGAAGGTGTAGGCGACCAGGGCCGTCGCCACCGGCGTCGCCCAGCCGAGGGAGGCCGCGAGGCCGAAGGGCAGCAGCAGGCAGTAGATCCACGCCGTGCGGTAGAGGAGCAGGGTGTAGGCGAAGGGCAGCGGGGTGTTCTGGATGCGCTCGCACACCACCTGGACCTGTGCCAGGGCGGCGATCTTGTGCTCCAGGGCGGCCAACAGCACGTCGGTGAGGACACCCTGACGATAGGCCCTGGCCAGATCGGCGGTGAGCCCGGCCAGCACCGCATCCGCCGCGCTCGGATGCCGGGCCAGCGGCGCGACCTCTGCCTCCGGAAGCCAGGGCGCGGCCGCCGTCTGAGGATCGCCGCCGCGGAGCTGCGCGTGCAGGGCGTGGGCGAAGGCAGAGAGCCGCCGCAGGGTACGTCCGCGCAGGGGCTCGACGGGCTCCCCCGGCAGGAGGGCGGTCACGAGCCGGGCGAGCCCCCGGGTCTCGACCACGAGGCTGCCCCAGGCGCGGCGGCCCTCCCACCAGCGGTCGTAGCAGGCGCTGTTTCGGAAGCTCAGGAAGATCGACAGGGCGATCCCGATCAGGGTGAAGGGTCCGACGCCGGCGGTGATCGGGAACGCCTCAGGCCAGCGCCGCTCCACCGCCACCACGACCACCGCCACCAGGGTAATACCCCCGACCTTGAGGGCGACCTTCGGCAGGATCGAGCCGCGCAGGGTGAACAGGATGTCGAGGAGGCTCGGGCGCGAACGGACGATCATCCCTCCGTCTTCTCAGGCCGCGGCGCGTCCCGCAACCGCAGCCGCCTCGACGGGGGCGAGCCGAACCGCGGACGGGAGGATCAGAGCGACCAGCCGCCATCGACCGAGATCGCGGCGCCGGTGACGAAGGCGCCCAGCTCGGCGCTCATCCACAGGACCGCCTCGGCGATCTCCTCGGGCCGGCCCAGGCGGCCGACCGGCTCCAGGTCGATCGCCTTCTGGATGTCGCCCCCGGTGAACCGGTCCATCATCGGCGTCGCGATGTTGCCCGGCAGGACGGCGTTCACCCGGATGTTGGCGGTGGCGTAGTCGAGGGCGGCCGACTTGGTGAGACCGATGACGGCGTGCTTCGAGGCGGCGTAGCTGGCGCCCCCCGCGACGCCCCGAATGCCGGCGCCGGACGCGGTGTTCACGATCACGCCGCCGCCCTGGCGCAGCATCTGCGCGATCTCGTGCTTCATGCAGACGAAGGTGCCGCGCAGGTTGATGTCGAGGATGCGGTCCCAGTCCGCGAGGGCGATCTCCGCCACCGGCGCCGCGACGTTCTCGACGCCGGCATTGTTGAAGGCGATGTCGAGCCGCCCGAAGGTCGCGACCGTCTCGGTGATCGCCGCCTCCACCTGCTCCGGCCACGCGATGTCGCAGGCAAGGACCAGCCCCTCGCCGCCGACCTCCCGGATCGCCTCCGCGGTCGGCTGCAGCGCGGCCTCGGTCCGATCGAGGATGGCGACGCGGGCCCCTTCCCGGGCGAAGGCGATGGCGGTGGCGCGCCCGATGCCGCTCGCGGCTCCGGTGACGAGGGCGACACGGCCGGTGAATCGATCGGGACGGGACATGGGCGGGACCTCACGGGTTCGGGAAGCGGGACGTCCCGGATTCGCGGGATGTCCCGATGACCGCGTCGCCATCGGCCCCTCGATCCGGAGCGCCCACCGCGATGTAGGCGGGGCGAAAACGAGGCGTGAGCCGGCATCGCCTCATCGGAGCGATGAGTCCCGTTCATCGTGCCCGGCCGATCCGACGCGACCTAGAAGCCGAGCGGGCGCATCTCGCGGATGAGGGCAATGAGCAGACGCAGGCCCGTCGGCAGCTGACGGCGCCCCGGATAGTAGAGGTGGAAGGCGGCGCCGGACGGAGACCAGTCGCCGAGCACGCACCGGAGCGCGCCCGCCCGGATCAGCGGCGTCACGCAGGGTTCGGGCAGGTAGGCGAGGCCCGCTCCGGCCTGGGCGAGGGCCACCGCGAGGCCGGTACTGTCGAGGGTCAGCGCCCCCGGCACATCGACGGCGATGGCCTCGCCGTGCCGCTCGAACTCCCAATGATAGATGCGGTCGTCGCCGAGCCGGACGCGCAGGCCGCGATGGGCGAGAAGGTCGTGGGGATGCGCCGGCACCCCGAAGCGCTCCAGATAGGCGGGCGCGCCCACCACGACCCAGCGGATGTCGGCGGAGAGGCGCTGCGCGACCATGTCCTCCGGGACCGTGTCGCCGTAGCGGATCCCGGCATCGGCGCCCGCATCGACCACGTCGAGCAGGCGATTCGCCACGCGCACATCGATCGCGATGTCCGGGTAGCGGGCGAGGAAGACCGGAAGGACCGGGGCGAGGAGGAGCGCGCTCGCGTGCTCCAGCACGTTGAGGCGCACGCGCCCAGCCGGCGCACCGCGATGGCGGTTCAGCGCCTCGACGGCCTGCCCGATCGCCAGGAAGGGCCCATCGAGCGACGCGAAAAAATCCTCGCCGGCGGCGGTGAGGGTAACGCTCCGGTTGGTCCGGTTAAGGAGGCGGACGCCGAGCTGCGTCTCGAGACCCTTCAGGGCATGGCTCAGGGCCGAGGCGCTGACGCCGAGTTCGAGGCCCGCACGCCGGAAACTGCGATGCTTCGCGATCGCCAGGAAGGCCCCGAGGGCCGGCAGGCTGGGACGAGGGGGCGGCACGGACCGGTTGTGCCGGCGCGGAAGCGCCGACGCAAGAACCATGAGCGCGCCTCAACGTAGCGCGACGCCGGCGTCCGGGCCGACGACGCCCTTCGATTCACGCCGCCGAGGCGATCGCCGTGGAGGCGCGGCGCACCTTGCCGGCGCCTTCGAGGAAGGCGTGGGCGTCCTCCTTGCGCTCGAAGACGTGGGGGGCGAGGCCGCGGCGGTTGAGGGCCTCTTCCATCTTCAGGCGCAGGAAGGCGCTGGTCGCGTATCGCGTGGTGGTGAGATAGTAATTCGCCTGCAGGTATTGGATCATGTGGGCGTAGTCGTCGTAGAGGTTCTCGTTGATGCGGAACCCGTCGTGGTTGACCACCGTGTTGACCCGCTGGCCGGCCTTCTTGCAGGCCCCCACCAGCACCATGCGCAGGTCGTCGAGGTCGCTCTTGGCGCGGGCGTGCCAGCCCTCCAGGTTCACGAACAGGATGTTGCGCTCGGTGTCGTAGCTCACCCGCTCCGGCAGGTTGAGGTTCAAGAGGTCGGCGAGCAGTTCCATCGGCTCGTCGCGGAACAGGCGGGCATCCATCGGCATCGGCTGCTTGATGATCGGCCGGAAGCCCATATGGGGCAGGATGTCCCGCTCGATGTCGATGCCGGGGGCCACCTCGATGAGTTCCAGCCCCTCGTCGGTGAGCTGGAAGACGCAGCGCTCGGTGACGTAGATCACCGGCTGCGAGCGCATCTGCGCGTAGTGCCCGCTGAAGGTGATCTGCTCGACCTGCGGCAGGAATTTCTGCGAGCGCCCTTCCGTGACGATCCGGAGCTTGCCGTCCTCGATCACGGTCTCCAGGCCGCCCACCGTGAAGGTGCCGGCGAAGACCACCGAGCGGGCGTTCTGGCTGATGTTGATGAAGCCGCCGCAGCCGTTGAGGCGCCCACCGAACATGCTGGTGTTGACGTTGCCGTGCTGGTCGCACTCGGCGAGGCCGAGGCAGGTCATGTCGAGGCCGCCGCCGTCGTAGAAGTCGAACATCTGGTTCTGGTCGATGACGCAATCGGCGTTCGTTGCCGCGCCGAAGCTCGACCCCGACGCGAGCACGCCGCCGACCGCGCCGGCCTCGGTGGTCAGGGTGATGTAGGGGGTGACCTTCTCCTCGTTGGCCACCGCCGAGATGCCCTCGGGAGCGCCGACGCCGAGGTTGACGACGCCGTTGGGTGGCAGCTCGAAGGCCGCGCGCCGGGCGATGACCTTGCGGGCGTCGAGGGGCATCTTCTTCATGCCGCTCACGGGCACGCGGATCTGGCCGGCCAGCGCCGCATCGTGCTGCACGCCGTAGTTCATGCGGTGCATCTCGGGCTCGGCGAGCACCACGCAATCCACCAGGATGCCGGGCACGCGGACGTCCTTGGGCAGCAGGAAGCCGTCATCGACGATGCGCTCGACCTGCGCGATGACGATGCCGCCGTTGTTGCGCGCCGCCATGGCCTGGGCGAGGCAGTCCAGGGTCAGCGCCTCCTTCTCGAAGGAGATGTTGCCCGACGGATCGGCCGAGGTGCCTCGGATGAAGGCGACGTCGATCTTGGTGGCGGTGTAGAACAGCCACTCCTCGCCATCAACCTCGACCAGTTTGACGATTTCGTCCTGGGTCACGGTGTTGACCCGGGCGCCGCCGTGGCGCGGATCCACGTAGGTGTGCAGGCCCACCTTGGAGAACAGTCCCGGCTGGCCGGCGGCGCAGGCCCGGTAGAGCTGTGAGATCACGCCCTGGGGGAGGTTGTAGCCGAGAATCTTGTCTTCCTGCGCGGCCTTGGCGACCTTCGGCATGCGGCCGAAATTGGCGGCGATGACGCGCTTCAGCAGGCCTTCGTGGTGCAGGCGCCCGGTGCCGAGGCCTTTGCTGTCGCCGGCCCCCGCCGTCATGATCAGGGTCAGGTCACGGGGTGCGCCGGTGTCGACGAAGCGCTTCTCCAGGGCAGCGTGCAGCGCCTCCGGAATGCAGCTCTGGACGAAGCCCGTCGTGGTGACCACGTCGTTGTGCCGGATCAGAGCGATCGCTTCGCCAGCCGTGATGACCTTGTTTTTCTTCATGAACCGGGCCGTCCTCCGCACCCCAGGCCGGCGACGGGCGGCAGGTCAGAGCCTGGAGCGGGTCGCACATGGGGAAGTCTTATTCTGACGCGACAGCGTAAAGATCCGCAGGAAGCTTCGCAAGGGCACCACAACTCTCGTTGCAGCGCAATTTTATCTTGGTGCAATGCAAATTTTTCAATCGCGTATCAAATTGAACTAACAGTGCGGCCGCAAAAGATTTTGCGTTCCTGCGGCCGGGATGCACCAAGACGGAACGATGCCTCCGACACGGCCAAGATTATTCAAAATACTCTTGGGATGAGCATCCTTCGGGAGCCCCCTTACGTCAGCAGATAGGTCAGGAGCGCCCGCAACTCGGCCGGCCGCACCGGCTTATGGACGAGTTGCGCCCCGAATTCGGCGACCTGCGCCTCGATCTCCGGAGAGTGGTTGGCGGTGGTGACGATGACCGGCAAACGGGATTCGGCACGGGCCTGAAGGTGGATCGCCACGTCGAGGCCGCAGGCGCCGTTGTCGAGATGGTAGTCGAGGATGAGCAGATCCGGCAGGCTTTTCCCGGCCGCCAGCGACGCCGCCACCCCGGCCAGGTCGCGATGCACGCAGACCTCGGCGTCCCAGGTGCGCAGGAGGCGCTCCAGGGCATCGGCGGTGGGCGGATCGTTCTCCACCACCAGCACCCGCGCGCCGGTGAGCCGGGTCGTCACGGGGGCGGACGGAACCGCGCGCTCCGGCGGCGTCAGGCTCACCGGGACGGTCAGGGCCATGCGGGTGCCGCGCCCGACCCGGGAGGCGAGATCGAGGGGATGATCGAGGGCCTGCGCCATGCGGCGCACGATGGAGAGGCCGAGGCCGAGGCCCGGCTCGCCCCCCTCCCCCTCGGCACCCCCCCGGAAGAATTCCTCGAAGACCAGGCCCTGCTCCGCCGGCGCGATGCCGCAGCCTGTGTCGAGCACCTCGATGCGGCAGGCGTCCCCGCGGTGGCGGATCGCCACCAGCACGCCGCCCTGCCGGGTGTAGCGGATGGCGTTCGAGACGAGGTTCTGCAGGATGCGCTGGAGCAGCATCGGATCGCTCGCCACAGCGAGGTCGGGCCCGCGCACGGTGAGGCGCAGCCCCTTGCGCTCGGCGAAGGGCCGGAAGCTCGCCGCGATGCCGGCGAGAAGCTCGCCGAGGGCCACCGGCTTGATCGCCGGGCGTACCACACCGGCATCGAGCTTCGAGATGTCGAGGAGGGTCTTGATCAGGTCCTCGATGATCTGGAGCCCGCGCTCGATCTGCCCCGAGATCGCCGCGGCCTCCGGACCGAGGCCGAGGTCGGCCAGGGCCGAGGCCGAGAGCCGGGCCGCATTGAGCGGCTGCAGGAGGTCGTGACTCGCGGCCGCGAGGAAGCGGGTCTTCGAGCGGTTGGCGTTCTCGGCCTCCTCCTTGGCCGCCACCAGGGCGGCGTTGGAGCGCTCCAGGCGGTGCATCAGCCCGGTCAGCTCCTCTGTGCGGGTGCGGACGCGCCCCTCCAGCATGGTGGCGGTCTGAAACAAGGAATAGGCCCCGCCCTGCTGGTCCATGCTGCGCTCCACATGGGCCATCAGGGCCGCGTTGATGCGCTCCAGCTTGGCGATGCGCCGCAGGTTCGTGTCCTCCTCCGGGGCGGGGGACGCGGCCTCGGGCGGCAGGATCATGGCTCGGCCTCGCCGCGGGCCGGCTCGCCCCGCCCGATGGCGATGCCCGTGAAGGTCTGGTTGAGGTGCATCGACCGGTACTGCTCGCCGTAGGTGTCGAAGCCCACGATGTCGTAGCGCCGGTAGAGGTCGACGATGCCGTGCCGCACCTGCCGGCTCTCGGCATCGAGGCGGCGCAGCACGCACTCGAAGCCGATGACGAGATCGATGCCGCCCAGCGCCGCGTCGAGGCGGGCGAGTTCGGCTTCCGTGGCCGCCACGATGTCGCGCGGGCGCGCCAGGGTGAGCACCACGCCTTCGTCGATGGCGCAGAAGAAGCTGAGCGAGCCGTCCGCGTTCATGCGCCGGATTGATCGGCAGAAATACTCGCCACCGACCTTCACCGCGAGCGGATAGGCGGCAAAGCTCATCGGCGACAGGCGCTCCGGATCGAGCCCCACCGCCATGGCGTATTCGCGCGCCGCCGGTTCCGCATTGAGCTCGTGGACGGTACGCTGCTCGTCGTCGGAGGCGGTGACGACGAACTTAGTCGCGGTCGGCTCGAAATTGTCGCTCTTGAAGATCTGGGTCGGGAAATCCGAATCCACGAGGAGCAGCACGGCGGCGCGCTGATGGATTCGGCCGTCATGGAGCAGCACCGTCTCGCGGAAGGTGAGGTCGTCGCCCGCCGAGCCGCCCACGAGGGGGATGCCGTCCAGGGCCCAGGCGATGGCCGAGACCACCGTCTCCTCGGCGTTGGTGAGCCCGTCGATCAGCGAGAGGGCGAAGCAGCGGCCGGATGCCGGATCGGCGCCCGCGCCGTCGAGGCTTCGGCGCAGGGTCCGCACGCTGGAAGCGGTCCGCTCCACGTCGAGGTGGTCGATGGCGTCCAAGAGCGTGGAAACGATGCGGAAGCCCGCCTTCGGGAAGGCGATCACGACGAGGCCGCGATCGAGGCCGCCCGCCGGCGAGATGCCGCCCGACATGGTGCAGCCCGCGATGCCCGCGCCCGGAAAGCGCGCGCTGAGGTCGCGATTCAGGATCTCGACGTCGTAATCGGCCGAGAAGAAGGCCACGATCTGGGCGACGGGACGCGGGCCGATGGCCGCGCCGATCTCCGCGATGGCCCCGTCGGCCGCGGCGGCGTCCGTCCACGTCGTCGTGATGCCGCACAGATGCGTGCGCACCTGCGTCCCCTGTGCCACGTTCCATTCCCCGCCTGCGCGTCGCGTGCCGGACTTGACGCCCGGTTCTCCGCGGTGACACGAGTATGTCGGGCGGCCGGCTCCCGCGCAATGCGGCACCGAACAGCTCGGGAACAGGGGCGCACGCACCGGGCGGAACGGGCATGCATCTCCTCATCGTCGACGATCACCCGCTCTTTCGCGACGCGCTCGCCAGCGCGGTGGGGCTCGCCTACCCGGACGCGACGCTGCACGAGGCCGACGGCATCGCCAGCGCCTGTGCCGTACTGGCGGCGCAGGCCGCCATCGAGATCATTCTCCTGGACCTGTCGATGCAGGGCGTGACCGGCTTCGAAGGCCTGCTGGCGATCCGGGCGCAGGCGCCGCGGGTCCCGATCCTGGTCGTCTCCGGACTGGAGGATCCGCGGATCAT
This sequence comes from Methylobacterium sp. Leaf89, assembly GCF_001422215.1. Classification (NCBI taxonomy): domain Bacteria; kingdom Pseudomonadati; phylum Pseudomonadota; class Alphaproteobacteria; order Hyphomicrobiales; family Methylobacteriaceae; genus Methylobacterium; species Methylobacterium sp. Leaf89. The sequence continues at coordinate 498,831 of NZ_LMML01000028.1, read as the reverse complement.
CCGGGAGGCGCTGGATCACGGCGCCGCCGGCTTCGTGCCCAAGGCGGTCGACAAGGCGACGCTGACACGGGCCATCGCCGACGTTCTTGCCGGAGGACTCTGGGTACCGGCGAGCCTGCCGAACGCGACCCTGCCCCCGTCGTCCGCCCGCAAGGCGCCGATCGCCGAGCGGGTCGCGAGCCTCACGCCGCAGCAGGTGCGGGTGCTGGCGATGATCCGCCAGGGCAAGCTCAACAAGCAGATCGCGCACGAGCTCCAGGTCGGGGATTCCACCGTGAAGGCCCATGTCTCCGAGATCCTGCGCAAGCTCGACGTCATCAGCCGCACGCAGATCGTGATCGAGACGGCGCTCCTCGACTTCGACCGGATCCTGGCGGCGCCCGAGAGCTGACCGGCCCGGCGAGCCCTCGAGCGGCAGATCCCTTCAGGCCGTGGGAACCTTGGAGCCGCCGTAATGGCCGTCGACGCGGCCGCCGAAGGCCGGGTCGGCGAAGGGATCCTCGCCGGGGCCGTGGGTCGGCGCCCCCGCCAGGGTGTCGCAGTCGATGTCCACGATGTAGCCGCCGAGATCGACGCTGTAGGTCAGCGCCCGCCAGGGCACGGGATGGTAGCTCTCGCCGAGCCCGAGGAAGCCGCCGAAGGAGATGACGGCGTAGGCGACTTGGCCCGAGACCTTGTCGACCATGAAGTTGTAGACGGTCCCGATCGACTCGCCCTCACGGCTGTAGGCGGCGGTGCCCTCGACCTTGTTCGACGCGATCAGGCGCCGGGTCTCGTCGATCGCGACGCCCTCGGCCGAGGGGTCGAGCTCCATCGAGCCGGTCGGGCGGATGCTGCGCTCGTTCGGGAGGTCCGTCGGCATGCGCATTCCTCTTGCAGAGTGGATTCGGGCGGCGGGGGCACGGGATGCCGCGCTCGACCGGACAAGCCGCCACCCGCGCGGGGGTTCCGGATTCAGGCCCGCTCGTCCACCGGCACGCCGGTCTCCTCGGCCACCTCGATTTGGCGCACGGCCACCCGTTGACGCATCCCACGGCTCGCCAGCAGCATCTCGAACCCGAAGACCATCAGGGCGCTCAGGGTGCAGAGGATGGCGAGGCCGAACAGCACGAACAGGATGTCGGCGACGGTGGCGTCCCGCAAGGCCCCGACGAACAGCGTGAGGACCGCCCCGCAGGTGGCGACCCCGCCCAGCGCCCCGAGGATCACGGCGGCGTCGAGGGCGAGGGAGCGCCGGCGGAGCGCGTTCATGCGCCGCGCCAGGCGGACCTGGTCGAGGCCGGAGGCGCCGTCGATCGCCTGCGAGATGCGCTCCGCCTGATCGGCCACCCGGGCGAGGCGGGTGCCGAAGACGTTGAGGAGCGTCGCGATGCCCGAGAGGAGGAAGACGGGCGTCAGGGCGATCTGGATGATGTGAGCCGTGCTGTCGAGGGACGAGGCGACGGAGGTGTCGAACATGAAGGGGTGATCGCGACCGGGACGGAACCCTGGCGCAACGTTCGAGGACGCGGGCGGTTCGGGGCCGCCGGTCAGATCAGACCGGCATCGGCACGGCCGCCGGGACCGGTCTGGGCCTCGATGGAGACCAGCGTGCCGAGTCCGATGATGAGTGCGACGGCGGCACCCAGCGAAAGCGTGAAGGCAAGGAGGATCATGCCCCCGGTTTCGTCGATCGCCCTTAAGGTTCGGTGATGCCCCGGCCGCCGCTCCGTCCCGAAATCGGGCGCAGCGGGCTCGCACCGGGTCCAGATTCCGAGGATCCCGTCGCGCCCGGGAGTCCGATCAATTCTCCACGGCGAACGGAAATTCTTGCGCCCACGCCCGCACCTCTGGGCCGAGGCGCGGGCCCGGGCCGGAATCGCTCCCCCGCACGACGTCTAAGCCGGGCTGGGGCCGGGGGTGGGTGCCGGAGCACGGGCTGGCACCGTGCCACCGAAAATACCCTAACCAACTGTAACTCTAGAGCTTTCCGCGCAGCTCTACGAGCCGCCAGGCCGGTGGCTCCCTTCGCCTTCATGCCAAAGTACAGGTCGATGACGATGAAGTTCTCGTCCAAGTCGAGGCCATCTCACTTCGCCCTGGGGCGGCCTCGACCGGATACGAGCCTCCGCGCCTGTGGATGACGAGCGCGCCGAGAGCGGTTTTCCCTTGGAACGCTCGCGGCACCGCTTAGTTGTTGCAGCTATGCGCTGCGAGGCCACCGGCCGTGGGCGTACCGGCGCTCACCGTCGACATCCGGAGGAACACCCCATGGCAAAGAGCACCACCAAGACCGCCGAGAAGGCCGCCCCCAAGGCTGCCCCGAAGGACGCCGAGAAGCCCGCCGCCAAGGGCAAGAAGGTCGCCGCGCCGAAGGGTGATGGCGCCAAGCCGAACGCCCTGCAGCAGCCGCTGAAGCCGTCCTCCGAGCTCGCCGCCGTCGTTGGCGACGCCGCCCTGCCCCGTGGCGAGGTGGTCAGCAAGGTCTGGGAATACATCAAGAAGCACAACCTGCAGAATCCCGAGAACAAGCGCGAGATCCTCGCCGACGACAAGCTGAAGAAGGTCTTCGGCAAGGACAAGTGCACCATGTTCGAGATGAACAAGCACTTGGCCGCGCACCTCAAGTCGGCCTGAGCCCAGCCGTTTGAAGCAACACCCCGGATCGGCGTCGGGGAGGGGCTGCCCCTCCCCTGGCCGACCGGTTTTCGTGGCCCAAGGGCGACCTGATCAGCCCCGCGTGACCGCCCGGCGCGTCCGCCGCTCGACCTTGCGGGTCGCCGTCTCCCGAAGATGGTGCTCGATCGCCCCGTTGGCGCGTGCCCGCATCGTGCGCATGGCCTCGGCATCGTCGAAGGTCTCGGGAAAGCGCCGGGACAGCCAGAGATAGGCGCTGGCGAGCTTCACCGTCCGCTCCTGGTAGTCCAGTTCGCCCGCGAGGTTCGCCCGGAGAGCCGGCACCGTCGTGCCCACCGCGCGGGCTTGGGTCCAGCGCTCCAGCAGGCCGAGGGAGACCGGGTCGCGCCGGTCCACCGGGCAGACCGAGAACGCGAACTTCTCGGCGATGGGCAACCGCGCCTTGTCCACCACGCGGGCGATCTCCAGGATCTCCTCCAGGGCGGAAGGCTGGAACGGCGAGCCCGCGTAGAAGGTGGCGCGGGCGAAATGCGCCAGCACCTCGCGCAGGCTGTCGGTGCGCATCTCCTCGGCCACGGAATTGATCGCGATGAGGTCGGGGCGCACGTAGAAGCGCGTGTCGGCGGCCGGCGCCGTGGGAGCCCCGGCCAGCGCCGCCCGGATCGGCTCCAGCCCGGTCTCGTCAACGGCAGCGACGTAACCCTCGTCCTGATGCCCGAACCGGCCCGCGCGGCCGGCGATCTGGCGAATCTCCGAATTGGTCAACCCCCGCTCGCCGACCCCGTCCCACTTGCGCACCGCCGAGAAGACGATCCGCTTCAGCGGACCGAGGTTGAGGCCCATGCCGATGGCATCGGTGGTGACGAGGACGTCGGCCTCGCCGGTCCGGAAGCGCGCGGCCTCCGCGCGCCGCACCTCGGGCGAGAGTGCTCCGTAGATCGTCGCCACCCGGTGCCCGGCCGCCACCAGGATCTCGCGGTTCTCGTGGACGGCCCGGCGCGAGAAGGCCACCACCGCGTCGCCCGGCATCACCTTCTCCAGGGGAACGGGCGTCTCCTGCAGCACCAGCGGCGTCTTGCGCACGAAGGCGATCACTTCGAGGGACTCGTTGGCGGCCTCCGCGGCGCGGCGCACGGCGGCCAGCGCATCGTCGGAGCCGCAGACCACCACGGTGCGGGCGGCGACCCCGAACAGGGCGTTGGTCCAGGCCCAGCCCCGATCGGGATCGGCGATCATCTGGATCTCGTCGATCACCGCGACGTCGACGGGCCGCGTGAGGTCGGCGGTCTCGATGGTGCGGGCGGTGTGGGTCGGGTTGAGGTCGCCCAGCGTCTCCTCGCCCGTTACCATGCCGGCACGCAGGCCGCGCTCGGCCAGGGCCTCGTAGTTCTCCAGCGCGAGGAGACGCAGGGGCGCGAGGTAGGTGCCGGTCTCAGCCGCCCGCAGCATCTCCAGGGCCGCGTAGGTCTTGCCGGAATTGGTCGGCCCCATGTGGAAGATGATGCGCCGGCCGAGGCGCCGGGCCGCGGTGAACTTCTCGATATAGGCGCCGAAGCCGACCTGGTCGCGCAGGCGGCGCAAGCGGGAATCCTCCCGCGCCACGGTGCGGGCGCGGGCGCGCACGCCCTTCAGGGTGTCGGTGAGCGATTGGTTCAGGTTCGGCGAGAGGAGGAAAGCGCGCGAACGCAGCGAACGGTCGAGGTGGTCGATATAGGTGGCGGCATCGGCGCCGACCTCGTGCAGGTCCTCGGCGACCTGCTCGCGCAGGCGCTCCACGGCGCGGCGCAGGGACTTCGCAGTCCGCAGCCCGGCCTCGGCGACGGCGGCACGCAGTTCCTCGAGGCGCCAGCTCGGATCGTTGCGATGGGCCATGCCGGAGAGGATGCCGGCGACACCCGTCTCCGGCTTCGCGTCGATCCGCAGGTCGAGGCGCCCGCCATCGAGGACGGGGATCAAGGTCCGGATGGTCCAGGCGATGCTGCCGTCCCGCATCACCGCGGCGCGCAGGCTGGGGATCGCCTTCCTCACGGCCGCAACTCCGCCCTCCGCGAAGGTGCGCCGCGCCTTCAGCTCCCGAAGGGCCTTGGCGACCACCGCGTCGTCGACGAGACCGCCATAGTCCGGCAGGCCGAGATGCAGCCGGAGGGCCTCCACCTCGACGCTCCGGGGCGGCAGGCCGAGGCGGACCGCCGCCTCCAGCAGGATCTCGTTGGTCGGTCGCGCACGCTTGCGGGCCATGGGCCTCTCGTCGGGGAGTCTCGATCCGCCGCGGACGGACGACCGGGCGGCGTCAGGGTGCGCGGGACGCAACCCAAAAAGCAACGGCTCCGATCAGCGCAAGGCCCTCCGTGCACCGCCCGGTCGGACTCCGGCCGCGCGCGGACCGACCTGACGCTCGGCCCTGGCGGCGAGCAGGTGGTCGGTCGCCTTTTTCGCGTTGAGGTTCTGCTGGAGCGCGCTGGCACACTCCTCCCGTCCCGGGCGCTTGGCCCGGGACGGGAGGAGTGCCGTAGCGGGCGATCTCGTTGTGCTCCACGGCCTGGGCCGAGGCCACGAGGACAGGGTCCCGCACAGCCTTGTGTCGACGATCTCGCCGTCCTCCGCGTCGGCCTCCTCAATGAGGCCGCTGATCGCCGGACAGGTCACCGCCTTGGGGCTGGGGACGTGCATCTGGAAGACTTTCGCCAGTCGCTGGATCGGGTCCTCGGTCTGGCGCAGGTGGATCGCGAAGCGCTGCTTCAGTTCCGGATGCGTCCTCTTCGCATTCATCTTGCGCGGCGCTTTCGTGATCCGGTGCTCCGCGTCGTAGATCTCGTGGAGCGTGGGGACGATGAGGTCGTCGCGGGTTTGATGTCGCGGGTGCCCACCCCCAGGGATGCCTCCGCTGGTGTCGTCGTGCAGAATCGAGGAGCCGACGGGAAATTCGGCTCCTCCTGCCGGTCGGCGTACCCCCGAGCCATCAGGGCCAGGGCCCGTGCATCGAGAGGCTAGTCTCGGGGTGCCTTGATGAAACGCGCATGATTCGAAAACACGTCGCTTGTGCTTCGTGCTCGTGAGGCAGAGCTTCGCACGAGCCCGATCTACAACTTAGGGCTGGAAACCGAACAACAGTCTGGGCCTCTTTGTAACAAAATCCTCCATTTGTTTTTGCTTCGTTCTTGATGAAGGTTATTAAGGCCCCGCTTCTCTCTTGCTAATTTGGATTCGGGTCGACCCCGAAAGGGCCGCTTGGGCGGCGGATCGCCTTGCTCGCTCGGCGGGTCGTCGGACCCTGCGCGTCCACACACGTCAGGGAAGCGATACGATGCACGAGAATTCCGCCGGACCGGCCGCATTCTGGGCCTCGGTGGCGAACGACGTCACGTCGCGGGTCGAGCCGGTGCTGGCCCGGGACGGCAAGGCCCGAGAGGGCGTGATCGAGTATCTGCGCGACCTCGAAGCGGTGGCCCTGCGCGACGGCAGCAGCCGCGAAGCCTTGCAGGTGATCGCTTCGGGCCGGCGCCTCCTCGGCGACCGGAGCGATACCCCGCCCGCCGAGATCGCCCGCGCGGTGCGGACAGCCTTGATCTGATCCCGAGCCGGACGCGAGATGCGTCCGGCTCGGGCTGATGCCCTCAACCGGCGATGTCCCTTACCCGGGAGGCGACCCCAGGGCCGCCCGCGTGAACGCATCGGCGCCGATCTCGTCGGTGCCGTTCATCCCGAGGCTCTCGATGAGCCGGCCGCGGGCGCGGCTGACACGGCTCTTCATGGTGCCCACGGCGACCCCGCAGATCTCCGCCGCCTCCTCGTAGGTGAAGCTCTGCGCACCGACGAGGACCAGGGCCTCGCGCTGGCTGAACGGCAACGCGTTCAAGGCCTCCTGGAACTCGCGCATCTCCACCCGGATCTCCTGCTCGGGCAGGCTGGTCAGACGCCCCGCCAGGGCACCGTCGGCGTCCTCCACCTCGCGCTTGCGCTTGCGCTGCTCGGAATAGAACAGGTTGCGCAGGATGGTGAACAGCCACGCCGTCAGGTTGGTGCCCCGGGTGAAACTGTCGGCCTTGGTCCAGGCCCGCACCAGGGTGTCCTGGACGAGGTCGTCGCTGCGGTCGAGATCGTAGGTCAGCGAGAACGCGAAGGCGCGCAGGGCCGGAATCGCACCGAGCAGGAGTTCACGCATCTCGGCATCGGCGCCCTGCGGCGTGCCGACCCGTTGGGGCATCGCGTTGGTCATCAGGATCCTCGCGTGGTGCTGCGGGCGGCCAGAGCGGCGAGGAGGGCGTCGAAGCGGTCGGGGAGCGGCTGATTCAGCACCTCGGCATAGAGGAGGCGCAGGTTGCGTCCGATGCGCCGGCGCGCCTCCACCGTCATGCCGGCTTCGCCTTGGCGGGCCCAGGGTGATGGAGGCGGCGCGACGCCGGAAGTTCCGGCGCGCGCGGCCTCGGGCGCGCCCGCTTCGGAGCGGGCGACCGCCATCGTGGCCGTTGTTTCCGCGGCCCCGCGGGACGCCGCCATCGGCGCGACGAGGGAGAGATCGCCTGGATCTGCGCTGCGGTTCGGGTCGCTCGAATCAATGCTCATTGCTACTCGACGCTCGACGGCCGGGGCCGGAGAGTCCGGAGCGCCGTCATTTCGGCGGCCGTGCTACGGCTGCGCGATTTAACGACCTCTGAAAAAAGCATTCATCTGATCTTAAGCCGCCGAATGCAGGCGAAAGACCACGAGCATTAAATAGAAACAGTTAGAAACAAATGCGATACATCACCGAAGCGTCGCCGTTATGGTTCTATAGTCCCACAATCCTGTCGCCAAGCTGAACAATACGGTGACGGTGTTGAGCCTGGGCGTCCAAGCCCACCGTGCCATCCCGGGCCGGGCCGGATACCGGCATGGCCCGGGGTTTGCGCCCGTCGCCGAACCCTCGTTCCAGCCCTCCCCCGGAATCGCCCATGAGCCTCGACGTGCCCGACCTCGACCATGTCGTTCGCGAGATCGCCGACGAGATGCGGGAGCGGCCGGACCGAGGCGAGGTGGCGACCTACATCCCCGAACTGGCCGGTGTCGATGCCAAGGCTTTCGGTCTCGTGGTGATCGATGCCGAGGGGCGGATCGCGGCCGGCGGCGACAGCGACGAACCCTTCTCGATCCAGAGCATCTCCAAGGTCTTCACCCTGACCCTCGCCCTCGGCATGGCCGGCGACCGCCTCTGGCGCCGCGTCGGTCGGGAACCCTCGGGCAGCCCCTTCAACTCCATCGTCCAGCTGGAGCGCGAGCGCGGCATCCCGCGCAATCCGTTCATCAATGCCGGGGCGATCGCGGTCACGGACCTGATCCTGTCCGGCCACCAGCCCCGTGAGGCCATCGGCGAGATCCTGCGTTTCATGCAGTTCCTGGCGCAGGATTCCAGCATCGCCATCGACGAGGCGGTGGCCGCCTCCGAGCTGCGGACGGGCTTCCGCAACATGGCGCTCGCCCACTACATGAAGTCCTTCGGGGTGCTCGACAATCCGGTCGACTTCACCCTCGGCGTCTACTTCCACCACTGCGCCCTCAGCATGTCCTGCCGGCAGCTCGCCCAGGCGGGCCGCTTCCTCGCTCATTCGGGGCGCAACCCCCTGACGGGGTTGTCCGTGGTGTCGCCCGAGCGGGCACGGCGCATCAACGCGGTGATGCTCACCTGCGGACATTACGACGGCTCGGGGGAGTTCGCCTATCGGGTGGGTCTTCCGGGGAAGAGCGGCGTCGGCGGCGGCATCCTGGCGATCGCGCCGGGCAAGGCCTCGATCGCCGTCTGGTCGCCCGGCCTCGACGCCTCCGGCAATTCCCATCTTGGACGGATCGCCCTGGAGATGCTCACCCGGCGGCTGGGCTGGTCGATCTTCGGCGCTTGAAGGCGGGAGGACCGACTCGCTCCGACCGACTTGCCATCCGAACAGGCAAAAAGAAGGGCCCGCCTCGCAGAACGCGGCGGACCCTGCCTAGGTTCGAAGCAAAATTGACGAATTGACGCCTAAAAACTAGGCAGCCGCCTGCTGACTCGTCGCGGTCGGAACCGAGGAGATCGTCTTCAGGATCTGCGAGGCGATCTGGTAGGGGTCCCCCTGGCTGTTGGGACGGCGATCTTCGAGGTAGCCCTTATATTCGTTGTTCACGAAGCTGTGCGGCACGCGGATCGAGGCGCCCCGGTCGGCGACGCCGTAGCTGAACTGGTCGATCGCCGCCGTCTCGTGCTTGCCCGTCAGGCGCATGTGGTTGTCGGGGCCGTAGACGGCGATGTGGTCGTCGAGGTTCTCCTTGAAGGCCGCCATCAGGGCTTCGAAATACGCCTTGCCGCCCACCGTGCGCATGTGCTCGGTCGAGAAGTTGGCGTGCATGCCCGAGCCGTTCCAGTCCGTCGCGCCGAGCGGCTTGCAATGGTACTCGACGTCGATCTCGTAGGTCTCGCACAGACGCTGCAGCAGGTAGCGGGCGACCCACATCTCGTCGGCGGCCTTCTTGGAGCCCTTGCCGAAGATCTGGAACTCCCACTGGCCCTTAGCCACCTCGGCGTTGATGCCCTCGTGGTTGATGCCGGCATCGAGGCAGAGATCCAGGTGCTGCTCGACGATCTTGCGGGCGATGCTGCCGACTTCCTTGTAGCCGACGCCGCAGTAATACGGCCCCTGCGGAGCCGGATAGCCGGAGGCAGGGAAGCCGAGCGGACGGCCATCCTTGTAGAAGAAGTACTCCTGCTCGAAGCCGAACCAGGCGCCGTCGTCGTCGAGGATGGTGGCGCGCTTGTTGGAGGCGTGCGGGGTGACGCCATCCGGCATCATGACTTCGCACATCACCAGTACGCCGTTCTTGCGCGTGGAATCCGGGAAGTGGCGCACGGGCTTCAACATGCAATCGGAGCTGCCGCCTTCGGCCTGCATCGTCGAGCTGCCGTCGAAGCCCCAGAGCGGAAGCTGCTCAAGGGTCGGGAACGCGTCGAATTCCTTGATCTGGGTCTTACCGCGAAGGTTCGGCACCGGAGTGTAGCCGTCGAGCCATATATACTCGAGTTTGTATTTCGTCATTCCGAGCCTCTCGTCCTGAAGCGATGCGACATCCCAGGACACCTGACGGGATTCGCAGCCATTGCTGACTGAGGCGGCCTAAGCAACGTTCGCGCCAACCGGCACCGGTTCGGTGCTGCGGCATTTGGGCGGGAGAGGCTTCGCGTGAGACTTCGTTAACGGATCCGGACTAGCGCTGAGAGGATCAGGAGATCGCGATGCGCAGACGGGTAAGCGCCGCGCTTGCCGGCGTTGCCCTGATTGCCTTCGCGGCATCGGGCCTCGGATTACGCACCTCGGGTGCCGGCGAGCCGGAACAAGCGAATGTCAGCACGACGCAGGCCGAGCTGTCGGCGCTGCGCGAGGCTTATCGGCGCGTCGACGAGGCGGTCTACCCGGCCGACAATCCCTACAGCCCGGCCAAGGCCGCACTCGGCCAGCGCCTGTTCTTCGATACGCTCCTGTCGGGCGAGCGCACCATGAGCTGCGCCAGCTGCCACGTCCCGACTCAATCGTGGAGCGACGGCCGCCCGCGCGGCATCGGCGAGACCGGCGCGGCAATGAAAGTGCGCACGCCGACCCTGCTCGACGTGGCCCAGATCCCGATCCTCGGTTGGGACGGCAAATTCCGCGACCTCGAGAACGTCGCCTTCACGCCGATCACCAGCGCCAGCGCGATGAACCTGCCCGAGGCGACCTTGCTCGCACGGCTGAGAGCCGATCCCGGCTACGTCCGCGCCTTCGCGGCGGCGTTCCCCGAACGCGCCGCAGCCGGCGGATCGCCTGAGGCGATCAGTCGGCGGACCGTCGAGCTGGCGCTGGCGACCTTCCAGCGCTCCATCGTCTCCGGCGAGGCGCCGTTCGATCGCTGGGTCGCGGGCGACGCCCGCGCCATCGGCCCGAGTGCGAAGGCCGGGTTCGCGCTCTTCAACGGCAAGGCGCAATGCGCCGGCTGCCATTCGGGCTGGACCTTCACGGACGGATCCTTCCACGACGTCGGCGTCGGCGCCGAGGCGGATGTGGGACGGGCCGCGTTCTTTCCGGATTCGGTTCAGCTCCGCTACGCGTTCAAGACCCCCACCTTGCGCGACGTCACCGAGCGCGGCCCCTACATGCACGACGGTTCGCTGACCTCCCTGCGCGACGTCATCGATCTCTACGATCGCGGCGGGATCGACCGGCCCAGCCGATCAACCGCGATCAAGCCGCTGGGGCTGACCGACGCCGAGAAGCGCGACCTGATCGCGTTCCTGAAGACCCTGAGCGCCGACGGCACGGCCAGCCTCGCGGTCCCGCCCCGCCTCAACTGAGGGATCGCCCTTCGTCAGGGACGCTGTCGGGTCGCGTCAGCGGAAGAGCGGGAGAGCGGCCCCGAGGAGGCCGAGCCCGCCGAGGAGAAGGCGCCCGGACCAGCGTTCGAGAGCGTCGGCCCGGCTCGGCGCGCGCGCCGCCGCGTAGGACAGGCCGGTCCCCACCATCAGGCTCGATAGGCTCAAGGTCGCGATCATCGGGCTCTTCAGGTTGAGACGGGCGATCCCCGGCTTAGCCCCGCGAGGGTTAGCGGACCCTGTCCGGGCGCAGGCTTTCCGACAGCATCGCCATCGAAGCGTTACGGGATCCCCATGCATCCGACCGGTCGGACGCGGATCACGGCCGATGCCGGCAAGCAACAGGTTAACCATTTGGAAAGGTCTATTAACAAGTTCCTTCCGCAAACCGGCGAAGGCGCGTAGTTTTCATCGCGCCGGCAGGCCCCCGCGCCGGTGTCGTGAATAGGGCTTCCCTCCATGTACCCCGGAAGACGTTGGCTGCCGCGCACCGCAGTCATGATGATGGCGGCTGTCCTCACGGTCGCAGGCTCCGACGCCGCGATGGCACACGTGAAATGGTTCTGCGCCTACGACCTGGTCGGGTCGCCTCGTGACCTCGGCGAGGTCCTGTGCTCGGACTTCGAGAAGCTGGTCGGCCTCTCCGTGCTCGCCCTGATGGTGGGCGGTCTTCTCGAAGGTACGGTGCTGGGGGCAGCACTCACGCGATCCCTCGACCGGACCACGGCCTGGGCACGCGAGAACACCGAGCTCCTGTTCCGTGCGGTTCTGGGCGGCTTCTTCGTCGCGCTCTGGACCCTCGGCGGCGTCATTCTGACGCCCGAGCTGAAGACGACCAGCAGCGCGCTCCCGTGGTTCCAGCTCGCCATCGCGGCCGGCTTCCTGTGGCGGCGGACCATGCCGTTCTCGGCCCTCGGCATCGTGGTCCTGTTCACGACCGCCCTGGTCCAGTACGGCGCCTTCCACCTCGCGGACTACCCGATCTTCCTCGGAGTCGCGGCTTACTGCGCGCTGACCGGCCTCGGCCGCTCCCTACCCGGCGGCCTCCGTCCCCTCGACATCGTGCGCTACACCGCCGCCATCACCCTGATGTGGGCCTCCGTCGAGAAGTGGGCCTATCCGCAATGGTCGTTCCCGCTCTTCATCGAGCATCCGGCGATGACGCTCGGGTTCACGGGCGAATACTTCATGAAGGCAGCCGGCGCGGTGGAATTCGCCCTGGCCTTCGCGCTGGTCTGCACCCCGCTGGTCCGCCGGGTCGCCGCGATCCTGCTGGCCGCCACCTTCATCTCGGCGATCTTCGAGTTCGGCAAGGTCGACGCCATCGGCCACGCGCCGATCATCGTCGCGATGGTGGCCCTCGCGGCCGACAACGCCGCATCGCCCTATCGCCTGCGTAACCTTGCCCTCACGCCCGTGGGCTATGGGGCGGCGCTGGCGGCCTTTCTCGGCCTCTACTACGGCGCCCACGCCGTGCTGCAGGGGTCGACCCTGCTCTGAGGGTCGCTCGCGCGCCGTGCGGGCGCGACGGGACGCGCCGCGGGCGGCTCCGGCGGGAGCCCCGGCGGCGCTCGATTCGGAGACGGTCGATCGCCCCGGATGTCAGCGGCCGTCGACCCGTACGGTCAACTTCATCTTCGGATGGATCCCGCACAGGACGGCGAAGGTCCCAGCCACGTTGAAGACGACCTGGGTCCGGCTCCCGGGCCTCAGGTCTCCCGAATCGAACGTGAAGTCCGGCGCATCGATGTAGACGTGGTGAAGTAGGTCGCCGTCGTCGTTGACGATTTCCACGTTGGCACCGCGTGGAACCGTAAGGGCATTGGGTTGAAAGGCGCGCCCCTTCTGGGACACGTGCAGGCTGGGCGCACCGACGGTGGCCCACGCAAGCCCGCCACTCATCGCACCAAGAAGCCCGAAGGCCAGGCAAGCAATTGTCGAGGGCCGCATCGGTTTTCCGTTCGTTCAACGACGATCAGGATCGAAACGAGCCGCGACCGAACCACGACGAGCAGTCTCGATGCTCAAGAGCCTTTCGACCTCCACAACCATAAAACGCCTGAGTGAAAGTCCGGTTAAGGGGATAAACTGCCGGCCCGATCTCAAGATCGCCTTAACGTCTTTCGGTCATCCTGCTGCGATGATGGGACGGGACAAGGCTGGATGACATCGCCCGCAGACCCGATGACATCGCGGGCGCGTCCCGGCCGGCGGCTCGCGGAGGCCGTCGCCGCGATGCTCGGCACGATCCGGGGACGGATCGTGATCGCGTTCCTCGTGATGAGCGCCATCACGGGGGCGCTCGGGTTGTCGGCGGCGTCGAGCATCCGCCGCGCCGACGAACTGGTCAGCCAGACCTTCGACCGGTCGCTGATGTCCATCAATTATGCCCGGGCCGCCGCCACCGACTTCGCCGGGATGCGCACGGCCGAGGCCCGGCGCTGGATGGTCACCGATCCGGCGGCCCGCACCCGCCTCGACGAGCGCTTCGCCAGCCTGCAGCGCCTCCTCGCCGAGGACCTCGAGATCGCCGTGGAGCGCGCCCAATCCGAGCGTGCGACCCGCGCGGCGCAGGCGGCCGAGCGCGCGGTGTCCGCGTGGACGGAGGCCCGCGCCAGGATCACCGATTTCGGCCGGAGCGAGGCTGCCTATGCGGAGCTCGACCGCCACGCGGCGGTGGCGGAGGAAAACTTCGACCTGTTCATCAACTATACGGCCGGCGACGGCTTCATCTATCGGCAGCAGGCCCGCGCCATCGTGGCCCGTGAGACCCGGCTCAACCTCCTGGGCACCCTGATCGCCGTGCTGCTTTCCGGGACGGTCGCCTTCTGCCTGGCGCGCCGCATCATGGGGCCGCTCGCCGATGCTTCGCAGGTCGCCACCCGCATCGCGGGCGGCGACCTCAGCGGCACGATGCCGGCCGGAGGGGCCGATGAGGTCGGCACGCTTCTGTCGGCCATGGGCACCATGCGCGACAACATCCGCCGTGCGATGGAGAAGGAGGTCGCACAGCGGATTTCCGCCGAGGACCGCCTCGCCGATGCCCTGGAGACCTCCCGGGAGGGGATCGTGGTCGTCGACGAGGCCGGGCGGATCAGCCTCACCAACAGCCAGGCGGAGGACTACCTCGGCTTCGCCGCCGGGACCCGGCCCGCGGGCCGCACGATCGCCGCGCTCGCGGCGGGTGAAGCCGGTCCGGGCAGCCTCGCCCAGGCGCTCCTTGCCACGACCGACGAGCGCAGCGAGCTGCGCCTCGGCGATGGCCGTTGGCTTCGGATCAGCCGGAGCGCCACGCGCACGGGCGGCTTCATCGCGGTCTGCAGCGACATCACGCTCCTGAAGGAGCAGGAAGCCATCCTCCAGGCCACCAACCTGCGCCTTGACACCGCCCTCGACAACATGTCCCAGGGCCTCTGCCTCTTCGACGCCGACGGCCGCCTCACCGTCGTGAACCGGCGCTACTGCGAGATCTTCAGCCTCGAGCCCGGGCAGCTTCCCCTCGGTCTGCCCTATCGCGACGTCGCGGGGCTCAGCGCCGCGCGCGGGGACTACCCGCAGCCCGAGCCCGATGCCTTCGCCCTGGCCCAGGCCGAGACCGCCAGCGGCGGCGCAGTCGATTCCGATTTCCTCCACCTCGGTGACGGGCGCGTGGTCGCGGTCTCGCACAAGGCGGTGCGCGGGGGCGGCCTCGTGGCGACCTACGAGGACGTCACCGAGCGCCGCGAAGCGGATGCGCGCATCGCCTTCATGGCCCGGCACGACGTGCTCACGGGCCTGCCGAACCGGGCGATGTTCGGCGAGCGGATCGAGGAAGCGGTCGCCCACCTCGGACGCGGCAGCCCGTTCGCGGTGCTCTGCCTCGACCTCGACCGCTTCAAGGAGGTCAACGACACGCTTGGCCACCCGGTGGGCGATGCCTTGCTGCGGGCGGTCGCCGACCGCCTGCGTGCCTGCGTGCGCGAGGTCGACACCGTGGCCCGCCTCGGGGGCGACGAGTTCGCGATCATCCTGTCACAGGCCGAGCAGCCCCGGGACGCCGCCGTGCTCGCCCGTCGGATCGTCGAGGTGGTCAGCGCGCCCTACGACCTCGACGGCCACCGTGCGAGCGTCGGCGTCAGCATCGGCATCTGCTTCGCGCCCGGCGACGGCACCACCTGCGACAAGCTCCTCAAGAATGCCGACGTCGCGCTCTACCGCGCCAAGGCGGATGGGCGCGGGACCTGGCGCTTCTTCGAGGCGGAGATGGATGTCAGCCTCCAGGCCCGCCGGGCCCTCGAACTGGACCTGCGCGAGGCCCTGGCGCGCGAGGAGTTCGAATTGCACTACCAGCCGATCTACGACTTCCGCGCCCGGCGCATCGGCGGCTTCGAGGCCCTGGTGCGCTGGCGCCACCCGGTGCGCGGCCTCGTTCCGCCGGGTGATTTCATCTCGGTCGCCGAGGAGATCGGCCTCATCGTGCCGCTGGGCGCCTGGTGCCTCACCACCGCCTGCACCGAGGCGATGCGCTGGCCCGACGGCATCAAGGTCGCCGTCAACGTCTCCGCGGTGCAGTTCCGCGACGAGGTCATCGTCGAGGCGGTGCGCCAGGCCCTAGCGCAGAGCCGGCTGCCGCCGGGGCGGCTCGAACTGGAGATCACCGAATCGGTGCTCCTCAAGGACAACCTCGCCACCCTGGCGACGCTCTATGCCCTGCGCCGCCTCGGAGTCCGGATCGCCATGGACGATTTCGGCACCGGCTACTCGTCCTTGAGCTACCTGCGAAGTTTCCCTTTCGACAAAATCAAGATCGACCAGTCCTTCGTCCGCGACATCACCAACAAGACCGATTCCGGCCTCATCGTCCGGGCCGTGATCGGCCTCGGTCTCAGCCTTGGGATGCGCACCACCGCCGAGGGGATCGAGACGGAGGCGCAGTTCGATCGCCTGCGCAGCGAGGGCTGCGACGAGGGCCAGGGCTACTTCTTCGCCAAGCCGAGTCCGGCCTCCGAAGTCCCCAGGGCGATCGAGCGCTGGTCGCGCGGGAACAGCGACGCCGCCCGGGCGGTGGCCTGACGGCGCCCCGCTCGTCGCGGCTGCCAGGACCCGCGCCCGGCGACCGAGCCCCGGCGACGGTCCGGGATCAGTCGACGACCTTGAGGTCGTCCACGGCGACGTCGCCGTTCTGGCTCGTGAAGGTCGGCGAGCGTCCGTTCGACTGCGAGACGCCGCTGATCCGGTGATCGCCGCTGTCATAGGTCGTCCGCTTGCCGTCCCGCTCGATCAGCAGGCGGTGCTTGTCGGGAAAGAACGCGTAGCGCATGTCGTTCTGGCCGCCGCTGGTGGAGGGCTGCCCCAGTTCCTGCGGCCACCACGGGTCGGATCCCTTCATGGGTTCCATGGGCTTCATCGGCTTCATCGGTTCCATCTCGGGCCGTCTCGCTGTCGTGAGGGGAAGGGACGTCATATGTCGTGAAGGCACGGCTACGCCCGAGACCCGCGAAGGTTGCGCGCCGGCAGCGGGAAATCGGGTTTGCGCGCCGCGCATGCCGGTCCGCGTCCGACCTATCCCCTCCCCGCCCAGACCCTTCCGGACCTTGGCCGCCATTGAATTCGCCGGGGCGCGACGGCATATCGCGCTCGCTTCATTCTTTTTTCGACATCAGGAGGCGGTCCCTTGAGCGACACCGTGGAACGGCACGAATTCGGTGCCGAGGTCGGGCGTCTGTTGGACCTCGTGGTCCATGCCCTCTATTCCGACCGGGAGATCTTCCTGCGCGAGCTGGTGGCCAACGCCGCCGACGCCATGGACCGGCGCCGCTTCGAGGCGCTGACCGATCAGGCCTCCGCGCTGCCCGCCGACGCCAAGGTCCGCATCGCGCCGGACAAGGCGGCCCGCACCCTGACCATCACCGATGCCGGCATCGGCATGACAAAGTCGGAGCTGGCCCAGAACCTCGGTACCATCGCCCGCTCGGGCACCCGCGCCTTCAGCCAGACCCTCAGCGACGCCAGGCCCGAGGACAAGCCGAGCCTCATCGGCCAGTTCGGCGTCGGCTTCTACTCGGCCTTCATGGTCGCCGACCGGGTCACCGTCACCTCGCGCCGGGCCGGCTCGGAGGAGGCCTGGACCTGGGCGTCTGAGGGTCAGGGCAGCTACACCCTGGAGCCCGCCACCCGGGCGGAGCCCGGCACCGACATCGTTCTGCACCTCAAGGAGGATGCCGACGAGTACCTGGAGAGCTACCGGCTCGACCACGTCGTGCGCAAATGGGCCGACCACATCACCGTGCCGATCGCGATCCGCGGCGAGGACGGCAAGGAGGAGAACGCCAACCAGGGCACGGCCCTGTGGCGTAAGGCGAAGTCCGAGGTGACGCCGGAGCAGTACACCGAGTTCTACCGCCATGTCGGCATGAACTTCGACGAGCCCTGGGCGACCCTGCACTGGCGCGCAGAAGGGGCGCTGGAATTCTCCGCGCTGCTGTTCGTGCCCGGCATGAAGCCGTTCCAGGCGGTGGAGGGCGAGCGCGCCAGCAAGGTGCGCCTGCACGTCCGTCGCATGTTCATCACCGACGAGGCGGAGCTCCTCCCCTCCTGGCTGCGCTTCGTGCAGGGCGTGGTCGACACCGAGGATCTGCCCCTCAACGTCTCCCGCGAGATGCTGCAGGCGACCCCGGTGCTCACCAAGATCCGCCGCGCTGTCACCGGCCGCGTCCTCTCCGAGCTCACCACCCGGGCCAAGGACGCCGAGGGCTACCGCCCGTTCTGGGAGAATTTCGGACCCGTCCTCAAGGAGGGCATCTACGAGGATCACGAGCGGCGGCCCGAGATCGCACCGCTCTTGCGCTTCCACTCCTCCGCCGTCGAGGGCTGGACCTCCCTGCCCGAGTACGTTTCGCGGATGAAGGACGGTCAGGAGGCGATCTACTATCTCGTCGCCGATGATGCCGACGCCCTGAAGCGCTCGCCCCAGCTCGAGGGTTTCCGCGCCCGCGGCATCGAGGTGCTGCTGCTCTCCGACCACGTCGACGCCTTCTGGCCCGAGGCCCTGGCCCGCTTCGACGACAAGTCCCTGCGCTCGGTTACGCAAGGGGCCGTCGACCTCTCGAAGTTCGCGGGCGAAACGCCCGAGGGCGAAGAAGCCCCGGCCTCCGTCGAGGCCCTGGTCGCGGCGCTCAAGGACGCGCTCGGCCCCGACGTCTCCGACGTGCGCGCCACCGACCGCCTCGTCGAGAGCGCCGTGGTGCTCTCCGCCTCCGGCCATGGCCCGGACCTGCAGATGCAGCGGCTCCTGCGCCGGGCCGGCCGGGGCGGCGGCGGTATGCCGGTCCTGGAGATCAATCCGCGCCATCCCCTGATCCGCGCACTCAGCGCCAAGGTCGAGGCGCAAGAGGCGATCACCGACGCGGCCGGGACCCTCCTCGACCTCGCCCGGGTGCAGGACGGCGACACGCCGCGGGATCCCGTCGCCTTCGCGCAGAAGATGGCGGCAGCCCTAGCGGCGGCCTGAGTCCGGCCTCCGCTCGACGAGGCGGGTCCGGCGGAGCGTCTTCGCCGGACCCGTCTGGCCTGACGGGCGATCGGACTTCGAGAGCACGGGTTCCGAAAGGGCTTGACGCAGGCCGTGTCCGACGCTAAGGGCCGCTCCGGAGACACGAAGGCCGCCGCACTCGTGCAGGGCAGAGCGACAGCCCCGACACGTGCCGATCCGACCGTCGGAGACTTCTGCGGTCTGGACCGGAACGGCCCACCGGCCCGATGGACGGCCCCTGGCGTGCCGGGGCCGTTGGGCGTCGGACGGCGACGGCGCGGACGCGCGGCAGATTGGCCACGGACGCCGGAGGCGGCAGGCGCTAGAAACGCCGCCGATGGATCTCCGCCCCTATCAGCGCGCCAGCCTCGACGCCCTCTATGCTTCCTGGGCACGACAGGAGGGCCCGGGCCTCATCGTCCTGCCGACCGGTGCCGGCAAGTCGCTGGTGATCGCCGCCCTGGTGCGAGAGATGCTCGATCGCGATCCCCGCCATCGCATAGTCGTCGTCACCCACAGCCGCGAACTCATCGCCCAGAACCACCGCGAACTCCTGGCGCTCTGGCCGGAGGCACCGGCGGGTATCTATTCCGCCGGCCTCGGTCGCCGCGAGGCCGGCGCACAGGTGCTGTTCTGCGGCATCCAGTCGATCTGGAACCGGACCCGCGACCTCGACGCGTTCGACCTCGTGGTCGTAGACGAAGCCCATCTCATCCCCCGCGACGCCGAGACCCGCTACGGCCGCTTCCTGGCCGCCCTGCGCGCCGAGCGCCGCGACCTGCGCGTCGTCGGCCTGACGGCCACGCCCTACCGCCTCGACAGCGGGCGCCTCGACGCGGGCCCCGGCCGGTTGTTCGAAGCCATCGTCTACGAGGCCAATGTCGGCGACCTGATCCACCAGGGCTACCTCGCGCCGCTCATCTCCAAGGCCACCGCCACGACCCTCGACGTCACGGGGGTGCCGCGGCGCGGGGGCGACTACATCCCGAGCGCCCTCGAGGCCGCCGTCAACCAGGATTGGATCACCCGCGCGGCGGTGGAGGAGATGGTCGGCTACGGGCAGGGCCGCCGGGCCTGGCTCGCCTTCTGCGCCGGCGTCGCCCACGCCACGGCGGTGCGCGACGCGATCCGGGCCGAGGGCCACAGCTGCGAGACCCTCTCGGGCGAGACGCCCAGGAGGGCGCGGGACCGCATCGTCCGGGCGTTCCGCGAGGGCCGGATCCGCTGCCTGACCTCGGTCGGCGTCCTCGCCACCGGCTTCAACGTGCCCCAGGTCGACCTCGTCGCCCTGCTGCGCCCGACCCAGAGCACCGGGCTCTACGTGCAGCAGGTCGGTCGTGCCCTGCGCCGGGCTCCGGACAAGGCGGACGCCCTCATCCTCGACTATGCCGGCCTCGTCCGCATGCACGGTCCGGTCGACATCGTCACCGCGCGCAGCGCCGCCGCGATCCGGGGACGCGAGGGCGAAATCCGGGCGAAGCCCTGCCCTGGCTGCGGCGCGCTGATCGCGCTCAACGCCAGCACCTGCGAGGCCTGCTGGGTCGAGCCCGAGGCGGAGCGGGACGACCCGGGCCACGAGGCCTCCGCCGACGACGCCCATCCGATCCTCTCCCGGCCGATGCCCGTCCGCGCAGAATCGGCTTGGCAGGGCGTCGCCGGCTGGACCTTCGCCACCCGCGCCCGTTCCGGTTCGGCGGAAGACCTCGCGATCACGTTTCACCTCCGCGATGGCCGGCACCACCGGATCGTGGTCGGCCTCGCGCAGGTCGGTTACCCGCGCGAGAAGGCGGTCCAGTGGTGGCGCCAGCTCGGCGGCGGCCGCGACGTCCCGATGACGGCCGTCGAAGCCATGGCGGCGCAGGACCGTCTCACCCGCCCGGAGGCCATCGACATCCGCGCGCAGGGGCGCCTGACGGAGACCATCCGCTACCGTTTCCCGGACGGCCGCATCTTCGCCGATACCCGCCGCCTCGACGATCGCGCCGCCTGACATCCGCCGATCCGGCACCGTCCCCCCTACTCGGGCTTGCGCCGGGCCAACGGCACTGGTAGCGCAGGAACGCACGCCGGTTTAGCTCAGCTGGTAGAGCAACCGCCTTGTAAGCGGTAGGTCGCGAGTTCAAGTCCCGCAACCGGCACCATACGTTCTCGCTCCGCGCGGGCCTCGATCATGAATCTCTCGGACTGACAAACATCGGCTTCCGAGAGCCGTGGTTAGCTTGGGGTTACAAAGCGGCGCTCGGCGCGATCCGCATCGAACGGCTTTCAAGCTCCGGTTCTGTAAGAGCGTTTCGTGGCAGCGTCGCGCGCATCCCGGTCGTTCAACTGGTCTTTTCGGCGGATCAAAGCCGGACAGTCACATGGACTCGACCGGCTGGCTTTGGGCCGGGTCAGCTGAGAGTGCCAGGCACCATCGGTTTGATGGCGACGTCCCCCTTGCGGGCGAACTGCCGACACCAGCGTCACGCACCGGCCAAACCAACCTCGAAGCACCCGGCCACTCTGTGCTCGGACCAACCATCAGGAACCCCTCGGAGCCCGACCACCCGAATACGTTTTGGCCCCCGGGGTTCCTGACGGGTATTGGGGCCGTCTCCATCGAGTAAAGCGGCGGCGAGAGAGCGTGGACGCCGTTCAGATTGGGCCTGCTACGAGGGACGTGCAGCCTATCTGAATGGGTAGGTCCGCAGGGAGATACCCAATGCTCAAGACGCTCACGCTCGGTGCTGGCCTGATGGCTGCCAGTTTGTTTCTGGCACCGACACCGTCCTCGGCAGCACCGCTCGGTGTCGCGGCGATGACTGAGCCTGCGGCCGCGGTAGAGACCGTCCAGTACGGCTACGGAGGCTATGGCGGCCGCGGATACGGTCGCCGCGGTTATGGTGATGGATACGGTCGCCATGGCTACGGCGGTGGTCGCCATTTCGGACATCGCTTCGGTGGTCGAGAGTTCGGCTTCGGTCGAGGACGCGGTCACGGCTACGGTCACGATCGGGGTTACGGCCGGCGCAGCTATTACTAAACAGTCCCGGCGCCCCTTGTGATCGAGGGGCGCCGCTCTTTGCACGGCCGGCATGCGTAGCCCAGACTGCGCGGTCTTCGCTGTCTGCGGCCCGCACCGACATGGCCTCGTGTCGGACAAGGCCTTCCCGGGCCTGGGCCTGCGCGGCGTCCCCATCTCCCGGCTCCGTCCGTGAGTCGGGTTCGTTCTCGCCGTCCTGAGATGCGATGCGGTCTGTCACGGGGCGTCAACGCGCCCGCTCGTGATAGATTGGACTTCTAAAGAAATTATCTGGGCCGGCGGCACGTCCGCGAGCGAGCGGATCAATGGAAGCCGGCGTCTAAACGCTTGCGCTTCGTTCAGGCGCGTCGACGTTCATAATCGGCACGCACCTCGAGTCGGGAATCCGTGCTATCTTCGCGTTCAGCTCCGCATTTGCCGCCAAGCTGATCAAAGGCTTGTTATGCGTCTGGAGCGAAACGATAGTGGCGACTGGATGCTGGATCCGAACCAGCTGCATTCCCGGCTTATGATCAATCCCCGTTTGATGCGCCAGAAGATGCGGCTCGGGCAAGTGACCAGCCGCATCGAGAAAGGCATCGAGGAGCACGTCGGCACTTGGCGGGTCACGCTTCGCGTCGCAGCCTCGGTGTGGGAGGGCATCTTCGATGATGCCGGGATGCTGATGAGCGAACGAATGGTTTAAGGCTCTTCGATCGCCGTGCTCTTCAGGTTTGAGCACGACATCTGCAGCCGCTTCCCAGAAAGACCCTCTCAAGGTGGGCTCGGCTCACCATCCCTCAAAGTGGAGACGCGGCGCAACCCGTCTCCTTAGAAGCTTAACGTCGACCCCGAATTGGGAGCGTACGGCGCCTACGCGAGAAAACACGCTCCGATATAGCGTAAGCCCATGCAATGCCTGCGAGCATCACGGGCATACAGCCGAGCAGAGCCTCGTTTGGGTGCGGTCCTGGCGACCCGCATGCTGCCTCACGTCCCTGCGCATAGGAAACCATGATACATGATGGGCGTGCCCTGCGAGGGCATCGAACGTCTCCGCACGATGACGGAGCAGGAGATCATCAATGGCCGACGAGAACCGCTCCGAACAGGATCAGTTCTTCGCGCTGGAGGCGGCCGAGCAGGTCGAGTTCGACGGCGAAGGCCCGTTCATGTTCCCCCTCTGCGAAGCCAAGGCCGGCATCTTGATGGGCGAGGACGTCGGAATCCTCATCCTGAAGACCGTCGATGGAGATCGTTTCGGCATACCTCTGGGACACGAGGCGCTGTCGACCCTCTACCAGGTCATCGGTGAGGCACTGCGCGGTTTGAAGCCAGACTCCGAGGTCATGCAGTGACCGGCCCCCACTCTGAATAGACCGACTGGGGAAGCGCGCTCAGCCATCGGCGCCTCTCAAATTCAGCTGCGGAGATGGTTATGAGCGAGCAGAAGCCGTTTCGACCCTCGGTGGCGAAAGAGGCGCGATCGGACGCCTCCGAGGGCGACGTACTCCTCCCTTTGATGATGCCGAAGCCGGACCTGATGATGGGAGAGCGCATGGCAATCGTCATCCTCACCACCGTAGAGGATCAGAAGGTGGGCATCCCGATGGGCCACCAGGGCGTGTCCGACCTGTATGAAATTTCCGGCGAAGCGCTGCGTATGCTGCAGGCGCCTGAGGGTGGATCGGTGCAGTGATCGCACATCCTCTGCGCCCCTATCCCGATCTCGCGGAGCTCGAGCTCCATCAGGGCCGTCGGGCTTGAGCCATGCGCACTTTCCACGCTCCGATCTTGGTTCGTGCAGTCGGCATGTTACGATCAACCAGACAGCATCACGAACCCGCAAGCAAAGGCGATAAAATCGAACCTAAAGCGGACCTCCATCAACCGCTGAAATGGATAGCCAACCCGAAGGCATCCAGGGACCAGGGTTATTGACCAAGCGCTTTCAACGGACTGGCTCTCAACGGACTTGCGGCTGGAGAGGGCGTCACGAAGAAATCCAGCCGGAATAGGATCAGCTCCGTTCCGTCGGTAACTTCCATCCGCCATTCCCGACCAAGGCTTTCGAGTCTTGCGCCTTCCTCCAGAAGGACGCCCGCATACCGGATAGCCTCTCGTCGTGCGAACATAGCGTCCGGCAACTCGACACCCTTTTTGTCGAGAAGGACGATGCCGTCATAGACGTTGAAGTGATAGCGAGGCATGCGCCTCCCCCAGCTGTCGCAAGGCGGGAGCGCGCGTCTCTCTCCGTCGCCGACGCCCGGATATCGTGGCCGGCAATGGGATAGCGTACCAGGCGGAGCACTAGCGCACACACGACGGCTCGCGCAGGCGTAGGTGCGGACACCATGTCCGCGAAAGATTTTGAAGGGTACCCCGTGAAACTCACGCTCTACATCGCCGGAGCGCTGCACATCGCGTTCGGCATCTTCTTCCTGCTCGCCTCTTCGGGAGCACCGGCATCTGAAGGGGGCGCCTACCTCGGCCCAGCCCTGGGAGGGACGATCGGCGGATTTGTGATGCTCGCGCTTGGTCGAGCAATCCAGCTCTTGAAGCGGATCGAGCGGAACGGCAGGCCGCTGCCTTAAGTGCTACGGAAGCGGATCGCCCGTCATACCTCGGTGGGGTCGAGACCAGACGATGCATCCCCACAGGCGATGGCCGCGGGAGAGGGCATCGGTGCCCGCTCTTCGCGTCCGTGATGCACACCGGCATCAGAGAAATATTCCCGCAATCGCGTTTCGGAATAGCGAAGCCCTCATTCGTCACCCGGGATCAAATCATGTCTCAGCGCAGGCTTTGATCTTGAAAAACCATGCGCAGACTGATCGGGCACGAGCTGGAATACGTGATATGAGTGTGCGCCTGTCCAGTTCGATGATGCCGTGGCCGACATCGCACGCGTCACCGATGGCGTCGACACGCCGGAAAGCCGGGACCGGGATTAGGTCTGTGAATCTCGGCATGACGCGTCGGACCTGACGCAGCAACTTGAGGGGCGGCACCGGCCATGATCGAATTCTTTGACCAGGCCGGGCGAGAGGCCGTCTTCTGCCACGATGGACACTCGCTCTATCTCTGGAGCGGCAAGGCTGTGGCCTTCATCCACGATGACAAAGTTTATGCCTATGACGGGCGCTTCATCGGATGGGCTGACCGAGGCTGGATATCGGATGAACAGGGAGCGTGTCTCCTGTTCGAGCGGGACGCCATCGGTGGCCCACAAAAACCAAGCCGTCAGACAAAGACGACGCCCGGGCCAAGAGGCCCGAAGCCGCCGCGCGGCGAACGGCTTCCCACGCCATCGGGCCGGGCCAATCTCAAGGGTTGGTCAGATCGTGTATTCTCGGACCTGATCTGAGGGTCGGAAACGATAGACCCCTTTGGGGCTTCGAAGACGGGCACCATCGGAGGGATGCCACAGCCAACGGACATCCTTGATCCGCGCCCGGATCAACGACCATCCTGCCGAAACGCAAGCCTCTGATATCCTCGCAGCAAGCGCGAGGCGTGCCGACGGAGCGGGCCGGACGGGTGCCCGTCACCGCCGCCCCGTACGCGTTCTGGGGGGCATCAGCCCCGGTCGTGAGCCCTGGGGCCGTGAGGGGCGAGAAGCTTGCGGAAAGTCCGGCGAGGGGGTTGCAATCGGTGGACGCCGCGCGGGTCGCTCGCCTTACCGCGATCGCTCCCATGGTTCGTTCGCGCTCCCGGGTTCCGCCATTGCGGAACCGGGGCCGTGCCGCCCGGCTCACCGCACGACGCTGCGCCGGGCGCGCGGCGACCGGCACGGATGCGCGCCGTCCGCTCCGGCGCCGGGCTCACCGGGTCTTCGTCATAGGGTCCTTGCCACTCGGTCCTCGACGATCGTCACCCGGGCATGCGGTCGGCCCGCCCCGGCCGTTCGCCCGCCGTCGGGTCAGGCCGCCGCGCGTTGCGGCGCGAGGGCGCTGCGGCTCTTGCCCAGGGCCTTGGCGGCATAGAGCGCCTCGTCGGCCGCGGAGAGCAGGCCCGCCAGGTCGGTGCCGTGCTCGGGCGCCAGCGCGATCCCGATGCTGACCCCGACCTGCACCGTCCGCGCGCGATCCAGGGGGAAGGGAACGGAGATCTGCGCCACGATCCGGTCGCTGAACGCGATCAGCGCGGCGGGCGCCGGGACATCGGTGAGGACGACGAACTCGTCGCCGCCGATGCGCGCGACCATATCCTGCGGTCGCGCGCTGGACCGCAGGCGCTCCGCGACGGCCTGGAGCAGCTGATCGCCCGCGGCGTGGCCATGCGTGTCGTTGATGGCCTTGAAGCCATCGAGGTCGAGATACAGCAGGGCCGTGAGACCATCGCGCCGCGCTGCGATCGCGTCCGCCAGCCCGGCCCGGTTCAGAAGGCCGGTCAGGCTGTCGTGCCGGGCCCGGAACGCATGGTCGCGCTCGGCCTGCATGGTGGCCACCAGCATCCGGTTCAGGCGAAACCCGGCCGCGCTCATGCTGGCAAGGTAGAACGGGATCTGCAGGAACGTGATGAGGAGGAGCGGCTCCCCGGTGAAGGGCGCGGCGAGGCAGCAGGAGCCGAGCGTCAGAACGATCATCGCCCCGGCGAGCCGCGGCGCGCCGAAGTTGCGGAACGAGATGCCCCCGACCATCGCCGCCGCGGAGAGGCAGGCCAGGGTCGCCACGACCCAGTCCCCGCTGGTCAGGCTGATGAAGGTCCCGTAGCCGACGCTGGCGGCCCAGGCGAGGCCGAGCAGGATATAGAGGTCGGTCGGCGTCTTGCGGCGCGCGGCGGCGGCCCGCTGCGCGATGACGAGCACCAGGAGGCGGGTGAGGCAGATGCCGCACTCCAGCACACACCAGAGCAGGAACGGCCTCTGCGGAATCCGCGAGGCCACGAGCGCCGAGACCGCCAGAGTGTTTAGGACGCCCCCGGCGAAGATCGGCAGCGTCCCGAACAGGCTCGCGACCAGGGCCTTGCGGATCTCGTCGGGGACCTCGTGGCCCGCATCGGTCAGCCACCGTGTCACGCGCCAGCGGGGCAGGCTGAACAGCCGTGGATCGTTCTGCATCGCTCTACCTGGACCGGGCGGAAGACGCCCCTGGGCGCGTAAGGATCCCGATAGGTCCCGAACGCGCCGCATCCTGATCGATCACCCGCCTTGGGTTAACATTCACACAACCGGACGCCTGGGGGTTCAGCCCCTGGGCGGTTGCACCCCATCCACCGGCGGCCGACCAAGGCGGGCTGCGGGGCGGTCCGGCGCCTACGCCGCGCGGGCGCCGCCCTCCGGGTAGGCGACCGTCTGGCGACGGGAGGGCCGGCCGATCAGGTAGCCCTGGACCGCGTCGCAGCCGATCGCCCGGAGGAGATCGAGTTGCTCGCGACTCTCCACGCCCTCCGCCAGGGTCGGGATGTTCATGTCGCGGCCCATCTGCGTCACCGCTTTGATGACCGCCAGGGATTGCCGGTCGTCCAGCGCCGCGGCGACGAAGCTGCGATCGATCTTGATCCGGTCGAGGGGAAGATCGCGCAGGTGGGCAAGGGAGGAGTAGCCCGTCCCGAAATCGTCCATCGCGATCTTGACGCCGACCCGGCGCAGAGCGTCCAGGGTATGGGCGATCTGCCGCCCGTCCTCGACAAGCGCCGTCTCCGTGAGTTCGAGTTCGAGCCGGCTCGCAGGCAGGCCGCTCGCGGCCAGGGCTTCGGCGACATGCGTCAGCAGGAGGGGCGAACGGAGCTGGACCGCGGACACGTTGACGGCCAGATGCTGCGCGTCCGGCCAGTTCGCAGCCTCCCGGCAGGCCTGTTCCAGCACCCATTGTCCGATCGGAACGATCAGCCCGGTCTCCTCGGCGAGGGGGATGAACTCATCCGGCGAGACCAGTCCACGATGCGGATGGTTCCAGCGGATCAGGGCTTCACAGGAGACGATCCGGTCGGTCGTGAGCGACAGGATCGGCTGATAGACGAGATAGAACTGCCGCAGGGCGAGCGCCCCGCGCAGATCGTTCTCGAGATGGCCGCGGGCGGCGATCGCCTCGATCATGCCGGGCTGGTAGCCGACCGCCACCCCGCGGCCCCGGCGCTTGGCTTCGTACAGGGCGATATCGGCTCGCTGCATCAGGTCGCTGGGACTGGTGCTGTCGTCGAGGCCGCACACGCCGATGCTGCAGCCGACGACCACGGTCATGCTCGCGAGGATGTAAGGCTTCTCGATCTCCGCCACGATCCGGTCTGCCAGGGCCTTGGCCGAGGCCGTATCGCCCGCCGTGAGGATCGCGAGTTCGTCGCCGCCGTGCCGGGCGATGAAGTCCGCCTCGCCGATGAGCGCGCGCAGCCGGCCCGCCACCGCGACGAGCAACTGGTCACCGACCGCATGGCCGAAGGTGTCGTTGACGAATTTGAACCGATCGAGATCGAGCAGGAGCAGGGTGGATCGAGCCCCCGTCTGATGCACGGCGAGCATCCGTTCGTTGAGCGCGCGCCGGTTGCACAGACCCGTCAGGGGGTCGTGATAGGCCAGTTGCGAGATCTCCGCCTGGGCGCGCCGGTCCCGGGTCACGTCGTCGTAGGTCAGGACGGCGCCGTCGGCGACGGGCTGGCAGGCGATCGACAGGATCCGGCCGTCGTCGAAGAGGTGCTCGATCCGGGTCTCCTCGTCCTTGCCCATCCAGAGCCAATGGTTGCCCGCCACACGGGCGGTGCGCTCGGCATCCCATCCGTTGGAATCACCCGTGGCCTTGAGAAAGTCCTCGAGGTGCATCCCGACCCGGACGGCGTCCGGAGCCAGATCGAGCATGCCGAGGAGGCGCTGGTTGTAGAGTTCGATGGATCCCTGGGACGAGATCTTCAGGATGCCGTTGGACATGTTCTGGAGCGCCGTCGCCAGGACGTTCAGGTGGGCCTGTTCCTGGGCCTCGAAGCGCCGGGTCGCCGCCAGGGCGACGAAGGCACCCGTGATGAGGATCGCCGCACCGGCGGCGGTCAGGATGCTCAGCGCCACCTGGACGTTCGGGCCGAGCGTCGCGGTGGGTTGCCCCTCCAGCACCGTCCCGGCCAGGGAGGTGAAGTGTGTTCCACACACCGCCAGGACGATGAGCGCGCAGGCGATCGCATCGAAGGGCCGGCGCTCGGGGAGGAGGCGCGCCCCCGCCATCACCCCCGCCCCCAGCAGGTAGGCCAGGGCGTTGGCCGTGTCCGACTGGCTTTGGGTGCAGCCTTCGAGGGCGGACATGCCGGTGATGTGCATCGCGCCGATGCCGAGCCCCGCCACGGCACCCAGGAGGCCCCGGGCCGGGCGACCCTTCGGCAGGGCCGAGAGCGCGAAGGGCACGCCCACCGCCACCACGGCGATCAGGGCGGACGCGATCGTGGTCCCGGAATGGAAGCCCAAGATGACGTCGGTCCGATATCCGAGCATGCCCAGGAAGTGCGTGGTCCAGACTCCGAGCCCGGCGGCGAGGGCCGTGCCCACCAGCCATCGTCCGCGTCGGGTCGCCGGCGCGGCCTCGGCCTTCCGGAGCAGGTGCACCGTCAGCCAGGCACTCAGGGTGCAGATCGTCGCTGCAGCCAGGACGGAGACGACGGCCTGGCTTTCCAGAAGCGTTGCGAGGGTGAGCATCATGGGATGCATTTAGCCCGGGAGACCTTATGTCTTCGTCAAAAGCTTCAGTGAACGCCGCGTTACTCTTGCTTGATGTTATCATGGTCGTCCGCGGTTTTTATCGCGGATTGAAAGTGGCAGACTCAGACACGACTTTGTGATTGGGATGCTATAGCCTAGTTGTAGAGGACCCCGCCCTTCCCGTTCCTCGATCATCGTCGAGCTCCTGGTTGCCGTAAAGGCAGGCCCGACCGGCGCGCCTCGGGTCTGGAGGGACTGCCGGTTCTCCCGTGCATCCCGCCCCGGCATCTGCTAGAACGAAGGAAGAACATGTGTTGGGGCGGCCACCGGCCCGGTATCGATCCGGGCACGGGCGCTCGGCCCCTCTCCCACGCCGGGTGAAAGGGCCGGAGGGCGCGGACGCTCGGCGCGTTCCGTTTGCCCGGCGAACCCAGCAGGGCGCGGACCGCCCACTCGATCACCGGGGGCGATGGGGTGGCCGGCACGAGGCGGGATCCACACGGGCCGGTCCTCATCACGGATGATACGAGAAGAGGATCCGATCATGGCATTCAAGGCGAAATCGGCGGCCGAGACCAAGGCCGCGGATCTGGCATCCGCCCTCATCCGCATCGCCGACCGCGAGGGCGCGCCTTTGAGCATCGGCGTCGACCAGCTTCGACAGAGCCATCCGCGCCTGACGCCTCTGGCGATCGGGCAGACGTTCAGAAAGCACCGGGACGGTCTCGAGGCCGCCTTGCGCGAGCGCGGCTATGCCCTCGTCGACTATGCCGACCAGGGGCCGGGCCGCGGCATGGCGTTCGACATCGACGTCGACGTCGGCTGAGGCGGCCCCCGGTGGCTTGACCCCCGGGCATGAAGAACCCCGCCGCGGCTGGAGCCGGGCGGGTCGGTCGGGACTTGTCAAGAACAGGCCTTGCCGAAGGCCGTCAGGCGTCAACGGCCCCCGGCGCTGCTGTTGGGGACGGCCTGCTCGGGCTTGCCGGCATTTCCACCCGCGGCCGAGTCCGTCGTCGCCGTCTCGGCACCGGTCGCACCCCGGGAGACGGACACGCTCGGGTCGTTGCCCGTGGTGTTCGGCTGGCCCTGGACCACGGTACCGCGCGGCTGGCCGGGGGCGGCGCCAGGGGCCGTGGCGGGCTGGGCCAGGGCGGACAGGCTGAAGAGGGAGGCGCTGAGGGCGAGGGCGGCAGTTCTGATCATGGGGTGTCCTGATGGCGAGATTACCAGGGCAACAGCCGGTCCGCCTTCGTCGTTCCCATCGGAACCTGTCGATCGGAACTTGCGAATCGGAACTTGCCAATCAAAACCCGCCGCGGCCGGAGCCGGGCGGGCGCGGTGAGACCTAACGGTTGATCGGGCGTCGACCTCAACGGAGGAATTCGACACGAATCGTGGACGATTCGCAGCAACAATCCAGCAACAGGAACCGAAAAACGCGTCGGAGCTTTCGCAGAACCGGGGAAGGCATTCGACGGACGCCCCCCCGCGGATGCTGGCACCGAGGAGGACGTGCGTCGCACCGGCAGCATCCCCGCGATGGATTGGCGTTCCGACCATTGGCGGTCAGGGTCGGCTCGCACGGCCGGGATCTTCGCTGTCGCATGCGAAGATCGCCTTACTCGGGCCCCTGTCCCTTTCGAGACCTGTCTCGGATAACAATCGGACGCCGGCGCTGCGCAGATCTTCGCGCGGCATCGCAGATCTCGCAGACCCGTCCGATCGCCTCGTCGCGACGGGCGTTGCCGCGTTCAGCGATAGAGTCGCGCGCCCATCCTGCGCAGGGCGGACGAGCCGGCCGGTCGGTCGATCGGCCCAATGCCCGTCACGCCGGACGATTCCTGACGATGTCCCAGGGCGAAGCCAGAAAAAACACCCGCCACGGCGTGAACCGCGCGGGTGTCAAGGTAACAGCCCCCGGGTTTCGGGAGGCATGAGATAGACGAACGGCCGAGCCGGAATCATCCGATGGCTGCGCGAACTCCGTGGGCCGGATGGCGCCTCTCCGGGCGACGCGCCGACGCGCGGTGCCTGCTGTCGGGCATGCGCGGGCGGCAGGGCCTCGACCTGGATTGCCGTCGTCACGCCCTATCCGATGGACGGCAGCCGGGCGTGTCGCCCTTGAACCGGGGCGGCGCCGGGCTGCCCCGCTACTGGTTGCCGATCGAAGGGCCGCCCGCCGCACCACCGGTCCCGGGCGGCCCGCTGGTTGGCGTGCCGCCGATGTTCAGGCCCGGGCTGCTTCCGGGAATGGAATTGGGGCTCGGATTGCCCACGACGTTCGGTGCGGGGCGACCCACGGCGTCGCTGGCCCGCGGCGCGGCGCCCGGGGCCATGGACGGCGTGGTGACCCCGGTATTTCCCGCTCCGCCGGTGGGCGCGAGCGGTTCCGCCGAGGCCGGATGCGTCAGGGGGGAGGCGGACAGGGCAATTGCCAAGGCGGCGAGGGTCAGAAGGGTGCGGGTCATCGGTCCGTCCATGCAGCTACGATCGATCGGCGACCGCCGGTCGCCCCGGAGGTTCAGCCCACCAGCCAATGGGCGGCGAGCATCACGATCGATCCCGCCACCGCAAACCCGAGCAGGGTCACGCTGCTGACCTGATCCACCTGGTCGACGGTGTTTCCGACGCGGTGTTCGCGGTTCATCGACGTGCTGTGCGGCCCGGTCCGATTGGCGTCGACGTTGCGGACATCGTTCGTGGTCTGGCGGGGTGTGGCATCGAGATGGGTCAGGGTGGTCATCGAAAAAATCCTGTGAGGGCGAATGATCGCGTCGGGGACGCGGTCCGGTGCGGGCTTCGGCTCAGGAAAACGAGCCGAAGCCTTCGAAGTCGGAAGCCGGCGAGACGCGGGCGCCGGGCGGCCTGGACGGTGGGCCGGCCACAGGCCCGCCGTGCTGGTCGTGAAGCCGCTCGAGGCGCTGGGTCGGGGCGGCGGAACCGGAACTCTGACCCGCCTCGATCGATGGCCCCGACAGGGCGCGATGGTCGGGCGTGATATGGTTGCGCATGCGGGGAACCCCGTTGGTATGCCACGACTGTCTGAATGTGAGCAGTGAATGTCTCGCAGCGACGGGCGTTCCTTGCCGACGCCCAAGCAAGGAGTCGCAGGCCGCGGCCCGTGCCGAGCCCTTGAACTCGGCGCATCCTCGCCCCGGATCGCCGCCGAGGATGCGCATTCCGGGGCGGGGACGCCGGTGACGAGAGCGACGGACCCTGGAGCCGCTCGTGGCGGCGCCGCGGATCCGGGTTCGCCGACGCACGTCGATCGCGATACCTCGCCTCCGCGCTGCCGTCGCTGTACCGGGACGGCTCGGGATGGTGTCCCGTGGCCATCCGCGACACCCGAAACCGCCCGTGACCCTGGCCCCCGTCGCCCCCTCGGGGCGGCGCGTTCCCGCGGCCGGCCATCATGGCGCCACGAACCCGGCCGAAGCAGCCTGAACGCCACGTCAGGGATGGAACCATGCGCTCCGCTACCGGCCGCCTCTGGACGGTTCTGAAGGCCACGTTGGGAATCGGTCTACTGGCGGCCCTGTCGCTGTACTCGGCCAGCGTGGTCGACCAGAGGGGACTGAATCCCTTCGCCGCCGCCCTGGCCGAGCCGGCGACGACCGGAACGGTGAAGGCGAGCCTGACGCGCTAGCGGAGATCACCCGCCCCTGCCGGGCCTACATGTTCTCGCCGGCATCCGGACTGACGCCGAGTTGCTCGGCCTCGACGGTGGTGTAGCCCTCCAGCCAGTCCGCGCTCTCCTGCGATCCGGCCGGATAGGGATTGGCGGAAACCGGGAGCCCATCGGTCCGGGCGGTACTGCCTTCCAGCCAGATCTTGTTCGAAGCCACGACGGTCATGAGCACACCTCCCGATGCCATGAAACGGTCCATCGGTCGGATGGTTCGAGGGAGCCCGGTGGGGGCCGAGCCCGTCACCATCCCACGCGACCGAGGGCGGGAAGCTTGAGGGCCGGACGCCGCAGATCGAGTCCCGCCACGGCACCGAGCAGGTTCACCTCGAGGCCCTCGACCCAAGCCACCGTCAGCCCGAGATAGCCGCCGAGGTTGAGCCGCAGGCCGGTTCGCGACGGCGTCAGGCCGATCCAGCGGCCGTCGTAGGGGAAGTCCTTGCCGATCGCGGTGGCCGGCAGGCTCGCCGCCATCTCGGGCACCGCGCTCATCACGGCGGCCACGAAGGTGTTCGAGTTCGGACCCGGCCAGACCGTGTAATCGCCCGGCTGCGCGTAGCGGTAGGTCCGGATCGTCTCCCGGATGCGCGGGATCATCGCCTCCGCGGTGGGACCGTCGGCGGCCACGATGGTGTCGGGAACGCTTCCGAACCAGCGCCCGTCGGGCACGAATCGGTCGATCCAGATCGGCTGGCCCCAGGCCGTGTAGTCGAAGCGCTGATAGGCGGAGGCCCCCGCCTCCTTGACGACGATCCAGCTGTGGGTGGCGAGGATGCCGCGCCAACTCACCGTCCGCGCCGAGAAGATCCGGACGATCGCCTCGGGGTGGGTCGCGGCCGGCGGCAGGAGGCCGGTGCTGGACCGGTCGGCGGAGCGCCAGTCCCCGCGGGTCTGGCGGGCGTAGAGGGCGGCGGAGATCGCGATGGGCGCGAGATAGAGGAGGACGAAGGCGAGAGCGGCGATCTTGAGCAAGGCGGTTCCGAACGGCGGGAGGACCGTGCGCATATGGGGCGCCGGGCCGACGGCGGGAGGGCCACCGCGTACCGCGGGACCCCGGGGGCCCTGCGCGCGGAGGCCCCCGCCCCGGCGCAGACAGGGCTTCCTTAACCACTCGCGCGCTATCCCGGAGGTGTGTCGTCCTTCGGTTAACTTGACGGTCCTGCCCGATGAGCCACCACTCGGAAACGCTCGTGATCGGGGCGGGACCCGCCGGCCTGACCGCCGCCTATCTGCTGACGAAGGCCGGGCGTTCGGTGACGGTCCTGGAGAAGGATCCGGCCCAGGTCGGCGGCATCAGCCGCACGGTCGCGCATAACGGCTACCTGTTCGATATCGGCGGTCACCGCTTCTTCTCGAAATCGAAGGCCGTGGTGGATCTCTGGGACGAGCTGCTGCCGGACGACTTCATCGAGCGGCCGCGCCTGTCGCGGATCTTCTACAAGGGCAAGTACTACGCCTATCCGCTCAAGGCCTTCGAGGCCCTGCGCAACCTTGGGATCCTGGAGAGCACCGCCTGCGTCGCCTCCTACCTCTATGCCCGCGCCCGTCCGATCGCGGAGCCGAAGAGCTTCCACGACTGGGTCCGCAACCGCTTCGGCGAACGTCTGTTCTCGATCTTCTTCAAGACCTACACGGAGAAGGTCTGGGGCATGTCCTGCGACGCCATCTCGGCGGACTGGGCGGCCCAGCGCATCAACGGACTCGATCTCGGGGCTGCGATCCGCGACGCGCTGGTTCGCTCCCTCGGCCTGCGCAGGGCGCCGCGCGCCGGCGAGCCCGTGATCAAGACGCTGATCGAGTCCTTCCGCTATCCCCGCAAGGGGCCGGGCATGATGTGGGAGGCGGCCGCCGCGAAGGTGGCGGCCCAGGGCGGAACGCTGCGCCTCGACCGGGGCGTGGACGGCCTGCACTACGAGGTCCGGACCGGCCTCTGGACCGTGACGGCCAAGGCCGCCGACGGCACCCGCGAGACCTTCACGGCGCGCAACGTCATCTCCTCGGCGCCGCTGCGCGAACTCGTCGGATCGCTCTCGCCCGCGCCGATCAGCACCTTCCAGGCCCGCGCCCTGCAGTACCGGGACTTCCTCACCGTGGCGCTGATCGCGCGTTCGGACCGGAATTTCCCCGACAACTGGATCTACATCCACGATCCGTCCGTGCAGGTCGGGCGCGTGCAGAACTTCCGCTCGTGGTCGCCCGAGATGGTGCCGGACGCGGCGCATACCTGCCTCGGCCTGGAGTATTTCTGCTTCGAGGGCGACGGGCTCTGGGCGCAGTCCGATACCGACCTCATCGCGCTGGCCAAGCGCGAGATCGGCCAGATCGGGCTGATCCGCTCCGAGGACGTGGTCGACGCCTGCGTCGTGCGTCAGCCCAAGGCCTATCCGGTCTACGACGAGGACTACAAGGCCCACGTCGCCACCATCCGGCGGGACCTCGAACAGGCCTATCCGAGCCTGCACCTCGTCGGGCGCAACGGCATGCACAAGTACAACAACCAGGACCACGCGATGATGACCGCGATGCTCACGGTGGAGAACATCCTCGCCGGGGAGCGCCGCTACGATCCGTGGTGCGTGAACGAGGATGCGGAATACACCGAGGCGGGCGTCTCGGGCGCACAGGACGCCCTGACGAGCGAGCGCATGGTGCCGCGCCGGGCAGCCTGACGATGCGCGCGGCGTCCGGGACCTCCGACCCCCTGGTGGCCGTCCCGGATACCGTCCCCATGCCCGGAGCCGTTCCGCGCTGGGCGGCGGTCCTGCGCCGCTCGGCTTGGCCGGCGCTCGGCATGGGGGGTCTCTATCTCCTGCTGCATCCCTACGAGGGGATCGACGGCGATGCCCGCATCTACGTGGGGCGGGCCCTCGCCGACCTCGATCCGGACGGGGTCGGACGCGACCTCATGTTCACCCATGATGGGCAGTCGCGCTTCAGCCTGTTCCCCGTCGCCTTACGGGCGCTGGTGGGGGCGCTGGGGCCCGGTCCGGCGGCCCTGGCCGTCAGCCTCGTCGGGCTGATCGCCTGGTTCTGCGCCGCCTCGGCCCTGGCCGCGGCCCTGGGCGCCGGCCGGCGGCGCTGGGTCGTCCTCGCGGCGATGGCGGTCCTGCCCGCCTCTTACGGCTATCCCGGCATCTTCCGCGTCGGCGAGGCGCTGGCGACGCCCCGGACGCTCGCGGAGGCGGCGGTCCTCGCCGGTCTCGCGGCGAGCCTGTCCGGCCGCCGCGCAGGGGCCCTGGCCTTCATGGCCCTGGGAGGCCTCGTCCACCCGATCATGGGGCTGGCCGGCCTGGCGGTGCTCGTCCTCGCCCTGGTGGCGGAGAACCGGCGCTGGCTGCTGGTCCTGGTCCCGGGTCTCCTCGCCATCCTGGTGGCCGCCCGCCTCGGCGTGCCGCTGTTCGCGCGCCTGCTGCAGCCCGTCGATCCCGCCTTCCTCGAGATCCTGCGCCAGCGCTGTGCCGACCTCTTCCCCACGCTCTGGCCGAGCCAGGCCTGGGGTCCGCCCCTCGTGCAGGCCGCCACGATCCTCGTCGCCGCGACCCGCGTTCCGATCCGGGCTCGGAGGCTCCTCCTGGCCGCGCTCCTGGCGGGCGCCGGCGGGGTGGCGGCCACCACGGTGTTCGAGGAGCAATGGTCGTCGCTCCTGGTGATCCAGGTCCAGCCCTGGCGCTTCCTCTGGGTGACCTCCGTCCTCGGCGCCGCCGCCCTGGGCCTGTGCGCCAGCATCCTCCCGCGTGGGACGCCGGGCGACCGGATCACCCTCGCCCTCCTGGGGCTCGCCTGGGTGTTCTCCACCGACCTGCCCATCGCGGCGGCCGCCGGCCTCCTCGCCGTCGGGGTCCACGCGGCACTCCGCCGGGACCGGCTAGCGCCGTCGCGCGGCCTGATGCGCGCGACCCTGGGTCTGGTCGGCCTCCTCGTCGCCGGCCGCCTCCTCCTCGAAACGCTCGCCCTCGGCTGGCTCGCCGCGAACCGGACCGAGGGCGCCCATCTCGGCCTTAGCCTGATCCGAAGTTTCCCGATCGTGCCGTCGCTCGCCTTCGGGGCCGGCCTCGCGTGGCTCGCCGCTGAGCGGTCCCGGGTCGCTCGGCCGGTCCTGGCCGTGGCGCTAGTCATCGCCCTCCTGGGCCTCTGGGACGAGCGGGCGCGGGCGTTCCGGCGGATCGAGGACCGCACCCTGCTGCCCGGTCTCGTCGAGGCCATCGCGCGCCGGCCGGGCGAGGTGCTCTGGCTGGACGGGCGGGCCGAGACCTGGCTGACGCTGGGCCGCCCGAGCTGGATCACCAACCTTCAGGGCGCCAGCATCGTCTTCTCGCGCCCTCTGGCGATGCTGTGGTCCGAGCGGATCGACCGGCTCATCGCCCTCGGCCTCGCCACCGACGCCCAGCGCAGGCCGTTCGCGCCTCCGGTGCCCCCGCGGGCCGACGACCTGCCGGCCGGTGCGGTCGCGACGCTCTGTGCGGCTGCGGACGGGCCCGCCTGGATCGTGGTGCCCCTGCGGGAGGGCCAGGCGCCGCCGGACGGAGCGCGCGTCTTCCCGCTCGCGGAACCCTATGTGAGACCGATGGCGACGGTCGAGGGCATGGGCTGGCAGCGCGTGACCGCCTACGGGCTGCTCACCTGCCGCGCCTGAGTCCGATCCCACGCCGCGGCTCAATCCCCGCGAAGGAGCACGAGGACCGTGAGCACCGCGATCGGGATGACGAGGCAGCCGAACGAGACGGCGGCGACGCCGAAGGCCCCCGCGAGGGCGCCGACGGCGAAGGCCAGCACCGCGGGCAGCATCCGGCGCATCCGCCCCCGCGCAGCCCCGTCCGGCGGCACGGCGCCCCGCGCCCAGTCGACAAGGTCGATCACCGCCTGGGTGACGTTGACCGTCATCACCGTGGTGGCGGCGAGATGCGCGAGGCCGAGGCGTCCGATGGCGTTCTGGACTCCCATCGCCGCGACGCCGAGCATCCCGACCGTCACCGCCGCCGCGCCATCGGGGGAGCCGAGGGGCGAGAGGGCGAGACCGACGACGCAGAAGGCGGCCAGCAAGGCGATCTCGAGGGCCAGCAGCCAGCGCAGGGGCGCCCGGCCGCGGCGCTCCAGGGCCAGGGCGAGGAGCCGGGTGGCCGCGACCGCCCCCACGAAGGCCGGCAGGGCGAGGAGCTTGGCGACCACGCCGGTCGAGGTCGAGACGAGTTCGGCCCCCAGCAGCACGAAGTTGCCGGTCACGTGGGCGGTGAACAGGCCCGTCAGGGCGATGAAGGCGGCCGCGTCGACGAAGCCGGCCACGAAGGCGAGACCGATCCCGGCGGCGAGGTCCGTGTCGAAGCGGAGGGGGCCCGACCCGCGCGTGCGGGAACGCTCGTTCGAAGAGGAGATCGGTGCCATCCGGTGCGTTCGCTGAGGATCCAGGGTGGAGGGATGTCGAATCGGCCGACCCCCCATGCGCCGCCGGTTCTCGCCGAACCCGCGGCGAAACGGAAGCATCGGGGTACGGGATCATGGTCGGAGGATTTGAGCCTGCGTGCTTCGACCCGTGACCCTCCTCGCGGAACGGGGTGGAATCCTTCGAAGAGGCCAAAGAAAGCTTGCGACGACCGCAGGAGTCCCTGAACCGCTGGCGGGGCCGTTCGTTGTGTCGGCATGACCCATGCTGCAACCGATCCCGCCCCCGCCGAGTCCCGAATCGCGGACGCGCGCCACCGTGAACTCGCGACCGAGCACCTCCTGTTCGGAACGATCCGGTTCCTGGCCCAGGAACATCCGGACCTGCTCAAGAGCCTAGAGGCGAGCGTCGACCACCTCTGGGACAAGGCCGACGACGACACCCGGGACGACGAGGCCGTGCGCGAGGTCGCACGCCGCTTCCTCAAGAGCCTGCGGGCCGAGCGCTGATCCTCCGGCCGCGCGGCCCCGGCCCGAAAGTCCGTGCCACGCGTCCGTTCTCAACGCGACAGGAGGTCCTCATGGCGCACAATGCGATGATGGCGACAGCCATCCGACGCACCACGCTCTCCGCCACCCTCGTTCTGGGCACCCTCGTTCTGGGCCTCGGCGGCGGCGCGCTGGCCCGGGGCGGCAGCGGCGGCGGCGACGGCCTGTCGCCCTACGCCGCCTTGAGCGGCAACGATCGATCGGCCGGCGTGAACAACGGCAACTACCGCGATCCCGCCCTCGACCCGTATCTGGGCGCCTACGAGGGCCGCTTCGATCGGCCGGTTCGCGCGCGCCCTCGCCCGAGCCGGCAGCCCTATGACGGCATGCCGTACTGAAGCGGCACGCCCTGTCGACCGGTGCGGAGGGAGCGGCACCGAGGGGGTCCGAGGCTCTCCGTTCCGAGAGGATCGGATCGGAAGGGCCCGTCTGCGGCACGCTCCCACGGGACGAGCGGCGCCAGACCCGGAATCCGCCGGCGCCCATGCCCTGCCGGAGTTAGAGCGGGTCCGGTCCGATCGGAATGGGAAACGCGCCGGTTGGCGGCAGGTGGCCGTATCTGCGTGGCGACGATCGACTCGCGCGCTTTCACCTCCTCGTCCATGCGGGCACAGGCGCGGGCGAGCCGACGCATTCCGTCCGCGGCGGACGCAACCGATCCTGGGCCGGGAACTTGCGTTCTCGCTGCGACGGCCGCGCCTCGGCCACCAGGAGTGCCCCATGGATACCCCCGCCCTGCCGCCATCCGCGTTCGACGCCCCCGCCATCCTCCTGTCGGGGACGGTCGACCAGGAGATGTATCGGGATTTCCGCCGCCAGCTCGACGCGGTCGGCGACCGAACCCTCGTGGTGGTCGAGCTGACGACGCTCGGCGGCGATCCCGAGGTCGCCCGGATGATGGGCGAGGACATCCGCTTCAAGACCGGCCTCCTGACCGATCGCCGGTTCGTCTTCCTCGGCAAGGCCGCGATCTACTCGGCCGGGACCACCTTCATGAGCTTCTTCGCCCGGTCGAACCGCTATCTCACCCGGGGCACGCGGCTGATGATCCACGAGCGCAAGCTCGACAAGCAGGTGGTCCTCAACGGACCGCTCACGACCTGCATCGCCAGCGTGAAGGCCGCCCTGCACGAGATCGAGTGCTCCATCGCGATCCAGAACGAGGGCTTCGCCAACCTCATCCGGGGCTCGCAGGTGACCCTGGACACGGTGCTGCAGCGGGCTCCCGAGAACTGGTACATCGAGGCGGGCGAGGCGCAGGAACTGGACCTGATCGAGGGGATCCTCTGAGCGGCCAGGGCCGCCCGGCCCGTCAGCCCGTCCCGTCGACCGGCAGGCGCTCCGGTGCGGCCTCCTCGGCGCGATCCGCCGGGAAGGCGGTGCGCAGGAGCGCCACCTGCCGGCTCAGCGCCCGCTCGCCAGCCTCGCGGCCACATTTCTCCACGTGGACCCCGCGGTTGACGACCTGAAGGTTCGGGGCGCCCCAGAAGCCGAGCAGCGTCGGCCAGGGATCGTCCCGGTGCTCCCGCCAGACGCGGTAGAGGGGCACGCGATGGTCGACCTCGGCGGTCTTGAACAACCGCTTGCCCGAGGCGGCGCAGCGGTGGCGCTGATGCGCTTTCAGAACCTTCACCTGGTCGCTGGGCGCCACCCAGAGCTTCCAGGCGGCGACACAGGCCGCGTGCCAGCGCGCATTCTTGTTCGGGACGCCCGCCCCCCAGAGATCCCGGTGCCAACCGAAGCGGAAGACCGGCTGCCCGCAGATGCAGCAATGGCCCTTGCCGCGCGCATGGGCCGGCTCCCGGAAGGGCGAGGGCGGCATCCGGAAGGTGGCGGCGAGGCCGGATCCCTTCTCGGTGCCGAGACGCCAGGTCCAGCCCTCGGGATGGCCCGAGCGTGTGGCGAGGGCCCGCGCCAGCCGGTCCGCGCGCAGGAGATGCGCACGCCAGTAGCTCTCCACCGCGAGGCGCGGCGTCGGCGGGATCAGCGGGCGCGACAGGGCGTGCCGCAGGACGGGGGCCGGGAAGATGCCCGGCAGGGCGCGGTCGAGGCGCGCGCGCGCGGCGACGTTCCGCTCGGCCCGCCACTCCGATGCGGCGCTCACGCCTGAACGAGGCTGTCGTCGGCGGGCGCGGGCGTGGCGACCGGCGCCGGGCGTCCCGCGACCGCATCCGCGAGGCGGTTCAGGCGTCGACCCAGATCGATGACCTCGTTCAAGGCAATGGATTTCTCGCCATTCTTGACGGCACGGGTGATATCGCTGAGTTGCAGCTTGGAAATACGAAGCAACTCGGCGGCAAGCTGGTCTCTGGTCATCGTGCGGATCGCGGAGTTTGGTGGGCGGCGGGGTTCGCGAGAGTTAGGGCGTAACGGTTACCGAGGCGTTGCCGTGCGGGGGCGGCGGCCCCGGAGAAGGTCTTATCCTGGTCGCCGATCGCAGCGCGTCCGATTGCTTGCGTGTCGGGCGCGGCGGCAGCCTCGACGGCCTCGACGATGGTATGTCGTGATCCGCCATCGTGGAAACTGAGGCGGAACGTTTTATTGTCCTGGGCCGACGGCGCTGGCACCAAGAAGCCTTTGCCGCCGCGCCGGCAGCGCGCTCAACTGGGATGGCGCGCCCTCATACTGATCTCTTGCATCGATCACAGAACCGTGAGTTGTCTCGCGCGTTCGGAACGCCCATCCCGGGGGGTGTGAGAATGGGTCGATTGGGATTTGTCCGATGGGCCCTCTGATCCATCCGGTCGGGTTCAGTCAGACGTGTCGCTTCCGTCGTTTGCCTTTTCCACCCAGGAGGTCGGTGCGGAGTTCGCATTCGAGGCGTATCGCGACCTCTATGCCGGCGGCGCCGATGTCGCACGGATCGGCCCGGATTTCTCCGCGCAGGTGCAGGCCTACCGGCTGGATCGGATGATCCTGTTCAAGCGCCAGCTGAACGGGCTTCAGCACAGCCGATCCCCGCAGCGGGTGCGCCGGGACGGCTTCGACCATATCACGCTCCACCTGCTCCTCGAGGGCGACCTCCTGGCTGGCCCGCCCGGGCACGAGCGCCGCGTCCGACCGGGGGAGATCCTGGTCTGCGACAACACGCTGCCGCACCAGAGCCGGGCGCACCGCGTGCGGCAGATCTCGACGCCGGTGGCGCGCGAGCTCATCGAGCCCCTGGTCCCCGACCTGCGCAAATTCCATGGGGCGATCCTTCCGGAGACCGTGGGCGGCCTCGTGGCCGATTTCATCGTGTCCCTGACCCGCCGCTCGGAGACCCTCGACGGTTCGGTGGTCTCGCGGTCGAGCGCGGTCCTCGGCATGCTGCTGGCCGCCGCGCTGCGCGGCCATGCCGCCCCCACCGAGGCGATCGTCTGGGCCGCCGTCCACGATGGCCCCGACGACGCCGCCCGCCGCCGCGAGGCCGAGGCCCACGTGGAGCGGCACCTCGCGGATCGCGACCTCAGCGCCGAGACCATCGCGGCGGAACTCGGGATCTCGCGGAGTCGCCTCTACCGGGCCTTCCTGCCGGATGGCGGGGTCGCGCGCTTCGTGCAGCAGCGCCGCCTGGAACGGGTGCGCGATGCCCTCCGGCGCCAGGGCGAAACGCGCTCGATCGCCACCCTCGCCTACGCCTACGGCTTTGCCAGCGAGCAGCATTTCAACCGCGCCTTCCGGACGGCGTTCGGCCGCCCGCCCGGACAGTTCCGGACCCATATCCAGCAGCTGCGCGGCGACCCGCATGCCCGGGGCGATCGATCCTGGCCCCTCGCGGCCTGGCACAGCGAGCTCTACTGATGCCCCTCGACTCCGGCGTGCGTCGGCCTCCTCGCGCGTCGCGGACCGCCCCTCGCGCGTCGCGGACCGTATGAGCGAGACCGCCGGACGGCGCCCGCTCACGGCTCCGGCACGCAGGGTCCTGGGGTTCGGCCCCCTGGTCCTGCTCATCCTCGCGCAGCTTTCGGCGGCCAGCGACCGCTTCCTGATCACCCTCGTGACGACCCCGGTGAAGCAGGACCTCGCCCTCAGCGACGCCCAGCTCGGCCTGCTCCACGGCTCGGCCTTCGTCATCCTGTACGCGCTGACCATGCCGCTCTTCGGCAGCTTGGCGGATCGGGGGCACCAGCGGACGATCCTGCTCGCCAGCATCGGCCTCTGGACCCTGGCGACCCTCGGATTCGGACTCGCGGGCTCCTTCGCGGTGCTGTTCCTCAGCCGGTTCGTCCTCGGACTGGGACAGGCCGGTCTCGCGCCGGCCTCGCTGTCGCTCATCGCCCACGGCTCCGAGCAGGGCCGCATGGCCCGGAACGTGTCGCTGTACACGGCGGGAGGCAGCCTCGGGCAGAGCTTCGCCCTGCTCGCCGGCGGTGCGGTCCTGGCCTGGCTCGTCCTGCGCGGCGGCCTGGCGTTTCCCGGCCTCGACCCGCTGCCGCCCTGGCGCGCCCTGTTCCTGCTCGCCTGCCTGCCCAACCTCGTGCTGATCCTCGGCGCGGTGGCCGTCCGGCTGCCGCGGGCGCCACCCGCCGCCAGGGCGGGGCTGAACCCCGCCTGGGCGTGGATCCTGCGGCGGCGGCGGATCTACCTGCCCCACTTCGCGGCCGCGGCCTGCGCCGTCCTGATGGGTCGGACCCTGGCCGCCTGGGGGCCGACCCTCTACGTGCGAAACCACGGCATGAGCCCCGCGGAGAGCGGCGTGGTTCTGGGCGGCCTGCTGCTGATCGGCGGTCCGCTCGGCCATCTGTCCGCAGGCCTGCTCCTGGACCGGGTGGCGCGGGCGCGCCGGCGTGCGGCCGCCTCGCGCCTGCTCGGTCTCGGCCTGATGGCGGCCCTGCCGCCCGCGATCGTGATGGCGGTGGCCGCAGACCGGACGCTCTCGCTCGCCGCCTTCACCCTCCTCACGGCCGTGATCGGGTTCACCGCCCCCCCCGCCGTGACGGGGGTGCAGCTCCTCACGCCCGTCAGCCTCCGCGGGCGGGTCAGCGCCCTCTTCATCGCCGCCGTGACCCTGACGGCCTCGGGCACCGGGCCGCCCCTCCTGGGGTTCCTGGCCGACACCGTCTTCGGCGCCGAACACCTCGGACGGGCCCTGATGGTGCTGTACGGCCTCGTGGGCGTCCCCGGGATCCTCCTGGCCTTTCGGGCGGCCCGGATGGGCCGTCCACTCACCGGCGCAGGGCGCTGAGCCAGGACGAGACCGGATCGAGGACGTCGCTGGCGACGGAGGCGGCCCAGGCGCGCGCCCGCTCGGTCAGGGCGGGACGTCGGGCCGGCTCGCCCGCGCGCGCCTCGCGCGATCCGGCATCGACCTCCGTCATCGCCGCGGCCACGAAGGCATCTTCCTGGGCCTGGCAGGCATCGAGGGCGTTGCGCTGGGAGCCGGCGCGGCTCTGCGTCCGCGGCTGCTGCGCGAACGCGTCCCGCACGCAGGCGTGCCAGGTCTGTTCGAGGGCGGCGAGCCCGGCCTCGGACCGGCCAGGCACCTGCGCCGTCGCCGCCTGTGGCGCGAGGCTTATCAGCAGGAAGGCGGCGCGGACGGTCATCGACATGGAGGGGAGTATGACCGTCCGGCCCGTCGCGGCCTAGAACAAAAGCGCAACACCCGGGGAGCCGCGATCGCCCGTCCGCCGGATTGCCCCCCGGCCGGGACCGAACGCCGGGCCGCCCGCGCCGGGCGCTTCGGATCCGTCCGGGTCGATCGCGCGATCAGACCACGATCGCGAAATCCTGATACTGGAGAAGCGGGTTGTTGGAGAAGGTGGCCACCTGAAGGGCGGCCGCACTCCCGATGCCGTCCGCGTCCCAGCTCAGCGTGTGCGACCCCGAATTGAAGACGAACTCCGCGTGCGC
Source organism: Methylobacterium sp. Leaf89 (assembly GCF_001422215.1). Taxonomy (NCBI): domain Bacteria; kingdom Pseudomonadati; phylum Pseudomonadota; class Alphaproteobacteria; order Hyphomicrobiales; family Methylobacteriaceae; genus Methylobacterium; species Methylobacterium sp. Leaf89. The sequence continues at coordinate 454,297 of NZ_LMML01000028.1, read as the reverse complement.
CTTCGTGGCGAGACCGGTGGCGCTCGTCTCGAACCAGTCGCTCGCGAGCGTGCCGACGGGAAGCCCGTAGTCGGAGGCGTGCACCTGGATCTTGTCGCCCTGCGCCCGCGAGAAGTCGCGCACGAGGTCGATGCCCTGACCGGCCTTGCTGAAGAGGAAGGCGTCGGCGCCGAGCCCGCCCGTCAGGATATCGTTTCCGGCCTTGCCCTCCAGGATATCGGCGCCGTCGCCGCCGGCGAGCGTGTTCGCCGCGCTGTTTCCGGTCAGGACGTTCGCCAGGGCATTGCCCGTTCCGTTGATGGCGTTCGTCCCCGTCAGGACGAGCTTCTCGACATTCGCCGCCAGCGTGTAGGTCACCGCGCTCTGAACGGTGTCGATCCCCGCATTCACGGCCTCGATGATCCGGTCTCCGGAGTTGTCGACGATGTAGGTGTCGTTGCCGCTGAGGCCTTGCAGCGTGTCGGCGCCGGCCCCGGCATTGATCGTATCCGCGCCGTCCGTTCCGAAGATCCAATCGCTCGCGGTCGTTCCGACCGGCGCCGATGCGAGGACGATGGAGACGTTGTGCTGTCCCAGTCCGGTCAGGGTCAGATCCAGGTTGGCGCCGGAGAGGCTCGCGCCATCCGTTCCGGTGATCTGCACCATCTGCCCGACATGGGACTTCAGCTGGATGATGTCGTGGCCCTCACCGACGACCGAGTAACTGAGGTTGGTGCCGTCGCCGGTCACGCTGAGGAGGTCGGACCGATCCGCAAGGGTCGTCAGGTGGGTGACGTCGTCCGGCGTGCCGTCGAGGGCGATCTTGAAGGTCCCGCCCGCCTTCGGCACGAAGACGCTGTTGCTGTCGTAGGCGTACCAGCCGGCCACGTTCTTGATCGTATGGCCGCTGCCGATGTCGAGGGCGAACTTGCCGAGATCTCCGGCCGCGGTGGTCGCCGACGCGGTGAGGACGTTCGCGGCCGCATCGAAGCTGTAGCTGACGTCGGACTTCTCGAGGGTCGCGGTACGCTGGGCCAGATCGTTCAGGGTCACGAATTCCGAGCCCGCCTGCGCGGCCCGTGCGATGAAATCCGTGAACATCTGCTGGGTGTAGCCGGCATCCGTCGTATCGGTCAGCCAATTCGTCGGACCGTAATCGTGCCAGGGCCAGACCACGACCGGCAGGTCGGAATGCGCCGTCAGCGTCGCCCACTCCTTGGCCCACGCTGCGGAGGCCTGCGCGGCGGTGAGGTGCTGGTAGCCCACGAGGGTGAAGTCGAAGGAGGTATTGGGCGCGATGTAGACCGATTTCATATCGGTGGCCGTCGGGCTGAGATAGCCGATCGCCCCCGGATACCCGGCGCCGATCAGGGAGGCGCCGCCGGAGATGTAGGGATAGTACTGCGCGATCTGCCGCGCGGTGGCGAGATTTTCTCCCGCCCCGGGAACGGCGGCACCGATATTGGTCAGACCGAGCTGCTGCTCGATGATCGCGCGGGATTGCTGGAATTCGGTCTGGAATTGGGCCGCGGTGAGGAGGTTGGTGTTCTCGGGATGGGTCAGGGAATGCGAGCCGATCTCGTTCCCCATCGCCAGCATCTGGTTGTAGTACTTCTTCGAGTAGGTCCAGTCCGTGACCTCGCCCTCGGCCGGATTGTTGCCGACATCGATGTAGTACGATCCGACGAAGTTGTAGGCCTGCTTCCACTGCGTCAGGATCGGCAGGAGCTTGTCGTAGATGCCCGATCCGGAGGCCGGCCGGACATCATCGGTGTACATGGCCTGATCCATGTCCACGCGGGCGGCGACGATCGCCTTGTTCCGGCTCATGTGGAGGCTGACATCCGGCCCCGTCGCCGGCGCCATGGTCCAATCCAGGGCGTGGGCCAGCATGTTGTTGTCGGCGAGCATGCCGTCCGTGGCGAAGTGAACATTCTTGCCCCCGGTCTGCGTCGCCATCACCGCGATGTTGGATTGCCCGTTGACGATCTGATTGGCGAGCGTCGTTCCCAGCCCGTCCGTACTGGTGAAGTAGGAGGTGCTGATGTTCGTGTACTGGTGGATCGACTCGCCGGCCGTGTACCCGGCCATGACGGGATTGGTCGTGGCCGCCGCCTTGACCTCGACGTTCGCGCCGTTGACCCCGTCGACGCGGCTGACATCCAAGAGCGCCTTCATGCGCGCGTAGGAATCGCCGGAGAGCGGAGCGTTCTTCTCGTCGTTCGTCATGAAGTCGCCGGCGGTGATGATGCCGACGTGGTAGGTCTTCTCCAGGCTGGTCAGGGTGTCGGTGATCGCCGCGACCTTCGCGGCGGCGACGTTGCGGAACGAGGGAAAGATCAGCGTGTCGTAGTTCGACAGCTTCGCCAGATCGGTGAGATCCGATTCCGACAGGAGGTCGTAGGGGACGCCCGCGGCCGCGGCCTGGTTCTGCGCCGCCATGTAGAGCTGCGAATACGCCATCGGGCTGAAGTAGTTCGCCGCCGTGGATTCCGAGTAGACGATCCCGACCTTGTGCCCCGTATAGGTCCGGGCCGGCAGGGTGCTGGCATCCGAGACCGTGTAGGGGCCGGCCCCGTAATCGCCCGGTAGGAAGACGCTGTTGTTCACGTCGGCCAGGACGTTGAGGCTCTTCGGCGTCCCGATCTGCGCCGCCGAGACGCTGACCTCCAGCACCGTGCGATCGGCATTATAGACGGCGGTCAGCGGCGTCGCCGACACGAGCGTCTGTCCGTCGCCCCCGCGATAGAGGTACGGCTTTCCGTCGGCAGCGATATTGATGTTGTAGTCGTAGCCCCCGTACAGACCCCAGATGCTGTAGCCGGTGGCGGCATTCTTGTCGGTGTTCAGCCAGATCGTCGTGTACGCCCCAATCGACGTCCCCGTCGGCGCCTGGAGGGCGAAGGTCAGGACACCGCCCGACAGGTCGCCATACAAACTGTATCCGGCCGCTGTCGTGCCTGCGGGATTGAGCCGAGCCGACGATGTCCAATCGTTCAGGTTGCCATCAACCGTGGGCATGACAAAGCGTCCCCTCGCAAGAGTAGAAAATTGGTCCACCGCCGAAAGGACAAATCCCTCAGGCTTTTTCTCTTCGGCCAACGCAGATCAATGATTCGATGATGCCATCCATCGGCAATCGTGATGGCATCGACAACTGTCAGATCTGGAACGAATCCCGCATGTCTCGAATCATACTCAGTTGATCGGATAAAGTAATTCCGCCAAGGGGATTACCTCCAGGGGGCCAGTCCGGATACCTGACAATGGCTACACCCGGTTCCGGTCAGGGTGGGCCCAGGCCGGATGTCGGAGCGGAGCGCCCTGCGGCCGGAGGGGCGTTCGACGGCTGCGAGGGGCCCTGGCGGCGCCAGAAAGTGCCGAACGCGTCCCGGAGCCTCCGGCGTCCGCGCGCGTTGAGATGAAGATCACTTCACATCAGCGAGCCCCGATGCCCATGAACCGATTGGCCGAGACCGAGGCGGTTCTCACCCGCACGGATCAGGTGTGGCGTTCCGAGATGACGCGTCTCTACGGCTCGGACGGCGTCCTCCGCTTCGGCTACCGTCCGGAGGGGCAAGGCGCCGTCGATACGCCCATGCGGCGGGCCTACGAGGCGCGCCGGCACGCCATCGCGCTGTGGCGGCACGAGCGCCGGGTGGAAGCCTAGCCGCCGGGCCGATGGGGCTGATCTCCGTCCTGGGCCTCTGGGCCGCCTATTGGGCCGCGCTGTTCGCCCAGGTCGCCCATCTGCGATCCCTGGAGGACGGCGCGGGCGCCCTCGCCTTCTCCCGGGTGTCCCGAACCCTGCTCGCCATCGGCACCGGGCTCTTTCTGTTGGCCAAGACTGGATAATTGGCCCAGGCCGGGTAGCCTTCCGTCATCGACCCGGCCGCACCGGCGCACGGGACGGGCTCTGTGCCCGGGCCTCTGTCTTGGCCCGTCTCTTGGCCCGTCNTCTTGGCCCGTGTCTTGGCCCGTGTCTTGGCCCGTGTCTTGGCCCGTGTCTTGGCCCGTGTCTCGGCCCGTGTCTTGGGAACGCGTCGCTCCGTGACAGGACTTCGCGGCCGAACGTTCACAGACGCATCGGCCTCCCGATGCAGCCCTGTCGGATAAGCGAACTTTCTCTCGGTCCGAGATCGACGAGGACTGGACTAAAGTGTGCAGGGCCGATGAGACGACGCATCGTTGCGGTAGATTGCGATTTTCGAACCGTTGCGACCCGAACTCTGCTAAAGACCTGTTATTCGGCTCATGAGATAGGGACCCGTCCGGGCTCCTGCGGTGACCTCGTCCATCGAGAAAGACACCGCATGCCCTACGAGAAACCGACGATGGAGTTCTCGGACCTGACCGGACAGGCGACCCAGGACGGCATCACGGTGACGGTGAACGTCTACCGCTTCGCCGGCTCCCAGGATCCCTGGACGCTGGAGGTCATCGATCCGACGGGATGGTCGACCCTCTGGGACACCACCTTCGCCTGCGACGCGGATGCCCTCGACGCGTTCACCGAGGCCGTCGAGGCGGGCGATGGCATGCGCGTGTTCCTGGAGCCGCCGCCGACCCTGCACTGAGGGAAGCCCCTCGGCCAGCGGAACCGCCCCCTCGCGGCCCGGCGGCCCCCTCCCGCGCGCGACGACAATCCCGGAGAGACCCCATGCGCATCCTCGTCGGCTGCGAGATGACCTACACCTTCCCCCAGCCCACCCCGGTCATCGCCACCCTCAACGTCCATGCCTCGCGGGTTTCGGACCTGGAGCGCCCGGACCACCTCGTCACGCAGCCCGCGGTGCCGCTGGAGGGCTATCGCGACAGTTTCGGCAACTGGTGCCAGCGGATGACGGCTCCGGCCGGCGCGTTCACGCTGAAGACCGAGACGATCGTGCGCGACGGGGGCCGCGGGGACCATCCGCACCCGACGGCGGCGGAGACGCCCATCGCGCAGCTCCCGACCGACAGCCTCCTGTTCCTCCTGGGCAGCCGCTACTGCGAGACCGACCGCCTCTCGCAGATCGCCTGGGACCTGTTCGGCCATCTGCCGCCCGGCTGGAGCCGTATCCAGGCGATCTGCGACTACGTGCACGACCGCATCACCTTTGGCTACGAGCATGCCCGCGCCACCCGGACCGCCTTCGAGGTATTCGAGGAGCAGCGCGGCGTCTGTCGCGACTACGCGCACCTCGCCATCGCCTTCTGCCGCTGCCTCAACATCCCGACGCGCTACTGCAACGGCTACGTCAGCGACATCGGCCTGCCGCTCCCGCACGCACCGGGCGACTTCGCGGCCTGGATGGAGGTCTTCCTCGATGGAAGCTGGCACACCTTCGATCCGCGCAACAATGCGTCGCGGATCGGCCGCATCCTGATCGCCTACGGCCGGGATGCGGCCGACGTGCCGCTCACCCTGACCTTCGGGCCCAACACCCTGACCCGATTCGTTGTGACGACCGAGGAAGCCCCGGCCGTCGCCTGACCGGCGCTGCGAAGCGCCCCCGCTCCCAACCGAAAGCCGAACCCCATGACCTCCCCCGCCATGCTCGCCGAGAACGTCTCCATCGCGGATCTCGCGGGCCGGAACGCCGACCGCCTCGAGTACCTGAGAGGCGTCTACCGCAACATGGTCCCCGACCAGGCGCGCAATCCGACCCTGCGGGTTCGGATCAGCCGCCTCGGATCGGAGGTTCGGCCGGCCTACCGGATCGAGCGCGACGATACCGACGGCCAGACCGTCGTGTTGGGGTTCTACCAGGGCGACAAGCACAAGCCGCTCCCCAAGCGGCTCCACGATTGCGACGGGCCGAGCTGGAGCAGCGAGACCATGAGCTACGTCGAGCTGCGCGCCCTGCACAACGGCGCGATCGGGGTCTGAACCGGCCTCCCCCTCGGGGTCGGATCGGCGCGTCCGTCCAGCCCCAGACCGATCGGCGACGCCTTGATCGGCTGGCGCGCTCCGGCCTGAGGCGGGCGTGCGAAGCCCGCCGGCGTCGCCACCGGGAGGCGGCGCGCTTCCCCAACGACAACCTCAGCCGCCACGACGACGTCGCCTCGATCGAATCGACCTTCGCACTCGGCCCGGTCAAGCGCGCCAAGACCCGGTCGATCCTGCAGCGATAACGAGCATCGCCTGCCTGAAATCCCGGCTCACGACCCGCAATTGCACAAGTGCAGCGCAACATCCACGACCGCTTGACGGATCGAACACGCGCATATTCTATGCGTATAGTTTGGATAGTTCGTCCGGCGCGAGAGCGAGGAGCGGTGCCATGCGTGATCGTCGTGCGTTTCTGAAGACCTCGCTGACGGCGGCCGCCCTGGGGGCTTCCGGCCTCCCGGTGTCCGGTGTCCTGCGCGGCGCCCACGCGGCGGAGGGGCCTCTCGTCATCGGCGCCCCGTTGCCGATCTCCGGCGCCTTCGCGGCCAACGGCAAGTACGCCTCGCTCGGCGCCGCGTTCGCGGCGCAGGAGGCCGGCAAGGTCCTCGGACGCACCGTCACGGTCGCGGACATCGACACCGAGGGCAAGCCGGCGCCGGCCGCCCGCAAGGTGCAGGAGGCGATGGCGCAGGGCACCCGGCTCTTCGCCGGCGGCATCCTCTCCTCCGAGGCCCTGGTGATGGGCAAGGAGGCGGCGAAGTCCGACGGCGTCTTCATCACCACGGCGGGGGCCGACGAGATCACGGGCTCGGACTGCAACCGCAGCACCTTCCGCTGGACGGTGCCGACCTTCGGCGCCATCGCACAGACGGTGCGGCCCCTCATCGCGCAGATGCCCAACGCCAAGCGCTGGTACACCATCACTCCGCAATACGTGTTCGGCGAGGGCCTGCTGAGCGCAGCCAAGGCGGTCTTCCAAGAGAAGGGCATCGAGCATGTCGGCAACAGCTATCACTCGCTGGCCGAGAAGGAGTTCAGCGGCTACCTGACCAACGCGATCGCGGCCAAACCCGACGTGCTGCTGCTCCTCAACTTCGGCTCGCAATCCTCGGATGCCCTGCGCCAGGCGGTGAGCTTCGGCCTCAAGAAGCGCATGACCATCGTGCTCGCCTGGGCCTCGGGCCTGGAGCAGTTCGAGGCCCTGGGTGCCGATCTCTGCGAGGGCGTCTATTTCGGCGCGCAGTACTGGCACGGCATCGACTCGCCCCTGAACAAGGCCCTGGTGGCCAAGGTCCGCGAGACCGCCAGGATGACGCCGAACTACTCCTTCGCCGGCTCGTACCAGATCACCAAGCTGCTCCTCGACGCCGCCGCCAAGGCCGGCAGCGCCGACGGCCCCGCCGTGATCAAGGCCCTTGAAGGGATGCGCTATGCCGGCCTGACCGGCGAGGAGGAGATCCGCGCCGCCGACCACCAGGTCATCAAGGATTACTACCTGCTCAAGGGCAAGGCGAAGTCCGCCATGAAGGACAAGGACGACTTCGCCGACGTCATCCAGTCCGGCAAGTCGTTCCTCTCGCCCGAGGCCGCCGGCTGCAAGATGGCGTGAGGAAGATGGCGTGAGGGCTGGCTCCGACCCTCCCCCCTCCGCGGAGGAGGGTGGTCGCGGAGCGACCGGGCGAGGGGGCGACCTCTCCGGACAGCGCGCACCCCTCACCCGACCCGCGACGCGGACGACACCTTGGCTGAACGGGAGACTCCGTGACCTACCTGTTCCAGATCCTGAACGGCCTCGGGCTCGGGATGCTCTACTTCCTCCTGGCGGTGGGCCTGAGCATCATCTTCGGGCTGCTGCAGTTCGTGAATTTCGCCCACGGGGCGTTCTACCTGCTGGGGGCCTACCTCGCCTACGAGGGCGTCGAGCGGGGCCTGAGCTTCTGGGTGGCGATGCCGCTCGCCGCCCTCGTCGTCGCGGGGCTGGCGGCCCTGACCGAGCGGCTGCTCCTGCGCCGGGTCTACAAGCTGCCCCACACCTTCCACATCCTCGTCACCGTCGGCCTCGCCCTGGTGGTGCAGGAACTCGTCATCATCGTCTGGGGACCCCTCGGCGGGAACGTCGCCCCGCCGGAGGAACTGAGCGGCGTGTTGATCCTCGGCGACTTCGTCTATCCGGAGTACCGGCTCTTCGTAATCGGCTTCACGGCGCTCCTGGCCGCGGGCCTGTGGTGGCTCCTCGACCGGACGCGGCTCGGCGCCATCGTGCGGGCGGGGTCGGAATCGCCCGCGAACATGGCGCTCCTCGGCTACGATACCTTGCGCATCAACACCGCCGTCTTCGCCCTCGGCGCGGGGCTCGCGGGGCTGGCCGGGGCGCTGGCCGCCCCCATCCGCGGCGTCGAGCCCTTCATGGGCGTCGAGGCGCTCGGCATCGCCTTCGTGGTGGTGGTGATCGGCGGCATGGGCAGCTACGCCGGGGCGCTCGCCGCCGGCCTCCTCGTCGGCATCGCCCAGAGCCTGATGGCCACCCTGTGGCCCGAGGGGGCGCGCCTCGTCATCTATCTCGGCATGGCCGGCATCATCATGGCGATGCCGCGCGGCCTGTTCGGCCGGGCCTGAGGAGGATTTCGCGATGGTCCCTCTTCTCGACCGGCCTCTCGTCCAGTTCGGCCTCGCGCTCGCCGCCGTGCTGATCCTGCCCCTCGTCATGCGCTCCGGCACGCTGGCCAGCGAGATCCTGATCTACGGGCTGGCGGTCGCCGCCTGCAACCTTCTGCTGGGCTATACCGGCCTCCTCTCCTTCGGCCAGGGCATCTTCTTCGGCCTGGGCAGCTACGTCGCCGGGCTCGGCCTCGTCCGCGCCGGCCTGCCCGCCCCCGTCATGCTGCTGCTGTCCCTGGCTATGGGGGCGCTGGTGGCGGCCGCCGTGGGCTGGGTCTCGATCAGGCGCCAGGGCGTCTACTTCGTCATGCTGACGCTGGCCTTCTCGCAGATGTTCTACTTCCTGGCCTACACCTTCAGCGGCCTCACGGGCGGCGACAACGGCCTGCTCGACATTCCCCGCCCGCGCCTCGCCGGCACGGTTTTAGCCGATCCCTGGACCTACTACGCCTTCGTGGCCGTGCTCTTCCTCGGGCTCTTCGCCGCCCTGCAGCGGGTCGCGCTCTCGACCTTCGGGCGCACCCTGCTCGCCATCCGCGACAACGAGGGCCGGGCCGGGGCGATCGGCTATCCGGTGCGCGCCTTCAAGGTCGCGGCCTTCGCGATCTCCGGGGCGGTGACGGCCTTCGCGGGCGCGCTCCACGCCATGCTGATCGGCGTCGCGCCCCTCTCGAACATCGACTACCATACCAGCGAGACCCTGCTGATCATGACGATCATCGGCGGCAGCGCCAACCTGTTCGCCTCGCTCCTCGGGGCCGGCGCCTACCTGCTCGCCGCCGACGCCCTCTCGGCGATCTGGCCGCGCTGGCTCCTCCTCCTCGGGCTCCTCCTCATCGTCATCACGCTGTTCCTGCAGCGCGGCCTCTGGGGCCTGATCGAGCACGCCGTCGCCCTCGTGACGCGGGCGCCGCCGGTCGACGATCCGGCGCCGGACCGGCCCGTGGTGACCGCCCCCGAGGTCGCGCCCGCGCCGGAGGCTCTTCCCGGCGCGGAGACCGGCCGCGCACCGGAGGTCGCCCGATGAGCGCGCCGATCCTCGCCACCGACGCCCTGGGCGTCCGCTACGGCAGCTTCGTCGCCCTGCAGGACGTGACCCTGCGCATCGCCGAAAACAGCGTCCACTCGATCATCGGCCCGAACGGCGCCGGCAAGACGACCCTGTTCCATGCGCTGACCGGCCGGATCGCGCCCTCGGCCGGGCGCATCACCCTGGGCAGCCGGGACATCACCCGCACCGCCGACCACGAGCGGGTGCGCCTCGGCCTCGCCCGCTCCTTCCAGGTCACCAGCCTGTTCCCGACCTTGAGCGTCCGTGAGAACCTGCGGCTGGCCGCGCAGGGCAAGACGCCCTGGCAGGCGCTGGCCCCCTGGCGCCGGGCCGAGGCGAACCGGCCGGCGCTGGCCATGGCCGAGGCGATGCTGGAACGCCTCGACCTGACCGCGGTGGCCCTGCGCGCCGCGGGCGCGCTCTCGCACGGCCAGCAGCGGCGCCTGGAGGTCGGGATGGCGATGGCGGCGGCGCCGAAGGTCATCCTCCTCGACGAGCCGACCTCCGGCATGGGCATCGACGACATCGCCGCCATGACGGCGCTGATCCGCGACCTCGGCCGCGACCACACCGTCCTGTTCATCGAGCACAACATGGGCATCGTCATGAACATCTCCGACACCGTAACGGTGATGCGCGCCGGCCGCGTGCTGGTGGAGGGGCCGCCGGCCCGGGTCCGCGACGACCCGGAGGTGCGGCGGGCCTATCTCGGCAACATGATCACGGGCGACCTCACGCCCGCCCGGGCGCACGCCTCGTGAGCGGCCCGGTCGCCCTCAGCCTGGACGCGGTCCAGGGCTTCTACGGCAAGAGCCACATCCTCCAGGGCGTCAGCCTGGAGGTGCGCGACGGCGAAATCGTCTGCCTGCTCGGGCGCAACGGTGCCGGCAAGACCTCGACGCTCAAGGCGATCAGCGGCCTCCTGCCCCCGCGCGGCGGCCGGGTGCAGTTCCACGGAACCGACGTAGCGGGCTGGCCCGCCCACCGCATCGCCCGGGCCGGCCTCACCCTCGTGCCGGAGGACCGGGGCATCTTCAGCCTGCTCAGCGTCGCGGAGAATCTCGCCATCGCCGTGCGCAAGGGCTCGCCCTGGGGCCTGCGGGACATCTACGCGATGTTCCCGCGTCTCGAAGAGCGCCGCCGCAACGGGGGCGCGCAGCTCTCGGGCGGCGAGCAGCAGATGCTCTCCATCGCCCGCGCCCTCCTCTCCGGGCCGAAGCTCCTCATGCTCGACGAGCCGGTGGAAGGCCTCGCCCCCGTCATCGTCGAAGAGATCGTGGCCCAGATCCGCGCCATCCGCGAGGCCGGGGTCCCGATCCTGCTGGTGGAGCAGAACCTGGCGGTCTGCACGAGCCTGGCCGACCGCCACTACATCCTCGAACTCGGCCGCGTCGCCTACGCGGCCGGCAATGCCGACTTCGTCGCCGACGAGGCGGCGCGCGACCGCTTCCTCGGCGTGAAGGCGGCGTGAGCAGCAGGGACTCCGAAACACCGATGTCGAACCTCACCATCAACGCCGAACGCCTCTGGGACACCCTGACCGAGACCGCCGCCATCGGCGCCACCCCCGACGGCGGCATCGCCCGCCTGACCCTGAGCGACGAGGACCGCCGGGTGCGCGACTGGCTGCGGACCCAGGTCGAGGCCCTGGGCTGCACCCTCACGGTGGATGCGGTGGGCAACATGTTCGCCCTGCGCCCCGGCCGGAACCCGGACCTGCAGCCCATCGCGCTCGGCAGCCACCTCGACACGCAGCCCACGGGGGGCAAGTTCGACGGGGTGCTGGGCGTGCTCGCCGGGCTCGAGGTGCTGCGCACCCTGGACGGGGCCGGCTACGTCACCGAGGCGCCGCTGCTGCTGGTGAACTGGACCAACGAGGAAGGCGCGCGCTTCGCCCCCGCCATGCTCGGCTCCGGCGTCTATGCGGGCATCTATGCCGGCGACTGGGCCGAGGCGCGCCAGGACAGCGCCGGCACGCGCTTCGGCGAAGCCCTCGACGCCATCGGCTACCGCGGCACGGCGCCTGCGGGCGCGGTGCCGTTCGGGGCGATGTTCGAACTGCACATCGAGCAGGGCCCGATCCTGGAGGCGGAAGGCGCCACCATCGGCGTGGTGCAGGGCGTGCAGGGCATGCGCTGGTTCGAGGTCACCCTGGAGGGCCGGTCCGCCCATACGGGCTCGACCCCGATGCCGCTGCGCCGCAACGCGCTGGTCGGCGCCGCCCGGCTGGTGGAGGCGGTGGACGCCGCCGCTCAGGCGCACGCCCCCGACGCGGTGGGCACCGTTGGCCACCTCACGGTGACGCCGAACTCCAACAACGTCATCCCGGGCCACGTCTTCCTCACCGTCGATCTGCGCCACCCGCAGGACGCGGTGCTCGACGCCCTGGAGGCGGAACTCGAGGCGGCCGTGGCGCGCGTCGCCACCGAGCTCGGGCTGGAGACCCGCCTGCAGGCCATCGCCCGGACCGCGCCCGTCGCCTTCGACCCCGAGTGCATCGCCTCCGTCCGGCGGGCGGCCGCGAAGGGCGGCCACGCCACCCGCGACATGGTCTCGGGGGCCGGCCACGACGCCGCCCACGTCGCCGGCCTGGTGCCCACCACCATGGTGTTCGTGCCGAGCGCCGGGGGCCTCAGCCACAACCCGGCCGAATCCACCGCCCCGTCCGAATGCGCCGCCGGCGCGCAGGTCCTGCTCGACGCAGTGCTCGACTACGACGCCCGCCACAGCGCCGCGGCCTGACCCCAACGACACGAGTTGCCGCCATGCGCATCGTCACCGCCCGGGTGAACCACGAGACCAACACCTTCTCGCCCCTGGCCACCCCGCTGGCCGCCTTCCACCCACTCTGGGGCGACGCGGCCCTGGCGGCGGGCCGCGACAGCACCACGGCGCTGGGCGCCTTCATCCGCTTCGCGGAGGCGCGCGGCGCCACCGTCGCGGTGCCGGTCTCGGCCCATGCCAACCCGAGCGGCCCGGTGGCGGACGCGGCCTTCGAGACGCTCTGCGCGGCGATCCTCGACGCGATCCGCCCGGGCTGCGACGCCATCCTCCTCGACCTGCATGGGGCGATGGTGACGGAGAGCCACGACGACGGCGAGGGTGCGCTGCTCGCCCGCATCCGCGCCCTGGCGCCAGGCGTGCCGCTCGGCGTCGCCCTCGACCTCCACGGCAACATCACGGACGCGATGGTGGCGCAGTGCGACGCGCTCGCCGGCTTCAAGACCTACCCGCACGTGGACATGGCCGAGACCGGCGCCCGCGTCGCCGGGATCGTCGGGCGCATGCTCGACGAAGGCCTCAGGCCCCACCGCGCCTGGGTCCACCCGCCGATGCTCGCCCACACCCTGCGCATGGACACCCGCGTACCCGGCCCGATGCAGGCGGCGGTGGCGGCCGCCCGGGCGGCGGAGGCCCGCCCCGGCGTGCTCGCCGCCACGATCTTCGGCGGCTTCTCCCTGGCCGACCTCGCCGAGGCCGGCGTCTCGGTCACGGTCACGGCCGAGACGCAGGGCGCCGCCGACGCGGCGGCCCGCGACCTCGCGGCCGGGCTCTGGGACGCCCGGGACGCCTTCGTCTACGCGGAGGCGCCGCTGGCCGAGTCCATCGCGGCGGGACAAGCCGCGCTGGCGCAGCCCGGCGACGGCCCGGTGCTCCTCCTCGACCACGGCGACAACTGCATGTCGGGCGGCACCTGCGACGTGATGGACGTGCTCGCCGCCGCCCTCGACGCCGGGATGGACGGCATCCTCGCCGGCCCGATCTGCGATCCGGAGGCCGTGGCCGCCCTGCACGCGGCGGGCGTGGGCGCCCGGGTCGCCTGCGGCCTCGGCAACCGCGTGCCCCTGCCGGGCTTCCCGCGCCAGGCCCCCCTCCCCCTCGCCGGCACGGTGACGGCGCTGGGCGACGGGGACTACGTCATCACCGGCCCGACCTATACGGGCCAACGCTGCCGCATGGGCCGGGCGGCGGTGCTCGACACGGGCGCGGCCCGCATCCTCGTCACGGAAGAGCCGCACGAGCCCTGGGACCTCGGCGTGTTCACCAGCCTCGGCCTCGACCCGGCGGCGGCCCGGGTGCTGATCCTGAAGTCGCGGATGTATTGCCGGCCGGTCTTCGAGCCCCTCGCCCGGGCGGTGGTGGAGTGCGCGAGCCGGGGCGTCACCAGCTCCGATTACGGCCTGTTCCCGTTCGCCAAGCTCGCCCGCCCGATCTTCCCCCTCGACGCCGACGCGGCCTGGGCTCCACCGAGTCCGGCTCCCCGATGACCACGCCCGAGGTGGACGGCCCGCCCGCGCCGATGCGGCGGATCAAGCTGTCGGACCAGATCGCCGAGGATCTCTGCAACCGGATCGCCCGCGAACGCCTGGCCCCCGGCGACCGCCTGCCGAACGAGCGCGCCCTGATGCAGCATTACGGCTGCGCCAAGGGCACGATCCGCGAGGCCCTGAAGGCCCTGGAGGTCCAGGGTCTGGTGACGATGCAGTCCGGCCCCAACGGCGGCCCGGAGATCCGCCCGATCTCGGTGGACGCCGCCGCGCAGCAGCTGCGCCGGTTCCTGCATTTCCAGGAGCTCGACTTCGCCCAGGTCTACGCCCTGCGCCGCAGCCTGGAGGTGACGCTCGGCGTCAGCGTGGTCGGCCGCCTCGGCGAGGCGGAGTTCCGCCGCCTGGAGGCGAACATGGCCGCCTGCGAGGCCGCCAACGCGGGCGACCAGCGCGGCCTCGGCCGGGTGGTCGAGGTCGATTTCCACGACATCCTGTGCGACGCCAGCGACAACCCGCTCCTCGCCTTCATGTGCCGGTTCCTCAACAGCCTGCTGCGCGACCTCGTGGAATTCCGCAGCGACAGCCTCACCGAGCACGAGGCCTTCGGCGCCCACAACCTCGAAAGCCACCGCGCCCTCGTGGCCGCCTACCGGGCCGAGGACGCCGAGGCCGTCCGGCGCGAGATGCACGAGCACATGTGCTGCGCCGAGCACTTCATGCAGCGCCTCGATGCCAAGTTCCGCAAGGACCTGCTGAGCCGACGGGGCGCGAACGGCGCGGGTGTGTGAGGGTCGGGCCCGGGACGACGGCCCTCAGCGTCTGGAAGCCGGCCCAGGGACGGGTGCCCTCACTGGGTCAGGCGCAGCGTTCCGATGCTCTTTCCGATCTGGTCGAAGGCCGCGATGAGGGCGTCCGAGGTGTTGGCGATGAACGCCTGGCTCTGCGAACTCGCGCAGCCGTTCAGCAGGCTCAGGCCCTGGCTGTCGATCGGATCGCCCGCGGTGCTGAAGCCGATCGTGTAGAGCTGGATGCCGGCCGCCTTGGCGTTGGTGCAGGCCGTCTGGGTCAGGGCGTCCAGGGCGTTGCGCGCCTGGGTGGTGGTCGTGAGATTCTGGTAGTTGGGCGGCAGGCGCCCGTTCGGCGTCGAGCCGTCGGCGTTCTTGAAATACCCCATCGAGAAGAAGAACGTCCCGTTGTAGTTCTGGTAGGGGTTGTCGCTCCAGCTGTTCGCCCCGTCCGTCATCAGGATGATGATCTTGTTGACGTTCGCCGAGGCGTAGGAGCCGCCATCGCCGAAGACGCTGTTGGGCGACACCGTGCGCCATCCCCACATCAGGCCTTCGAGGATGTTCGTCGCGCCCTGCGGCTTCAGGCTCGAGACCAGCGACTTGAGGATCGTGACGTCGTTGGTCAGCCGCTGCAGGGGCTGACTGGTGCAGCCGAAATTGGGTCCGTTCGGCAGGGCGAGGTAGGAGCTCTCCGTGGGCGCCGCGCCTTGGGGATTGACGTACTTGCAGGCCCGCGCCTCGGTGGCGGCGAAGCTCAGGCTGGTGTCCGCCTTGCAGGAATTGGAGCCCGTCGCGTCGTTCAGGTAGCTGTTGAACGTGTAGTTCCCCGCATAGGTCGTATAGGACGTCGTCCCCTGACCGGGCTCGTCGGGTGCGAACATCGGGACGTAGAGGGAATCGGCGCTCGCCCCCGGTTGCCCGTCCTGGACGTTCAGCGGATAGGGCAAGGTCTCCAGGCACCCGCCCCAGCCCCAGCTCGGCGAGACGGTCTTGAGGGAATCGAAGATCCCGAACCGACTGGTGAACCCGGCCGCCGTGGCGCCGCTGACGTTGTTCCAGTGGTAGGAGGATTTGCCGAGCTTATCGATCCAGGCCGCGTTCCGGTACGTGACCGGATTGACCGCGACGGACGCCGCGAAGGGAACGATCGAGATCCGCGTATCCGCGGTGAAGGCGGGGTTGTTGTGGACGTAGTCGATGAAGTTGTTCGCCGCCTGCTGGGCGGCCTGCATCTTCGTCGTGCTGCCGCCGCTCGAACTCATCGAGCCGGTCGTGTCCAGCACGAGGGCGATCTCGAACGTCTTCGGAAGCGGCGTCGCGCATTGGGCGACGGCGGTGGGATTCAGATCCAGCGTCTTGGAGACCTGGCCGAACAGGGCCGGCGAGCTGATATGGGTGGCCAGGACGATCTTGCGCGGGCTCGTCGTCACGCTGATGGGATCGACCGTCAATCCGGCGGCTCCCATGTAGCCGGCCATCATGGCCTGGGCTTGGGCCTGCATCTGGGCCGTGGTCGTCGTGCTCGGGCTCTGGCACAGGCTCAGGGCCGTCGCATCGGTGGCCGCCTGGAGCTTGGCCTGCATCCGCGTGGCGGTTCCGTAATCGAGGGCGGCCCCCGCGAAGGCGAGCAGCGGCAGGCTCGCGAGCGCGAAGATCACCGCGACGTTCCCGCGGCGATCGCCGTGGAAGCGTTGGACCAAACCAGGACGACGCACGATCATCTCCTCACCTCGTCGCACTCAGGTCACGGGGGCGGGGCAGGGCGATCCCTTGGGCAGGACCACCTCGCTGTAGGGGTTCACCCCGTAGGGCTGGCCGCCGCGGGTCGGCCAGGGCGTGTTGACGGTCAGGGTGATCTGCCCGTTGGTCCCGCCGAGCTGGTTCACCAGGGCGCTGCCCAGCATCGGCGCGTAGGGCATCGTCACCTCCGCGAGGATGTAGCGGGTGCCGGTGACCTGGAATCCCTGCGGAACGCTCAGGTCCGCGGCGGCCCCGGTGGCGCGCGCCTTGGCGTTGTCCGTGGCGGCGCTCGAACAGACGACGGGCCTCAGGGAGAAGCCCTTCAGGTCGACCCCCAGCGCGCTCACGACGATCTTGACGTTCGTGGTGTCGAAGGGACGAAGAATGAGCTTGGCCGACTTCAGGATGTCGGCCATCGCCGCATCCGTCATCGGGTTCTGCTTGTCGCCCTGCGACGTGAGATCCGCGACGGCCCGCGACAGGAGGGTCACCTTGCGCCAGTTGTCGACACCATTCGACAGCTCGATGATGCCGACCAGCAGCAGGAGCATGATCGGGAAGATGAGGGCGAATTCCACCGCCGACACGCCTTCGGCCGCCCGCCCGAACGAACGGGCACGGATCCGGACGGCGTGGATGTTCCGGGCAGGTGGCGGGAAGGAGCCTGGCGAACCCATGTCAGGTGTTGCAGCCCGTGGTCGATGTCGTCTGGTAGGGCTCCGTCCGGAAGACGGCCGTCGACAGCATCAGCTGGGATCCATCGGCGAAGGTATTCGGGCTCAGCTTCAGGAACGAGAAGAACACCGGAAACTTCGCGGCCGCCGAAACGATGACGATGGCGCCCGGCTGCGGACAGCTGAACTGCGTCCCGGCCGTGCGGGACCAGCCGCCCGTGCTCGAGTCGAACGGGCTGGAAACGCTGCCGCTGCCGTAGGACCCGCTCAGCGTGACGTCGAGCTTGATCGACTGGCAGTCGAAGGCCGGCATCAGCGCGCCGGAGTTGCAGAGATTGTCCCGCAGACGTCCCAACAGAACGGCCGGGTCCCGCTGCCCGCTATTGGCCACCTGAAAGGATCCCGTCAGAATGGATCGGCTTGCCTTCTGCACAGCATAGTCGAGGTTCTGCGCAGCCCAGACCTGAAACGAGATCTGGATGATCGCCGCAAGCATCGTGAAGAACGGAATTGCAACGAGCCCGAATTCGACGGCGGTCGCGCCACGACTGTCCGAGCGGAATCGTTCGAGCAGCGCAACCGCACGCACATTGAGAAAAACGTCGGCTTTTCCGGTCGTTTCAGGCTGGCAGGGATGTCCTGTACGATTCAAGACCATCTTTCGAAAGGTTTTCTGATCGAACAGCATCGGAACAAGTTTCTGTGATACAAGCTCTATAACGCAGAAGTTGCATGCGGCTCGATTTTTAAATCTTACGCGCTACAGGCATACGGGCCAGCAATTCACAATGTATGAATCCGTTTTTCGAATTTTTGCTTTCGTGCACCTTCGGACTCCTGCGAATTGAGCACCGGCCAGTCCGCGGGCGGTCCGCCCGTGCCCAACCGGGGCTTCTCCGGACACCGATTCCCGCGCATCCGGGACGAGGCGGGCCCTGGGATCGAAGCGCCGCTCGGTCCCGGGGCGCCGACGTGTCGGGCGCGAGATGCACGAGCACATGCGCTGCGCCGGGCACTTCCTGCAGCGCCCCGATGCCAAGTTCCGCAAGGACCTGCTGAGCCGACGGGGCGCGAACGGCGCGGCGCCGTGAGCAGGACCCGCGATCGGCTAGAGTTCACGCAGCCAGGACAGCAGGCGTGACGCGCGGTCGTCGTGCGGGCAGACCTGGCAGGTGGCGTCGACCTCGCTCGGGTTCAGGCCGTACTTGCGCCGGAACGCCCGGCTGAACACCTGCTCGTTCTCGAAACCGCTCTCGAACGCCAGTTGCGCGATCCTCGGGCGCCGCCCGCCGGCGGCGCAGGCGAGCTGCTGCATGGCGTGCGCGAGGCGCCGGCTGCGGATATAGGCGTAGACCCCCCCATCGGCCTCGAACAGCTTGTAGAGGGGCGTCCGCGACAGGCCGAACTTGGCCATCAGCGTCTCGGCGTCGATCGCGGCGAGGTTTCGGTCGATTTCCTGGCGCACGGCGATCCCGAGGACGCCGGTGTGATTGTAGGCGCTGTCCGCCTCCGCGATGAACGCCGCGTTGCAGAGGGCGATGGAGGCTTCGGCGAGCCTGTTCTTCTGCAGCGGGGCCGCCGTCCGAAGGCAGGTCCGCAAGCCTTTCAGATGGTCGGCGAGCAGAAGGGTGAGGGGTGTGGTCGTCGGAGGGATGACCCGTCCATGCCAGCTCGACGGATCGCCGCGCCAACCATCCAGGACACGGCGCGGCACGATCGCACCCAATTCGGCGCCCCCGCCCGCGCGGTCGATCGAGAGCTCCTGAGAAAGATCGAAGACGACCAGCATCTCCTTCTCGATTTCCGAAACGCACCTTCCGGTTGCAATCTTTTTCCGACCTGAGAGCTGGAGGGAGATGCAGATGTGATCGATGTTCTGGTTCGCGATTTGAGACAATTTTCTCTCCGCGACCTGCTTGAAGCCGTCGGTCTCGGTAAACATCATTTTCTTCAGATTATAATATCTTTGGTATACACTGCACGGAACAAAGACGTCCTGCTCGCAACGCACCTCGAATAGATCCGCCAAGGCATCAATCCAGGCTCTTCGACGCGTATTGTTGTCGGCGATGCTCTGGAAAAGATACTCTATCATCTATCCGATCCAGTTCTATGGCCCTCTCGATTGACCTAAAACAGTCCGGATATCCCGGAGTACGCCTCCCGGACAATCTATTGTTCGCTCTTCGCGCAGTGAATAGCGCCACAGCGGATCCGCACGCTCCGGGATGGATTGTCTGGATTGAAGGACGGAACGTCCGTCCGTGCACACGCCATCGTCAGTCTCAGAACGCCGCGCGCGCTGCGCTGCACCCGTCTTGCGTGCACGCGCGCGGTTTTGGCTGACTGAAACGGCCCTGAGTCGGTTCGCGGAGATGCGTGCGTCCCGGTCGGACTCGTCGACGCGTGCCGCCCGACCAGGCGCGTGCCTGCGGCGGATTCCCTCGGCGAAGCCCATCCTCGGAAAAGGGCGCCCAGGGTGCGGAACCCGCATCGACGGGCGACGCGGAGGCCGCGGACAGCGCCTGCGATCTCGGTCGAATGGGCACACCATGCAATCGCTCCTCCCGACTGGGATAGAGAAAGATCAGGCGCCGTATCTATCTTCCATAAGATTCAGATATATCTATAATTTACATTATAAGTTGGCCTATAGACTGCGACTTCGAACCTCATCCCGGAAACAGAAAGACTATTTCCTAGTCCGGACCGGACGGGTGGTCTGACGGGTCGCTCCGCCCCTCGGACGGAAGCCTGCCAATCTCGAACGCCGGGAGAGTGGAGCACGCGCAACGCGGGACGGTCCAAGAACGATGGTGCCGACCGGAAGCCCCGATCGCGGCCCGCCGGAGGATAATCCAGGAGGTCACTGGCGTATGACCTTGGAACTATTCCAACAGCAACGGAACGGATCAGGCTCGTCTTTCATCGCGGTCGACTCTGCATTCGACAGAATAATTCCCGAACGAGCCCGCGATCAGCGGCCCATAGACCTGATAGTAATCTACACTTATCTGTAATCTACGCTGAGACGAAACAGAGTTATTTGAACATAGATGAGACTGAAAATTGTCAGACCGGATGGATCAGAGAAATCTCCGTTGTAGAATCCGCTTCCGATGGGCCGGAAGGGATGCGGCGGACGAGGCTGGAGCAGGCGGGGACGGGGCTTCCGGCGATGTCCGCTCGTTCGCGGCAGGGCCGTCCGTCAGGGGCCCGGCCGGGTCCGGTTTTGCCGGGCGCCCGGTCGATGAACGTCCGGCCCGCTTGCGCGTCCGGCCGGTAACGAGTGCCTCAAACCCGCCTGCAAACCCGATTGTCGTGAAGATCGCCCATGAGACGAGACACACGAGCCCGATCCGCACACCGTCCCACGAGGGGGCGGACTGCGTCATCATCACGATGGCACCCGTCAGCGCTGCCCCTGCGGCAAGCCATCTGGACAGTTCGGAAGCGAGAGCCATGGCCGGCCGGATCATGCTGAGAGAGGGGCCGCGGTCGCACCGGCGTGCGCGAACCCCGGGCGCAACTCGGCGCGGTCAATCGAACCGCGCCGAGTTGCTGGGTCCGCTTAGCGCAGGAGTTGCAGGATGCTCTGGTTCGCCTGATTGGCGAGGGACAGCGCCGAGACGCCGAGCGACTGCTGAAGCTGCAGGGCCTGCGAGTTGGCAACCTCCTCGTTCATGTCCGCCGCCGTCAGGTTGGAGGCGCCGGTCGCGAGGATGTTGGTCATGCTTTTGGTGAAGTCCTGGCGGGTCTGGATGATCGACATGTTCGAGGAGAGCACGTTCGATTGGGTCTTCAGGGTGTTGAGCGCACCGGTCAGCGCGTCCGCCGCTTTCGTGAGGTCCGCGTTGTTCTGGATGCCGAAGTTCGACCCACCGGCGGACGTGGCTATATCCTGCATCAGACCGATCCCTAGGTTTGCTGAGTTGGTCACCGTGCCTTGCACGACGAGCTTTGACTGGTCCGGCCCGGTCAACTCGTTGAAGACGACCGAGGTCTTGTCGCCGTTGAGCAGATTGATGCCACTGAAGCCGGAATCCTTGGCTGCGGAGTCGATCTGGGTGCGCAAGGTGTTGAACTGCTCGACCAGAGCCGAGCGGGCCGCCGAGGTGAGGCCGCCGACGACGGCATTCGACTTCGCACCGAAGATCCGCGTCGTCGCCGTCGTGTTGGCGGTGAAGCCGGTCGCCGGCGGCGTCGCGGCGGCACCGAGATTGATGGTGAGAGGATCGGATCCCTCGCCGACCACCTGCATCAAACCCTGGTTGTCCACCGACGCGGTGGCGAGGCCCGACTTGTTGATCTGGCTGACGAGGTCGGCGACCGTGTCGGACGCCGTGATCGTGTAGCTGTAGCTCGCGTTGCCAGCCGAAATCTGCAGGGTGTTGACGGTCGTCGCCAGCCCGACGTTTCCGTTGGCACCGGCCTTGGCCGGGGCGACCGGAGCGATCAGGGTCATGCCGAGGGAGTAGTCACGGACGCTCATGCCCGCGGCAGTGGCCAAGTTCGGAGCACCGAGGACGGCGGTCCCGGAAATCTTGGGCAGGTTCTGCGCGGCGCTGCTCTGGGCCTGCTGCACCACCGCCTGCATCGACTTCACGTAGGTGCTGATCGTGTCGAGGCCATTCGACGCCTGCTTGATGGTCTGGATGCCGTTGGACATGCCTGCGAGCAGGCTCGTCAGGGAGCCGGCGCGATCCGTGAGCGCCTGCGCGGTGAAATACTTGACCGGATCATCCAGGGCGCTGTTGACGCTCTTTCGAGTCGTCAGGCGCTCCTGATTGGTAGACATCAGCGACGCGGTGTTCTGCAGAGAGAGCACGTTGTCACGCGCAGCCTGAGTTAGACCAACAGAATAGTCCATGAGATGCAATCCAGGTTTGGAGCCATCAATGCCGTCTAGGCACATCAATCTCGACCGGGATTGGTTTATGGATTTGTAAGTACAGACCTTCGAGTCGATTGATTAGGTGACGATCCGTACTTTACTTAGGACGATGCGTACTATAGCGAGACTTGATTGCTCTGCGCCTCGTTTGGGCGTTTCCCGCGCGGCGCGCCTGCGGTCCGCCGGTGCGCCGCGCCCCGGGGACGGGCCGGCCGGTGGGAATCGCCGCG
This sequence comes from Methylobacterium sp. Leaf89, assembly GCF_001422215.1. Taxonomy (NCBI): domain Bacteria; kingdom Pseudomonadati; phylum Pseudomonadota; class Alphaproteobacteria; order Hyphomicrobiales; family Methylobacteriaceae; genus Methylobacterium; species Methylobacterium sp. Leaf89. The sequence goes on along the minus strand of NZ_LMML01000028.1, from coordinate 432,140 downwards.
ACTTAGGCCGCGCCGGATGGTATCCGCCCGCCGAACCGGTCCATGGTCGATCGAGAGCGGGATGGGTGCTGCAGACGTGTCGACGATGAGGATCACCGCGTGAACGGGCAGGCACAGCCTCCATTCCCCAAGACGCGTCCGGGTCCCGGCCGGGCCGCCGAGGTGTTCGGCGTGTTCCTCAAGCTCGGTCTGACGTCCTTCGGCGGTCCGATCGCGCATCTTGGCTACTTCCGGGACGAGCTGGTGCAGCGCCGGCGCTGGATCGACGAGGCGGGCTATGCCGACCTCGTCGCCCTGTGCCAGTTCCTGCCGGGGCCGGCCTCCAGTCAGGTCGGCTTCTCCCTCGGGCTGCTGCGGGCCGGCGGCCTCCTCGGCGGGCTCGCCGCCTGGGCGGCCTTCACGCTGCCCTCCGCGCTGGTGCTCCTCGCCTTCGCCCTCGGGGCCGGCGCCCTGACGGGCCCCTGGGCGGAGGCCGTGCTGCACGGCCTCAAGCTCGTGGCCGTGGCGGTGGTGGCCCAGGCGGTCTGGGGCATGGCCCGCACGCTCACCCCCGACCGGCCCCGCGCCGGGATCGCCGTCGCGGCGCTGATGGGGGTCGTCTTCCTGCCCGGCGCCGTCGGACAGGTGCTGGCGATCGCCCTCGGGGCCGCGGCCGGGCTGATCCTGTGCCGGGGTGCGCCCGCCGCCACCGTCGGCCGCCTCGCGGTGCCGGTCTCGCGCCGGGCGGGCGCGGTGGCGCTGATCCTGTTCGCGGGGCTGCTCGTGGGGCCGACCCTCATGGGGCCGGCCCTGCTCGCCCCGAGCGGCGCCGCGGGTCCGGCGGGCCAGGGGCTCGCCCTGTTCGACGCCTTCTACCGCGCGGGCGCCCTGGTGTTCGGCGGCGGCCACGTGGTGCTGCCGCTGCTGCAGGCGGAGGTGGTCGGCCCCGGCTGGATCGATCCGGCCCGGTTCCTCGCCGGCTACGGCGCCGCCCAGGCGGTGCCGGGGCCGCTCTTCACCGTGGCGGCCTATCTCGGCGCGGCGGTCGGCCCGGTGCCGCACGGCCTGCCCGGGGCGGTCATCGCCCTGGTGGCGATCTTCCTGCCGGGCCTGCTCCTGGTCTACGGCGCCCTGCCCTACTGGGACGGCCTGCGCGCCCGTCCCCGCGCCCAGGCGGCGATGCGCGGCACCAACGCCGCCGTGGTCGGCATCCTGGGAGCCGCCCTCTACGATCCCGTCTGGGTCAGCGCCGTGGGCGATGCCCGCGACTTCGCCCTCGCGGTCCTGGCCTTCGTGCTGCTCACCGCAGGGCGGGCGCCCCCCTGGATCGTCGTCCTGCTCACCGCGGCCGGCGGGCTCGTGCTGGCCCGGCTCCGCTGACCCCTACGGGCGCACCGCCGGGGTCTCCACCGGCAGGGGCGCGGCCCGGTCCATGAGGTAGCGCTCCAGGGCGACGAACTCCTCCCCGCCGTAGGCGAAGGGCTCGGCCCGCATTCCCGTCATGCAGTTGCGCAGGCGCCGCTGCACGGACCCGACCCCCTGCCATTCCAGGCGGTAGAGCGGATAGCCGGTGGGGTGGCCCTGCGGGATCAGGGCCGCGCCGAGGCGGCGTCCGGGGTTGTCGTCGTGGCAGGCGGCGCAGGACAGGCCGAGCTGGCCCATGCGCTGCGTGAACAGCGCCTTGCCGGCCGCCCGGGCGGGACCGAGGCGGGGATCGTCCGGGGCCGTGATCGGCAGGCCCGCGGACTGGGCGGCGACGTAGGCGGCGAGCCCGAGGAGCTCACGGCTCTCGTACGGATAGGACTCCGCGCCCTGGTGGCGCCGCCGGCAGGCATTGATCCGGCCCTCGAGGTCGAGGGGGGCCGCGGTCTCGGCGTCCCAGGCCGGGTAGCGGGCGGCGACGCCGCGCATCGTGGTCCCGGCCTCGCCGTGGCAGCCGGCGCAGGCGGGCCGGCCCGGGGCCGGCGGCTTGCCCCAGAGGTCGGCGCCGTCCGCGAGCCAGAGCAGGGCCGGGTTGGCCATGCCGTCGCGCTGCATCGCCTGGATGTCGGGGCTCATGGTGTCGAAGCCCGAGCGCCGCGCGGCGGCGGGACTCCCGTCCGCCCGCCCCGGCCCCGCCGACAGGACCGCGACCATCAGGAGCGCGAACCGCCTCACGTCACCGTCAGGGTCGCGGTCTCGGTCTGCGAGAAACCGTTGTCGCCGCGCCAGGTGAAGGTGAGCGTGCCCGTCCGCGTCGCCCGCAGGCTGAAGGTCAGGTAGGGGTTGGCTGCGGTGGCCGGAAACAGCTCGGCCCGGAACACCGTCTCGCCGTCGTAGAGGCAGGCGAACTCCGTGATGATGTCCCGCGGGCGGATGCGCCCGTCGGCCCCCGGCCGGAAGCCGGTCTCCATCGGGTGCGAGATCAGGGTCTTGATCGTGACGACCTCGCCGACCTGGGCGGATTTCGGCACGTTGATCAGGGTGCGGGCCATGGCGGCTCAGCCCTCCAGGCAGGCGGCGAGGGTGACGATGGCGTCGGCCGTGGTCGACCAGTAGCGCCCGTCGCTGGTCTCCGCGATGGCGGTGATGCGTTGCGTGTCGGCGAGGCGGATTCGGGTCGTGATCGCAGCGCGACCTCCACGCGACCCTAGGTATACGGTGATGACGTTCGGCTGCGGATTCCTGTCGTTGAACACCGCGATGCGGCGGACATGGTCCTCCGGCGTCATGGGGCTGTCCACCGCCACGGTGATCGTCACCGCGTTGCCGTTCTCGACCAGCGGCGGCAGGTCGAGGCGGACGCGCCCCGGGAGGATCTCGGCCTCGCCTGCGAAGCGCCGGATGGCCTCGGCCGTGCTTTCGGTGCGGATCGCGGCCCCGGCCGCCACCGGGCGCAGGGCGACGGTCGCGGCGAGGCCGGGTCCAAGGGCGAGGACGCCGCGTCGGCTCGGGTGGTGGGACATGTGCGGGCTCACGGCGCCGGCCTCTCCGAAGGGGTTTCGCGTAGCGTCGCAAGGAAGGCGACGATGTCCTCGATCTCCTGGGGTGCCAGCACCGGCCGGCCGCGCCAGGCTGCGCCGACCCGCGTGGTGCCGGCGAGGCTGTAATAGGAGGGCATGATGGTGTCCGGGTTCAAGACCCGGCCGTCCACGAGGCGCAGGCGCAGGGCTCCGGGCGCAAGCCGGTCGCCGACGCCCACGAGGTCGGGGCCGAGATTGCCGGGAAACGGCTCCTCGGGGAACGGCCCGGCGTGGCAGAGCGGGCAGAGCCCCTTGGTGCGGTCGGTCACGAGGGCCTGGCCCCGCGCGGGATCCCCCGGCACGCCGGTCAGGCTGGCGGGTATGGCGCGGTCGACGACGGTGACGGGCCGCAGGGGCTCCGCGCCCGGTTCGGCTCCCGCCGCGGCCTCGGCCCGCGCGGCCAGGATCGTGCAGCCGATCCAGACCCATCCGGGCACGCGCCTCACCCGAAGACCTGCCGGGTGATGGTGCGGTACCAGTCGGCGGCGTGGAGGGCCTCCTGCTCGCGCAGGGCCATCGACGCGTCGACCGGGCTGATGCCGCCGGCCCCCTCCACGTCAGCGAGGACGCCGCCCGCCGGGTGGTAGACGCCCGCGATCGAGATGCCGTAGCCGGGCGCCACCAGGCTGTAGCAGGTGTTGATCAGCTTCGGCGTCTCGGGTGCGCGGCCAGCCAGGAGGTCGATCACCGCGTCGGCGCAGACCTTGGCCTGGGCGTTGGCCGAGAAAGCGGATTTCGGCATCGCCCCGGCGATGGCCGCGTCGCCGATGACGTGGATGCCGGGCACCAGCCGGGATTCGAAGGTGACGGGATCGATCGGGCACCAGCCGCTGCGGTCGGCGACGCCAGCGACGGCGGCGATCCGCCCCGCCCGCTGGGGCGGGATGATGCAGGCCACGTCGGCCTTGTAGTCCGAGAAGTCGGTGCGGACGATCATGGCGTCCGGGTCGACGGCAGTGACCTGTCCGCCCTCCGCCAGGGGGACGTATTCGAGTTGCGTCGGGTAGAGGGCCTTCCAGCCCAACTGGAACAGGCGCTGCTTCGAGAAGGTGTCCTTGGCGTCGAGGAGGATCAGCTTCGCGCGGGGCTTGGTGGTCTTGAGCACATGGGCGATCAGGCTCGCGCGCTCGTAGGGGCCGGGCGGGCAGCGATAGGGATTGCCCGGCACCGCCAGCACCACGGTGCCGCCCTCGGGCATCGCGGCGAGCTGCCGGGCGAGGAGCAGCGTCTGCTCGCCCGCCTTCCAGGCATGGGGCATGCGCTCGGCCGCCGCCGCGTCGTAGCCGGGAATGGCGTCGAAGCGCAGGTCGATCCCCGGCGAGAGCACGAGTCGGTCATAAGTGCGTGCGGTGCCGTCTGCGAGCGTCACCCGGCGTGCATTCGCGTCGATGCCGGTGGCAGCGGCGTGCACGACGCGCAGGCCGGCACGGGCAAGGCCCTCGTAGCCGAACCGCTGCGCCGCCATCGGCTGGAGCCCGGCGATGACCTCGTTGCTGAACGGGCAGGACACGTAGGTCGGGTTCACCTCGACCAGGGTCACGTCGAGGCCGCCGCCATGCAGTGCGCGCGCGGCGGTGGCGCCGCCGAAGCCGCCGCCGATCACCACGACCTTCGCCGCGCCCTGAGCCAGAGCCGGCCGCCCCAAAGCGAAGGCCGCCCCAGTGGCGAGGACCGCGCGGCGCGTCGGGCTCATGGTCGCTCCTGGCTCGTCTCGGGGGCGGCCGGACGCTGCCGCGACAGGTAGGCGGCGATCGCTCGGGACTCCTCCTCCGAGAAACCCCTGGCGATGCGGCTCATCACGCTCGCGGGTCGCACGCCCGAACGGTACTGGGCGAGCGCCGCCGCGATTTCGGCCTCCGGGCGACCGTCGATCGCCCCCATCGCGGCCCCCTCGGCGTGACACCCGGCGCAGGAGGAAGCCCCCGGCGGCGGGCGCTCCCTCGCCAGGACCATCCCGACGGACCCGGCGAGCAGCCAGGCCGCGAGCACAGCCGGGCGCATCACGCCCGGCGCAGGTCCGTGTTCTTCACCGGCATCTGGCGCACGCGCTTGCCGGTGGCCGCATAGATCGCGTTCAGCACAGCGGGGGCCGCCACCGCGATGGTGGGCTCGCCGACCCCACCCCAGAAGCCGCCCGACGGCATCACGATCGTCTCGACCACGGGCATCTCCTGGAGCCGCATCACGGGGTAGGTGTCGAAGTTCGTCTGCTCGATGCGGCCGTTTTTGACGGTGCATTCCTGGTAGAGCGCCGCGGACAGGCCGTAGACGAAGGAGCCCGCGATCTGGGCGTCGATCTGCTGTGGGTTGAGGGCATGGCCCGGATCGGTGGCCGCGACGATGCGGTGAATTTTGACCGTCCCGTCTTCACCGACGGAGACCTCGGCCACCGCTGCCACGTAGGACCCGAAGCCCATCATCTGGGCGAGACCTCGGTGGACGCCTGCCGGGGGCTTCGAGCCCCAGCCGGCCTTGTCCGCCACCGCCTGCAGCACCGCCCGGTGCTTGGGGTGCTGCTCCATCAGCTTCAGCCGGAAGGCCAGGGGATCCTGTCCCACCGCATGGGCGAGCTCGTCCATGAAGCATTCGAGGTAGATCGCATTCGGGTTCATGTTCACGCCGCGCCAGAAGCCCGGCGGGACGTGCGGGTTGCGCATGGCGTGGTCGACCAAAATGTTCGGGATCGCGTAGCCGATCGCGGCCTCCGCGCCGCCGGCATTGAGCCCCTGGAACACCACCGGATCCTTGCCGTCCACCATCCGGTTCGGCGCCACCGAGACCAGGATCGATTGCCCCGAGATGCGCATGTGCAGCCCGGTGACGTTGCCGGCGTCGTCCAGCCCGGCGCGCATCCGGCATTGGGTGATCGGGTGGTAGCGCCCGTGGGTCATGTCCTCCTCGCGGGTCCAGATCAGCTTGATCGGGGTCCCGGGCATCTCCTTCGCGATGAGGACGGCCTGGCGCAGCCAGTCGTGGGTGGCGCCGCGCCGGCCGAAGCCGCCGCCAAGCAGGAGCTTGTAGACGTCGCACTGTTTCGCCGAGAGGCCGGCGGCCTCGGCCACGGCGGCGAGCGCCGCCTCGCCGTTCTGGGTCGGTGCCCAGGCCTCGCAGCGCTCCGGGGTCCAGCGCACCGTGGCGTTCATCGGCTCCATGGTGGCGTGGTTCTGGAAGGGGACGCCGTAGGTCGCCTCCACGACCCGGGCCGCGCCCTTCAGGGCGGTCGCGACGTCGCCGCCCTTGTTGCCCACATAGGCGTCCTCGGCGTCCAGGCCGTCGCGCAGGGTCGCCGCGATGGTCTCGCTCGAAACCTGGCCGTTCGGGCTCTCGTCCCAGACGATCGGCAGGGCCTCCACGGCGGTCTTGGCACGCCAGAAGGTGTCGGCGATGACCGCCACGCCGGTATCGCCCACCGCGACGACCTTCTTGACCCCGGGCATACCCTCGACAGCCTTGGCGTCGAAGCTCTTCACGGTGCCGCCGAAGACGGGGCAGTCGCGGATTGCCGCGTTCAGCAGGCCAGGCATGGTGAGATCGATGCCGTAGATCTGGCTGCCGTCGGTCTTCTCGACGGTATCGAGGCGCTTCACCGGCTTGCCGGCGATGGTCCAGTCCTTCGGATCCTTGAGGACGATGTCCTTCGGCGGCGTGACCTTGGCTGCCGCCATCGCCACCGCACCGAAGGTGGTGGTGCGGCCGGAGCCCCCATGGCTGATCACGCCCTTCTCGACCCGGCACTCCGAAGGAGCGACGCCCCAACCCTGGGCGGCGGCCTCGACCAGCATGATGCGGGCGGCGGCTCCCCCCTTGCGAACATAGTCCTGGGACTCGCGGATGCCGCGGCTGCCGCCCGTGCCGAAATCGCCCCAGACCCGGCCGCGGGCGACGTTCTGGCCCGGCGTGGGATACTCGGTGACCACCTTGCTCCAGTCGCAGCCGAGCTCCTCGGCGACGAGCTGGGCGAGGCCCGTGAGAGTGCCCTGGCCCATCTCGGATCGGGCGATGCGGATCACCACAGTCTCGTCCGGCTTGATCACCACCCAGGCATTGACCTCGGGCGTGAGCGCCGGCGGAGCCTCCTGCGCGGCAGCCTCGGGGAAGGGCACGTGAAATCCGAGGCTGAGGCCGCCGGCGGCAACGGCGCCGGCCACGAAAGCGCGTCGGGAAGGCTTGTTCGCGAGGGCATTCATGGCTGTCTCCTCAACCGGCCTGGCCGCCATCGGCGGCGAGCTTGATGCCGGCCAGGACGCGGTTGTAGGTGCCGCAGCGGCAGATGTTGGTGATCTCGGAGCGGATCTGCGCCTCGCTCGGGTGCGGGTTCTGCGCCAGCAGCGCCGCCGACGCCATGATCATTCCAGACTGGCAGAAGCCGCATTGCGGCACGTCGAGTTCGGCCCAGGCCTTCTGCACCGGGTGCGAGCGATCCTTCGACAGGCCCTCGATCGTCACGATCTTCTGGTCAGGGGTGACGCTGGAGACCGGCATCGAACAGGAGCGCACCGCCGTGCCGTCGATATGCACCGTGCAGGCGCCGCACTGTGCGATGCCGCAGCCGTACTTGGTGCCAGTGAGGCCGGCCTGCTCGCGGATGACCCAGAGGAGCGGCGTGTCGGGTTCGGCCTCGACCTCGCGGATGGCGCCGTTCAAATTCAAACGGATCATGCGTTTCCTGCCGTGTTGCCCAGTCGTGAGTCGTGCTCCGCCGGATGTCCGCGGCGGCGGCCCCGTCTTTGGAATGGTTGTACGGTGCCGTGGTCGACCAAGTCCACAGGCATTTCTCGTCGCGAACCGTGTGCAGGTCGGCCCCTGCCATGGAATCTTCCAAATCCGCCCCGCGACCGATTATCTTCATGCATTTCTGTTATTCAAATTTATCTTTGAATATTCATGAGATCTTGCCTCAATTCGGACCGCCTCCCAACCATTCGCATGGGACTTCGTCCAGAATAACGACTGAGTTTTGGCGAGAGGCGGGTCCTCCATGAGGCCCGGACTTCGATGCGCTTGAATCCGGTAGCCGTGATGCCGACGTACTGAAGATGTGGCCGCACGTGCCTGCGTCGGCTCCGACTTTCTAAAAGGCGCTCCGCGGACATCACGTGGTGCGACGTAATCGTGGGTGATCGCGTTCCATCAGAATGCAGATTCCCCCCCCGATCGAAGTGCCTCCTTCCCAAGGTCCGCGCTCCGATAGGGGCTGGGCGGCTCGAGTCTCAACAGCTGCAACCGCCCAGCCCCGCCTTTCAGACCCGCGTCAGGCCGCGCGCATCCGACGGGACACACCGGCTCAGATCCCGGCGCCGCGCTCCGGGTCCGGTCCCTGCGGAATGAGCCGGTGATATTCGCCCTCGGGCGGTCCGTTGCTGCTGGCGACGAGCGCCTCGAGCGCCTGCACGCTGAGGGTCGTGCCGAGGCGCTGGGATCCCAGGGTCTGGGCCAGGAATGCGTGGGTGACGGGCATCTCATCCCTGCCCACCCGGTCATGCGACATGAGAATCCGCGAGCCAGACGGATTTGCAGGGGCAGGGTCGCATGCCCCCAGGGGGTGTGGCCGATCTGGACTTGAACGAAGCGGCGCGGGTCTCTCACGCCCCCGCCACGTTCTTCGGTAAGATCGGGGATCGCTTCCACCAGCGAAGGGCCCATTCACATCCGCGTGATACTTTCAGACTGATCGGCGTAGTCAGGCCTGTCACTGATATTTGTTAATGCGCCGGCGTTCGCCTTGTTAAAGCAGGCCCATTCGGGAACACCCCCTGGCGAGAGGGCGAGGTCGATACCCGCGGGCAGACCCGGCCAACGCGGGCACCTCCCCACCTGTCTTCATGTTAGTAGGTGAGGATTGCGCGGTCCGGCCGGTCTACGGAGTTCCGATGCGTCACTCCTGCCCACGCCAAACCTGCCCGAGAAAGGCACTTGCGCAATGAGCCTTGCCGCCGGCACCGATCTCAGCCTGCTCGTTCGAAAATTGGAGACGATCATCACCGTCTCGGACCTCGAGCGTCGGGCGATCGAACGCCTGCCGGTCACGCGCCGGCAACTGAGCGCCCATCAGGACATCGTGCGCGACGGCGACCATCCCAAGCAATGCTGCCTCCTGCTCGAAGGGTGGGCCTTCCGCTACAAGCTCCTCGACGAGGGCAAGCGGCAGATCCTGTCGGTCCACATCCCCGGGGACATCCCCGACCTGCAGAGCCTGCACCTGCCGGTGATGGATCATAGCCTCAGCACCCTGACGGCCTGCACCCTGGCCTTCATCCCGCACGAGGCGATGCTCGACCTCACCCGCAACCATCCCGGCATCACGGCCGCCCTCTGGCGGGATACCCTCGTGGACGCGGCGATCTTCCGGGAGTGGATGACCAATATCGGACGCCGCTCGACGCTCGGCCGGATCACGCACCTGTTCTGCGAGATCTACTTGAAGCTGCACGGCATGGGACTGGCGCGGGACTTCGCCTGCGAGATGCCCCTCACCCAAGGTGACATCGCCGATGCGATCGGCGTCTCGAACGTCCACGTCAACCGCGTCCTACAGGATCTGCGCGGCCAGGGACTGCTGACCCTTCAGGGGCAGCGCCTCGTCATCCACGACTGGGACGCACTGACGAACCGCGCGGAATTCGACCCGGCCTACCTGCATCAGAAGCGGCCACCCGGCCCATGACGCTGAGCCTCCAGTCCATCCGGATCCGGACAGGGAGCAGCGACGAGGAAGGCCGGCTGGTCATGGACGAGGGGCTCCTCGTCGCGATCCTGATCCAACTCTCGGCCGACCATGGCCCGGAGGCCGGACACTGGTTCCTGGAGGTGGGTTTCGGCAACCTCGGTTCTCCGAGGCCGGCGCCTTTCCGCGATCTGGCTGCAGCGCTGGCCTGGATCGCGACGCAGGCGGACACGCCGTCCGGCGAGGGCGTGCGCGACGGGGTCCGCAGGCCGTGAATTTCCGGTTCCGGGCGCATTCGGCGCTGCGCCCCACGGGCGGGCCGCTCCGGACGAGGATCTCAGGTCAGCCGAAGCCGATGGCCGTCCGGGTCCCGGAGGTGGCGGGGCGCGCCATCGGCGCCGGCGAAGACCAGGACGGTGGCGGCGATGTCGCGGTCGTCGCAGACGTGACCGCCGCGGGAAAATTCCCCTGCATAGTCAAGGAGTTCGACGTGCGGTGTCGGTGCCCCCGGCGGCCTCAGGCCCGTCACGGTGACGTGCGGGTCCGGCACGTCGTCGAGGCGGGCCTGCGCGGGACCGACATTGGTGGAGCGCGACGCCGCCCTGAAGCCGAGGCCCGCGTAGAAGGCGAGGCTCGCGGCGGTATCCGTCACCGAGATCGCCGAATGATCGAGGCCGAGGCAGGGATCGGGGCCGCCGCTGCGCCAGGCCTCCGGTACCTGCCCGGGGGGAAACGCAAGGAATTCAAGGGGATGCCCCTCGGGGTCGCGGAACTTGAAGGCGGTGACGCCGCCCGAGGCCGCCGGCAGGCGCTCCGGCCCGGCCGTGGAGATCGGGCGCCAGCCCGGCGTCGCCGACAGGCGTGAGACCGCGGCCGCCATGTCCGAGACCACGATGGCGATGTGCTGGAACAGGGGGCTCCAGCCCGGCACGGCGTCGGGATAGGGCCGCCCCGGACGGTCGAACCCGACGAGGTCGACGGCCTGCGCGCCGAGCCGGAGGGACACGACGGTTTCGCCAAAAGTGGTTCGCCGGTCGACCAGAGGTCGTGTCGAGGTCACGCGGGAAAACCCGAGCGCCGCCGTGAAATACCGCGCCAGCGTTTCAGGATCGGCGCTGACGAGGCGAATCCGGTCCAGGCGCAGCGGTCCGGCCCCGCTATCCGGCTTTACGTCCCCCGTCATGGGGTCTGCGCGCCGCGCCGGTTGAGGAAGATCGCGTAGAGGGTGTGCGAGCCGCCGATGAACAGGCGGTTCTTCATCCGGCCGCCGAAGGTCAGGTTCGAGACCCGGTGGGGCACGAAGATCTTGCCCATCAGGTTGCCGGAGGGATCGATGCAGTGGACGCCGTCGGCGGCGCTGCTCCAGACGTTGCCGTCCTCGTCGACCCGCATCCCGTCGCAGTAGCCGGGGGCGACGGTGTGGAAGACCCCGCCCCCCGAGAGCGCGAAGTCGGAGCCGACGTCGAAGACGCGGATGTACTGGCGCGGGTTCGGCCGGCTCTGGTCGCCGGTCTCGGAGACGTAGAGCCTCCGCTCGTCGGGGGAGAAGGCGAGCCCGTTCGGTCCGTCGAAATCGGTGGCCATGGCGCGGACCGCGCCGGAAGCCGGGTCCAGGCGGTAGAGGGCCGGCGGCTGCTCGGAGGTCTGGCGCCCACCCTCGTAGTCGGTGGCGATGCCGTAGACCGGGTCGGTGAACCAGATCCCGCCGTCGGAGGCCACCACCACGTCGTTGGGGGCGTTGAGGCGGCGCCCGGCATGGTGGGTGGCGAGGGTGGTAACGGCGCCGTCGTATTCGGTGCGGGTGAGGCAGCGGTTCCGGTGCGAGCACGCGATCAGCCGGCCCTGGCGGTCGCGGGTCTGGCCGTTGGCGAAGTGCGAGGGCGCCCGGTAGACCGAGAGCCCCTCCGCCTCGCTCCAGCGCAGGGTGCGGTCGCGCGGCAGGTCCTGGAACAGCAGGCAGTCGGCATCCCCGAACCAGACCGGCCCCTCGATCCAGCGGAAGCCGGTGGCGATCTCCTCCAGTTCGGCATTGCCCAGCAGGTATCCGGCAAAGCGCGGATCGACGATTTCGACGCCCGGATTCGGGAGCGTGGACGCCATGGGGCTACCGGAACCGGCACGGGGTGGCGACGGTGGGCGGCGCATCGAACTGCACCACCATCAGCACGGCGGGTTCAGGCCCGACCGTGCCGGAGAGGTGCCCCTGGCGCCCGTCCACCGCCTTCGTGTTCTGGTCCTCCCCGAAGGAGATCTCGCCGGGCCCCATCTCGACCCGGGTGCCGTCCATGGATTCGACGAACCAGCGCCCCGAGAGCGGGATGATCCATTGGGGCTTCGGGTTCTCGTGCCAGGCGCCGGTCCAGCCCACCGGCTGCACCGTGACCATCACGGTGGCGCCATCATGGGTCTTGGTGCCCTGCCATTGCGGATCGGCCGGCGGCTGCATCGACTTCATGTCGAAATCGGTCAGGGCGCAGCGGGTCTGGTGGCTGACGCCCTCGGCGTCGGTCCAGAGGTGCCAGTAGGGCACGCGGGGTTTTTCGGGGGCGGTCTCGTCGCTCATGGGCTCGTCCTGACGGGGGTGGAAACGGGGGTGGTGCGGTAGGGCTGCGAGGAGGCCAGCGGGTCGGCGAGGAAGAGCCGCACCGTGTCGGCCCCGGTGCCGAAGGTGATGAGCAGAAACCCGCCGGCGAGGGCGACGTTCTTGAGGAAGTCCCAGAACAGGCCCCGGCCCTTGCTGTCGCCGCCGGCCCAGAAGTCGCCCGGGCGCCAGAACTGCTTCCACAGGAGGGCCGTGACGCCGCAATAGCCGGCGAGCACGAAGGCCGCGGCCCGGTCGGCGATGCCGGTGAGGATGCCGGCCGACATCACCACCTCGACGAAGAGCCCGGCGAGGATGAGCGCGCGGGCGAGGCCGGTGCTGGGGACCCGCTCGCGGGCCTGGCCCACCGCGCCCCGAAAATTCAGGATCTTGTCCAGCGCACTGAAGGGCAGGAACAGCAGGACCAGGAGGAGCCGGACCGCGAAGGCGATACCGATGCTGAGTGCGACCAAGATCCGGTCCTGACCTGAGAGGTGGGCGACCCGCCGGGATGGGATGGCTCGGCAGAACGTGATGCCATCGGCGGTTGAACGCGGCACCCGCGCGGGGGTTCAAACGTTCGGAGCACCGGATGCTGCACCGCGGCGCGCGATCGTGGCGCAAGCGAGGCTCCGGTGCCGGCATCCGCGAACCGACCCGCCCGCGGCGCAGGATCCCGAAGGACGCCCCATGGAACCCCCCATGAATCAGGACCATTACGACGTGGTGATCGTGGGCTCGGGGCCGGGCGGCGGCACCATGGCCTGGCGCCTCGCCCAGACCGGCAAGCGGGTGCTGCTCCTGGAGCGCGGCGGCTACCTGCCGCGGGAGCGCGAGAACTGGGACAGTCAGGCGGTCTTCGTGGATGCGCGCTACCAGGCGCCCGAGACCTGGTACGGCGCCGACGGGCGCACCTTCCACCCGGGCCTGCACTACTACGTGGGCGGCAACAGCAAGGTCTACGGCTCGGTGCTGCTGCGCCTGCGCGCCCGCGACTTCGACGTGGTGCGCCACCCCGACGGCGAGGCGCCGGAATGGCCGGTGAAGTACGACACCTTCGCGCCCTACTACCAGGCGGCGGAGGAGCTCTTCCACGTCCACGGCCTGCGCGGCGAGGACCCGACCGAGCCTCCGGCGGACAAGCCCTACGCCTACCCGCCGGTCTCCCACGAGCCGCGCATCCAGGAGCTGTTCGACGGCTTGAAGCGCGAGGGGCACCGGCCCTTCCACCTGCCGGTGGGCGTGCTCCTCGACGAGCGCGACGGGAAGGCCCTGCCGCACTCGGCCTGCATCCGCTGCGACGCCTTCGACGGCTATCCCTGCCTGACCAACGGCAAGGCCGATGCGCAGATCATCTGCGTCGACCCGGCCCTGGCCCGGCACCCGAACCTCACCCTGTGGACCGGCGCCTATGTCGAGCGCCTCCTCACCAGCCCGAGCGGGCGGGCGATCACCGGCGTCGAGCTCGTGCGCGACGGGCAGAGCCGGACGGTCTCGGGCGACATCGTGGTGGTGGCCTGCGGCGCCCTCTCCTCGGCCCTGCTGATGCTGCGCTCGGCCAACGAGGCGCACCCGCACGGCCTCGCCAACGGCTCCGGCCAGGTCGGGCGCAACTACATGCGCCACAACAACGCCACCGTGCTGGCAGTCTCGCGCACCCCGAACCCGACGAAGTTCCAGAAGACCCTCGGGCTCAACGACTTCTACTTCGGTTCGGACGACTGGGACTTTCCGCTGGGCCACATCCAGATGGTCGGCAAGTCCGACGGCACCCAGATCCACGGCGAGGGCCTGCCGGGCTTCCTGCAATGGTTTCCCGAAAAGCCCTTCGACTGGATCGCGAAGCATTCCCTCGACTTCTGGCTGACCTCGGAGGACCTGCCCCGGCCGGAGAACCGGATCTTCTACGAGGGCGGCCGGGTCCGCCTCGACCTCACCGAGAGCAACATGGAGGGGCATACCCGCCTGAAGCAGAAGCTGCGCGACCTCTGCGGCAAGCTCGACGTGCACCCGCACCTGTTCGACCGCTCGCTCTATCTCGGCAAGGACACGCCCATCGGCGGCACCGCGCACCAGGCCGGGACGCTGCGCTTCGGCACGGACCCGGCCACCTCCGTGCTCGACCTCGATTGCCGGGCCCACGGCATCGACAACCTCTACGTCACCGATGCGAGCTTCTTCCCCTCGATCGGGGCCGTGAACCCGACCCTGACCATCATCGCCAACGCCCTGCGGGTCGGCGACTCCATCGCGGGGCGGCTGTGACCAGCCTGCCCGCGCGCCTCCTCGCCCTGGCGATCCGCCTCACCGGGCGGCGGCGCAGCTTCGCCCAGGCGGAGCGCGACCCCGAGGCGGCGGTGGCCCGGCGCCCGCGGCCGGCCCGGCCGACGCCCGCCCTGCGCCGGACCCTGGCGGTGACCTGGGAGACCCGCGACGGCTTCGAGGTCTACACCCTGGCGCCGCGCACGGGGGCACGGGCGCCGCGCGCAGGGGCACGGGCGCCGCGCACGGGGGCCGGGGCACCCGGCCAGGGAGCCCGCACGGGGCGGGTGATCTACCTGCACGGGGGCGCCTATACGAGCCCGATCACCCGCCTCCACTGGCGCTTCCTCGCGCGGCTGGTCTCGGCCACGGGCCTCACCGTCACGGTGCCGCTCTACCCGCTGACGCCGGAGCATGCCTGCGCGCAGGCGAGCGCCTTCGCGATGGCGGTCTACCGGGCCTGCGCCGAGGCCGATCCGGGCGCGCCGATCGCCCTGATGGGCGATTCGGCCGGAGGCGGCCTCGCTCTGTCCCTGGCGATGCAGGTGCGGGAGACCGGCGGCGCAGGCAACCTGCCCGGTCCCGCCGGCCTCGTCCTGATCTCGCCCTGGCTCGACGTCACCACCGCCGACCCGTCCCAGGCCCGGATCGAACCCCGGGACGTGATGCTGATGCGCCCGGGCGTGCGGACCCTCGGGCGCTGGTACGCAGGCGACTGGGACCTCACGGACGAGCGGGTCAGCCCCCTCTTCGGCACCCTGCGGGGCCTGCCGCCGATCGAACTCTTCTGCGGCACCCACGACATCCTGGTGGCCGATGCCCGCCGCCTCGCCGCCCTCGCCCGGGCGGAGGAGGCCCCCCTCGCCTATCACGAGGAGCCCGGCCTGATGCACGTCTACCCGCTGCTGGGCCTGCCGGAATCCCGCCGGGCCGAGGCGCGGATCTGGGATTTTTTGGGGGACCGGATGGGCCGGGGGTGAGGGGTTGGATGTGGGGCGAGTGACGGGCGCTTCTGTATGGCAATGAGACGTCGCGGCGGCCCGTTTCGGATCGAGGGCGGGTGTTAGGCCCGCCCCTCTGCGTCGGTGATGGGTGGGGAGCGGTCCTCACTCGGACTCCTGGAAGCGGACACTCGTCTGCCGCCCGACAATTTCGGTCCGGAATGGATAGCAGCCCTTCACACCTATCGGCTACAGTGCTGATGAGACGCGTCTGGCGAACCGCATGTTAAGCATCTATTATTTTATGGTCGAATTTTTCTTTGATGTTCCCACGCTGGGATCAGCAATCTCGCGATCCTTGAAGATTTTCTTTGTAAGTATTTTGTTGGTCGGAGTTTGCATGGTCCTGCAAGTTCCCACAGAATATACGTTCATCATATATCTTTTGAATCTATCCTTGCCGTGTTTCGTGATAGCTCGGTACACCCAGCAGTATCTTGGCTCAAAGCGCAGCTAGATCACGCGGTGATGGGATAGGCCGCTGAGAGTGGATAGCGGACCTATCGTCGCCCGCATTCCGAACGGCGAGCGGCGTCATCCCAGATGTAGCTTCCTGATGTCTGGTCAGAGCAGCGGTCGATCTCCTCGTTAATCTTCCAGCATGCGCGGACGCTGAGTACAATTGCGAGGGCCATCAGCGCCAAAAACACCAGTGCGGCTCTCTTCACCCACTTCATGCCTACCTCTCAGAAGCAGAGTAAGAGCTCTATGCAAAGCGCTTCTTAACGTCTGCTGTGGGTCAGGAACGAGTGCAGCGGCGGCGTCTGACTCTTCGCGTTACCGCGCGAAAGCGGACCGTCAGGTTGTTTAGGCAAGTGGCAGCCAAGCTTCTTGAATCACTCTGACACCAGATAGTAGGGTTCGCGGGTCATTTTGTCCGGCGGCTGTTGCGATGGTTCGATGGAAAACGTTACCCAAGCTGACGCTCGAAGGCAACGTGTCCGAGAGAATTTCGCTGGGCTACTACTTGGCTTAGTCCTCACTTACTACTTCGGCAGCTTGACATTATCCCAATTTGAGCACGAGGCCGTATTGCGCGATGGACAGGGTATTGACGCACGTGTGTTGTCTGCGCGTAGTTTTCGGGGGGTCATCGTTGCGGTCGTCCAATACAGCGGCATGGCCGAGGGACGCGAAATAGAATGTCGCGCCGATGTATCGCTTGGCTACTGGAGCCACAGGCCGAAGCTCGGGGAACAGATCGCCGTCAGCGTTCGGCCGGGCTCATGTGCCACGCCGGTCAGCCAGACCGCTATTCAGTGGCCGTGGGCCTTTGCTGCCGTCTCGCTCCTGATCATGGTTATCCCGCTTGTATCGGCAGTAAACTTAGTCCGGTGCGTGATCCCGTTGCGGCAGCATAAGTGACCACCGCGAGCGGCCGCTTTTCACCCGACCCAGTCGTTGGACCTTACCCCATCGATAACCCAGGAGCGGACCTTCCCAGAGTCCGAAGAGGGTGGGGAGCAGACCCTGACCCTTCGCCCTCAAGCGGACGTTCCGCCAGCGATCCCCGAAAGCAGCCGTCCTTGTGGACGATACCTGGGGCGTCGGGAGCGTCAGCCGACCGTGAGCTATGCGCTCCGGTCCTCGGCATCGGCGCCGCTCTCCGCGAGCCTGTTACGCAGCATTCCGAGAACACGCAGCGCCGTGGCGAGATCGTCGGAAGGGATGTCTTTGGCCAAGTCGTCGGCCGCCGGAAACCAAGCCCGAACGGCGGCTTCGTAGGCGTGCCGACCTGCCGTCGTCAAAACTACGAGTTGTGCGCGCTTGTGGTGCGGGTTGGTCTCGAAGGCCACCAAGCCGTCCTTGGCGAGTTCGTTGACGATGCGCTGCACGTTCTGCCGGTTTGCGCCGAGGTCCCGGGCCAGCCAAGCCACCGGCTGCGGCCGATCTGCACAGGCGATGGCCCCCATGATCTGCCAGCGCGCGCTGGTGAGCCCGAAGGGCTCGACCAGGCGGTCGCCCCAGATCAGCGTCGCGTTGTTGACCCGGAAGAGCGTGAGAACGAGATCGGTCAGCGCTTCAGCAGAGCGAGAAACTTCGGACATCGCAGAGATCACCGCCCTATTGACATCATGATGCCATTTCGCTGATAATGACATTATGATGCCATGTAGGCATCACGAAGGCAACTCATTGGCCTGCATGCCCAGGGAGCACCCGATGTCGACGTTCATCGAAATGGACAGCACCGTGACCCTCGCCGACCAGTTGGCCGACGAGGAGGCTGGTCCGATCGTCTTGATCAACACCTTCGTCGTCCCGCCAGAGGACGCGGACGCGCTTCTGGAGGTCTGGAGCCGCGATGCGGCGATCATGAAACGGCAGCCGGGCTTCATCTCGACACAGCTTCATCGCGGCATCGCGGGAAGCGGTGCCTTTCTGAACTATGCGGTTTGGCAGTCCGTCGCCCATTTCCGGGCCGCCTTCGCCAACCCCGAGTTTCGGGCGAAACTCTCGGAGTATCCAGAGAGCGCGAGGGCGAGCCCCCATCTGTTCCGTAAGGTCGAGGTTCCAGGCATTTGCATCGCCTGACGCCTCATGGGCCCAGATCAGGACACCGCTCTTCGAGAACGCGGATGAAGGCTGATCACTGCGGTTGCTCGATCGAGTGAGGGCCACTTTCTCAGCCCTCACTTCCCAAAGCGGACCGTCGGAAATCCACCACCCTGGACGTGGGTCATCCTCGACGTAGCTGCCGAGAAGCGGACCTTCCAAGGGTCTGAGAAGGGTGGGGAGCCGCCCTTGGCCTTTCTCGCCGAAGCGGACATTCCTCTCCACACTTAAACCTCACCCTGAGCGCTGATCCACTCTGTTGCTAAAACGGACGTAATAAGTGCTTTCGTACGGATCGCTCACAATGCTTCGAAAAACCAGATTCCGCTTGGCATTATAGGACAATATTGAATCTGAAACCCTGAAGTTTCAAGGATACCGTTCCCAAACAAGCGTGATTACGCTCATCTTGCCGTCGACATTGAACTTAAAGGGCGGAGTGACCAGTGTGAGTTTATTATCGCTGTACTCCACTTCTCTGACCTGTGACGTACCTGTCCAAACCTCATTCCACGACGTATCAATGGCATGTGTGACTTTCTTGCCGTCGAATTTAAAGGTGCCTGCGTAAGCAAAGAACGTCTTGTGGAGGCGGACCCGATCCTCATCCGTCATCTTATCGTTTGCCGCAGGTTTTTCGCGACCCTCGAAAGCGCAAATCACCATCATGCGCCCGTCTTTCCCATAGTTGATCCAGCCGGTTGGCCGAGGACCACCATAGGCGTCGATTACCTCATTGGTATCCACGATCTTCCGGGTAGCACTCGAAAGGCGCCACGTCCCGTGGATGTCCTGTGTATCTAATGCGAAGGCTCCGGAAGCGCTTACGAAGCACGCCACGGCTGCAGTAACTATTCTCATATGCTGCTCCTGTTGCTGTCAATTCGCAGCATGCGAACCACAGCACTATGGATGGATACTTTACTCACATCCACTCTATCGAATGACTGGGACCGAGAATTGTCATTCGAAACCAGTTTGGCAGAACTCCACCCGTGCCGGTCGTAGGCTTCTGTCTAATTAGCAACCTGGAAGCGGACGTTGTCGGCTTCTGCAAAGGGTCGGAAGCCGACCTCCCCGGCAGTCAGATTCCGCCACCCCGCGCCCCCTCGGCAACGGAGCGTCAACGCCTCTCGGGCTTCAGTGGCCGGATGGCATCCTCCGCACCCGGTCCCGCCCCGCTCCCCGCCGACGCCCTGGCGTTTCCCGGGGACGCGGCCCTGCGTGCCGAAGCCCGGGCGTGGCAGGACGAACTCGCGCGGGAGCGGCGCCTCTCGCCCAACACCGTCGAGGCCTATGCCCGGGACCTGCGCCAGTTCCTGGCCCATCGCGCCGGGCGGCACGGCCCGCCCGGCATCGCCCAGCTCGTCGCCCTGAAACCGCGCGACGTGCGCGCCTTCATGGCCGCGCGCCGGGCGGACGGGGTCGGCGGGCGCTCGCTGATGCGGGCGCTGGCGGGCCTGCGCTCCTTCGCCCGCCACCTCGAGCGCCAGGGCCACGGCACCGTGGCGGCCTTGGGCGCCGTGCGCTCGCCCAAGGTGGAGCGGCGCCTGCCGCGCCCGATCCCCATCGACGCCGCCCGGGCGATGACCGGGCCGGAGCTGCGGGCCGGCGAGACCCGCGAACCCTGGGTGCTGGCGCGCGACGCCGCCGTGCTGGCCCTGCTCTACGGCTCGGGCCTGCGCATCTCGGAGGCACTCGGGATCCGGGCGAAGGACGCGCCCGTGCCGGGCACCGATTCCGTCACCGTGCTCGGCAAGGGCGGCAAGACCCGGATGGTGCCGGTGCTGCCGGTGGTCGCGGCGGCGGTGGCCGACTACGTGGCGGCCTGTCCCTACGCCCTGGCGCCGGACGGCCCGCTCTTCGTCGGCGCCAAGGGCGGCCCGCTCTCGCCGCGGATCATCCAGTACGCCGTGGCGGCGATGCGGGGCGGGCTGGGCCTACCCCCGAGCGCGACGCCGCACGCCCTGCGCCACTCCTTCGCCACCCACCTCCTGGCGCGCCAGGGCGAATTGCGGGCGATCCAGGAGCTGCTCGGCCACGCCTCCCTCGCCACGACGCAGCTTTACACCAAGGTCGACGCCGCCCGCCTGATGGAGGCCTTCGACGCCGCCCATCCCCGCGCCGGCGCTGGCCGGGCCGCGGCCCTGCGCGCGAAAAGTCGTGCGCCCGGTCCCCCACCCGCGCTAGGACCGGCGGCATGATCCGGCTCCCCGCGCCCCCGACATGACCCAGGACCCGTTGGCCGACCCGCTGGCCGCCCAGCTGGCCTCCCTGCGCCGGGGCGACTGCGCCGGGGCCCGGGCCCTGCGCTTTCCCCCCGGCCTCGCCGAATTCCCGCCCGAGGTCTTCGGCCTCGCCGACACCCTCGAGCTCCTGGACCTCAGCGGCAGCCACCTCGACGCGCTGCCGGCGGATCTCGGCCGCCTGCGGCACCTGCGCGTGCTGTTCTGCTCGGGCAGCCGCTTCACCCGCCTGCCGCCGGTCCTGGGGGATTGCCCGTCCCTGAGCCAGGTCGGCTTTCGCGGCACCGGGCTCGAGGAGGTGCCGGGCGAGGCCCTGCCCCCGGCCCTGCGCTGGCTCACCCTCACGGACAACCGGATCGCCGCCCTGCCGGACGCCCTCGGGCAGCGCCCGCACCTGCAGAAGCTCATGCTCTCGGGCAACGCCCTGGCGGCCTTGCCCGGGAGCCTGGCGGGGGCGCCGAACCTGGAGCTGGTGCGGCTGGCCGCCAACCGCCTGGAGGCGCTGCCGCCCTGGCTGACCACCCTGCCGGCCCTGGCCTGGACCTCCTTCGCGGGCAATCCCGTCGATGACGCGCCCGGGCGCCGCGACGTGCCGGGCGTGCCCTGGCGCGATCTCGAACCGGGCGACCTCCTCGGCGAGGGCGCCTCGGGCCGCGTGCACCGGGCGCTCTGGCGCCGCGGCGGGGCCCCGGCCGAGGCGGTCGCGCTGAAGCTGTTCAAGGGTGCCATGACCAGCGACGGCCTGCCCGAGCGCGAGATGGCGGCCTGCCTCGCGGCCGGCGCGCACCCGCACCTCACCGGCGCCCTGGGGCGCCTCGTCGACCACCCGGCGG
>NZ_LMML01000028.1:249849-410989 GCF_001422215.1 Methylobacterium sp. Leaf89 | reverse complement strand
CTGGCGGGTGCTCGCCGGGCCGCCGAGCCTGGAGAGCTGCAGCCGCGACGTCTACGCCCCGGGCCTCGCCCTGACGCCGGCGGCGGCCCTGCGCATCGCCTGCGCCGCCGCGGAGGCCTGCGCCCATCTCCACGCCCGCGGCATCCTGCACGGCGACCTCTACGGCCACAACATCCTGTGGGACGGCACGGACGGCGCCGCCGTCGTCAGCGATTTCGGCGCCGCCTCGACCCTGCCCGCGGGGCCGGCCGGCGCGGCCCTGCGCCGGATCGAGATGCGGGCCTGGGGGCTGCTCCTGGGCGAGCTCCTCACCCTCGCGGACATCGGCGCCGGCCCCTGGCGCGACCTGGAGCGGGCCTGCACGGGGCCCGACATCGCGGCGCGCCCGGACTTTTCGGATCTCCTCGCCCTTCTGCCGGCTGCGACGACGGGGGCCGGCCGCGACGACTGATGTGCGGAAAGCACAGGCGCCGCCCGGCGCAAGTCCCGGCGGGCCGAACCCGCGCCCCGGCCCGAAGCGGCCCCGATTTCGTCACGGTGGCCCGCCAGGGACCGCAGCCGGAATCAAGGGATGACGGGGATCATGAAGGCATTTACTTCCGCGTTGCTGCTCCTCGGCGCCCTCGCGGCCCCGCAGGCCGCGATGGCCGCGAGCAAGACCACGGTGGGCGTCGGCACCGGCGCGGTGGCGGGCGCCCTGGTGGGCGGACCGGTGGGGGCGGTCGTGGGCGGCATCGTCGGCGGCTATATCGGCGCCACCGCCGAGAGCCCCCGCCCGCGCCGCCGCCGGGTGCGCGCCGCCCGGCGGGCCGCGGTCGCCCCGCCCAAGCTGCGGGTGGCCGAGGAGCGCGCCGCGCCGGTCCGCCCCGCCGCCCCGGCCGCCACCGGCAGCCTCGCCCCGGTCACCACCGCCCCCGCCGCGACCACCTGGCAGAACCCGCGCTAGCGGTTGTCCGGGATTCGGGGAAACCGGTTCTTCCGAAAAGACCAACGACCGGACAGGACTCGAGGGTCTGTCGGGTTCAGGATGAGCCTGACAGACTCCCGGGGGACGGCCTTCGAGGCCCGGGACGCGCCCCGGCCGACCGTCCGCTCTTGGGGCGCACCGCCATGACGCCGGACATTGGCCGTCCGATCGAGCGGTGCTCGCTCAGGGCGCGGGAGCGTGGGCGGGACGGGATGGGCCTCAGGCCGCCTCGCCCGAGGCCTGAACCCGCGCGCCGCCGAACACGACCGCCTGCCGCAACGGCGCTCGCGACAGGCCGTAGATCAGGCGTGGCTCCGCCGGCGCGCTGACCGCCTCCAACGCGGCGCGATGCTCCGCGGCGAGCACGACATCGAGCGCAGCGATGTTGTCGGCCACCTGCGCCGGTCGGCTCACGCCCATCAGCGTCGCGGTCACACCCGGTCGCCCCATCACCCAGGCGAGCGCCACGCGCGCCGGCGATTGCCCGATGGCCTCCGCCACCCGGCGCACCGCTTCGACGATGGTCCAGTTGCGCGGCGTGAACAGGCTGTCGCCGAACGGATTGGCCCCATCGAGCCGCTTGTCGCCGGCGGGACGCGCCTCGCCCGACGCCGCCGCATCCCTCGGCAGGCCGCCCGCGCGGGGTCCGGCCGCTTCCACCGTCGCGCGGTCGTACGTGCCGCTCAGCAGCCCGTAGGCGAGCGGCGACCACGGCACCACGCCCAGGCCGAATGCGGCGGCGAGCGGGATGTGCTCGTCCTCCACGTCCCGGTTCACGAGGGCGTAGAAGTACTGCAGGGCGATCGGCCCCGGCAGCCCGCGTCGTGCGGCCAGCGTCGCGAGCGTGGCAACGTACCAGGCGGGCGTGTTCGACACGCCCCAATAGCGAACCTTCCCGGCGCGCACGAGACCGGCCATCGTCTCCAGCAACTCCTCGGCCGGCGTGACCCCGTCCCACACATGCACCCAGTAGAGGTCGACGTAGTCGGTTCGCAGACGGCGCAGCGAGCCTTCCAGCGCCGCGTGGACGTGCTTGGCACCGTTGCCGCCCGCATGCGGACCGTTGCCCGTCGCGAACCCCGACTTGGTCGCGAGGACGATCCCGTCCCGCACGCCGGACGCGCGGATGAAGCGCCCGAGCATCGCCTCGCCCTCGCCCCCGGCATACACGTCGGCCGTGTCCACGAAGTTGCCGCCCCGCTCCCGATAGGCGTCGAACACGGCGCGGCTGCCGGCCTCGTCCAGCCCCCAGCGCGCCGTCCCGAAGGTCATGGTGCCGAGCGCGAGGGGACTAACCGCCAAGCCGGAGCGGCCGAGCGTACGGTAATGCGTGAGGTCCATTGTTGCATATCCTTGCTGCTATCACCCAGGATAAGGCCACCGGCCCAGGGGGATTAGCCGGATTCATCGGCAAGGTTCTGTGAGTGGAATTCAGCAATGCGACGAGGCACACTCGATGATCTCGCGGCCTTCGCGGCGGTCGCGCGCACCTGCAGCTTCACGCGTGCGGCGGCGGAACTCGGCCTGTCGCCCTCGGCGCTCAGCCACGCCGTCCGCGGGCTGGAGGAACGGCTCGGGGTTCGGCTGCTGGCGCGCACCACGCGCAGCGTCGCGCCGACGCCGGCGGGCGAGCGGCTCGTGCGGTCGCTGGCCCCGGCGCTGGCGGAGATCGAAGGCGGCCTTGCAGCCCTCGCCGACTGGCGCGGTGCGCCGTCCGGTGCGCTTCGGCTGACGACCTTCTCCTCGGCCGCACGCCGCGTGCTCGAGCCGGCCCTGCCGCGCTTCCTCCTCGACCATCCGGCCGTCTCGGTCGAGGTCGTCATCGACGATCGCCTGGCCGACATCGTCGCGGACCGGTTCGACGCCGGCATCCGCTTCGGCGAGTCGGTGGAGCGGGACATGGTGGCGGTGCGGCTGGGGCCGGACCTGCGCACGGTGGTGGTCGGCACGCCCGCCTATTTCGCGCGCCATCCGCGGCCCGAGACGCCGGCCGACCTGGACGCGCACAACTGCGTCAACTACCGACTGGTCGGCGGCGGGGGATTGCTGCCGTGGGAGTTCGCGCGCGACGGCCAGGAGGTGCGCGTGCGGGCCAAGGGGCAGCTCATCGTCAACGATGCGGACCTGTCGGGGGCCGCGGTGCGGGCCGGGGCCGGGCTCGGCTACATGCTGGAGGAGGACGTGGCCGCCGACCTCGCGGCGGGCCGCCTCGTGCAGGTTCTGGCGGACTGGTGCACGCCCTTCCCCGGCTACCACCTCTACCATCCGAGCCGGCAGGCGACGCCGACGCTTCGCGCCCTGATCGACGCCCTGCGTCGGCCCGAAGCCTGACCGGCCGGGGTCCGGCGCGACGCGGGTGTCCTCGCGACCGCTTCGTCGCGATCTCGCCACAGGGCGCTCCGCCGGCCTTCCGGCCGCCGGAGCGCGGGGCGGGCCGACGAGGTCCGGCCCGACCCGGACCGGACCGGGCGTCAGGCGCCGCCCACCCGGGCGGCCGCCCCGCGGCCCCCGTCACCCCCTCAGGCGCCGCCCCACTGCATGGTCAGGCCGCCGTCGACCACCAGGGTGTGGCCGGTGACGTAGTCGGCATCGTCCGAGGCGAGGTAGAGGATCGCCTTGGCGATCTCGTCGGGCTGGCCGGCCCGGTGCCACGGGATGCGCTCCAGGGACTGGGCGAGCTTGTCCGGGTTCTCGAAGCGGTCGGCGGTCATCGGCGTCTCGATCAGGCCGGGCGCCACGTTGTTGACGTTGATCCGATCCTCGGCGAGCTCCCGCGCCAGGCTGCGGCACAGCGAGCCGACGCCCGCCTTCGACATGCCGTAGGGGGCACTCTCCGGGGTGGGCAGGTGCTGGGCCACCGAGGAGACGATGACGATCTTGCCGCGCCCGCCCTGGGCCCGGCGGACCTTGATGAAGGCCCGGGCGCAGAAGACCGGGGCCATCAGGTTGACGCGCAGGATCTGCTCGAGCTTGCCGTCGTCCATCTCGGCCACCGGCATGCCGCTCATCGCCTGGCCGGCATTGTTCACCAGGATGTCGAGCACGCCGAGATCCTGCGCGACCTGCGCGAAGGTCGCCGCCACCGAGGCCGGATCGCCGACATCGTTCTGGATCACCAGGCAGCGGCGGCCCGCCGCCTCGACCCGGCGCGCGGTCTCGCGGGCACCGTCCGCGTCGGTGTTGTAGGTGATCGCCACGTCGGCGCCCTGGCGGGCGAACAGCTCGGCCGTCGCCTGTCCGATTCCCGAATCCGCGCCCGTGATCAGCGCGCGTTTGCCTTCCAGCGTCATGTGAGCCCGTCTCCTCGCACCGTTCGAATCGATGCGGGGACAAGGGACCGGCGCCCGGCCCTGTTCCGGGCCGCGACGCCGGATCACGGGCGCCCGTGCGGGCGTGCGCCCCTCAGGTGACGACGCTCGGCGCGGCGCGGCCGGTGAGCGCGGCGATGTCGGCCAGCGCGTTGGCCACCGCCACCACCGGGGCCAGCACCTCCGCCACCGGCAATTCGAGCCGATCTGGGGCGGCTTCGTAGCGCTCGATATAGACCCGCAGGGTCGCCCCCGCCGTGCCGGTGCCGGAGAGGCGGTAGACCACCCGGGCGTCCTCCGCGAAGGTGACGCGCACGCCCTGCTGCTCGGTGACGGAGCCGTCGACGGGATCGACGTAGCGGAAGTCGTCCGCCGCCGCGACGGTGAGGCCGCCGAGCTTGCTGCCCGGCAGCGTGGCGAGCTTGGCCCGCAGGCCCTCCATCAGGCCCTTGGCGGCCTCCGCATCGATCTCCTCGTAATCGTGTCGGGTGTAGTAGTCGCGCCCGAACGCGGCCCAGTGCCCCCGCACGACGTCCTGGGCCGGCTTGCCCGTGACCGCCAGGATGTTCAGCCAGATCAGCACGGCCCAGAGCCCGTCCTTCTCGCGGACGTGGTTCGAGCCGGTGCCGGCGCTCTCCTCGCCGCAGAGGGTGATGAGGCCGGCATCGAGCAGGTTGCCGAAGAACTTCCAGCCGGTGGGGGTCTCGTAGGCCGCGATGCCGAGCGACGCCGCCACCCGATCCAGAGCCCGGCTCGTCGGCATCGAGCGGGCGACGCCCGCGAGCCCCTGAGCGTAGCCGGGGGCGAGGTGGGCGTGGGCGGCCAGGATCGCCAGGCTGTCGCTCGGGGTCACGAACAGGCCGGGGGCCACGATCATGTTGCGGTCGCCGTCGCCGTCCGAGGCCGCGCCGAGGTTCGGCGCGTCGGCGCTCAGCATCAGCTCGTAGAGGTCGTGGGCGTGGACCGGGTTCGGGTCCGGGTGGTGGCCGCCGAAATCCTCCCGCGGCGTGCCGTTGAGGACGGTGCCCGGCTCGGCGCCGAACACGCCCTCCAGGATGGCGTGGGCGTAGGGGCCGGTGACCGCGCTCATGGCGTCGAAGCGCATGCGGAAGCCGCCGGCGAACAGGCGCGTGATCGCGTCGAAGTCGATGAGTTCGCGCATCAGCGCGAGGTAGTCGGCGACGGGGTCGATCACCGCGACGGTCATGTCGCCGATCCGGGTCTCGCCGATCGTGTCGAGGTCGAGGTCGGGCCCGGCGACGATCCGGTATTCGGTCAGCGCCTTGGTGCGCGCGTGGATCGCCGCCGTGACGCTTTCGGGGGCCGGGCCGCCATTGGCGGTGTTGAACTTGATGCCGAAATCGCCCTCGGGGCCACCCGGGTTGTGGCTCGCCGACAGGATGATGCCGCCGATGGCGCCGTGCTTGCGGATGACGCAGGAGGCGGCCGGGGTCGAGAGCAGGCCGCCCTGGCCCACCAGCACGCGGGCGAAGCCGTTGGCGGCGGCGATCCTCAGGGTGGTCTGGACCACCTGGCGGTTCAGGAAGCGCCCGTCGCCGCCGAGCACCAGGGTGGCGCCCGCCCGATCGGGAATGCAGTCGACG
The DNA here is from genome assembly GCF_001422215.1 of Methylobacterium sp. Leaf89. Lineage (NCBI taxonomy): Bacteria > Pseudomonadati > Pseudomonadota > Alphaproteobacteria > Hyphomicrobiales > Methylobacteriaceae > Methylobacterium > Methylobacterium sp. Leaf89. Next base: position 405,110 of record NZ_LMML01000028.1, on the reverse strand, counting down.
ATCGCCTGGACGAAGTTCTCGACGTAATGCGCCTGCTGGAAGACCGGCACCTTCTTGCGCAGGCCGGACGTGCCCGGCTTCTGGTCGTCGTAGGGCGTCGTCGGGACGGTCGTTGCGGACATCGTTCAAGCACTCCTGAATCGCCGCGCTCAAGAACGCGGTTTGCCGCTGCGGGTCAATCGGCGCCGGCCCGCAGGGGAGCCGGCCTTCGGGGCAAGCTTCGCGCCGATGGGGGGCGACCACGCACGCTTCGGACAGCGTCGCGGACGGGGATGGTCTTCAGAGAGCGATGACAACGCCAGCGTTCCCGAAGCACATCCGCCTTGCCGCGTCGCGGATTCCATGCTTCCTGGATCTCGGCCAGGTGGGTGAGTGTCGAGCCAGGATCCCCGCAAGGATTCGTACGTCCGGTTCAAATCCGGACCCCGGCCTCCATCCTGCACGACCGCCCCCCCGCGGCACGTCTTTGAGGTTCGCCCTCCCCCCCCAAGGGCGGACGACCGGGCCTGAACGCCGGCCGCCGCAACGCCCCTTGCCGACGTCGCCTTCCGCAGTCTCGTCCCGACGCTGGGCAGCGGGATGAATCCCGGTCCTGAGACGTGTTGCCCCGGGAACGATCCCAAACGGTCAAGATTTGTCCTTCACGAATTCGCGTGTGAGGACCGTGCATGGAATGCCCCCAGGATGTCAGCCTGCGCGCTGACGGGTCGAGCGCGACCGAGGTCCGCCCGGAGGCCGACGACATCCTGCTGGCGCCCCTCGCCGACATCCCGCGCATCAACCTGCGTGAGGCGGGCGAGCCCTGGGACAAGCGTCGCCACGCCGGCAAGGCCCTGCGCGAGGCGGTGCCGCACGCCGCCCACGCGGCCTGGACGCCGCCCGCCCACCGGCCCGACCCCGTCGCGCTGATCGAGGCGGCGCATGAGGGGCGCCAGGCGCACCTCATCCCGCTCCGGGTCGCCCGCATGGCGAGCTCGCCCTTCGCCTTCCTGCGCGGGGCCGCCCACGTCATGGCCTGGGACCTCGCCCACACCCCGCGCAGCGGCATCGCGGTGGTGATGAACGGCGACGCGCACCTGGCCAATTTCGGCCTGTTCGGCACGCCCCAGCGCGACATCGTCCTCGACCTCAACGACTTCGACGAGGTCACGATCGGCCCCTGGGAATGGGACCTGAAGCGCCTCGCCGCCAGCATCGAGGTGGCGGCGCGCACCGACGGGGTCGCCAAGGCCGAGCGCCGCGAGGCCGCCCTCGCGGCGGTGGCGGGCTACCAGCACACCATGACCGAGCTGGCGCCGCAGGGGCCCCTCGACGTCTGGCACCAGGCGGCCCGGGCCGACCAGCTCGACTTCGCCGGGCTCACCATCGACGCCCATTCCGAGGCGGTCATCGCCAAGGCGGTGGAGAAGGCGCGCAAGAAGCACAACAAGAGCCTGCTCGCCCGGGTCGGCGAGCGCCGCACCGACGGCGGCTGGCGCTTCAAGGCGGCGCCCCCGATCCTCACGAGCGTCGATGCCGAGACCCGCGAGGCGGTGATCGGCGGGCTGGAGCACTATGCCGAGACCCTGCCGCGCGAGCGCCGGTTCATGCTCAGCCGCTACCACGTGGTGGACGTCGCCCACCGGGTCGTCGGGGTCGGCAGCGTCGGCACCCGCGCCTACGTGGCGCTCCTGTGCGGGAATTCCGACCAGGACGTCCTCTTCCTCCAGGTCAAGGAGGCGGTGACGCCGGCCCATGCCCCCTACCTCGCGGGCATGCCGGACGCCTACGGCGACCACGAGGGCGAGCGGGTGATCTACGGCCAGCGCCTGCTCCAGGCGGTGGGCGACCCGCTGCTGGGCTGGACCACCATCGAGGGCCGGCCGTTCTACGTGCGCCAGATGAAGAACATGAAGGGTGACATCCCCGTGGCCGGCCTCACCGGCCAGCCGCTGATCTACTTCTCCTGGGCCTACGGCGCCCTGCTGGCGCGGGCGCATGCCCGCACCGGGGATGCGGCGGCCATCGCGGGCTATTGCGGCCGCGACCGCCAGTGCGACCTGCGCGAGGCCCTGGCCGACTGGGCCCTGGCCTACGGCGACCAGAACGAGGCCGACTTCGCCGCCTTCCAGGCCGCCATCGCGCAGGGCCGCCTGGAGGCGGCGCCCGACCCGGAGATGTGATCCACAGGCCTGCGACAAACTGGGGACGGCGGGCGAAAGAACGGAGCCCGGACCCTCCGGCCGCGTTTCCCGAGTCCTCTTCTCGAGCCGGGCAGCGCACACCCCAGATGGCAAAACGCAGGACCGCGTCGTCTTCCGCTTCGACCGCGACGGCCGAGGGATCGGCCGAGCAAATGGCCGGGGGATCGGCCAAGGAAACGGGCAAGAAAACGGTCGAGCGGCCGATCAAGACGTCGCCCCAGGGGCAGCGTGCCAAGGCGGCACCGAAACCCGCCTCCCGCAAGGCCTCGGGGACACCGGCCGAGACGGTTTCCGACGCCGCATCCGGCAAGGGGGCCGGCAAGGAATCTGGGAAGGGGACCGGTGCGGGCCGTCCGGCCGCGGCGCCGGCGCAGGCCGCCCCGGCCGGCCCCGAGATCGTGGCGCCCCTGGTGCCCACCGGTGCCCTGGCGGTCGCCCTCCTGGACCTGACGCGGACCGGCAAGCCCCTGATCCACATGGCCCGCGAGAGCCACCGGCTCGACGTCATCGCCAAGATCCTGCGCGCCCTGTCGCCCGAGCGCAGCGTCGCGATCTACCCCGAATGGGACTGCCTGCCCTACGACAGGGCGTCGCCCTCGCGCGGGGTGATGGGCGCGCGCACCGGCGTGCTGCGCTGGCTCACCGACACCGCGGCCCTGCCCGACATCGTCCTCACCACCGCCCCCGCCCTGATCCAGCGCGTGCCCCCGGCCGAGACCTGGGCGCAGGCGCGCCTGGAGGTCCGGGTCGGCGACGCCCTCGATCCCTCCGCCGTCTCCGCCTTCCTGCAGCGGCTGGGCTACATCCTCGACGACCGGGTCGACGAGCCCGGCGAGGTCGCGGTCTGGGGCCGGACCGTGGACGTCTTCCCGGCCGCCGCCGACCGCCCCTGCCGCATCGAGTACGAGGAGGGCCGGGTCACCGCGATCCGCTCCTACGATCCGGTCTCGCAGCGCTCGCTGGCCGATGCCGACCTGCTCGTCATCGACCCCGCCACGGAGATCCTCCTGCCCGAGGGCTCGGAGAGCCGGCTCGCGCCCTTCACCGGCCAGGAACACGGCCTCGCCCGGTTCTACCCGTCCCTCGTCACCGTCCTCGATCAGGTGCCCGACGCGCGCCTCGTGGTCGAGGACGGGGCGGAGGAGCGGGCGCAGGCCTTCTTCGAGCAGATCGCCGAAGGCCGCGAGGCCGCGGCCCGGTCCCGGCGCGGCGGGGCCGAGGATGGCGGCCTCTATCTCAGCCCCGCGGATTGGGCGGCCCAGCTCGCGGCGCGCCGGGTCGCCGAGGCCGAGGCGGAGGGCGCCGAGGACCTCACCATGCCGGCCTTCGTGCGCAAGGCCCGGCCGAACACGGCCCTGGCCGAGACCCTGCGCGAGCGCCTGAAGGCGGGCGACCGCATCCTCCTCACGGGACCGGCCGAGCCCCTGGCGCGCCTCGTCCGCATCGCCGAACGGGCGCTGGGCCGCAAGGCCCGGACGGTCCGGGCCTGGGCCGAGGCCGTCGCGGCCAAGCCCGGCGCGCTCCTCAGCCTGGAGGCCCCGATCGAGGCGGGCTTCCGGGTGCCCGGCGAGGGGGTGGCGGTGGTCGCCGCCGCCGACCTCTTCGGCGCCCGTGCCGCCACCGTGGCGGCCGGGGGCCCGAGCGCCATCCTGCCCATCGGCGAGATCGAGCTGCGCATCGGCGACGTCGCCGTGGACCGCGACAACGGGCTCTGCGTGTTCGAGGGCCTGGAGGCGGTGAGCACCGGCGAGGGCGGGAGCGAGGACGCCCTGCGCCTGCGCTTTGCCGGCGACGGCATCCTGATGGTGCCGGTCTCGCAGGCCGACCGGATCTGGCGCTACGGCTCCGAGGTGGAGGCCGTGACCCTCGACAAGCTGGAGGGCGGAAGCTGGGGACGCCGCCGCCTCGAGGCGGAGGCCTGCATGGCCCGGGCCGCCCGGGTGATGCTGGCGGACGCCGAGAAGCGCCGGACGATCCGGGCGCCGGTCCTGGTGCCGCGGGAGCGCGAGATGGAGCGCTTCGCCGCCGGCTTCGGCTTCGCCCTGACCGCCGACCAGGCGGCGGCGGTGAGCGGCGTGATGGCGGACCTGGCCTCCGGCCGGCCGATGGACCGCCTCGTCTGTGGCGATGTCGGCTTCGGCAAGACCGAGGTCGCCCTGCGGGCCGCCGCCGCGGCGGTGTTCGCCGGCAAGCAGGTGGCGATCGTCGCCCCGACCACGGTGCTGGCGCGCCAGCACGTGCAGACCTTCACCCGGCGCTTCGCCCGCTTCGGCCTCGAGGTCGCCCACCTCTCCCGCCTCGTCTCGGCCGCGGAGGCCAAGCGGGTGAAGGCGGGGCTGGCCGACGGCACGATCCGCCTCGTGGTCGGCACGCACTGCCTCGCGGCCAAGGGCGTGGGCTTCGCCGATCTCGGCCTGATGGTCATCGACGAGGAGCAGCGCTTCGGCGCCAAGATCAAGCAGGGGCTGCGGGAGGCGGCGGGGGACGGCCACGTGCTCACCCTCACCGCGACCCCGATCCCCCGCACCCTGCAGAGCGCGCTGGTGGGGCTCCAGAGCCTCAGCGTCATCGCCACGCCGCCCTCCGTGCGCCAGCCCATCCGCACCGTGATCGGGCCCTTCGAGGACGAGGCGATGCGGGACGCCCTCACGCGCGAGCACCGGCGCGGCGGCCAGAGCTTCGTGGTCTGCCCGCGCATCGAGGACATCGCCCCCATGGCGGCGCGCCTCGCCAAGCTGGTGCCGGACCTGCAGACCCGGGTGGCCCATGGCGGGCTCAACGCCGCCGAGATGGACGACGTGATGGTGCGCTTCGCCGACGGCGAGGGCGACGTGCTGCTCGCCACCAGCATCATCGAGAGCGGGCTCGACGTGCCGCGCGCCAACACCATGCTGGTCTGGGATGCCGAGCGCTTCGGCCTGTCGCAGCTGCACCAGCTGCGCGGCCGGGTCGGGCGCGGCCAGCGCCGCGGCGTGGTCTACCTGCTGAGCCGCCCCGACCGGCCGCTGACGCCCGCCACGGAAAAGCGCCTGCGGACGCTGGAGGCCCTCGACCGCCTGGGCGCGGGCTTCGCCATCAGCGCCCGGGACCTCGACCTGCGCGGGGCGGGCGACCTCGTCGGCGAGAATCAGGCCGGCCACGTCAAGCTCATCGGGCTCGGGCTCTACCAGCACCTGCTGCACCTGGCCCTGCGCGCCGCCAAGGGCGAGCCCGCCGAGGACTGGAACCCGGAGATCCGGCTGGGCCTGTCGGGCGCCGTGCCGGCCGACTACGTGCCCGAGCCGGAGGTGCGGCTCAGCCTCTACACCCGCACCCTGCGCCTCGCGAACCCGGAGGAGGTGGAGGCCCTGCGCAGCGAGGTGGTCGACCGCTTCGGCCCGCCGCCCGCCGCCTTCGAGGACCTGATCGCCCTGGCCCGGCTCCGGGTCGGCTGCCTCGGGCTCGGCATCCACCGCCTCAGCGGCGGACCGCAGGGGCTGGCCGCCGACCTGCGGCCGAACGCGCCGCCCCTGCCGGTGCCCGCCCACGCCCATATCGTGCGCAAGGACAACCGGGTGCTCCTGCGCCAGGGCAGCGACGACCCGGCGACGCGCGGGCGCCTCGCCGCCGCCTTCCTGGAGCGCCTGGCGGCGCAGGGCGAGCGCCCGGCACCCGCCCTCGCGGCGGCGGCCTGACGGGCCGCCGCACGAGGCCGTGAGGCACGGAACGGCCGGCGGCGGGGCCGATTGACGAGGGCGTGGGGGCGCCCAGCGGCGCTCCCGGACGCCAGACGCGACCCGATGCCCGAGACCCGCTGCCCATGACCGACCTGTCCCGCCGAAGCCTCCTGGCCGCCACCGCCGCCGGGGGCTCCCTCCTCACCGTGGCCGGCGCGCAGGCTCAGCCCGCGGCACCCGGGGCGCAGAGCCCGATCCGGGGCAAGGACGGCGCCTCGATCCTGGGGCCCCGCAACCCGGCCCGGGAGGCGCAGGACCCCTTCACCCTGCGCCCGCCCCGGACCGACCACGGCACGATGCCGAACCTGAAATGGTCCTTCGCCGACAGCCACATGCGCCTCGAGGAGGGGGGCTGGGCCCGGCAGACGACGATCCGCGAACTGCCGGTGTCGAAGGCGATGGCGGGGGTGAACATGCGGCTCGGCGCCGGGGTGGTGCGCGAGATGCACTGGCACAAGGAGGCCGAGTGGGCCTACATGCTGAAGGGCCGGGCCCGGATCACCGCGGTGGACGCGCAGGGGCGGACCTTCGCGGACGATGTCGGCGCGGGCGACCTCTGGTACTTCCCCTCGGGCATCCCGCACGCGATCCAGGGCCTGTCCGCCGACGGCGTCGACGGCTGCGAGTTCCTGCTGGTCTTCGACGATGGCGGGTTCTCGGAGGATTCCACCTTCCTCCTGACCGACTGGATGGCGCATACGCCGAGGGACATCCTGGCCAAGAATTTCGGCCTGCCGGAGAGCGCCTTCGCGGGCGTGCCGGAGAAGGAACTCTACATCTTCCCGGGGCCGATGCCCGGCCCCCTCGACGCGGACCGGATGGGCGGCAGCGGCCCGGTGCCGGAGCCCTTCAGCCACCGGATGCTGGCCCAGGCCCCCCTCAGCCTGCCGGGCGGCACCGTGCGCATCACCGATTCCTCGGTGTTCAAGGCCTCGAAGACCATCGCGGCCGCCCTGGTGGAGCTGGAGCCCGGAGCCATCCGCGAGCTGCACTGGCACCCGAACGGCGACGAGTGGCAGTTCTACATCGCGGGCCAGGGCCGCATGACGGTGTTCGGCTCGGAATCGAAGGCCCGCACCTTCGACTACCAGGCCGGCGACGTCGGCTACGTCCCCTTCGCCATGGGCCACTACATCGAGAACACCGGCCCGACGCCCCTGACCTTCCTGGAGATGTTCCGCAGCCCGACCTACGCGGACATCTCCCTGCGCCAGTGGCTCGCCCTCACCCCGCACGCCCTGGTGGCGGCGCACACCCACCTCAATCCGGCGGATCTCGACCGCCTGCCGGCGGTCAAGGCGCCGGTGCTGCCGGGCTGAGCCGCATCAACTCCCGGGCTTCCTCACCGCCGCGGCGACGTCCACGGGCTTCGGCAGCAGGCCGAGGCGGTGGAAGGTGTCTGCGACACGCTGCTGGTCGGCGGTGGTCTCGGCGTTCAGCGGCGTGACCCCGTAGGTGAGGCGGCGCAGGGCCACCGTGAGAATCGGCGCCGGGATGCCGACGGAGGGGGCGAGTTCGGCCGCCACCGCGTCGGTGTTGTCCTTGGCCCAGGCGTCGATCGCGCCGATGGCGGCGAGCGTCGCGTCGAGGGCCGGGCCGTGCGCGGCGGCGAAGGCGCGGGTCGAGAGGTAGAACTGGCGGTTCGGCACGAGGCCGGTGCCGTCGGCGAGGATGCGACCGCCGGTGCTGCGCTCGCCCGAGGCGAGGTAGGGGTCCCAGATCGCCCAGGCGTCCACGGCGCCCCGCGCGAAGGCGGCCGCCCCGTCGGCCGGCGCCAGGAAGGTCGGCGTCACCGCCTCGTAGGGCACCCCCGCCTGCTCCAGGGCCCGGACCAGGAAGTAATGGACGTTCGAGCCCTTGTTCAGGGCGATCTTCTTGCCGCGGAGGTCCGCGACCGTGCGGATCGGGCCGTCCTGGGCCACCAGGATCGCCTCGCCCTTGGGTGCTGCGGGCTCGTGGCCGACATAGAGCAGGTCCGGGTTGGCGGCCTGGGCGAAGATCGGGGGGGCCTCGCCGGCCGAGCCGAGATCGACGGCCCCGGCATTCAGCGCCTCCATCAGGGGCGGCCCCGAGGGGAACTCGGCCCAGGTGACGCGGTAGCCGAGCGGCTTCAGGCGCTGCTCCAGCAGGCCCTTGCCCTTGAGCAGCACCAGGGTGCCGTATTTCTGGTAGCCGATGCGGATCACCTTCTCGTCCGCGCGGGCGTGCAGGACGCCGAAGGTCAGCACGGCCAGGGCGGCGAGCAGGATCCCGGCGCGGCGGGTGCCGTCGGAGCGGAGCGCGAGCGCGCGGGTGGCGGCGGGCATGGGACTGTCCTCTGGGCTGGGGGTGCGGTGGAGCGCCGGGTAGCCTCTCTCCCCGCCTGCGGCGACTCGGATTTCCACCTGTCGGCACGACGCGGCCCTCCTCCCCCTCGTGGGGAGGAGTGGGAGGTGGGGGTGGCTCCGCCAGCCTCGGCCGGCTGAGGGTCACCCGCCCCCCACTCCTCACCTCTCCCCACAAGGGGGAGAGGGACGCGCCGAGCTTGCAGAGGCGGATGCGTGAATACGGTAGCCGCCTGCGGGGCGAGGAGCGCGGACACCGCGTCGTGCCCGCGATGAGCGGCGGCGACGCCGAGGAGGCGCCTTCGACGTCAGCGCCTCAATGGGCCGCGATGCGGCGGCTCGGCACGATGTCGTTGGCGATGACCTCGCCGAACGGGCCGTTGTTGCGGGCGTTCGTGGGCGCGACGCCGGTGGTGGCGCGCAAGGGCAGCTTGGGGAAGACCAGCTCGGCGAAGCGGTAGGCCTCCTCCAGGTGCGGGTAGCCCGACAGGATGAAGCGGTCGATCCCGAGGTCGATGTACTCCTTCATCCGGTCGGCGACCTGATCGGCCGAGCCGACCAGGGCGGTGCCGGCGCCGCCGCGCACCAGGCCGACGCCGGCCCAGAGGTTCGGCGAGACCTCGAGCTTGGTGCGGTCGCCCCCGTGCAGGGCCATCATCCGGCTCTGGCCGACGGAATCCTGGCGCTTCAGGGTGGCCTGCGCCTTGGCGATGGTCGCGTCGTCGAGGCGCGAGATCAAGCTCTCGGCCGCGGCCCAGGCCTCGCCCTCGGTCTCCCGCACGATGACGTGCAGGCGGATGCCGTAGGAGAAGGTTTTTCCTTTCCGGTCGGCCGCTTCGCGGGCCTTGGCGATCTTCTCGGCGACGCCCGCCGGGGGCTCGCCCCAGGTGAGGTAGACCTCGCAATGCTCGGCCGCGACCTCGATGCCGGCCGGCGACGAGCCGCCGAAGTAGAGCGGCGGATAGGGCGTCTGCACCGGCGGGAAGATCACCCGGCCCTCCTCCACCCGGAGGTGCTTGCCTGCGTAGCTGACCGTCTCGCCGGCCATCAGCCCGCGCCAGATGTGCAGGAACTCGTCCGTCACGACGTAGCGCTCGTCATGGTCGAGGAAGACGCCGTCGCCGCGCAGCTCCACCGGGTCGCCGCCCGTGACGACGTTGATGAGCAGGCGCCCGTCCGAGATCCGGTCGAGGGTCGCGGCCATGCGGGCGGCCATGGACGGCTCCTGCAGGCCGGGGCGCACGGCCACGAGGAAGCGCAGCCGCTTCGTCAGGGGCGCCAGCGCCGAGGCCACCACCCAGGAATCCTCGCAGGAGCGCCCGGTGGGCAGGAGCACGCCGTAATAGCCGAGCTCGTCCGCGGCCTGGGCGATCTGGCGCAGATAGGCGAGCGAGACGTCGCGGGCGCCCTCCTGGGCGCCGAGGTAGCGGCCGTCGCCGTGGGTCGGGAGGAACCAGAGAACGTCGGTCTGACCGGTCATAGGAAATCTTTCTTGGACGGGGAGGCGGCGCTCAGGACGGCGCGCGCTCGGACAACAGGTGATCGAGGATGCGGCCTTCCAGGGCCGCGAGGTCGGCATCGCCCCGCCGGCGCGGGCGCGGCACGTCCACGGCGACGTCGAGGGCGATGCGGCCGGCCTCCACCACGAGGATGCGGTCGGCCATCGCCACGGCCTCGGCGACGTCGTGGGTGACGAGGATCGCGGTGAAGCCCTGCGCCCGCCAGATCCGCTCGATCATCGCCTGCATGTCGATGCGGGTCAGGGCGTCGAGGGCGCCCAGGGGCTCGTCGAGGGCGAGCAGCCCCGGGCGGCTGACGAGGGCGCGGGCGAGCGCCACCCGCTGGCGCTGGCCGCCCGACAGGGTCGCGGGCCAGTTGCCGGCCTTCTCGGAGAGGCCAACCTCGGCCAGCGCCGCCTGCGCCCTGGCGCGGCGCTCGGCCTTGCGGCCGCCCTCGCCGAGGCCCACCGCCACGTTGTCCACGACCCGGGCCCAGGGCAGCAGGCGCGGCTCCTGGAACATGATGCGCTTCGGGGGCGTGCGCACGGCGCCCGACTCGAGGGCGATGCGGCCGGCGCTCGGCTGCTCCAGGCCGAGGATCAGGCGCAGCAGGGTGCTCTTGCCGCAGCCCGAGCGTCCGACCACGGCCACGAACTGCCCGGCCGGGATGTGCAGGTCGAGGCCCTCGATCACCGTGTGGCCGTCGAAGTCCTTCCGCAGGTCGCGCAGGGTGACGCCGATGCCCGTGGCGGAGGGCGGCGCGGCGCGGGCCGGCGCCTTCGGGGCGGCGACCCCGCGGGGTTTCGGATCGCGGATCGGGGAATCCTCGGGGACGCGGAGGGCGGTGGCGAGCATGGGACGGACCGTCGAAGGGGAGATGAGGATTTCGGGAGGAGAGCCGCCGCCGCGTCACGCGTTCCGGTAGGCCGGGTTCCAGGCCAGGAACCGGCGCTCCAGCAGGCGGGTGACCGCGTCGGCGGCCTTGCCGAGGCCGGCATAGATCACGATCGCCAGCACCACGACGTCCACCAGCATGAACTCGCGGGCCTGCATCGCCATGTAGCCGAGGCCCGAGGAGGCCGAGATCGTCTCGGCCACGATGAGCGTCAGCCACATGATGCCCAGCGCGTAGCGCAGGCCCACGAAGATCGAGGGCAGCGCGCCGGGCAGGACCACGCGGGTGAAGAGCGTGGTGGGCGACATGCCGTAGACCCGGCCCATCTCCACGAGCTGCGGGTCCACCGAGCGGATGCCGTGCAGGGTGTTGGCGTAGACGGGGAAGAACACCCCGATCGCCACGAGGAAGAGCTTGGCCTCCTCGTCGATGCCGAACCACAGGATCACCAGGGGGATCAGCGACAGGTGCGGGATGTTGCGGATCATCTGCAGCGTCGTGTCGGTGAGGCGCTCGGACAGGCGCGACAGGCCGTTGGCGAGGCCGAGGGCGAAGCCGATGCCGCCGCCGATGAGGAAGCCGACGGCCGCCCGGGCGAAGCTGATCGAGAGGTTGGTCCAGAGCTCGCCGCTGCGCGCCGCCTCCCAGCCCGCCGCGACGACCCCCGAGGGGGCCGGCATGAACCGGGTGGAGACGAGGCCCGTCGAGGCGGCGACCTGCCAGCCGAGCAGGATCACGGCGGGCACGAGCCAGGGCGTCAGGCGCTCGAGGGTGCGGGTGGTGAGGGACGTGGTCATTCTGCGGTCAGCCCTTGCTCGCCGGGGGAGCCGGCGGCGTCCACACGGCATCGCGGACGCGGATGGGGTTGGCGATCAGGCCCAGGGCCTGGAAGCGGTCGGCCACGCGCTGCTGGCCGGCGATGACCGCCTCGGTGAGCGGCGCGATGACGTAGACGCTGCGGTCGACGGCGCGCTGCGTCGCGTCGAGGGGCACGCCGGTGCCCTTCGACAGCAGGGCGGCCACTTCCGGGCGATGCGCCTCGCACCAGGCGGCCACCTCGGCGAGAGCGCCGACCGCCGCCTGGACCACGGGGGCGTTGCCTTGCGTGAAGTCGCGGTTGCCCAGGAAGAAGTTGGTGGGCTTCTCGATCTCGGCGGCGCTTGCCAGGATGCGGGTGCCGGGCTGGCGCTCGGCGATGGCGAAGTACGGGTCCCAGATCGCCCAGGCGTCCACGGCGCCCCGCGCGAAGGCCGCCGCCGCATCCGCCGGCGCCAGGGTCACGGGCTCGATGTCCGTGTAGGCCAGCCCCGCCTTCTCCAGGGCGCGGACGACGAGGTAGTGGGCGCTCGAGCCCTTGGCGAAGGCGACGCGCTTGCCCTTGAGGTCGGCGAGCGTCCCGAGGGGCGACCCCTGCGGCACCAGGATCGCCTCGCCGGAGCCGCCGGCATCCTGGGCTGCGACGTACAGGAGGGAATTGCCGGCCGCCTGGGCGAAGACCGGGGGGGGCGCGCCGGTCTGGCCGAAATCGATGGCGCCGACGCCGAGGGCCTCGAGGACGGGGGGACCGAACGAGAACTCGGTCCAGCGCACGGACACGCCCAGCGGCTTCAGCGCCCGCTCGATGGCGCCCTGCTGCTTGGCGACGACGAGGATGCCGTTCTTCTGGTAGCCGATCCGGAAGGTGCCGGCCTCCCCGGCCCGGGACGGGGCGGGCAGGCCCGCCGCCAGGGCGCCGGCGAGGAGGGTGCGTCGGGAGAGCATCGGCGGGGCGCCTTCAGCCGGCGCTGGCGAAGGCGGCGACCGGGGCCTCCGGCGCGGCGATCCGGGCGGCCCGGGCCTGGAGCAGGTCCGCGAGCTGGCTCGCGGCGTCGGCGATGCGGGCCTTCACGCCGTCGTCGACGAGGACGCCGTCGCGAAAATCCGCGTCGGAGCCGTAGACCGCGCTCGGGATGGTGTGGGCGCTGAAGAACCCGAAGAGCGGGCGTAAGGAATGCTCGACCACGAGCGCGTGGCGCGGGCCGCCGCCGGTGGCCGAGAGGATCACGGGCTTGCCCACGAGGGCGGCCGGGTCGACGAAGTCGAACAGGTGCTTGAACAGGCCCGTATAGGCGCCCTTGTAGACCGGCGAGCCGACGATGAGCGCGTCGGCGCCCTCGATGGCCTCGACGATGCGGCGGGCCGGCAGCGGCAGCAGGTCCCGCGACCAGGCGGCCCCGAGGCCCGTGCCGGCATCCACCATGTCGAACAGGCGGATCTCGGCCCGCAGGTGCGTGCCCACCGCCTCGGCGAGGGACTCGGCCAGCGCCCGGGTCTTCGAGGGGCGCTGGAGATTGGCGGTGAAGCCGACGATGCGGGGCAGCGACATAGGGTGACTTTCGTGGACGCCAAAGATCTCCAGACGTGACGGCGCCATCGCTCAAGACGAGCGCTGGCCAACTCTGGACATTCGAGAGATCTGTGCTCTGTGAACCGGGCTCTGCCACGGGTTTTCCGTGACGTCGTTCTGACGAAAACGTGCCCGTTGCACACACGAGAATCAATGAAACGTTCTTTTGAATGCGTGCCACGGCGGAGAGGATCTCTCCGGACTGCGCGCCCCCGGGAGATGATCCCGTTCGACAGGCATTATCATGCCGAGAATTTCGTCATAGCGAGACTTTCACCGCCGGACGGCGTCGGGCCTCGTCCGCGCGGGACGGCGCCCGGGATCGCGTCTCAGACGACGGCGTCGTCGAGCACGCCCTGCAGCACGACCCGGCGGAACGCCGCCAGGAGGTCGGCATCGAGCTTGGGCACCATGCCCTGCATCAGGGCATGGGCCTCCCCGTGGGGCAGCGGATCGCGATAGGGGCGCCGCTCGGTCAGGGCCGAGTGGATGTCGCAGATGGTGACGAGGCGCACGAGATCGGGAATCGCCGCCCCCGCGAGGCCGTCGGGATAGCCGCTGCCGTCGAGCATCTCGTGGTGCGAGCGCACCACGGCGAGGGTCGCGGCGTCGAATCCGCCCTGGGCGGCGAGGAGGTCGGCGCCGACGGCCGGATGGGTGCGCATCACCGCCATCTCCTCCGCGGTGAGGCGGCCGGGCTTGTTCAGGATCGCCAGGGGGATCTTCGCCTTGCCGACATCGTGCAGGAGGGCGGCCTGGGCCAGGCGCTTCTGGTCGGCGCGGGCGAGCCGCAGGCCGGCCCCGAACGCGGCGGCGTAGCCGGCGACGCTGAGGGAGTGCTGGTAGAGCTGCTGGTCGTGGCTCTGGATGACGTCGAGCCAGGTGCGGATGCCGGAATCGGAGACGGCTGCCAGGATCAGCTCCGTGCCGGCATCGACCCCCTCCGCGCTCACGGGACGGCCGGCCTCGGCCGCCTCGAAGGCGCCCGCCACCAGGCCGACGGCGGCCCGCGCCCGCTCGGCGATGTCCCGGACCTTCCGGATGGGGGCGGCTACGGCGCTCCGGCGGGCGGCCTGCCAGGCGTCCACGAGGGCGAAGAGGGTGGCGAGGACCGCCGTGCGGGGTGCATCCGCCGGCAGGGTGCGGGTGGCGACGGCGGCTCGGCCGCGCGCGGCGGGGGGCCGGTTGGTGAGCTCCAGGCTCGCGATCCGGGCGCCGTGGAGCCGGACGATCCAGGCGGCGGCGAGGCGCGCGTCGCCGGTGATGTCGACCACGGCGACGAGGGGCAGCACCGCCGGCAGGGCCTCGCGGGGCTCGATGCAACGGCAGGCGAGCACGTTCTCGACGGCGCGGCAGAGCAGGGCCGCCAGTTGCGGCCTGTCCGAAACGATGAGAACGGAATTGTCCTGGGTCACGAGCGGGTCCGTCAACCTGGTGCGCGGTCCGGCTTCCGAGCCCGACCCTCAACATTTGACACGAAATCATTATCGAACAATTCACGACAAAGCATCAGGCAGTCGTGGTGCCCCGTCTACGTGGTCTCCGCGAATGAGCGACGGGTGTCAGTGCCTGAGACATCCCGTTTCGGCACAGGTCAGGCGGCGCAGGCGCGCCGAGAGCTTGTCAACCTCTCGATGCGAGCGCCGCCGGCGGGGGTCCGTGCGGGTGGATGCGCCGGCGACGACGGGCGGCACGGGAGCCGGCGCACCACGCCGCCGCCGGGCGGCGCCCCCGCACGACGCCCCCCCGCCGGGACGGCCGCACGGCGTGTGGGCCGGCAGCCATCGGCGGTCGTGGACTTTTGCGGCGCGGTCGCGCACCTCGTGCCCGCCCGACTCGGATGCGGGCGGCGGGCGGCGATGACGGAGAACGGGCGATGAACCGGCGTGAGGCGGTGGCGGCGGCCCTGGCGCAGGCGGCGCCGCGCCTGCCCGATTTCGAGACCGAGGCGGTGATCGACCGCGCCCTGGCGAGCCCGGGCCTGCGCAACGCGCGCCCGGACAACGCGGCCTGGCTCGCCCTCGTGGCCTATGCCCGCCACGTCTTCACCGAATACGACGACCTTCTCGCGGAGGGCTACGACCGCGACAGCGCCCGCCACTTCGTCCTCGACGACCTCAACGCCGCCCTCGCCGCCTGGGGCTCGCGCCGCCGGGTGTCGGAAGAGGAGGACGAAGCCCCGTGAGCCCGATCACGGTCGCGTGGGCTCCGGTGCTGGGTTGCATCCGGACGGGTTGCACCGCGCCGGCGCGAACGGCATCGTCCCGCCGCGCCGGCCCATCCGTCCGGGCCGGGCCAAGGGGAGGGAACCCATCGTCATGAAGATCAGCGCACGCAACGTCCTCAAGGGCAAGGTCGTCTCGGTCGAGAAGGGGGCCACCACGGCCCATGTGAAGATCGAGATCGCCGGCGGCCAGCTGGTCACCGCCTCGATCACCAACGAATCCGTCGACAGCCTGAAGCTGACCGTGGGCGGCGAGGCCTATGCCGTGGTGAAGTCGTCCGACGTCCTGGTGGCGGTGGATTGAGGACGATGCGCCGGCTCGCCGCGATCGCGCTCTCCGCCGCTCTCCTGGCGCCGTCCGCCGGCCGGGGGCAGGCGCAGCCCGCCGGCGAGACCGGCGCGTCGCCGCCCGCGGACCCGGCGGCCTGCACGCAGTTCGACTGGTCGCTCCTGCGCGAGCAGGCCTGGTTCTCGGCCGCGAGCCTGCCGCGGGTGGAATCCGGCGGCACCCTGCCGGCTGCGATGCCGGCCGCGATCCTCGCCCTGAAGCCGCAGGAGGCGGTCGCCCCGCCCGTCGCGCCCTCGCGGGCGCCGAAGCCCGGCTCCTATGGCGGCGTGCTGCACCTCGCGGCGCCCCTGGCCCCCGGCGCCTACCAGGTCACCCTGTCGGACCGGGCCTGGATCGACGTGAGCCAGGACGACCGGACCACGCGGCCCCCGACCGCCAGCACGATGCGCCCCGGCTGCCCGATGCTCGCCAAGAGCGTGCGGTTCCAGCTCGGCACCGCGCCGATCACCCTCCTGGTCAGCGGGGCGCCCGCCGACACGATCCGGATCGCCGTGGCGCCGGTGGAATAGGGCGGCACCGCGGACCCTCGACGGGGCGATCCCCGATGGACTAGCGTGGGCGTGAACCGCGAACCTTCGCCTCAGACGATCCTCGGCGCCCCGCCCGGCGGGGACGCGATCCCGGGAGCCCTCCGCTGACCCTTCGCCTCCGCCTCGCGACGTTCCTGCTCCTCGGCTCCTGTCTCGGCCTGCCCGCTGCGGCCCAGGACCGGGGCAGCGTCAACCCGAAGCCCCTGCCGCCGCTTGCCAACCCGGACGCGCCGGACACGCCGGCCAAAGCCCTGTTCGGCCGCGCCACCACCCCGGCCCCCGGCCCCGCCCAGGCCTACGGCTCCTATGCCAAGGGCTGCTTCTCGGGCGGCGAGGCGCTGGCCGTGGACGGGCCGACCTGGCAGGTGATGCGCCTGTCGCGCAACCGGATGTGGGGTACCCCGCCCCTCGTCGACTTCCTGGAGCGCCTGGCCGCCAAGGCGCCCCGCATCGGCTGGAACGGCCTCCTCGTCGGCGACATGTCCCAGCCGCGCGGCGGGCCGATGCTGACCGGCCACGCCTCGCACCAGCTCGGCCTCGACGCCGACATCTGGCTGACCCCGATGCCGGACCACCGCATGAGCCGGCTCGAGCGCGAGGAGACCTCCGCCACCAACGTGGTCCGCCCCGACCGCCTCGACATCGACCCGCAGGTCTGGACCCCCGAGCACCTCAAGCTGATCCGGATGACGGCGCAGGAGCGCGAGGTGGCGCGCATCTTCGTCAACCCGGCGATCAAGAAGGCCCTGTGCCGCGAGGCCGGCGGCGACCGCGCCTGGCTCTCAAAGGTGCGGCCGATGTACGGGCACAACTATCACTACCACATCCGCCTCGCCTGTCCGGCGGGCCAGGACCAGTGCGGCGACCAGGCCCCGCCGCCCTCCGGCGACGGCTGCGGCGAGGAGCTGGCCTACTGGTTCAGCGACGCGATCATGAACCCGAAGCCCGCGACGAAGCCGCCGCGCCCGAAGCCGCCGATGACGATGGCGGCCCTTCCCGCCGCCTGCCGGGCGGTGCTGAAGGCGCGCTGAGGACCTCTCCCGCCGCCCCCCACCGCGGGGGCGGCCAGCCGGACGACAGGACACCGATGGGCGAACGGATCACGATCACGGCCGGCGACGGCACGCAGGCGGTCATCGACGCCGACGGGGCCGAGCCCGTCTCCTGGCAGGTGGGCGACCGCGACTATCTCTGGAGCGGCGACCCCGCGCACTGGAACCGGCACGCGCCGTGGCTCTTTCCGGTGGTCGGCGCCTCCACCGACGGCACGATCCATGTGGGCGACGCGGCCTACCCGATGCCGCAGCACGGCTTCGCCCGCGACCTGCCCTTCACGGTGATCGAGCGGGCCGACGACAGCGTGAGCCTGCGCCTCACCGACAGCGCCGAGACGCGGGTGCACTACCCCTATGCCTTCCGCCTGGACATCACCGCCCGGGTCGGCCCCGGCCTGCTCGACCTCGAGATCTGGATCGAGAACACCGACACGGTGCCCCTGCCCTACGGGCTCGGCTTCCACCCGGCCTTCCCCTGGCCCTTCGCCGGCGGCGCCCGCGCGGCCGGGGGCGGCTACGCCGTCCGGTTCGAGCACCCGGAGCGCCCCTTCGCCCCCGAGGTCGGGGCGGGCGGCCTCCTCCTGCGCGACGAGCGGCCGATCCCCCTGGAGGGCGACACCCTGCCTCTCGATCCGGCGCTGTTCACCGAGGCCCTGGTCTTCCGGGATGCGGCGAGCAGCTGGATGCGCTTCACCGGCCCCGACGGCGCGGCGATCCGCCTGGCGGTGTCGGACTTCCCCCACCTCGCGGTCTGGACCAAGCCGACGGCCCCCTTCCTCTCGCTGGAATGCTGGACCGGCCATGCCGACTGGGACGGTTTCGCGGGCGACCTCACGGGCCGGGATTCGCAGCGCCTGCTGGCCCCGGGCGGACGGGCGCGCCACGGGGTCACCCTGTCGTTCGAGCAGGAGAGCCGGGCATGACGGAGACCGTCTTGGCCGCCACGTCCTCGGCGGAGGCTTTCTCGGCGGAGGCTTTCTCGGCGGAGGCCTGGGCGCGCAACGCGGCGGCCTACGAGGCCATCCGCACCATGCCGTTCAACGCCGAGCTCGCCGCCGGCACCCTCGGGCAGGCGCGCTTCATCCACTACATCGTGCAGGACGCGCACTACCTCGTGGGCTTCGGCCGGGCCCTGGCGCTGGCCGCCGCCAAGGCGCCGAACCCCGACCGGATGGTACAGTTCGCCCGGGCGGCCGAGACCGCCATCGTGGTGGAGCGCTCGCTCCACGGCGGCTTCTTCCGCGATTACGGCATCGACGCCGAGACCTTCGCGCAGACCCCGCTCTCGCCGCCCTGCGACCACTACGTCTCCTACCTCGTCGCCACCGCCTATGCGGAGCCCTACGAGGTGGTGCTCGGCGCGCTGCTGCCCTGCTTCTGGATCTATGCCGAAATCGGCCGGGACATCTTTTCCCGGGCGCGGGCCGACAATCCGTACCGCGCCTGGATCGACACTTATGCGGGCGAGGACTTCGCACAGGCGGTCGCCGCCATGATCGCGGCCACCGACGAGGCGGCCCGGGGCGCCTCGCCGGAGGTCCGGGCCCGGATGCACCGCGCCTACACCCAGGCCACCCGCCTCGAATACCTGTTCTGGGACGGAGCCTATCGCGGAGCGGCCTGGCCGGTCTGAGGCGAGGGGCTTCGCCCCATCAAACGGCCTGGAGCCGGGGTCCCCGGGCCTGGGCGGCCGGACGGGTCCGGTCGCGGAACCGGTCCCGGGCGGCGCGGGCCGCCTGCTCGACGCTGCGGTAGACCGTGCCGTCGAGGGGGGCGAAGGCGCGGCTCGACGCGAAGAAGCGCACGCCCCCGGGCTCCGGAACGGCGATCCCGGCGGTGATCTCGCCGATCTCGATGACCCGCGGCGGGGCGGGCTCGGCATGGAGGCGGTTGCGGGCGCGCTCCGCCCGGTGATCCACGAGGCTGGGGGCCGCGTGCAGGCGATTCAGCGCCCGCTCGGCCTCGATCTGAAGATGCGGCATGACAAGGACTCCGGTGGCCGGCGCGGGGCCGGCGCGAGACGAACGGTGGGACGCGAGGGGATGGTCAGCGTCGACAACGGCCGTGTTGGGACCGGAGACGCGGGGCATCGCCCCGCGGGAAGCATGCGTTGCAGACAGTCACGGCAAGTCATCCTTTCCGAGAAGGACCACGAGGCGCGAGCGCATCGCGGTGCTTTAGCGTTTGATGACGCGGCGCAAGCTACACACTTCAAATCACCGCGGCGCGGCGGCACCTCCAGGCATCGCCGAACGTCTTGAAGATGCTCATCCCGCTGCGTTTCGTCAACGGATCGATCTTCCGAATGCAGCACAGTCGTTAGCAGAAACGGCCCCGCTCGGCCTCCGGCGCGCGTGCTTCCTTCGCAGACCCGATCAAGCGGCGGCGATGACGCCGGCGAGGTCCCGGTAGTCGCGGAAGATCCGGGCCGCACCGGCCCGGGTCAGGTCCGCGGCCGCCGGGTCGTGGGTCCAGTGCCCGCCGCCGCTGAAGCCGACGACGCGCATGCCGGCGGCGCGGGCCGCCGTGACGCCGGGCACGCTGTCCTCGATGACGAGGCAGGCCGCGGGAGCGACCCCCATCGCGGCGGCGGCGTGGAGGAACAGGTCGGGCGCCGGCTTGCCCCGCGCCACCAGGGTCGAGGAGAAGATCCGCCCCTCGAACAGCGGGAGCAGCCCCGTCAGCCCCAGGGAGTGACGCAGGCGCACGGGGTCGCTGCTGGAGGCGACGCAGGAGGGCAGCCCGAGGGCGGCGACCGCCGCGGCGACGCCCGCGACCGCCCGGAGCTCCGAGTCGAAGGCGCGCAGCGTGTCCGCCTTCACGGCGTCGACGAAGCCCTCGGGCTCCGCGATTCCGTAATCCTGGGCGATGTGGCCCATGATCGAGACCATCGAGGTGCCGGCGAAGCGCGCCCGCACGGTCTCGACGTCGATGGGCACACCGATGCGGTTGAGGCCGGCGGTGAGGCGCGCCAGGCTGATCGGCTCGCTGTCCACGAGCACCCCGTCGCAATCGAAGATCACCAGCGCGAGGGGTGGGGCCGTCGCGCCGGGCGCGGGCACCGGATGGAGGAGCGTGGAGGCGTCGCGCATGGGGTTCGGTCGGGTCTCGGGTTGCGGATGGGCCCCGCGCCGCGCGGCCCCGTGCCCCGCATATGGCGCGATCGCGATCCCGCGCAAACCGCGACGCCCGGCCGAGCCACCGGTGGCTTGCGCCCGTCGGCGCGCCCTCCTACTCAGCCTGAAGGGCCGGCGCGGATGCCGGCGGGTGCGATCGGGTGCGATGGTCCGTTTCCTCAGCCGCTTCCTCGGCCTCGTCTTCCTGGCGGCGGGCTTCGTCTGCCTCGTCTACGACGGTGCCCGCTCCGTCGCGAACAACACCCCGCGCCTCACCAGCGTCAGCGACCTCGCCTTCACCCTGTTCAAGGACCGGGCGAACGCTCTCCAGGGCACGGTGGAGAGCGTCGCCCCCTGGCTCTGGAAGATCCTGGTCCTGCCCCTGACCCTGGCGCCCGCCGCCCTGATCGGGCTCGTGATCGGGGCCGTCCTGCTCTGGCTCGGACAGCCGGCGCGGGAGCGGATCGGCTTCCTCAGCGGTCCGTGAGGGCCGGTCGCGGCGGCGACCGCCGGACCGGGTGCCATTTCGCACGCGCTGCCGCCCGCCGCCTTCGCGCCATCCGGCCGAGGTGCCATAATCCCGTGCGGTCCCCATCGTAGATGAACGGGATCATCGGGGCGCGGCGCCGTTCACGCCCGATCGTCCCGGCGCCTCGCCACCTGTCAGGGATCCGTCGCTCCTCATGCCCCGCATCGTCGCCGCCTCCACCCTGGCCCTCCTCCTCGGCGCCGCGCCGGTCCTGGCGCAGCCGTCCCCGGGCGCGCCCCAGCGCAACATCGCGCCCACCGGGGTGACCAAGCCGCCGGGCCGCGCGGAGGCGGGCAAGGCCCCCTATACCCGCGCCTCCACCGAGGCGGACATGGCCAAGGCCCAGCGCGCCTCGGCCGCCCGCGACAAGGCCTGGGACACCAAGATGCGCACCACCATGGGCTCGATCTGCAAGGGCTGCTGAGGCTTAGGCCGCCGGACCGCGCGCCGGTCAGGGCCCCGTGATCCGCCTGGAAGGCGTCAGCAAGCGGTTCCCCGGGGCCGAACGCCCCGCCGTCGACGCCCTCGACCTCGCCGTCGCCGAGGGCAGCGTCTGCGCCCTGATCGGCCCGTCCGGCTGCGGCAAGTCCACGACCCTTCGGATGGTCAACCGGCTGGTGGAGCCGGATGCCGGCCGCGTCCGCGTCGGCGGCACGGATGTGACGCGGACCGATCCCGTCGCCCTGCGCCGGCGCATCGGCTACGTGCTCCAGGGCGTCGGCCTGTTTCCCCACCGCAGCGTCGCCGACAACATCGGCACCGTGCCGGGCCTGCTCGGCTGGCCCCGTGCCCGGATCGCCGAGCGGGTCGACGCGATGCTCGACCTCGTCGGCCTCGACCCGGCGCAGTACCGGGCACGCCGCCCGCACGCGCTCTCCGGCGGCCAGCGCCAGCGCGTGGGCGTCGCCCGGGCGCTGGCCGCCGATCCCCCGGTGCTCCTCATGGACGAGCCCTTCGGCGCGGTGGACCCCGTCGCCCGCGACCGCCTGCAGGCCGAGATCGGCGCCATCCTGCGGCGCCTCGGCAAGACGGTGCTCCTCGTCACCCACGATATCGACGAGGCGATGCGGATGGGCGACCGCGTCGTGCTGATGCGGGACGGCCGCATCGTCCAGGCCGATGCGCCCGAACGCCTCCTGGCCGCGCCGGCCGACGCCTTCGTCGCGGGTTTCGTCGGGCAGGACCGGGCCTTGCGCCGCCTCGCCCTGATCGCCGCCGGGAGCCTGGCGAGCCCCGGCGCCCTCCCGGAGGCCCCCGCGATCGCGGCCGGGGCGTCCCTGCGGGAGGCCCTGTCCCTCCTGCTCGCCACCGGTGCCGACGGTCTCAACCTCACCGGCGACGGACCGCCGGTCCACCTCACCCTGGCGGCGATCCGGGCCGAGGCAGCCCGAGCGGTGGCGTAGGGCCTGACCGGTCCCCTACTTGCACTCCTCGCGGGCGCGCTTCATCGCGTCGGCGAACCCCGCCAGGGCGTACTCGTCGCTGGTGGGATTGCCGCGCAGCGAGGTGGTCTTGACCTGCAGCTTCGGGGTGCGCCCCATCTCGGTGACCACCCGGGTCTCCTCCGCCGGGTTCTGGAGCCAGGCGTTGTTGTCCTTGGTGACGAGGCCGTAGCGGGTGGCGCCGAGGATCAGGGTCGGGTCGGTGGGCGCCGGGCCGGCATTGGCCTTGGCCTGGCTGTTCGCGGGCTTGGCCGGGAAGCCCAGCATCACCGCGACCTCGTTGGCCACGTTCTCGGCCTTGCGCACGGTGACGAAGAGGTAGGCCGTGTCGCGCTTCAGGGTCTTGGGCGAGCGCGTCTGCGGCTGGGCGATGGCGTAGCAGACGCGGGTCTTGCCCTGGCCGCTCGCGAAGACGTTCCAGTCGCCGAAGATCGCCACCGGGGTGGCCTGCTGCATGCCGGGGGCCGTCACGGCGGCCTTCGCGGCGCGCTCGCGCCCCCGGCGGGACTTCCGGCGGCCCGGGGCCTCCGCCTCCTCGGGGGCGGCCTCCTGTGTCTGGGCCTGGGCCTGGCTCTGGGCCCGGGCCGGGCCGGCCGCGAAGGGATGGGGGGCGCCGACCAGGGCGGCGGGACCGGACAGGACCAGGATGGCGGCCCCGAGCCGGAGGCCGCGTCGCAGAACAGGAACCATGGAAGACCCTTCGGGACGTCGCCGGACCGGGAGCCCGGCCGACTGTCCGGATGTGCGACGCCGCGCGGCGCCGGTTTCAGGATTGCGTGTCCCGCCCCGATCAGGCGGCGTGGGGCTCGGCGGCGAACACGCCCGGCAGCGCCGCCATCACGCTCGCGAGGGCGGGTGCGGCCAGCGTCGACAGGGTGGGGGACTCCGCGGGGTCCGGGCCCGTCGCCTCGAAGGCCGCGAGCCTCTGCACCCGCGGCAGCGCGCGGGGCTCCGGATCGTTGTAGGGCGTGTTGTAGCACTTGCGCACCGAGGCCCAGAAGGCGGCCCGGTCGGCCTCGGGCAGGCGGCTCAGGGCGGCGTCGATCAGCGCCGTGGCTTCGGCCGCGAGGGCGGGGACGTCATCCGGCGCGATCCGGCTTTCAGCAGGCATGAGCAGATCTCCGAGGGGCTCGGGACAGGGTCCTACACAGCATCACATAGCTGAGCCGTGAACGCACCTGCCCCGAGTCCGGTTCTTTTCGGGTCAGTCCAAATCGGTTCGATCCCTCCGGGATGGCGGATGGGGGCTTCGGTCGAGCGCCGCGCAGGCTTGCCGAGACGGGCACCGCTCCGATGACGCGGCGTCCGCATCAGTCCTGCCCGAGGGCCGCGAGCCAGCGGTTCGCCTGCGACCGCACGTTGTCCGGCGCGGTGCCGCCGTAGCTGGTCCGGCTCGTGACCGAGTTCTCGACCCCGAGCACGGCGTAGACCGCCTGCGTGATCCGGGGCTCGGCGGCCTGCATCTCGGCCAGGGAGAGTGCCTCCAGCCCGACGTTGCGGGCGGAGGCCGCGCCGACGAGGCGACCGGTGACGTGGTGGGCCTCGCGGAACGGCAGGCCGAGCTCGCGCACCAGCCAGTCGGCGAGGTCGGTCGCGGTGGCGTAGCCGGAGCCGGCAGCGCGGGCCAGCACCGGGGCGTTGGGTTCGAGGTCGCGCACCATGCCGGTCATGGCGGCGAGGCACAGCGAGAGGGCCTGGAGGGCGTCGAAGGTGCCCTCCTTGTCCTCCTGCATGTCCTTCGAATAGGCGAGCGGCAGGCCCTTCATCACGATAAGCAGGCCCGTGAGCGCGCCGATGACCCGGCCGGCCTTGGCCCGCACCAGCTCCGCCGCGTCCGGGTTGCGCTTCTGCGGCATGATCGACGAGCCGGTGGTGTAGCCGTCGGAGAGCTTCACGAAGTT
This sequence comes from Methylobacterium sp. Leaf89, assembly GCF_001422215.1. Classification (NCBI taxonomy): domain Bacteria; kingdom Pseudomonadati; phylum Pseudomonadota; class Alphaproteobacteria; order Hyphomicrobiales; family Methylobacteriaceae; genus Methylobacterium; species Methylobacterium sp. Leaf89. Next base: position 380,961 of record NZ_LMML01000028.1, on the reverse strand, counting down.
GAACTGGGCCGAGGTCCAGACCACCAGCTCCTCGGCGAAACGCGACAGGTGGACGGCGCAGATCGAAGCGGCGGCGAGGGATTCCAGGGCGAAGTCGCGATCGGCCACCGAGTCGAGGGAGTTCGCCGTCGGCCGGTCGAAGCCGAGCGCCGCGGCCGTGGCGTGGCGGTCGATGGGGAAGGAGGTGCCGGCGAGCGCCGCGGCGCCGAGGGGGCACTCGTTCAGGCGCGCACGGGCATCGCGGAAGCGGCCCCGGTCGCGGGCCAGCATCTCCACGTAGGCGAGGCAATGGTGCCCGAAGGTGACGGGCTGGGCCGATTGCAGGTGGGTGAAGCCCGGCATCACCGTGCCGGCATGGGCCAGCGCCTTCTCGGCCAGGGCCTTCTGCAGGCCGGCGGCCTGGGCGTCGAGGCTGTCGAGGCTGTCGCGCACCCACAGCTTCATGTCGGTGGCGACCTGGTCGTTGCGCGAGCGCGCGGTGTGCAGGCGCCCGGCCGCCGGGCCGACGATCTCGGTGAGCCGGCTCTCGACGGACATGTGGATGTCCTCGAGCTCGCGCTTGAACACGAAGCCGCCCGCCTCGATTTCGTCGCGCACGGCCTTGAGGCCGCCCTCGATCGCAGCCACATCGGCGGAGGGGAGGATTCCCGCCTGTCCCAGCATCGCCACATGCGCCAGCGAGCCGCGGATGTCCTGGGGCGCGAGGCGCTTGTCGAACCCGATGGAGGCGTTGATCTCCTCCATGATCTCGGCGGGGCCGCTCGCGAAGCGCCCGCCCCACATCCGGTTGCTCATGTTTTCAAACGTCCTTCCAGCCGCCCTGCCCGTCCGCCCCCGGACGCAACGATGATGCCCGGCCGCAGATCTGCGCTGATCGCCGGGGCCGTCCTCGTCGCCGCACTCGGTGCGGGGCTTGCCGTATACGGGACGGGCTCGACCGGCGGCAACTCCGCCGGCCCCTGCGCGGGCTCGGTCGCGGCGGCCGCCCGCATCGCCCCCCTGGCCCGGGGCGCCGTCGCCGCCCTCCAGGTCGCGACCGCGCCGGTGCCCGCGCCGGCCCTGGCCTTCAAGGGGCCGGAGGGAACCGACGCCACCCTTGACGGCGTGCGGGGCCTGCGCCTCGTGAACCTGTGGGCGACCTGGTGCGCGCCCTGCAAGGCCGAGATGCCGGCCCTCGACCGGCTCCAGGGCCGGCTCGGCGGGCCGGATTTCAGCGTCGTGGCGATCAACGTCGACACCCGCAACCTCGCGGCGCCGCCCGCCTGGCTCAAGCAGAACGGCATCGCGCGGCTGGCCTACTATGCCGATCCCGGCGGCCGGGTCCTGCCGGCGATCCAGAAGGCCACCGGCTCCCTCGGCCTGCCCACCACCCTCCTGGTCGACGGCGCCGGCTGCACCCTCGGGGTGATGAAGGGACCGGCCGAGTGGGACAGCGCCGACGGCGTCACGCTGATCGAGGCCGCCCTCGGGCGATCCTGAGTCTGACGCGGTGGGGAGAGCGCGGAGGCCCCGGCCGCATCACGCCCGGATTGCCGCCAGGACGGGACACCCGCCGGACGGTCGTGTTCGGTCACGGCCTGGCAGGTAAACCTTTTCGCCAGTCTAAAAACGCAAAGCCCCCAGTCGTCACGCAGTTCCGTCGCGACCATGATCGATCGCCATCGAGCGATGCGAATGTCTCTGCGCCTGTTCTCAGACGGAGGCCTGTCCATCATGTCACGACATGGGGCTTTCTGTTCGCGGCCGTTCTGGCCGCGCCCCTTGCGCAGGCTGCCGAACTGCCGCGCAGCGGCACCGACAGCTACTCCACGACCCACCTCACCTCCGCCTTCGTCACGATGAAGCTCGGCGAGCGGACCGTGACGACCCAAGCAGCTCCGGGAACGCCCGCAACGAGTCCGGCGGCCCGATGTTCAACGACATGGGCACGCGCTGCCTCGGGATGCGCGAGGTCGTCGGCGGCGAGGCGCTCAACCGCGGGTCCTGCATCGACAGCGACGCCGATGGCGACCAGATCTTCTCCACCGACGAAGCCGAGGGCGCCAAGGGCACGCACGTCTTCGTCGGGGGAACGGGCAAGTACGCCGGGATGTCGGGGACGGCGGATTACACGAGCCAGTCGGTGAAGAGCCCGGACGGTCGCGGAATGACGCTGGTCATTCATCAGTCGAACTGGACGCTATCGCCCTGACTATTCAATCACGGGCGATGACAGATGACGATCATTCGCGACGAACATCGTCCCTCGACATGAAGACCCGTGGGAATTTTTAACGCCTGTCGCGAATGATGCGGGGACTCCCCTCCAGTCGGGCTCCTCGCCGCATGTCCCTTCGCGCCCTGTCGATCCGCACCAAGCTGTTCCTCGGCTTCGGCCTCGTCTTCGGTCTCGTGGCGGTGATCGGCGGGTCGGCCCTGATGCAGCTGCGCGCCGTCAACGGAGTGGCGCGGGAGATGCGCGACGAGCGCCTCCCGACCGTGCAGCTCCTGGGCAAGCTCCAGGTCCTGGTCCTGCGCCAGCGGGTGAATGGCGGCCGCCTGATCACTGCCGACACGCCGGCGGCCCGCACCGACGTCTCGGCCACCCTGGCCAAGCGGGAGGCGGAGATGCGCGCCGCGCAGGCTGCCTACGCCGGCCTGCCGGCCCAGCCGGAGTCGCAGGCCCTCTACCGGACGTTCGAGACGGAATGGACCGCCTACCGGACCCTGCAGGAGGGGATCGTCGCCCAGGCGCAGGCCGGAGATCTCGCCGGCGCCCAGCGCACCTACAACACCGACATGTCGACGCGCATCAACGCCGTCCTCGGCGCCCTGCAGAAGCTCGTCGAGCTGGAAGAGGGCAGCGCCCGCGCCAGCGGCGCCCGCGCCCAGGACACCTACGACACCGCCCTGCTGACCACCGCGATCCTCGTGGGCCTCGGACTGCTGATCGCGGCCGGTGCCGCCCTCGCCCTCGCCCTCGGGGTCAGCCGCCCCCTGCAGCGGATGACCGAGGCGATGCGGCGGCTCGCGACCGGCGACACGGCGGTCGCCGTGCCGGGCGCCGAGCGGGGGGACGAGATCGGCGCGATGGCGGGCGCCGTCCAGGTCTTCAAGGACAACATCCTGCGCACCCGCGCCCTGGAGGCCGAGACCGCGGCGGCCCGGGCCGGGGCCGAGGCCCTGCGCCGGGAGACCCTGCGCAGCCTGGCCGATCAGTTCGAGGCCGCGGTGGGGGGCGTCGTGGCGCAGGTCGGCACGGCCGCCGCACAGTTGCAGGACACGGCCCGCAGCATGTCGGCCAATGCCAGCGAGACGGCGCAGCGCTCCGTTTCCGTGGCCGCCGCCGCCGACCAGGCCTCGGCGAACGTCACCACGGTGGCGGCCGCCGCCGAGGAGCTCGGCTCTTCCGTCGACGAGATCGGCCGGCAGGTCCAGGGCTCGGCCCAGCTCTCCCGCGAGGCGGTGACGGAGGCCGGGCAGACCGCCACCTTCGTGCGCGACCTGAGCGAGGCGGCCCAGCGCATCGGCGACGTGGTGGCGATGATCTCGACCATCGCGGGCCAGACCAACCTGCTGGCGCTGAACGCGACGATCGAGGCGGCCCGCGCCGGCGAGGCGGGCCGGGGCTTCGCGGTGGTGGCGGCGGAGGTCAAGGAGCTCGCCAACCAGACGGCGCGGGCCACGGACGAGATCACCGGCCAGATCGCCCGCATCCAGGGCTCGACGGGCCAGGCGGTGGAGGCGATCGGCGCCATCACGGGGCGCATCCGCGAGATCAGCGACGTCGCGGCCTCGATCGCGGCCGCGGTGGAGGAGCAGGGCGCGGCGACCCAGGAGATCGTGCGCAACGTGGCCCAGGCCTCCATCGGCACCGGCGAGGTCACGCAGAACGTCTCGGGCGTCGCGGGCGCCGCCGAGGAGACCGGCGCGGCCGCCGCCCAGGTGCTGGCCTCGGCCTCGGCGCTGTCGCGCCAGTCGGAGCATCTCGGCGGCCAGGTCTCGCAGTTCCTGGCCACCATCCGGGCGGCCTGACAGCCGCAATCCGGGCGGCCTGACAGCCGCATCCCGGGCGGCCCCGCCCTCAGAGCAGGGCGTCGAGGCTCTCGATCACCCGCTCGGGGGGCTGATCGGCATATTCGTCCGGCAGCCCCCTGCGGTTGACCCAGACGGGGCGGAAGCCGAAGGCGGCCGCCCCGGCCACGTCCCAGCGGTTCGAGGAGCCGAACAGCACGGCCTCGGGCCCGACCCCGAAGCGCTCCGTGGCGATGCGATAGGCGGCCGGGGCGGTCTTGAAGGTTCGCGCGGACTCCACCGAGAGCACCGCGTCGAGGTGGTCCGCCAGCCCCGCCGAGGCCACCGCCCGCTCCAGCATCGCCGCGTCGCCGTTGGAGAGGATCGCGGTCCGCCATCCCGCCGCGCGCAGGGCGCGGAGCGTGCCCGGCACCTCCGGATAGGCGTCGAGGTCGCGATAGGCGTCGAGGAGCCGGGGCCGTAGCGCCCGGTCCACCTCCGGGTATCGGGCGAGGGCGTAGTCCAGGGCCTGCTCGGTCAGGCCCCAGAACGGGGCGTGGCACCCCATCAGGCCGCGCACCCAGGAATATTCGAGCTGCTTGGCGCGCCAGGTCTCGGACAGGGCGGCCGCGTCCGGCCCGATCGCGTCCGCGTGGCGCGACACCGCCGCGTGGACGTCGAACAGGGTGCCGTAGGCGTCGAAGACGGCGATGCGGGGGGATTCGGTCATGCGGGCTCCTCTGTCGCATCCGGTCGAGCGCCGCGCCGGCGCGGCGGTTCCCTCGCCTGCGAGCGAGCGGAGGCGGGATCAGGCGCGCCGCAGGCGAAGCCCGAACAGGCGCAGCGTCCCCAACAACAGCACGGCGTAGACCAGCGTTCCGGCGATCCCGAGCAGGCCCAGCACCGCCATCTCGCGCAGGCGCGGCAGGGCCGGCACCAGGGCATCGGCCAGGGGCAGGCCGTAATGGGCGGTGGCCGCGAGGGCGATGCAGGCCACCACCACCCCGACGCCGGTGACCCCGAGGGTGCGGCCCGGTGCCATCCATCCGCGGCGCCAGGCGAGGGCCACGAGGAGACCGAGGTTGACCCACTGGCCGATGGCCGTGGCCATCGCGAGGCCGGTCACGCCGTAGGGACCGGTGAGCACCACCTTCAGGGCGACGTTGACGGCGATGGCGGTCAGCGAGGCGATGAGCGGGGTCATCGTGTCCTGCCGGGCGTAGAAGCTCGGGAGCGCGCTGCGCAGGAGCACCACGGCCGGCAGGGCGAGCCCGTAGGCGGCGAGCACCGAGGCCGCGCGGGCGGCATCCTCCGCCCCGAAGGCGCCGCGCTGGAACAGAGCCGTCATGATCAGGACCGGCAGGGTGAGGAACGCCACCGTGAAGGGCGCCGAGAGGGCGAGGGAAAAGCCCGCGGCGCGGTTCTGCGACGCATGCGCGCCGGCGACGTCGCCGCCGGCGATGCGCCGGCTCATCTCCGGCAGGAGCACCGTGCCGGCCGCGATGGCGATGACCCCGAAGGGCAGCTGGTAGAGCCGGTCGGCGTAGTACAGGGCCGAGACCGCACCGGTCGGCAGGAAGCTCGCCAGGATCGTGTCGGCGAAGGAGGCGATCTGGAACCCGGCCGAGCCGATCACCGCCGGCCCCAGCACCTTGAAGAAGCGCCGCATGGCCGGGTCGCGCAGGGTCGGTGTCGTCAGGGTCGGGGCGATGCCCGCCCGCCGGCAATCCCACCACACCAGGGCGAATTGCAGCACGCCCGACACCGTCACGCCCCAGGCGGCAGCGTAGGCGGCGTTGGGGAAGAGCGACGCCGAGGCCAGGGCGGCCAGCATCGACAGGTTCAGGAGGACCGGCGCACCGGCCGCCACGGCGAAGCGCCGATGGGCGTTGAGGAGGCCGGAGAACAGGGTCACCAGCGTCATGAACAGGAGGTAGGGGAAGGTGATCCGGGTCAGCGAGACGGCGAGCGCGAACCGCTCCGGGTCCTCCGAGAAACCGGGCGCCAGGGCCCGCACGACCCAGGGCATCGCCGGCATGGCGAGGGCCAGGAAGCCGATCTGCACCAGCAGCATCAGGGTGAAGATGCGGTCGGCGAAGCGCCGGGCCGCGCCCGTCTCCGGGTCGGCCTTCTCGGTCTCCGACAGGCTGGCGTAGCTCGGCACGAAGGCGGTGTTGAAGGCGCCCTCGCCGAAGATCGCCCGGAAGTGGTTCGGCAGGCGGAACGCCACCACGAAGGCGTCGGCCACCGGCCCGGCTCCCAGGATCGCGGCCATCACCACGTCGCGGGCGAACCCGGTGACGCGCGAAACCAGCGTCCAACCGCCGACGGAGAGGATGCTGCGGATCATGGGGGACTGCCGGGACGCGGGGCGGGGAGAGTCGGGCGAGCCCTAGACCATGCCGGCGCGCCCGGCGCAAACGCGGAACCGTTCAACGGTCATGCGCCTTGCGCCGCGCACGGACGGACGGCCCTCGGTCGGTGTTTGCCCGACCGGGCAGGTCCGCCCCGGCGCAGCAGGCCCTCTCGCCTTGGACCAGACACTCGCCCAAGACACCTCGCCGTCATTCCGGGTCGTCGGAGACGAGCCCGGACTCCAGAGCCGCCGCCCGTGCGAAATCTCGCACCACCTGCGTTTCCGGATCCCGGCTTCCGCGACGTGGCTCCGGGATGACGGCGGGCCGCCGGAGAATTCCGGTCAGCCGGTCTCCGTCAGCGACGGCCCTGTCCTTCGCGAGACGGCGCCTGTCCCCAGCCTCGCGGCGAGGCCGTAGGATCGTGGGGCCTTACGCGGTGGCCTCACCGTACATCTTTTCCACGTGCTCCCAGTTCACCAGGTTCTCGATGAACGCCTTGAGGTAGTCGGGGCGGCGATTGCGGTAGTCGATGTAGTAGGAGTGCTCCCAGACGTCGACGCCGAGGATCGGCTTGGCGCCGTGCACGAGCGGGTTCTCGCCGTTCGGGGTCTTCATGATGGCGAGCTTGCCGTCCTTGACCGCGAGCCAGGCCCAGCCGGAGCCGAACTGACCGACGCCGGCCTGGATGAAGTCGGCCTTGAACTTCTCGAAGCCGCCGAGATCCTCGTCGATCTTCTTGGCGAGCGCACCCGGGGCGGCGCCGCCGCCGTTGGGCTTCATCCACTGCCAGAAATGGATGTGGTTGTAGTGCTGGCCGGCATTGTTGAAGAGCGGCTGGTTGTTGCCGTAGGCCGAGGTCAGGACCTCCTCGACGCTCTTGCCTTCCAGGCCCGTGCCCTCGAGCAGCTTGTTGCCCGTGTCGACATAGGCCTTGTGGTGCTTGTCGTGGTGAAACTCGAGGGTTTCCTTCGACATGTAGGGGCCGAGCGCGTCGTAGGCGTAGGGCAGTTCGGGCAAGGTGAAGGTCATGGGCAACTCTCCGTCTCGTGAGACATCGGACACGATCAGGCGCGCGATCCGCGCGCGATCCTCGCACCAACGCGCCGTTACGTAAGTCGATGCCCGGATGAAGTCGATGCCCGGGTGGCGTCCGCGCCCGAGCGGAGACGATGCCCGGACGGCGGCGATCCGCGGGGGCCTGCCCGGGGCGTGGCTGCGCCCGGCGTGCGAGTGTGCGTTTTGCAAATGCCCCCCAGGCCTTTAGTGTGCGCGCCGCACCTGAAGGTGCAGGCGTTTGTCGAGACATCCATGAATATCGCGCTGTTCGCGCTGGCCGCCGTCATGATCGTCGGCGGAATCGTATCCGTCATCCAGGGTTTCCCCTTCGTCCGGCTGGAGAGCGGTCTCGCCATGACCATCGCGGGCGCCACCACGGCGTCAGCCGGGGCCGTGGTGCTGGGACTGGCGGTCGTGGCGGGCCGCCTGCGCGGCCTGGAGCGCGCCTTCCGCGAGGCGCGTCCGGCGACCCCGTCCTTCCCCCCGGCCGAGACCGGGCTCGCCCCCGGCGGCGCAGCAGACCCGAGCGCCGCCCAGCGGGCCCGGCCGAGCCTCGCCGCCACCGCCGCGAGCCTGGGAGCGGGTCTGGGCGCCGGCGCGGGCTTGGGAGGCGCCGCCTCCACTCGCCCCGGCCTGGAACCGACCTTCTTCGACCCCGCGCCGCCATCCCCGGAGCCCTCGGCCGCCGAACCTCTGCTGCCGAACCTGCTGCCGGCGGACGCGTCCCACGATCGTCCGGAGCCGCACATCCCGGAGCCGCGCATCGCCGACGCCGCACCGGATCCCGAGACCCGGGCGACGGAGAACGACCTGTTCGACGGCCCCGCTCCCGCGCCGGCACCCGAGCCGGCGCCCGAGAGCGCCCCTCGCTTCAAGGAGGCCGAGGCGGAGCCCCGTCGCGCGCCCGACCCCGTTCCCCCGCATCCGTCCGCCGTCGAGACGGCCGAGTTCGTGGGCGTTCCCGAGGACAAGCCCGAACCGTCCCCGGAGGCGCCGGCCGCCGAGTCCACGCCCCCCGTCGCGGAGGAACCGCAGGTCGTCGGCACCTATGCCTCGGGAGGGAACACCTACGTTATGTATTCCACCGGCGTGATCGAGGCGGACACGCCGCGGGGCCGCTTCACCTTCGGCTCCCTCGACGAACTCAAGGCCTTCGTCGAGGCGGGCGGGGAGACCGACAGCCGCGGCGCGGCCTGATCGCAGCCCTCCTTCGCGGGAGCGCCCTCAGGCCAGCGGATTCAGCGCCGCGTTGCGGACCGGCAGGGGCGCCCGCATCGTCAGGGTGAACCCCTCCGGCGGGTAGTTCATGGAGACCTCGGCCCGCACCTGGGCCGTCAGCACCCGCTGAAGCAGGCGCGAGCCGAAGCCCTGCCGCTTCGGCGGTGCGACCGGTGGGCCGCCGCTCTCGACCCAGGTGAAGTGCAGGGTCCCGGCCGGACCGCCGGGCTCGAGCGCCCAGGTGATCGCCACCCGGCCGTCCCGGGTGGACAGGGCCCCGTACTTGGCGGCGTTCGTGGTCAGTTCGTGGATCGCCATGCCGATCGGCACCGCGACCTCGGACGCCATGTCGACGGGGGGGCCGGAGAGCTGGATGCGGGCGTCCCGCTCCTCCGCACCGTTCAGGGATCCTTCCGCATAGGGCTTCAACTCGTTGGCGAGCAGGGTGCGCAGGGACGCCGTCTGCCAGGTGTCCTCGGTGAGGACCGAGTGGGTGTGGGCCAGCGACATGATCCGGCCGACGAAGGCCTCGTAGAAGCTCTCGATGCTGGAGGCGGTGCGGGCGGTCGATCCGACGATGGCCTGGACCGTGGCCAGGGTGTTCTTCACCCGGTGGTGCAGCTCGCGGATCAGGAGCGTCTGGCGCTCCTCGGCGAGCCGGCGCTCGGTCACGTCGGCCACGACCCCGATCAGGCGGCGCGGCAGGCGGTTGGGCGCGTCGCGCTCGAAGCGCCCGGCGAAGTCGAGGGTGCGCCACGCCCCGTCGCTGAGGCGGCGGATGCGAGCCGAGACCGCCAGGGTGGTGTCCTCGCGCAGGGCCTGCGTGATCGCGGCGCGGAAGGCCGGGCGGTCGTCGGGATGCAGCACGGTCTCGAGGAATTCGCGCTTGCCCAGGGCGCCGTCGGCGGCGCTGCGCCCGAAGATTGCGAACATGCGCTCGTTCTCCCAGATCGCCTGGTCGTCGAGCATGTGCCATTCGAAGATCCCGAGGGCCGCCAGGGAGGTGGCGATGCGCAGGCGCTGCTCGCCGTCCCGCAGGGCGTTGCGGGCCTCCACGTGGGTGGTCACGTCCTCGACCACGCCGACGAGGGTCGCGGGTCGATCGGCGCCCTCCCCCGCCGGAATGGCCTGCCCCCGGACCCCGACATCGATCGCGGTGCCGTCCGGCGCCCGGCGCAGGCGGCATTCGAAGGTGAAGGGCGCGCCGTCCCGCAAGGATGCGCGGACCTGGGCCCGGATGCGGGCGACCTCGCCGCCGTCCATCGCGGCCTGGAGGCGGGTCCAGGTGACCGGATCGTCCGCGGCATAGCCGAGGAGATGCGCGGCCCGGCGCGACAGGACGACCCGGCCGTCGGCGAAGTCGTAGCGCCACTCGCCCAGGCCCGCCGCCGTCAGGGCGGCGCGGTTCTCCTCGGCTCGCGCGACCTCGTCGGGATCGACGGCCTCGACCACGAGGATCTGCAGGTCGTCGCGCTGCTTCGAGGGGCGGATGCGCATGTCCAGGCCGGTGCCGTCCGCCCGGAGCCAGCGCCGGATGCAGACGCGCTGGGCCACGGCGCCGAGGACCGAGAGGGCCCGCCCATTGAGGGCGCCCGGCTCATAGCCGAGGAGATCGCAGAGATGGGGGTTGGCGTCGCGGATGAGGCCGGCCCCGTCGACCACCAGGATGCCGATCGGCGCCTGTGCGAAGGCCGTCCCGTGCAGACCCGATCCTGGCCCGGCATCCGGGGCGGGCGCCGACGCCAAGTCCGTCCCGACGCCCGCGATGGAAGACTTGTCCATGGAAGACTTGTCCGAAGCGTCGTGCACGCCACATCCTCGCTCGGCGCGTCCGACCTCGTGTCACGGACGCGCGGCCGCGCTCCACCGGACGGCTCGCGGTGATCGCGGCCCATCAGACAACCGAAGTCCGAGCGGAACAAGGCCGGGCTGAGATGGGGATGCGCGTTTCTCGAACAACCCCATCAAAAGGATGTCGGCAAACCGGGTTACGCCGCCACCGCGCTCAGGCCGGTCCGACCCGGCGGAATTCGAGGTAGCTCGGCGGCCGGCCGGCGGCGAGGGCCTTGGCCTCGTAGCGGGTGCCCGGCCAATCCGACCAGGGCTGCGTCCAGTCCCGGGCCGCCTCGGCGGTCCAGGCGAGGTCCGGACAGCGCGCGGCGCGAACGAGGGTCCAGCCGGCGTAATCGTCGATGTCGCTGGCGAAGCGGAACACGCCGCCGGGCCGGATCACGCGGGCGATCTCCGCCAGGGCGCCGTCGGAGACGAAGCGGCGCTTGCGCTGCCGGCGCTTGGGCCAGGGATCGGGATAGAGCAGGTAGACCCGGGCCAGGCTGGCATCGGGCAGGGCCGCGAGCAGGGCCGTGGCGTCCTCGTCCCAGATCCGGACGTTGCGGAGGGCCGCCTCGTCCACCGCGCGCAGGAGCTTGACGACGCCGTTGACGAAGGGCTCCGCGCCGATGATGCCGGTGCGGGGGTGGGCGGCCGCCTGGGCGGCGAGATGCTCGCCGCCGCCGAAGCCGATCTCGAGCCAGACCTCGTCCACCGGGACGGGAAACAGGCTCGGAGGATCGAGGGGCTCGCCGGCGGGCGGCAGGGTCAGCCGGAGGGTCGGCAGCAGCTCGGACAGGCGCTGCTCCTGGCCGGCCCGCAGGCGCTTGCCCTTGCGGCGGCCGTAGAAGGCGCGGTCGGCGCCCTCCGGTGATTCGTGCCCGCCCGGGTGGGGCGGGAGCTGGTCCCGCCCCAGGGTCATGGGGTCAGGCCAGGGCCGACTTGAGGCTGTCGGCCAGATCGACGCGCTCCCACGAGAACCCGCCATCGGCCTCCGGGGCGCGGCCGAAATGGCCGTAGGCGGAGGTGCGGGCGTAGATCGGCTTGTTGAGGCCGAGCTTCGTCCGGATGCCGCGGGGCGACAGGTCGAAGGCGTTCATCAGCACGTCCTCGAGCCGGGCCTCGTCGACCTGGCCGGTCCCGTGGAGGTCGACGTAGATCGAGAGCGGCTTGGCGACGCCGATGGCGTAGGCGAGCTGGATCGTCGCGCGGGTGGCGAGGCCGGCGGCCACCACGTTCTTGGCGAGGTAGCGCGCCGCGTAGGCGGCCGAGCGGTCGACCTTCGTCGGATCCTTGCCCGAGAAGGCGCCGCCGCCGTGGGGCGCCGCGCCGCCGTAGGTGTCGACGATGATCTTGCGGCCGGTGAGGCCGGCATCGCCGTCGGGACCGCCGATCACGAACTTGCCGGTCGGGTTCACGTGCCAGACGGTCTCCTCGGAGACCCAGTTCTGCGGCAGGGCGGCCAGGATGTAGGGCTCGACGATGGCGCGCACGTCGGCCGAGTCGAGGGACTCGTCCAGGTGCTGGGTCGAGAGCACGATCTGCGTGACGCCGACGGGGCGGCCGTTCTCGTAGCGGACGGTGACCTGGCTCTTGGCGTCGGGGCCGAGCTTGGCGGCGTCGCCCTGGCGGGCCTTGCGGGCGTCGGCGAGGTCCTTGAGGATCTTGTGGGCGTAGTAGATCGGCGCCGGCATCAGCTCGGGCGTCTCGTCGGAGGCGTAGCCGAACATGATGCCCTGGTCGCCCGCGCCCTCGTCCTTATTACCGGACGAGTCCACGCCCTGCGCGATGTCCGCCGACTGGGCGTGCAGGTGGATGGCGATGTCGTTGTTCTTCCAGTGGAAGCCCGACTGCTCGTAGCCGATGTCCTTGACCGCCGCGCGGGTCAGCTCGGCGAGATGGTCGAAGGTCACGGAATCGGGACCGCGCACCTCGCCCGCGATGACGATGCGGTTGGTGGTGGCCAGGGTCTCGACGCCGAGGCGGGCCTCCGGCATCGCCGCGAGGTAGGCGTCCACGACGGTGTCGGAGATCCGGTCGCAGACCTTGTCGGGGTGGCCTTCCGAGACGGATTCGCTCGTGAACAGGTAGTTTGAACGCGGCATTGGGGTCCCCATGCTGTGAGCGCCCAAGCTGTCGCGGCGCCGTTCCCGATTGATCAGGCGCGCGTGTCTGGCAGGACGGCCCCGCAGGGTCAAGCCGGAAGACCGGATAAATCCGCCAAAGCGAACGAATCGGACGATAGATCAGTCATCAAGCTGGCGCCCGATCGCCTGGAGGATCGCGGCGAACCGGCGGCGCTCCGGCTCGGGGAAATGTGCGCTCACGTGCTGCACCACGACGTTCGTCAGGCCCAGCCAGGGATTGTCGGCGGCGTAGACCTCCTGGGGCCCCTCGGCGAACCCCGGTCCTGCGTCGCCGCCGGACGGTCCCGCGCCCTCGTGCTCCAGCCCGTCGAAGAAATAGGCGATCGGCACCCCCGTCAGTCGGCTGAAGGTGTCGAGATGGATGGCGCTGATGCGGTTCGTGCCCTTCTCGTACTTCTGCAACTGAGCGGCCGACATCCCGAAGCTCTGGGCGACGCGCTTCTGGGTCAGGGACGCCCTCTTGCGCTGCTCGGCGATTCGCTGCCCCACGTGAACGTCCCGTGCGTCCGTCTTCTGCCCAGCCATCTTGCCCGTCCCACGCTCTGCTGCGAGCCCTTGCAGCGCCAGGGCCTGACCACGTCCGGCCCCTTCGCCCTCAGCGAAGGCTTCGCCGCGGAGACGACCTGCCTTCCGTTCGCCCGGCGGGACGGTATGGCCCCCTCCCGCAGGCGTCAAACCGAACGGGGCCCTGGGGATCACGCGACCGGGCGATCATGTGGACAAGCCGTCCACCCCACATTTCCCGCATCGCGACCGGGCCCGGGCGGCCGGCGTGGTCGAGCCCTGGGGCAGACGGCATCCAGGTGCCGGACGGCGAGATCGCGCCCGCCCATCAACAACCGTCAGATCAAGAAGCGGTCATGCCCAATTTCACGCCTCGAACGGTCAGAGACCTTGACCAATCCTGAAAGAATATGGGGCAAGCCTATATTTCTCGCATCTGAAGGATTTATCGGGCTCCTCGTGATGCAAAACGTATCAGGCAGACCTATACTCTTGTCCCACGGCGCTGCGAAGGCAGCGCATGAAGGGACCTCACGCGTCATGACTATGGGACATCATCAACAGACGGCCACGATTCTGCCCTTTCGCAATCCGCGGGCCTCGGCGGCACAGGGATTACCCGCGATCGGCAAGACGGACGGCGAGGCGAAGGGGCAGCGCCCGTCCCAAGCGGCCTACCACGACAGCGGATATCATCAGGCGGCCATCGAGGAAGCCTCGCGGACCCGCAAGCCCTAGGACGGGCCTTCCGGACCAAGCCTCCATTCGGACACCGGCCCGCCAGCGCGCGCCGATTCGATCCGCACCTGCGGGCGCCGAGCCCAGGCACGCGGGCGTGTACGGGTCGCCCCCTGCCCTTGCGGGGGCATGCCCGGCGCAACGGCCCAAGCCTCCAAGCCCGAGCCTACAAAATTCTGAAGCGAGATCGATGCAATCGCGCGCCGGACACGGCGCGTACGTGGTGGCGTCCCCGGCAGGTCTCGAACCTGCGACCCCAGGTTTCATCCCACTTCGGCTTCCGCCGCCGCGCGCCCGGAGGCGCCCGTTCGTGGTCTGGACTATCCCTTCACCGTAGGCTTCGTCGCCGAACCCCTTAGGTGCCGCCCGTCTAGTCTCTACACCGTCCCGAAGCCCGCGGATGCGGGTGCCGGGCTTGGCTCGGGATTGGCTGCGTGCGCCGGAAGCACACGGTGAGCGTTCCCCGAATTTGAGCGGATCCGCCGCGCGGTTTCCCCTCGCGACGCCCAATTAAGATCTAGGAAACCTGTGCTCTGTCCAGCTGAGCTACGGAGACTCACCGGGGGTGTTCCTAGCATCATCGTCCGGACCCGCCAACCGGGGACGCACGTCTCTGCCGGCCGGTCCGCGAGGCCCAGCCCCGCCGGCCTCCCCTCCCCTTGGGCGGTCGTCTCGCCTGTGGCCATCTTGCCGCAATGCGGCATGAACCGGCCGGCGCGCCGGCCCCCTTCCTTGTCTCTACCCCGTACGGGGCGACAATGGCGGGGGATTCGCACCATCGCCCGGGAGTCGGTTTCGTGACGATCGTACAGCGACGATCGCCCCGCCTGCGGGGAGGACGGCGTCTCGGCTTGGCCGTGGGCGCCGCTCTCGCGCTGCCGAACCCGGCCGGCGCGGGCGCGCCCGAGTGCCGTGAGGCGCCGGCGCGGGCGGAGCGTCTCGCCGGCCTCGGCGTGCGGGGCGAGCTGATCCTCGCGTCCGGCCAACGGGCCGTGCTGGACGGCGTGCGCTGGCCGGACAGGCCGGACCTGGCGTCGGAGGCCGGCGCCTGGCTGCTCGCCCGCAACGGACGCTCCCTGACGCTGGTCGCCCGGGGCGAGAGCGATCGATGGGGCCGGTCCCACGTCGACGCGACGGTGGCCGAGAGCGACGCCGAGGCGGCGACGCCCGATCTCGCGGCCGGGCTGGTGGCCCTCGGCCTCGTCGCGGTCGATGCGGGCGAGCGGGACACCCTGTGCCGGCCGGCTCTCCTGGCGGTCGAGGCCGGGGCGCGACGGCGCGGCCGCGGCCTCTGGGGCCAAGCCGGTCCGGACGTCCGGGACGGCCCGGCCCTGCGCGCCAGACTGGGTCACTTCGTCGTGATGCAGGGCGCGGTGCGGTGGGTCGGCGAGCGCCCGCGCCGCACCTATCTCGACTTCGCAGGCCGGGGCGAGGATGGGCTGACCGTGACCGTGTCGAAACGCACTTGGCGCGTCTTGCAGGAACGTGGTTTGAGTGCGGCCTCCCTGCGCGGGCGAGAGGTCCGGGTCCGGGGGGTGGTCGAGGCGTGGCGCGGCCCGACCCTCGACATCGCGAGTGCCGACATGATCGAAGTTCTGGACGGGGAGCAGGCGCAGCGGCGCTGAACGGCATGGGTTCGATCCTTCGCCTCACGATGGCCGCTCCTTCGCCGGCGGGCCGGCTCCGGCCCGGCCGGCAGGCCGCCGCCTGGCCGCTCCTCGGTCTGCTGCTCTCGGGCTGCATCGGCGACCAGACCGGTGCCGTCGTGCAGAAGGCGGCGCTGGCCGTGCCCCGCGAGGCGCCGCGCACGACGGGGCGCGAGCGCACCGCCTCGGACGCCGACCACGCCAAGCTCGTGGCCTCCTTCGGCGGCGAGTACCGGTCCCCGGCGACGTTGCGTCTCGTCAGCGACGTGACCGACCGCCTCGTCAAGGCGACCGAGCGGCCGGAGGAGACCTACGCGGTCACCCTGCTCGACTCGCCCGTCATCAACGCCTTCGCGCTGCCGAGCGGCCGGCTCTACGTCACCCGGGGCCTGCTGGCACTGGCGAGCGACACCTCCGAGGTGGCCGCCGTCCTCGCCCACGAGATCGCCCACGTCACCTTGCGCCACGCCACGGCGCGCACCGAGCTGGCGCTGCGCTCGCAGCTGGTCAGCAAGGTCGTGGCCGACGTACTCAACGATCCCGTGACGGGCGCCCAGCTCCAGAGCCAGTCGAAATTCGCCCTCGCCCGGTTCTCGCGCGATCAGGAACTCGAGGCCGACAGCGTCGGGGTGCGCACCCTGGCGCGCGCCGGCTACGATCCGTTCGGCGCCGGCCGGTTCCTCACGGCCCTGAGCCGGACCACAGCCCTGAAGACCGGCACCGGCATGGCCGGCGAATCCGATATGCTGGCGACCCATCCGGGCACCACCGAGCGCATCACGCTGGTGACCCGCGCCGCCCGCCTCATCGGTGCCCCCGGCCTCGGGGTCGACGAGCGCGCCCGCTACCTCGCGGCCATCGACGGCATCGCCTACGGCGACAATCCGGGCGACGGCGTCGTGCGCGGGCGCAAGTTCCTCCATCCCGCCCTCGGCATCGCCTTCGAGGTGCCGGAAGGCTTCTCCATCGAGAACACCCGCAACGCGGTCCTGGGCACCACCGGAGAGGGCAGCCGGCGCCTGCTCTTCGATCAGGTCGAGAGCAATCCGGGCCAGGGCCTCGACGAGGTGCTAAAGGCGACCTGGAACGATGTCGTCGAGCCGGGCTCCCTGGAGAACCGGATGGTCGCCGGCTACCCGGCGGCCACGGCCCTGTCCCGCGGCAAGGATTGGACCTTCCGCCTCGCCGTGATCCGGGTAGGCGAGACCACCTTCCGGATGATCATGGCGGCCAAGGGCAGCACCGATCCGGACGGCGCCTTCCGGCGCTGGACCGAGAGCCTGTCCGCGATCGATCCGGCCGAGGCCCGGACCCTGCGGCCCCTGCGCCTCGTGGTGGTGACGGCCGGCGCCGGCGAGACCGTCGAGGCCCTGGCGCAGCGCATGGTGGTCCCGGATAAACCGGTAGAGCGCTTCCTCGTGCTGAACGGCCTGGAGCGCGGCGCCCCCCTCCGGGCGGGCCAGACCTACAAGGTCGTGGTGGAATAGACGCGCCCGGCGAGAAGCACTCGGCAAGACGCGATCAACAAGTCGGGAGCGGCGAGTCGGGAGCGGACTTCGGCGCCGGTCGGTGCCCGGCCGTGTGGGACAGGCTTCCCCGCTCCGGTTTCGCGCACCGTCGAGGCCTCGGCGATCGCGGCGGATCGATCGGCTGCGAGTTCCCTTCCGTGCCACTCTCGGGAATCTCGCCCCGCCGCGGACCACCGGCTCCTCCGCCTCGACCGATGCGCCGAGCGGCTGACCCCGCACATGGTTCACCCTCCATGCGGGGGAGCGCACGCGCGCCGAGACCGCGGGCCAAAACCGCGCGGCGGCGCCGTCCCCGTGCAGAGCCATAATAAATCAGCGCACGCCCCAGTCGTGACCCTTAATAGCTCATAGTCAACACGCGCTTTTGTCTGGGACGTCAGGCGTTGTTCAGGCTATAATTGGACGCAGATCATGCCCGCTGCGCCTGCCCGGTCGGAAGCGGATGAACCCGGAGCCTCCGAGACCTGACATGCTCGCGATCCTGAGCGGCTTCCTCGACCGCACCAGCCTGGCACCACACGGGATCTGCCTGCTGTGGCGGCCGGAGCTGATCTGGACGCATGTCGTCTCGGACGCGATCATCGCCTTCGCCTACTTCACCATCCCGGTGGCCCTCGGGGTCTTCGTGACCCGGCGGCGCGACATCGCCTTCGGATGGATGTTCTGGGCCTTCGCCCTTTTCATCCTCGCCTGCGGCACCACCCATCTCTTCGGAATCTGGACCCTGTGGGTGCCGGACTACGCGGCCGAGGCCGTGATCAAGGCGATCACCGCCGCCGCCTCGATCGTGACGGCGATCCTGCTCTGGGTCCTGCTGCCGCGGGCCCTCGCCCTGCCCTCGCCCGACCAGCTGCGCAGGGCGAATGCCGAGCTGCTGGCGCGGATCGGCGAGCGCGACGCGGCGCTGGCCGCCCTGCACGAGGCCCATGCCGAGCGCGACCGGGCCGAGGAGATGCTGCGCCAGAGCCAGAAGCTGGAGGCCATCGGCGCCCTCACGGGGGGCGTCGCCCACGACTTCAACAACCTGCTCGGCGTCGTCATCAGCAACCTCGACCGGATCGAGCGCTTCCTGCCTCCGGAGAGCGGGGCGCGCCGCTCCCTGAACGGCGCGCTCACGGGGGCCGAGCGCGCCGCGGCCCTGGTGCAGAAGATGCTCGCCTTCGCCCGGCGCCAGCCCCTCCAGCCGGTGCGGGTCGACCCGAACCGGCTGATCCGCGACCTGTCGGAACTCCTGCGCGGGGCCCTCGACACGGTGGAGCGCCCGGAAATGACCCTCGCGCCGCAGGTCTGGCCCGTCTGCGTCGACGCCAACCAACTGGAGAACGCCCTGCTGAACCTCGCGGTGAATGCCCGCGACGCGACCGAAGAGGGCGGACGCACGGTCATCCGCACGCGCAACGTTCCCGCCGCGGAAGCCGAGCAGATCCCCGCCCTGCGCCCCGTCGATCACGTGGCCATCGCGGTCGCGGATAGCGGCCAGGGCATGAGCCCGGAGGTTCTCGCCCGTGCCTTCGAGCCGTTCTTCACCACCAAGGCGGTGGGCGAGGGCACCGGCCTCGGCCTGAGCCAGGTCTTCGGCTTTGCCAAGCAATCCGATGGGCACGTCGTGATTGAAAGTGCACCGGGCCGTGGCACGACGGTATGGATCTACTTGCCTCGGGATCCAACCGAGCTATCGTCCCCTCATCCGAGTGGAGAGGCGTCCCGGCTCGGCCGCACACCACGCCTGGGCTACGCCTGACGGAACGCCACGACGATGAGCGGCTCGGCCAAACCACGCATCCTCATGGTGGAGGACGAGTCTCTGCTACTGGAAGTCATCACGGCCGATCTCGAGGATGCCGGCTTCGCCGTCTTCCAGGCGGCGACCGCCGAGATCGCCCTGAACATCCTGAAGGCGGAAGCGTCCGTCGACATCCTGTTCACCGATATCCGGCTGCCCGGCCTGATGGACGGATGGCAGCTCGCCGAGGCCGCGCGGACCCTGCGTCCCGACCTGCCGGTCATCTACGCCACGGGGTTCTCGCAGACGCCGCCCCGCCTCATCGCGGGCAGCGTGTTCTTCACCAAGCCCTACCGCGCGGCGACGCTGATCAAGGCCATCGAATCCTTCGCGGTCGGGCCGAACGCGTGATCCAGCCCCCCGGCCCCACCCGCCGCGCCGTCGCGGTCGCGGGGCTCGCGGGCGCCGCGGCGCTGACCGCCGTCGGATCCTCCGCGGCCGGGGCGCCCGAGGCGGGGCCCGCGCGGACACGCGCGCTGCGCATCGCGATGCTGCTCTATCCGGGCATGACCGCCCTCGATCTCGTCGGGCCGCAGGCCCTCCTCGCCGGCATCGCCGGAGGCGGGCTGCACCTCGTGGCACGCTCGGCCGGCCCTGTCTCATCGGATACCGGCCTGACCCTCCTGGCCGGGGACAGCTTCGAGACCTGCCCGCGCGACCTCGACGTGCTGTTCGTGCCGGGGGGCGACGGCACGCCCGCGCAGATGCGCGATGCCGACACCCTGGCCTTCCTGCGCGACCGGGCGACGCGCGCCGGCTGGATCACCAGCGTCTGCACCGGCTCGCTGATCCTCGGGGCGGCCGGCCTCCTGCAGGGCTATCGCGCCACCTCGCACTGGTGCGTCCGCGACCGGGTGCTGCCGCGCCTCGGCGCCATTCCGGTGGATGAGCGCGTGGTCTTCGACCGCAACCGCGTCACGGCGGCGGGCGTCTCGGCGGGTCTGGACTTCGCCCTGGCGTTCTGCGCGCGGCTCGCCGGGCCGGAGGCGGCCCGCACGAGCCAGCTCGTGGCCGAATACGCCCCGGCGCCCCCCTTCGTGGCCGGAACGCCGGAAGCGGCCGGCCCCGCCATCACCGCGCGGGCGCGGGCGATCCTCGGCCCACTCATCGACGGTGCGGACGCGGCGGCCGCGGCGATCACGCGCCCGTGACGGGAGCGCGGCCCGAAACCTGCCGGGGCCGCCAATCGCCGTTTGCCACTGCGTTGGGCAAACGCCAAGATCGCCCCTCACGAAGACCACACCCTTGCCATCCTCTTCCGCGCCCGCCCGCAATGCCGGGCGGGTCATCCGCTCCCAACCAGGATAGGACCACCCTATGGCGGCAGGCCTCGCGGGCGACCTCACGCGCACGAAATCGCTGGAACGGCTGAACAGCGACGCGGAGGGCGGCGAGCACAAGCTCGCCCGCACCCTCGGCCCCTGGAGCCTGATCGCCCTCGGCATCGGTGCGGTGATCGGCGCCGGCCTGTTCTCCCTGACCGGCATCGCGGCGGCCGAGCATGCGGGCCCCGCGGTGGTGATCTCCTTCGCCATCGCCTCGATCGCCTGCGCCTTCGCGGGCATGTGCTACAGCGAACTCGCCGGCATGATCCCGGTGGCGGGCTCGGCCTATACCTACGCCTACGCCACCATGGGCGAGTTCGTGGCCTGGATCATCGGCTGGGACCTCGTGCTCGAATACGCGGTCGGCGCGGCCACGGTCTCGGTGAGCTGGTCCAGCTACGTCACGCGCTTCCTGCGCGACACCCTCGGGATCAACCTGCCCCCGAGCCTCGTCCACTCCCCCTTCGAGACCTACGCCCTCGCCGACGGCACCACGGCCCACGGCCTCGTCAACCTGCCGGCGATCTTCATCATCGTGGCGGCCTCCGCCCTGCTGATGATCGGCATCCGGGAATCGGCCCGGGTCAACGCCGTGGTGGTGTTGATCAAGCTCGCCGTGGTGGCGGTCGTGATCGGGGTCGGGCTGTTCTACATCAAGGCGCAGAACTACGTGCCGTTCATCCCCGAGAACACCGGCACCTTCGGCGAGTACGGCTGGAGCGGGATCATGCGGGGCGCCGGCGTGGTGTTCTTCGCCTATGTGGGCTTCGACGCGGTCTCGACGGCCGCGCAGGAGGCCAAGAATCCCCAGCGCAACATGATGATCGGCATCCTGGGGTCGCTCGCCATCTGCACGGTGATCTACATCGCCTTCGCGGGGGTGCTCACCGGCCTCGTGCACTACGACCAGATGAAGGGCGACGCCGCCCCGGTGAACACCGCCATCGGCCAGACGCCGTTCCTGTGGCTGCGCAGCCTCGTGACGCTCGGCGTGATCGCGGGCTTCTCCACCGTCATCCTGGTGCTGCTGCTCGGCCAGAGCCGGGTGTTCTACTCCATGAGCCAGGACCGGCTGCTGCCGGGCTTCTTCTCCAAGATCCACCCGGCCTGGAAGACGCCCTACCGCTCGAACCTGTTCTTCATGGTGTTCACCAGCGCGCTGGGCGGCTTCCTGCCGATCTCCCAGCTCGGCCACATGACGAGCATCGGCACGCTGCTGGCCTTCATCCTGGTCTGCATCGGCGTCATCATCCTGCGCCGGACCCAGCCGGATGCGCGCCGCGACTACCGCACGCCCCTGGTCCCCCTGGTGCCGATCCTGGGCATCCTCAGCTGCTTTGCCATGATGGTCTCGCTCGACGGGGAGACCTGGCTGCGCCTGCTGGTCTGGCTCGCCATCGGCCTCGTCATCTACTTCGCCTGGAGCCGGCGCCACAGCCGCGTCGGGCGGGAGGAAGCGGCCTGATCGAGCCGGCAGGTCCCGCCCCGTTCGGGCGAGGGACCCTGCGCCTCAGGCGGTGCGCGCCAGGGCCAGGGTGGGCGCGCTGCACACCGGCTCGCCCACGGCCACGGTCTGGCGCTCACGGGCGATGAAGGCGGTGGGCATCGCCGCCTGCATGTCGGCCTCGACGCTGCGCAGCATCGCGTCGGTGTGGCAGGGATGCAGGTGGATGATGGCGAGGGCCTTCACGCCAGCGGCCTGCGCCAGTTCCACGCCCTTCTGCCAGGTCGAGTGGCCCCAGCCCCGGCAGACCGGATACTCGCCCTCGGTGAACATGCCGTCATAGACCACGAGGTCGGCGTCCCGCACGAAGTCCTTCAGGGCCGCGTCCGGCCACGGATCGCTGTGCTCGATGTCGCTGATCACGCAGAGCCGCCGGCCCGCATGCTCGAAGCGGTAGCCCACCGAGCCCTGCGGATGGTTGAGCAGGATCGTGTCGACGGTGGCGCCGTCGGGGAAGGTCAGCCGCTCGCCGGCCTTGAAGCCGTGATGGGCGAGCCGGCAGGGAATGATGTCGAGGGTGACGGGAAACAGCGGCGGCGCGAACAGCCGGTCGAGGGCCGCGGCGGCGCTCTCCCCGTCGAGATTGCCGCAATAGGTGTTGAGGGTCCGCTCCGGGTCCAGCACCACGGGTTTGAAGAACGGCAGACCGGCGGTGTGGTCGAGGTGCAGGTGGCTGAAGAGGAGGTCGATCTCCTTGGGCATCGCATCGCGGTGATGGCGGCCGCAGGCATTCAGTCCCGAACCCGCATCGAGGAGGAACAGCCGCTCGCCGCACCGGATCTCGAGACAGGGCGTGCTGCCACCGAACTCGATGTAATCCGGGCCGCTGACGGGCGTCGAACCGCGTACACCCCAGAAGGTCAGGGTGAGGCCGTCATCCGCGAAGGGACGGGAGGAGAAGGTCATCGTTCGATTACCATATGCCCCGATCCCAATCTGGATCGGGTGCCCTTCGTCGCACCGGCGCGATCCAATCCTCGCGGGTCGGCGGTAGGCGGGTGCCGGGATCGAAGTGGAACTGCTCTGAGGTAGTAAGCCGCCCCTCCCCCCGATGTGCGAGCCCGCACATGGCTGGGCGGCGAGGCATCCGGCCCGGAACTTCGCCGGCGAACTGTGTCGACCCGGCCACCGGCCCACTCACCGCTGCGCCAGGACGTCGAGGGTGCCCCGGGCCGGACCGGGCACCGGCAGGGTGCCCGACAGGCCGAAGCGAACCAGGCGCGGCCAGGCGACAGGATAAGCCTCCGTCCCGAGGGCGGCGGTCGCCAGGGGCGCGAAGAGCGGCGCCATGCGCTCATAAGCCGGGACGAAGCCCGGCATCCGGGTTCGCGAGAGCGGCGAGTCCGGCGCGATCCAGCGCGACCACACCGCCTCGGCCACGGGGACCGGGCGTGGCCGGGCCGCGATGACCACCACCTCCTGGCCCGCATACGCGAGGGCTTCCGGCCGGCTCACGTCGCCGAGGGAGGCCCCCTTGGCGGCGAGCGCCGCCCAGAACGGATGCTGCGCCCCGTCGGAATAGGTGGTGCGCACGGCCGCGCTCCCCTCCTCCACCAAGGTGGCGATGCGCGCCTCCTCGGCCCCGCGATAGGCGACGACTTGGACCTCCTTGGCCGGATCCTTCGCGGGGGCGAAGGCGTAGCGACCGCCGACCACGCTGACGGCCGGCTCCTCGCCGAGGGCGTCGAATCGATCGGCGCCCTCCTTGAGCTGGCGCCAGAAATCGATGTTCGGATCGGCCCGGTGCCGGGCCATGTTCGCGGCCGTCATCCGGAACGGGAAGGACTGGAACTGGAAGGCGGATTGACCGCCGGCGAAGGCCTCCCGGGCGATGGCGTAGATCTCGCCCACCACCTGGTCCGTCATGGCAAAGCAGCCCATCGACGAGCAGACCCCGTGCACCATCACGGCCGAACCGGTGGAGCCGTGGGCCCGGTCATAGGCATTGGGGTAGCCGACGTCGAAGGAGAGGTAGTAGCGCGAATTCGGGTTCATCTGGCGCTGCGGCACCGTGTAGAACCCCTCGGGGGTCTGGCGGTCGCCGCTCTTGCGCTTGGGGCCAAGCTGGCCCGACCAGCGGCAGATCGGGAAGGTCTTCACGTGGACGAAGCGACCGCTGCCGGCCCGCTTCCAGACCTCGATCTCGGATTCCTTCTTGTAGGCCCGGAACAGCACCGGGGCCGCCGCCGTGGTGCCCCGCGCCTGCATGAGGGCCAGGGTGGCGGCCGGAATCGGCGCGAAGGCCTTGGACGGCTCGGCCGCGGCCGGCGACGCCGCCATCACGGCGCCGAGGGCCAGGATCGGCGTCGCGAGAGCGAGAAGGGCCGACGCCGCACGGCGGAGCGGGCCCCGGGACAGGAAGACCATGCGTGGTCCTGAAGAGCGACCCGTCCGCTGGCGGGCGGACGCCCGTGCACGATGCACGCCCTCCTGCCTATCGCATCCCAATGGGGCGGCAATAGGGGAAGGCCCCGGAAAGCCGGAGAAGTCCCGGGTTCTCACCCGCGATCAGGCGGCCAGCACCGTGTTGCGCTCGATGCGCAGCACCGCGTCGAAGGGCTCGACCCCGGCCAGGGCCTCGGCATCCGGCAGGCAGACGATGAGTCCGCGGCCGGCCCGGGCCGCCCGCAGGGCCGCCAGACGGGCGCGGATCTCGTCGCCCTTCCGGTCCTCCAGGGCGATGGCGATGACGACGATGTCCGGCCGGCGCACGAGGCAGCGGGCGAGGTCGATGGCGATGCGCTCGCGCGGGCCGATGGCGTTCTCGCCGAGGCTGGCGCCGCCCCCGGCGAGGCCGGGCTCGACCCGGCTCTCGAGGCCGAGGCGGTAGACGGCCGGTTCCAGGCCCTCGTCGGCGAGCACCCGGCGCACCAGGGCCCGCACCCGGGCCTCGGCGCCGGCCTCCTCGCCGTTGATGCGGCCGAACAGGATGTTCTCCTCCAGACTCGCGGCGGCGGTGAGCCGGGCCGGATCGTAGAACTCGACCGTTCCCCGCAGGTTGGCGGGCATCAGGCGTGCGAAGGAGCGGCGGGCCTCCACCAGCCGCTCCTCGAAGGCGGCGTCGATGAGGCCGAAGCGATGCCGCGTCTCGCTGTAGCGCAGGGCGAGGCCGATCAGGCGCTTGCGGTCGCGCTGGCCGGCCGGGCCGCGGCGCCAGCCCTTGGCCTCGGGCTGGCGGCCGACGAGATCCTCGAAGAAGCCCCGCTCGGCGGCCGGGAACAGCGAGAACGTCTCGAACAGCGGATGATCGTCGGGCAGGTCGGCGAAGATCTCCACGAGGCTGCGGGCGACCTGGAGACCGATCTCCGTGAGAGGGCGACTGAGGCCCTCCGCCTCCAGGACGGCGCGGAGATACGGGTGCGCCGCGATGTGGTCGGATGCGAAGGCCGGCCCCACCGCCTCGCCGAAGAGGATGTTCTCGCCCACCGTGGCTTGGTGGTTGTAGCGGGCCGGATCGAAGGGCTCCACCAGGCGGCCGGCCTTGTCGGCGGCGAGCGCCTCGCGGACCGCGTGGCGGGCGGCCACCACGGCACGGGCGATCTCCGGCTCGGCCGCCGGATCGACCGTGCCCTCCAGGCCGCGTGCATACGCGAAGGCGTCGAGGCCGGTGATCCGCAGGGTGGCGATGAGGTCGTCGGGATCGGGGGTCCCGGAGGCGCCGTAGAGGATGTTCTGGCGCAGGGACCCTTCGATGAGAATGGCCTCGGCCCCCGCCAGGGCGATGCGCCGGGCCCGCTCCTCCGGCTCGAAGGCGCGCAGGTCGATGCCGCCGTAGGTGACCGCGCCGGCGGAGGGTTCGAGCTGCCCGGCCAGGATCGCGGCGAGCACCCGGCTGCCGCTGCCGCGCTCGCCCAGGATGGCGACGTGGCCGGGCATCGGCAGGGCGGCGTCGACGCCGGCCAGCCGCTCGCCGGTGGCGGGATCGTAGGCCCCGACCCCCTGAGCCACCAGGGCGCCCGCCTCCGGCAGGGCCGTCACCGTGCCGGGGCGGGCCGGGGCACGGCCCTCCAGGGCCGGCACGGCGACGGCGACGTCGCGGAACGGGCCGGCGAGGATGCGATGCAGGCTCGCCATCCGCAGGGTCACGGTGAGGGCGACCACCGCGAGGGCGAAACCACCGGCGGCGGCCAGCAGCGCCCCGGGCTCCACCGGCTCGGTGGTGCCGTCGTGGCCGCGCCACAGCGCCACCGCCACGACGATCGCGGGCAGCAGGATCGCCAGCGCCATGGAGGGCGCGCGGGCATAGGCCAGGGCGGATTCCGAGGCCGCGAGGGCGTCGCGGGTGCTGGCGCCCTTGGCCGCGAGGCGCTCGCGCTCGAAGGCGCCGGCCCCGTGCGCCCGCACCGCCGGCATGCGGCGGATCAGGTCGGCGAGAGCCCGCCCGGCGGCCCCGCCGGCCCGGAGGCGCAGGGCGGCCCGGTCCTGCATCCGCCGCTGGATCAGCGCCCGGGCGAGGCCGGCGGCCAGGAGCCCGGCGGCGACCGTGACCACGAGGCGCGGCGCAGCGAGGCCGGCGAGGACCAGGGCGAGGACGGTGCCGCCGACCGCCAGCGCCGGGACCAGGATCGCCAGGCCGAACAGCGTGTCGAGGCGGGCGAGGAGGTCTCCCATGGCCTGGGCCAGGGCGCGGGCCTCGTCGCGGGCGCCGGGCGGCGCGCGCAGGATCGCCTCGGTGACCCGCCCCTGCAGGGCGGCCACCGTCCGGGTCTGGGCATGGAAGCACAGGCGCGCCACGGCCCAGCCGAGACCGGCCGAGGCGAGGGCCGCCGCCGCGAGCCCCAGGAAGGCCGCGCGCACGAGTTCGCCATGGGGCAGGATCCAGCCCGCGAAGGCCACGAAGGGTCCCTCGGCGGCGGGACGCCAGGGCAGGGCCGCGGCGATCCGCAGGAACGGTCCCGTGGGATTGGTGTCGTGCACCTGCACGCCGACGAGATCCCGCAGGCACAGGAGTGCGAGCAGCGCGAGGGGTCCGCCGAGACCGAGCGCCAGCCCGACCGCGGCGGCATGCTCCCGCCGCGCGGTCCGCCAGGTGAAGGCGATCGGATCGCGGTCCATCGGCACCCTGTCCACGACGCCCCGGAAAGGGGCCCGGGGAGCGGCTTAGAGGATCGTCCCCGGCGGCGAAAGCGCGGGGGCGCACCTCGGCGGGCCGGACCGCCCTTCTCCGCTGCCCTTCTCCGCCGCCGTTCCCGATCATCGCCCGGCGCGACGCCGGCGGCGCGGACCCAGCGCGCACTCCGGACGTTTCAGGCGGATTAGCGGCTCCCGCGGGCGGGAAAATCCTCTAGAGTGGGTCGCTCGGCACCCCCAGGGGTCCGCCGCCCCGCAACGTCCTCCCTCCGTCCCTCGCGAAGTCCCCCGAACCTCCATGTGCGAACTGCTCGGCATGAGCGCGAACGTGCCCACGGATATCCGCTTCTCCTTCGCCGCCCTGGCGCGGCGCGGGGGCGAGACCGGCCCGCATGCCGACGGCTGGGGCATCAGCTTCTACGAGGGACGCGGCGCCCGCGCCTTCCACGAGCCGGAACCGAGCGCGCAGTCGGAGCTCGCCCGGCTCTTGCGCCGGACGCCGATCAAGAGCCGCATCGTCATCGCCCACGTGCGCAAGGCCAATCGCGGCCGGGTCAACCTCGAGAACACCCATCCCTTCAGCCGCGAATTGTGGGGCCGACGCTGGACCTTCGCGCACAATGGCCAGCTCAAGGGCGTGAAGAAGTGGCCCCTGACCTGGTTCAAGCCGGTCGGTTCCACGGACAGCGAGCACGCCTTCTGCTGGATGCTCGACCAGCTCCAGCAGCGCTGGCCCGACCTGCCGAGCCCGGCCCGCATCGACCGGGCCGTGGCGGACCTGTGCGCGGCCCTGCACGGCCTCGGCGTCTTCAACATGCTGCTGTCGGACAGCCGCACCCTCTACGCCCATTGCGGCAAGCGCCTGTGCTACCTGACCCGCCGTGCCCCCTTCGGCACCGCGACCCTGGTGGACGAGGACTGGCGGGTCGATTTCGCGCAGGAGACCGGCGCGAAGGATGTCGTCACGGTGATCGCCACGAAGGCCCTCACCCGCGACGAGTGCTGGACCGACGTGGAGCGCGGCCACGTGCTCTCCCTGCGCGACGGCGTGGTGCGCACCCTCAAGCCGGCCAATGCCCCGGGAGGCTCGTCCAAGGGGGCCTCCGCCAAGGCGATCCCGCGCCCGGACCGGGTCCCGTCCCCCTGCGGCTGTTGATGCGGCGCGGCGCAGAACCGCCACGGTTGTCCGGCGGGATGCGTGGCCGGCCCAGATGCGCTACAACGCCCGACATCAGTTGACCACGCGGGTGCTTCTCGGACGCCTCGGGCCGACACGAAACCTGACCGCCCCAGATTACGACGAGCCATGACACGCGACGTGACCGACACCGCCCCCGACGCCCTGTCGGCCTCTGCCGATGGCCGGCCGAACCTGTCCTCGAACATCCGGACCCATCTGGGCGAGCACCTGCGCACGGTCTACGACCGCCTGCCCGCGGACGAACAGCCGACCCGCTTCGCCGAACTCATCGCGCAGCTGGAGGCCGCCCTGAAGGCGCGCGGCGAGGCGATCGAGCCCGAGTTCCGCAACGGCCTGCTGGCGGCCGTGCCGTCCCTGCGCGCCTTCGCCCTGTCGCTGACGAGCAACCCGGCCCGCTCCGACGACCTCGTGCAGGACACCCTGCTGAAGGGCTGGCAGCACCGCGCCCGCTTCCAGCCGGGCACCAACCTGAACGCCTGGCTGTTCACGATCCTGCGCAACATCTTCTACTCGGACCACCGCAAGCGCGTGCGCGAGGTCGAGGACCAGGACGGCTCCTACGCCGCCCGCCTCGCCACCGCCCCGCACCAGGGCGACCGCCTCGACGTCGAGGACCTGCAGACGGCTCTGGGCAAGCTGCCGCCGGACCAGCGCGAGGCGCTGGTGCTCGTCGGCGCCGAGGGCGTCTCCTACGAGGAGGCCGCGGCCATCATGGGCTGCAAGGTCGGCACCGTGAAGAGCCGCGTCAGCCGGGCCCGCGGGCGCCTCGCCGAGCTCCTGGGCTACGACGAGGAGGACCTGAGCTCGGATCGGCTGATCCAGTCGGCCATGCCCAAGGAAGCCTGATCCCGCCCGGGGAAGTCCGATTCCGGCGGCTCGCGACCGCCGGCCCGTAAGGGGTCCGGCCGTGGCCGCCGGCGCGGCGGACAAGGCCCTCCGCTCCGTTCGGTCCCGGAACTTTCGACGCATCCCTTCCGGGAGTTGGACGTTACTGCCCTGAACCCGGCAGCGCTTCACAGCGTCGCGGGATCCTCGTTCAGGAGCTTCACGATGAACTTCAAGACCCTTCTCGCCGCTTCCGCGATCGCCCTCAGCCTGCCCGTGGCCGCCCAGGCGCAGGGCCTGGTACGCGGCGCCGAGCGCGGCGCCCAAGAGGGTGCGGATGCGGCCGGCCCGGTCGGAGCGATCGTCGGCGGCGCGGTCGGTGCGGCGACCGGCACGGTCGGCGGCATCCTCGGCGTCGATGACCGTCCCCGCTTCCGTCAGTACGTCACCCGCGAGCGTCGCTCGTCCTACGACTACAACGGCGACGTCCGCGTCGGCGCCGTGCTGCCGAACTCGGGCGTGACCTATTACGATGTCCCCGCCGAGTACAACGCCCGCGGCGCCCGCTACACCATCGTCAACGAGCGTCCGGTGCTGGTCGACCGCAGCCACCGCATCGTCGAAGTGATCGACTAAGGATTTCCGCCGCGCCCTCGGCGCGGGGATTGATCGAGGCCTCCGGCGACGCCCTCGCCGGAGGCCTTTTTCCGTTCGGACCAGTTCATCCCCGCCCTCCCCCGGTGGCCTTCGGACGATGACCGGTGCAACACTTGACGATCTCGGCCGTTACTCTTCCCGGTACGCGTCGCGTGGGTACGAATTTGTCGATGGACGCGAGGGATACCCAGACAATGGCAGACGATTCCACGCTCGACCCGGCCCTTCCCGAGCCGGTCCGCGATCATCTCGGCCAACAGCTGCGGACGGTGTTCACCACTGGCGAGACCGTCCCGGACTATCTCGGCGATCCGGCCGCCCCGGAGGCTTTCGCCCCCCAGCTGAAGCGGCTCGAGGTGCGGCTGAAGACCCACGAGGAGGGCACGGTCGCGGTCGAGCAGGCCCTCGAGGGTCTGCTCGGCGACCTCGGGGCTGCCCCGAAGCCCGACGAAGCCCCCTAGATCGTCAGACCCTCGGCCTGGTCGCCAGGATGTCGCGGATCTCGGAGAGCAGCTTCACGTCGGCCGGAACTTCGGCCACGGCCTCGGGCTTGGCCTCCTCCTTGCTCACGAGGCGGTTCATCGCCCGGATCACGAGGAACAGCACGAAGGCCACGATGAGGAAGTTCAGCGCCACGGTGATGAACTGGCCGTAGCCGATCACCGCGCCCTGCTTCTTCGCGTCGACATAGGCCGCGCCCTTCTGCACGCTGGATGACAGCGCGATGTAGTAGTTCGAGAAGTCGAGACCGCCGGTGATCGCGCCGATCATCGGCATGAACAGGTCCTGCACCGCCGAGGTCACGATGGCTCCGAAGGCGGCACCGATGATCACGCCGACGGCGAGGTCGACGACGTTGCCGCGCAACGCGAACTTCTTGAACTCCTCGAGCATCGACCCGCCCCCGCATGCTTCGTGCCCGGACGAAGCTTCCGGGCCGCGATCAACTTAGACGATGACAACCCGGGAGCGACAGCGCCCTGCGTCAGCTGTCCACGGCCCGATCGTGGGCCGGCCTCGCCCGTTCGGAGAGATCGTCGGCCGCAGCGAGCGCGGCGGAGCCCTGTCCCTCCGCCTTGGCGCGGCGGCGATACTGCGCCGCCCCGATCGGCAGGGTGATGAGGTAGCCGAGCGCCAGCGCCACCATCGCCTCGAACGGGAAGCTGATGAACAGGCCGAAGGCCGCCACCACCACGAGGAAGATCGGCAGCACCCAGTCCCGGGGCACGCGCTTGCCCATGGTCTTGCCCGAGAAGGTCGGCACGGTGGAGACCACCAGCAGGGCGATGCAGAGCATGTAGCCGAGCACTACGGGGGCCGCCCAGTGCTCCATCGGCAGGCCGAGGAAGTTGAGGTAGAGCGGCAGCATCGCGGTGAGCGCCCCGGCGGGTGCCGGCATGCCGACGAAGAAGTCCTTCTTCCAGGCCGGGCGGTTGGGATCGTCCAGCATCGCGTTGAAGCGGGCGAGCCGCAGCGCCATGGCGATGGCGAAGATCAGCGCGACGATCCAGCCGACCGAGCGCAGCTCCTTCAGGGCGAACCCGTACAGGATCAGCGCCGGCGCACAGCCGAAATTGACGAAGTCCGCCAGGGAGTCGAGCTCCGCCCCGAAGCGCGAGGTGCCCTTGAGCATCCGGGCCACGCGTCCGTCGATGCCGTCGAGGAAGGCGGCGGCCACGATGGAGATCACCGCGGGCTCGAACTTGCCCTCGAAGGCCAAGCGGATCGCCGTCAGCCCGAGGCAGAGCGCCATCAGGGTGATCATGTTCGGTGCGATCATCCGGAACGGCACCGGCTTGAATCGGCGCGGCCGGGGCTCGTTGGCATCGGGGGCGAAGGGCGGGAACAGGTCGTCCATGGGAACCCCTCAGATGCGCCGGAACGTGCGCTCGGGCCCGCCGCCGAGATCGGCGAGCACGGTCTCGCCCGCCACGGCCTTCTGGCCGAGGCCGACGAGCACGCGAGTGCCGACCGGAAGGTAGACGTCGACGCGCGAGCCGAAGCGGATGAGGCCGAAGCGCTCGCCGACGTTCAGAGTGTCGTTGGCGTGGACCCAGCCGACGATGCGGCGCGCCACCAGCCCGGCGATCTGCACCACGCCGATGCGCAAGGGCGCGCCCTTGTGGGTCGTCTCCATGACGAGGCCGTTGCGCTCGTTGTCGTCGCTGGCCTTGTCGAGCTCGGCGTTGAGGAACAGGCCCGGCGTGTAGTGGATCTGCCCGATCCGACCCGTCACCGGCACGCGATTCACGTGGCAGTCGAACACGTTCATGAAGACCGAGATGCGCAGCATCGGCTCCTGCGGCAGGTCGAGCTCCGGCGGGGGCAGCACCGTCGAGATGAGGTTCACCCGCCCGTCCGCCGGCGAGACCACGAGGCCGTCGCCCACGGGAGTGATCCGCTCGGGGTCGCGGAAGAAGTAGCAGACCCACAGGGTCAGGATCAGGAAGATCCAGCCGAGGAACTGCGCGAAGTAAGCGCCGATCACCGTCAGCACGATGCCGATGACGATGAAGGGATAGCCCTCCTTGTGGATCGGCACGAGCGTCCGGCGAATCGTCTCGAGGAGATCGGTCATGGGTGTTTCGGACTGCTTTCGTCTGGTGGGCGCCCCCGGAAGGCTCCCTGGGCAGGGGCCCCCTCATAAGGCACGGAGCGGCGTCCGTCATACGGTTTCGGATCAGGGACGCGCGAGGCATCCCATCGCGGTTTCGGATCAGGGACGCGCGAGGCCCCGCCGGCAAACCGGGAACGGGTGTCAGCCATCGGCCTGGACGAGGGGCGGCAGGCGCGCCAGCCGCAGGGCGATCGCCAGCGCGAGGCCGTAGAGGGTCGCGAAGAACGCCACCACGCCGACCCAGCCCGCATGGGCGAAGAACCAGCCCCCGGCGGTGCCGAGCACCGAGGAGCCGAGATAGTACAGGCACAGGTAGATCGACGAGGCCTGGGCCCGGTCGCGCAGGGCCCGGCGCCCGACCCAGCTGCTGGCCACGGAATGCGCGCCGAAGAAGCCCACGGTGACGAGGACGATGCCGAGGATGATCAGGCCGAGATGGGCGGAGAGCGTCAGGGTCACGCCCGCGAGGCCCAGGAGGATAGCGAGCCACAGCACCTTGCGCCGCCCGAGCCGGCTCGCGATCTCGCCGGTCAGCGCCGAGGAGACGGTCCCGAACAGGTAGACGACGAAGATCGCCCCGATGGCGCTCTGGCTGAGGGAGAAGGGCGGATCGAGCAGGCGAAAGCCGATGTAGTTGTAGATGCAGACGAAGCCGCCCATCAGCAGGAACGCTTCGGCGAACAACCAGGGCAGACCGGGATCGCGGAAGTGCTGACCGAAGGTGCCCGGCACCTCGCGCCAGCGCATCCGGTTCGCCCGGAAGCGCCGCGAATCCGGCAGCAGGTAGACGAAGGCGATGGCGGCGAGGAGCGCCAGCACGCCGATGGTGCCGAGGCCCCAGCGCCAGGAGGCATGGTCGGCGATGATGCCGGTGAGCAGGCGACCGACCATGCCGCCCGCCGCGTTCCCGCCGATGAGCAGCCCCATCGAGAGGCCGATGGCACGCCCGTGCATCTCCTCGCCGAGATAGGCCATCGCCACGGCCGGCAGGCCGGAGGCGGCGAGCCCCGTGAGCGCGCGCAGGGCGAGGAAGCCGTGCCAGCTCGGCACCAGGACCGCGACGATGGTGAGGAGCGCCGAGGCGAACAGCGAGGCCACCATGATGGGCTTGCGGCCCCAGACCTCCGAGAGGGGGCTGACCACCAGGAGCGCGATCGCCAGCATGGCGCAGGGCAGCGACAGGGCGAGGCTGCTCTCGGCCGGAGAGACTGCGAAGTCGTCGGCGAAGATGGGCAGCAGCGGCTGCACGCCGTAGAGCACCGCGAAGGTGGAGAACCCGGCGGCCCCCAGCGCGATGGCGGTGCGGCGGAAGGCCGGGGTTCCGGCCTCGATCAACCGCTCGCTCGCCTCGTCCATGAATGCTCCTGCGGAGTCGGCCCGGAAGCCGTGACACGCCGCAGCGGATGATCTCGCCCGGCCACCGGCCCCTCGCGAACGGGAGCCGAAGGCAGCGGAGCCCCGAGGGCCCGCGCTGCCGAGGCGGGTATATAGGCCGGGCCGACGATGGGGAAACCGCACCGGCGCCCGCCATGGCAGCCGGCGCCGGATGTCCCCGAGGCCGCCCGGTGCCCTCGGAGGCACTGGTCGGGCTGCTCAGGCTGCCCGGACGGTGGCGAGGAAGCGGGCGACCTCGGCGCCGAGATGCTCGGACTGGCGCGAGAGTTCGCTGGCGGAGGACAGCACCTGGGCGGCCGCGGCGCCGGTCTCCTCGGCGGCCCCCGCCACGCTCACGATGTTGGAGGTCACCAGTTCGGTGCCGACCGCCGCCTGCGAGACGTTGCGGACGATCTCCCGGGTGGCCGCCCCCTGCTCCTCCACCGCCACCGCGACGGTGGTCGACACGCCGCTGATCTCCCGGATGCGGTCGGTGATGCTGCCGATGGCCGAGACCGCCTGTCCGGTCGAGCCCTGGATCTGACCGATCTGGGTTCCGATCTCCTCGGTGGCCCGGGCGGTCTGGTTGGCGAGCTCCTTGACCTCCGCCGCCACCACCGCGAAGCCGCGGCCCGCCTCGCCCGCGCGGGCCGCCTCGATGGTGGCGTTGAGGGCCAGAAGGTTGGTCTGGCCCGCGATGGTCGAGATCATCGCCACCACGTCGCCGATCCTGGTCGCGGCCGTGCTGAGATTCTGCACCAGGGTGGCCGTCCGCTCCGCTTCGACCACGGCGCGTTGCGCGAGCTGGGCCGAGCCGTCGACCTGGCGTCCGATCTCCTGCACGGACGAGCCGAGCTCCTCGGTGGCCGCCGCCACGGTGTTGACGTTGGAGGCGGCCTCCTCCGCGGCGGCGGCCACGGTGGTGGATTGGCTGGCGGTCTCGGTCGCGGTGCCGGCCATGCTCTGGGCCGTGGCCTGAAGCTCCGTGGCGGCGCTGGTCACCCGGGTGATGATGCCGCTCACGGCCGTCTCGAAATGATCGGCCATCTGGTGCATCCCCAGCCGGCGCCGCTCCTCCGCCGCCAAGTCGCTTGTCTTCTGCTGCTGGCGGAGGGTCTCGGTCTCCAGGAGGTTGTCGCGGAAGACCGAAAGGGCCGAGGCCATCGCGCCGATCTCGTTGCGGCGGCCGGAATAGGGGATGTCCCGCGCCAGATCGCCCCCCGCGACCGCCTGCATCGCACCGGTGATCCGAGCGATCGGACGCGTCACGCCGAAGAGGACGAACACCGCGCCGCAAACGCCGATCAGGAGCGAAACGCCGCCCACCGCGACCGTGAGCCTGAAGGCGTTCGCGTAGTCGATCTTCGAGGCGGCCTCCGCCGCGGCGGCCCCATGGTCGTTGTAGGCGACATCGTCGTCGATGACCTTCATCAGTTCCATGTAAGCCGGCCGCGTCATCTCGAACGCGTCGACCATCGCGCTCTGGTCACCAGCCCTGAACGAGGCCAGAAACCCGCCGCGGACCTCGTCATACGCGGCGTAGCGCTTGGCGATGTCTTCGGCGATCACCCGTTCCTCAGGGGCGGCGATGTACGACCGATGAGCCTTCAGGGCGGTTTCGACCGCTTTCTCGCGCGCCGCGTTGAGCGTTTCGAGCGAAGCCGCCGAATCCCGACCCATGACATAGCGCGCATCGACAAGCCGTAGATTCGTCAACGTGAACTTGATCTCGCCCAAGCTCCGCACGCTCGGCATCCATACCGTAGAGATTTGCGTGGAATTCGCCCGGATTTTCTCCAAGCTCTTCATCGCTATCCCGCCCTGAACCACCAGGGCGGCGATGACAGAACCGATGATCGAAATCAATATCCACTTCAGCTTGATCGACATTGCTTGGTAAGAGCGCCTAAAATGCTGTCGTTTCTGCGGCGATCAGAACACAACAGGCCCGAAAGACGATCTAGACTGTAGATTGATCGATTAAAGATTTGATAATCCGGACCCCGGTCACGGTCGAAATTCATGGCCGGTGCCCGCCTGGATTCCACGCGGCGGTTCGAGGCGATCCGTGTCGCCGTCCTGTCGGCTCGCGGAGCGCCGTTTCCGGGGGGAACGCGCCGGCAGGCGAGCGGCCGAACGGCGACAGGGCGGAACCGCTCCAGTCCCGTGCCCCCGCGGCCTGCCTGGGCAGGACCGTTCGACGTCCGGCCGGTGCAACGGGGCGGTGACGCGACCCGCGCGCCGGGCCCCAGGCTCATGACGGACCGGATCGCGACCGGTGGACCGTCGCAGCGACGCGGGAGCACATCGGGAATGCGATCCTGCCGGCCACGCGCAGGAACGACAGGCTGGGACGAACCCATGCGTCCCGGGTGTCTGCGTTGACCGATCGACGACCAGGGTCGATCGGGCCCGTCAGGCGACCCACGCAGCCTTCTCGCCGTCACCGGTCCGTCGAAGGTCGGCAAGCGACGGGCGCGCAGCGGGCAACCGGCGGCTTGTCGCCCGCCGGTCGCCGAACTTATCGCCTCAGCGCGGCGGCGGCGGCGCCTCGCTTTGCTGCTGGATCAGCGGCGTGATGCGGCGGACGGTCACCCGCCGGTTCTCGCGCGAGGCGCTCTGCGTGTTCACCTTCAGGTTCTGCTCGCCATAGCCCTGCGTGGTCAGGTTCTCGGGCGGCACCTGGAAGTTCTGCGTCAGCACCGTGGCCACCGACTGCGCGCGGCGGTCGGAGAGCGAGAGGTTGTCGATGTCGGCCCCCACCGCGTCGGTGTAGCCTTCGATCAGGAACACCTCCTGCGGATTGGCCTTGATCGCCCGGTTCATCGCCGACGCGATGGTGGCGAGGCGGGCGGCCTGGTCCGGCGTCACCGTGAACGAGCCGGTGTCGAAGTTGATCGTATCGATGTCGACGCTGCGCATGCGGGCGCGCAACTGCGGGCTGTAGCGGACCTGATCGAGGGTGTAGCGCCGGTCCACCGCCACCACCGGCGGGGCCGACAGGGCCTCGTAGACGGCGCCCTCGTCCGCCCCCTCGTAATCGACCACGTAGCGATTGCGCGGGATGCGGATGTCCGGCGGCGGCAACTCGACGACGTCCTCGTAGATCGGCCGCGCGACGCCACCGCCGAAGCTGTTGTCGATGATGACGACCTCGCGTCCGTCGCGGAAGCGGCGGGACCGGCGCACGAGACGGCCGTCATCGTCCACGATGGTGACGATCTGCTCGCCGCCCGGCCGGTCGAGATACGTGATGGTATCGCCGCCGCGACGCTCGCTGCGATAGGCCCGCCGGTCGAGATCGCGGAAGCGCTCGTTCTCGTCGTGGCGGATGAAGTAGGTGTCGCGGTCACGCACGATGATGCGGCCGGGCTCGCGGATATAGGTCCGGCCCCCTTCCGAGAACTCGCGGCGGTCGCGGCGTACCTGATCGTAGTCGCGGACATCGTCATCGTCCCGGAAGCCGCCCGGGACGTAACCCGGCCGCCCCGGCGCATTGAAGCCGCTGCGCGCGTCGCGGCGCTCGAAGGCGTCACGCCGCTCGCGGTCCTCGCGGCGGTCATCGATGCCGCGATCCTCGCGGCGGGCGTCGATGCCGCGATCCTCGCGGCGGGCGTCGATGCCGCGATCGTCGCGGCGCGCATCGCCGGGCCGGAGATCGGGTCGGCCCGCGTCGTCGCGGCCGGGGCCGTTCCGATCGGGGCCGTCGCGGCGCAGGTCGCGGGTCCCGGACTCCCTGGCAGCCGGATCTCTCGCATCCCGACCGCCCGGGATCGGTCCGTCCCGATCCGGCCGGGCGTCGGCCGGGTTGGCACCCGCACCCGGACGGCCGTCGGGACGCGGCGCGTCCGGATTCGGGGCACCGGGCGGGACGAACGGACGTCCCGGGACGCCGGGCCGCGCATTGGGCGCCGCGGCGCCGGGCTGGCCAGGCTGCGGAGTCGGGGAAGCCGGCTGGCCCGGGGCACGCGGCTCGCCGGGGGCATTCGGACGGCCCGGCTGGGCTGCGCCCGGCACGTTCGGATTGACGGGGTTGGCCGGCTTGCGGATCTCGGGTGCGTTCGGCGCCGGG
The DNA here is from genome assembly GCF_001422215.1 of Methylobacterium sp. Leaf89. Classification (NCBI taxonomy): domain Bacteria; kingdom Pseudomonadati; phylum Pseudomonadota; class Alphaproteobacteria; order Hyphomicrobiales; family Methylobacteriaceae; genus Methylobacterium; species Methylobacterium sp. Leaf89. The sequence goes on along the minus strand of NZ_LMML01000028.1, from coordinate 343,515 downwards.
GCCTGCGCCGGAGCGGGGGCTTGTGCAGCAGGCGGGGCTTGTGCAGCAGGCGGGGCTTGGCGCGGCTGCGCGGGCGCCGGACGGTTCGGCTCGGGCGCGGCGGGACGCTCGGGCGTGTTCGGCCGGTCGGGGGTGCGCTCCCGGGCGGCCGGCGGGGGCGACGGACGCTCCGTGGGCCCATCGGCACCGGGGGCACGACGCTGCGGCGCCTGATCCCGGTCCGGACCGGGGCCACGCTCCTCGCGGGCGGGACGCTCCTGGCGCGGCTCCGGGCGATCCGGACGGGCGGCGGGACGCTCGGCCGGCGACGCGGCCGGCACACGCTCCTGGCGCTCCGGACGGGACTCGGGTCGTTCTTGACGGGGCTCAGGGCGCTCCTGGCGCGGCTCGGGGCGGGCGGCCGGCCGCTCTGGACGCGGCTCGGGCCGCTCCTGGCGAGGCTCCGGCCGCTCCTGGCGGGGCTCGGGCCGCTCCTGGCGGGGCTCGGGGCGGGCAGCCGGCCGTTCCTGGCGCGGCTCGGGGCGCTCCTGCCGCGGCTCCGGTCGTTCACGTCCGCCGCCGGGCGGACCGCCCCGCGGACCTTCGGCACCCCCACCCCGGGGGCCCTCGCCCCGCGGCCCCTCGCCCGGCCCGGCTTGGGCCAGCAGGATGGTGCCACCCGATGCGGAGTCCGGCCGGGCCAGGCTGGGGCCGGACAGGAGCAGGGCAGGCAGAACCGTGCCGGTCAGGAGAAGGTGGCGGATGCTCCGCATCGAAGGTCACTCACGTCGTTGATGAGGCCTTCGGAACAGAATGCGAGCGGGATGGTTCCCGTTTTTTGGCCGCGCGGCGCCGACTGTCCCCCTCAGGGATTCCCCGGCCGGGGGGCGGTCGAGAACAGGTTCGGGGCGATGATGCGCACCGGCTGGCGCTCCTCGCCCGCCCCCGGCACGGCCGCGGCCGGCTCTGTCAGCGCAGGCGCATCGGAGGCGACGCCGGCACTGCGCGTGGCGGCGTCGGCGGCGAGGCCCGCGGCGGTCTTGTCGGCCCGTCCCACCAGGGTCAGGCGGACCTTCGGCGGGCGCGACAGGGCTTCGGCCTGCATCGGCGTGACGAAGATGTCACCCTTGTGCCGGACCAGCATGCTCTCGGCCTTGACCAGGGACTGGGCCCAGCTCTGCCCCTCGCGCTTGCACGAGCAGTTCGGCGTGAAGGAGGTGCGGAACTTGAAGGCGTTGGGCAGGGCCGTGTAGGCGCGGCTCCCCTTCACGGTGGCGGCCTGTTTCAGGGCCTCGTCGCCGTGCGGCATCGAATAGGCGGCGGCTTCCGCGCCGGGGCAGAGGGCTTGGCAGAGCTCGTCGGCGCCCTCGCGCCCGTCGGGCAGGTTGGTCATCGGGAAGTAGGCGCCGTCGCAGGTGCGCACGCAGATCACCTGTGCGCCACCCCGCGCGCGCGCCTCGCCCGGAGGGCCGTCCGCCTTGATCAGGCTGCGGCTCGCCGCATCCGTGCAGGCGGCGGCGATCGCCTCCGTGAGCTGCTGCCGGCGGGCGGCCGTCACCTCGCCGTTCTCGGCGCCGTAGCCGGCGTTGAGCGCGCGGATGCGCTGCTCAACCGCGCCGCATTGCGGGGGGCGCGAATCGAAGAAGAGGAACCGCCCCCCCTCGCAGTTCAGGGTGCGATAATAGGCATTCAGGCGGCCGATCTCGTTCTGCAGGGCCCGCGCGGTGCTGGCGCCGTCGCTGAGGCCGGCGAGTTCGGAGCGGTAGCGCAGACAGGCAGAGGTCTGCGCCTCGGCGATACCCGTCAGGGTGGTGACGGCGAGGACGCCGGCGAGCACTCGGACGAGCGTGCGGATCTGGGAGGGGATCAGCGGCATGGCCTGATTGCAATGGATGGCGGGACGCCGCCGCGCGACGTCCCCCGAAGGAAACTTCGACGAAGCGGAGGCGAACGGGCTCAACACAAGTTTATTAGCGACCCTCGCACGACCGCGACACCCTTCCCACATCCGCTCGGAACAAACTGAGGGGAATGATACGATGTTGTGGCTTCGGGGTCTCACAGGCTGCGCGCTGGCGCTGGGGCTCGGCCTCGCCGCACAACCGGCGCGCGCGGACGATGCGGACCGCATCTTCGACAAGTCGACCGTGTGGCGACCTCTGACACCCAACGACAAGCTCGTGGTCTACGGGATCGACGATCCGTCGGTGGCAGGGGTGGCCTGCTGGTACACCCAACCGGAGAAGGGCGGCATCAAGGGCACCCTCGGCCTCGCGGAGGATGTCTCCGACATCTCCCTCGCCTGCCGTCAGGTCGGCCCGGTGCAGTTCAAGGAGAAGTTCAAGCAGGGCGCGGTCGTGTTCAGCGAGCGCCGGTCGCTGATCTTCAAGTCGATGCAGATCGTGCGCGGTTGCGACACCAAACGCAACACGCTGATCTACATGGTCTACTCGGACAAGGTGATTCAGGGCTCGCCCAAGAATTCCACCTCCGCCGTGCCGCTGATGCCCTGGGGCACCGAGCCGCCGCCACGCTGCGACGCGTTCATGGAGAAGTAGGCCGGGAGACCGGATCGCCTCACGTCGGAGCGACCCGGCTGCCTGTCACGCTCGGGCGGAATCCATCCCGCCCGAGGATTCAATCCTGGCAGGTGATCCGGATCGGGCGCTCGGCGGGCTTGGCCACCGGGGCCGGCGGGATCGCGCCGGTATATTCGTCCTGGGCGGCGACGCCGAAGGAGCCGGCAGAGGCGAAGCCCTGCGCCTCGCACCAGGCATTGGCCACCACCTGGCCGCAGGCGCTCTCGCCATTGGTGAGGCAGTCGCCGACGCCGTACCCCTCGCTCGACGGGATCAGGAACGTCTTCTCGACGGTGCCGGGTGCCTTGGCCGGGCTCTCCCCGTCGGAGGCGAGGGCGCCGTGGGCGGAGAGGACGAGAGCGAGAAGAGCGCCGATACTGGCGGTCGCGCGGCGCATGGGCAGAACCTTGCTGGTGTCGGAAGCGTATGGGGCGAAAATTTCGCGGCACCAGGTTAACAAACCCTTTCGCCGTGCCGTCGTTTTCGCGGCAGGCGTTTCGAAGGCGTGCCGGTCCGGCGTCGTTCTCGAATTGCTCATGGTTTTGGGGTAGCGCAGGACGGGCGGCCCGGCCGTCGCCTTCGCGCAACAGGGCCCCGGGCGGAACGCGGCGACGGTGTGGCGGGCGCTTGGGTGCGCTGCGGCAAAAGCCGCGCGAAACCAACGCGCTGCGGTGTTTTCAGGGACGGACGGGTCCGGATGGAGGCCCGGGACGTAAGGAAAGTTTCATGGCCTCGATGTTGCGGCTCTACAACACGCTGACCCGCGAGAAGGCCGCCTTCACGCCGATCGATCCCACGAACGTGCGGATGTATGCCTGCGGCCCCACCGTCTACGACGCCGCCCATATCGGCAACGCCCGGCCGATCATCGTCTTCGACCTGCTGTTTCGCCTGCTGCGCCACCTCTACGGCGCGCCCCACGTCACCTATGCCCGCAACGTCACGGACGTGGACGACAAGATCAACGCGCGGGCCGCCGAGCGCGGCATCAGCATCCGCGAACTCACCGACGGCACCCTGAAGGCCTTCCACGCCGACATCCGCGAACTCGGCGTGCTGATGCCGGAGGACGTCAACGTGCCGGGCGGGCGCCCGCGCTTCGTCGAGCCGCGGGCCACCGACCACATCGCCGAGATGCACACCATCATCGCCGGCCTGGTGACGCGCGGCCATGCCTACGTGGCGGACGGCCACGTGCTCTTCGACGTGCCCTCGATGCCCGATTACGGCGCCCTCTCGAAGCGTCCCCTGGACGAGATGGAAGCCGGAGCCCGCGTCGAGGTCGCGCCCTACAAGCGCTCGCCCCTCGACTTCGTGCTGTGGAAGCCCTCGAAGCCCGGCGAGCCGTCCTGGCCCTCCCCCTGCGGGATCGCCGAGCCCGGCCGGCCGGGCTGGCACATCGAGTGCTCGGCGATGTCCTGGAAGCATCTCGGCGAGCGCTTCGACATCCATGCCGGCGGCATCGACCTCATCTTCCCGCACCACGAGAACGAGGTCGCCCAGTCGCGCTGCTGCTTCGGCACCGACGTGATGGCCGACGTCTGGCTCCACAACGGCTTCCTCCAGGTGGAGGGGGAGAAGATGTCGAAGTCGCTGGGCAACTTCATCACGATCCGGGACGTGCTGAAGGATTGGCCCGGCGAGGTCGCGCGCCTTGCTATGCTCAAGACGCATTATCGCCAGCCGATCGACTGGACCCTGCGCGGCCTCGAGGAGGCGGCCCGGATGCTCGACCGCTGGTACGGGGTCGTCGGCGACGTGGCCGCGGCCGCGGCGATCCCAGAGGGCGTGCGCGAGCCGCTCCTCGACGACCTCAACACCGCCGCGGCACTCGCCGAGTTGCACCGCCTCGACGAGCCAGCGGCCCTGAAGGCCGGAGCCAACCTCCTCGGCCTGCTCACCCAGACGAAGTCGGCGCGCGACCAGGGCACCATCCGGGCGGCCGGCGTCGACGTCGCCCGGGTCGAGGCGCTGATCGCCGACCGGCGCGCGGCCCGGGCCGCCAAGGACTGGGCCGCTTCGGACCGGATCCGCGACGAACTCCTGGGCATGGGCGTCGCCGTGAAGGACGGCAAGGACGGGACGACCTGGAGCGTGGCGACCTGAGCCGGGCCGCCGCGCCGGGGCCGTCGCCTCAGAACCGCTCCGCCACCAGGGCTTCGGCGGCGGGGGCCGGCGCGACCGATCCGGCCGCGTCGCGCAGCAGGCCGATCACGTCGGCCGCCTCGGTGGCCACGAGGTAGCTCAGGTCGAGCCCTTCCCGGATGAAGCCCTGCCCCCGCATGTGGTCGAGGAGCGTCAGGAGGGGCGTCCAGAAATCCGCCACCGAGAGCAGCAGGATCGGCTTGTTGTGCTGGCCGAGCTGCGCCCAAGTGAGCTGCTCCACCAGCTCCTCCAGGGTGCCGATGCCGCCGGGCAGGGCCACGAAGGCGTCCGAGCGCTCGAACATCAGCCGCTTGCGGGTGTGCATGTCCTCCACGACGATGGTCTCCTGGATCTCGTCGAGCATGCGCTCGCGCGATTTCAGGAAATCGGGGATGATGCCGGTGACGTGGCCGCCGTTCTCGAGGACCGCCCGGGCGACGGTGCCCATCAGGCCGACATTGCCGCCGCCGTAGACGAGGCCGATCCCGGCCTCCGCCAGGGCCTTGCCGAGGGTCACGGCCGCAGCCGTGAAGGCCGGATCGCCGCCGAAGCCCGAGCCGCAATAGACGCAGACCGTCCTTACCGGAGCCATGCCGGACCTCCCTGATGCGCAGCGGCCGGGGCCCGTCCGCAGCGGTCCACGAGCCAAACTGCTGATTTTACGGAAGATCCGGCCGTGATCCGGCGGGTATGATTTGGTGATCCGATCATGTTCGCTAATATGTCGCCATCAATCGCCGGTTTGTCGACGGGCCCGATCCCGCGGCGATGGAATTTCGGCCGCCGTGCCGGTGGACGAAGGAGTGGCGTGTCATGAGGGCGGAGTTGCGACGGAGCATCTTCCTCGCCTGCGTGGGGCTTCTGGCGGGCTTTGCCCTCGTGGTCACCCTCTACGGCGCAGGCACCCTGTTCAAGCGCGGCCTCGGATCCCCGGCGGGCTCCGGCGCCCCCGAGGAGAGCGCCCCCCCCACCGGCAAGCCCCCAGCCCGGACCGACGGCGCGGCCGAGCCGAATCCGCCGGTCCGGCGGGATGCGAGCCCCGGGGAGGGGACGGCGCCGGCGGGAAAGCCCCTGGCGGCCCTGGGCCCGGGCCAGCCGTCGGCGCAGGCCTCGGGCACCTCGCCGGGCAGCGAGGCGCCGACCTTCGACATCATCCGGATCGAGCCCAATGGCGAGGCGGTGATCGCCGGGCGGGCCGCGCCCAACACCACCGTCGAGCTTCTGCGCGACAACGAGCCGATTGCCCGTGCGCTCGTCGACCCCTCCGGCCAGTTCGCCATCGTGCCCCCCGCCCTGCCCACCGGCAGCAGTGAGATCACCCTGCGGGTGCTCGGTGCCGACGGTCAGGCCCGGATCTCGCGCGACAGCGTGGCGGTGGTGGTCTCGCCCCATCGCAATGCCAAGCCCCTCATCGCCCTGACCTCCCCCGACAAGCCCACCATCGTGCTCTCGCAGCCGGACCCGGCTCCGGCGACGCCGGGGACCACCCTTGCCGATGCGGCCAGGACCGAGACGGGGAAAGCCGCCTCGGGCAAAACCGAACCGGACAGGATGGACTCGAGCAAGGGCGCCTCGGGCAAAAATCTCCCGGATAAGACCGAGGCCGGCCGGAGCGGCAAGGCCGATGGCACCCTCGCAACGACCATGCCCGACGGCCGCGCGCCCCGGAATCCGGCCCCGACGGCGCAGACCCGCCCCGGCAAGACCGACGCGGACCGCACCGGGCCGGTGAAGATCGTCAGCGTCGAGGCGGAAGAGGGCGGACGGCTCTACGTCACGAGCCAGGCCCCACCCGGAGCCACCGTGCGGCTCTATCTGAACGACGCCCTGGTGGCGCCCGGCAGTGCCGGCGCCGACGGCCGGGTGGCCTTCACCATCGGGCGCGGCGTCCGTCCGGGCGACTACAAGGTCCGGGTGGACCAGGTCGATCCCGTCTCCGGCAAGGTGAAGACCCGCTCCGAGGTCGCCTTCAACGTGCCCGCGGCGGTGACCAAGCCGGCGGCACCGGGGGCGGGCCGGCCGCCCGAGGGCGGGCCGGCCGTCGCGCAGCCGGGCAATCCGCCGGCACCGGGCCCGGTCGCACGCCTGGGGACGCCGGAGAACCCGGCGACACTGCCCCCGGCGGCCGTGCCCCGGGCAGCGGCCCCCCAGGCGCCCGCCGCGCTCCCGCCCGCGAATTCCGGGACCGGAACGCCCCAGGCCCCGACGCCGGCACCGTCCGCAGCCCCCGCGCGCACCCCGGCGCAGCAAGCACGGACGTCGCAAGATTCGCCCTCGCGAGAGGCTTCCCCGCAGCCGCCGTCGCCGCAGGTTCCGCCGCGCCCCGCTTCGGTCACGCCGCCCGCCACCGCACAGGCCGAGGCGCCCGCGCTGCGAAGCCCTGTCCCGGCCCCGCCCCAGACACCCGCCCAGAGACAGGCCCTGACCCCGGCTCTGGCGGAACGGAGCCCGACGGTCTTCGTCCCGGAGATCGGGACCGCGACGATCATCCGGGGCGACAGCCTGTGGCAGATCAGCCGGCGCATCTATGGCAAGGGCACGCGCTACACGGTGATCTTCGACGCCAACCAGCCGCAGATCCGCAATCCCGACCTGATCTATCCGGGCCAGATCTTCGTCCTGCCCACCGACGGCACCGCGGCGGTTCCGCAACCCGACAAGCGGGGCTGACGGCGCGGCCCCTACGCGGCGGGCGCCGGCTCCGGCACGAGGGCCGGTCGCTCCTTGGGCACCGGCAGCGCCGCCTCGCTGCGCTGGAGGATCTCCAGGGCGGCGTCGGCCTCGCGCTGACGGCTCCACATGGAAGCATAGACGCCGTCCTGCTCCAGCAGGGTGGCATGGTCGCCGCGCTCGACGATCACCCCCTTGTCGAGGACGATGATCTCGTCCGCATTGACCACCGTGGAGAGACGGTGAGCAATGACCAGGGTGGTGCGGCCCTGGCTCACGGTGTCGAGGGCATCCTGGATCTCGCGCTCGGTGAAGGAGTCGAGGGCCGATGTCGCCTCGTCGAGGACGAGGATCGGCGGTCCCTTCAGGATGGTCCGGGCGATGGCGACGCGCTGCTTCTCGCCGCCCGAGAGCTTCAGGCCACGCTCGCCCACGGGCGTGTCGTAGCCCTCCGGCAGGGCGGAGATGAAGCGGTCGATCTGCGCCAGGGCGGCGGCGGCGCGCACCTCCGCCGGGGTGGCGTCCCAGCGGCCGTAGCGGATGTTGTAGCCGATGGTGTCGTTGAACAGCACCGTGTCCTGCGGAACCATGCCGATGGCCGCCCGCAGGCTGGCCTGCCGGACCCGCGAAATATCCTGGCCGTCGATGAGGATGCGGCCGCCCTGCGGCTCGTAGAACCGGAACAGCAGGCGCGACAGGGTCGACTTGCCGGCCCCCGAAGGGCCGACGATCGCCACCGTCTTGCCCGCGGGCACCGCGAAGCTGACACCCTTGAGGATGGGCCGGGCCGGGTCGTAGGCGAAGCGCACGTCCTCGAACCGCACCACGCCGTCCGAGACGGCGAGCGGCAGCGCGTCCGGCCGGTCGGCGATCTCCGGGTTGCGGTGCAGGATCTGGAACATGTCGTCGATGTCGATCAGCGCCTGTTTGATCTCGCGATAGATCATGCCCATGAAGTTGAGCGGCATGGAGAGCTGCACCAGCATGGTGTTGACCAGCACGAAGCCGCCGAGGGTGGTACGCCCCGCCATGATGTCGCGCGCTGCCAGCCACATCACGATGGTCATGCCCACGGTGAAGATCACTGCCTGGCCGGCGTTGAGCACCGCGAGCGAGACGTAGGTCTGCGTCGAGGCCTTCTCGTACTTGGCCATCGAGACGTCGTAGCGTTCCGCCTCCCGCCGCTCGGCGCCGAAGTACTTCACGGTCTCGAAGTTCAGCAGCGAATCCACAGCCTTGGTGTTGGCGTCGGTGTCGGAATTGTTCATCCGGCGCCGGATCTCGATGCGCCACTGCGTCGCCTTCCAGGTGAAGGCGAGGTAGGCCGCCACCATCACGAACACGACCACCGAGTAGATCCAGTCGAACTCGTAGGCGAGGACGCCGATCACGAGCAGGAACTCGACGATGGTCGGCACCAGCGTCAGCACCATCAGGCGCGAGAGCTCCTCGATGCCGCCGCGCCCGCGCTCCAGCACGCGGGTCAGGCCGCCGGTCTTGCGCTCCAGATGGAAGCGCAGGGAGAGCCGGTGCATGTGCTCGAAGGTCTGGAGCGCGAGGCGGCGCACCGCATGCATCGCCACCTTGGCGAACAGCCCGTCGCGCACCTGCGTCAGACCCGCCATGAGGATGCGCGACAGGCCGTAGAGGCCGATCAGCAGCATCGGGGCGGCAAACAGCCCGGTGGGGATGGCCGCACCCGGCTTGGGGTCGGTCAGCGCCACCAGGGCGTCGGTGGCCCACTTGAAGGTGAAGGGCGTCACCATCGTCACGAACTTGGCGACGATCAGCAGGCCGAAGGCGAGGAAGACGCGTCGCTGCAGGTCGGGCCGGCCGTGGGGCCAGAGATAGGGCCAGAGGCGGCGATAGGTGGCGACGAGGCCGGGGCGCGCGGGCGGCGCGGCCGCGGCCGGTGCCGCCGGGGCGGGATCGGTGCTCATTCGGGTCAGGAACTCGGGATGAAGAGGGCGTCGGGCCCGGATATAGGCGCCCCGCCCGGCCAGCGACAGTCACGGGTGCCGGCGGGTCGGGCCTGCATGCACCGCAGGGACCCGCCGTCAGCCCTCTCCCGCCAGCCGGCGGAGCACCACGTCCCGCCCGATCAGCGGCAGCAGGCCGGCGAGATCCGGCCCGTGCTCCAGGCCGGTGATGGCGAGGCGCAGCGGCATGAACAGCGCCTTGCCCTTGGCCCCCGTGGTGGCCTTCACGGCCCCCGTCCAGGCCTTCCAGGTCTCCCCGTCCCAGGGCTCGGCCGGCAGGAGCGCGGCGGCGGCCCCGATGAAGGCCGGGTCGGCGATGACGGGGCTCACCGGGCCCGTGACCACGCGCCACCAGTCGCCCGCCTCCGAGACCTTGGCGAGGTTGGGCCGCACGGCCTCCCAGAACGCCGCGGCGCGCTCGGACGCGACCCCTTGCGCCGCGAGGCGGTCGGCGACCTCCGCATAGGGCATGACGTGGACGAGGCGGGCGTTGAGCCCGTCGAGCTCGTGCGGGTCGAACTTCGCCGGAGCCCGCGAAATCTGTGCAAGGTCGACGAGTCCGGCGAGCTCGTCCAGGCCCGCCACAGCGCGGACCGATTCGGCCGACCCGGTGAGCACGGCCAGCGAGCGCACGGCGCCCGGCTCGTAGCCGGCCTCGCGCAGGCCGCGCAGCGAGAGGTGGCCGAGGCGCTTCGAGAGCCCCTCCCCGTCCGCGGTGGTCAGGAGGTTGTGATGGCCGAAGACCGGGATCGCGCCGCCCAAGGCTTCGAAGATCTGCACCTGCACGCCGGTGTTGGTGACGTGGTCCTCGCCCCGGATGACGTGGGTGACGCCCATCTCGGCGTCGTCGACCACGGAGGGCAGGGTGTAGAGGTAGCTGCCGTCGGCCCGGATCAGCACCGGATCGGAGAGCGAGGCGCAGTCGACATGGGCGGGGCCGCGCACGAGGTCGTCCCAGGCCACCGTGCGTGCGTCGAGCTTGAAGCGCCAGTGCGGCGTGCGCCCCTCCGACTCCAGGGCAGCCCGCTCGGCCTCCGTCAGGGTCAGGGCGGCCCGGTCGTAGATCGGCGGCTGGCCACGCCCGAGCTGGCGCCGGCGGCGGCGCTCGAGCTCCTCCGGCGTCTCGTAGCAGGGATAGAGCCGGCCCATCGCCTTCAGGCGTTCGGCGGCCGCATCGTGGACCGCCACCCGGTCGGATTGCCGCGCGAACAGGTCGGGCACGATCCCGAGCCAGGCGAGGTCCTCGGAGACCGCGTCGGCGAAGGCCTGCGTCGAGCGCTCCCGGTCGGTGTCGTCGAGGCGCAGCAGGAAGCGCCCGCCCCGCGCCCGCGCGAAGAGCGCGTTGAGGAGCGCCGGCCGGGCGTTGCCGATGTGCAGGTAGCCGGTGGGCGAGGGCGCGAAGCGCACGAGGGGCGCGCCGGCGCGGGGCGTGTCGGCCTGGGGCGAGGTGGCGTGAGTCATGAGGCGCCCTCTAGACCATTTCGCCGGCCCTGAGGACTCCGGTGACGGGCGAAAGCCTCAGCCCCGGGTGCCCCATCTCACGCCCATCCGGCTCGGGGCATTCGAATCCGGCCCGAGGGCTGGTCCGCTCCCGCTGCGCGGCACGAAGGGCTTCGGCGTCAGGGTCTCGGGGATGGCGCTCTCGAACTCCTGCATCTTGGCGAATTGGCCCGCCTTGCGGAAGCGCCAGAGGTAGCCCGGCACCACCGCCTCCATGGCGGTGGGCTGCAGGCCGATGCCCTCCAGGGTACGCCCCTCGGCCTTGGCCGTCTCGGAGACGACGTTGTCGTTCTGGAGCAGGACGACCTGGTCGCGGGTGAGCTTCAGGCTGTCCGGCAGGAGGCCGAGGGTGAGGGTGTCGACCACCTCGAGGGCGCGGGCCTGGAACATCGCGGCCGGCTGCGGCAGGCCGAGGACCACGCGCTTGCGCATCGTGACCTTGAGCATGTAGCGCACCAGCGATTCCAGGGTCTCGACCTCCGGGCCGCCGAGTTCGTAGACCTTGCCGGCGGGCACGTGGCCCTCCACGGCGCGGGCCACCGCCTCGGCCACGTCGGCCACGTAGACGGGCTGGAAGCGCGACGCGGCGCCGGCCAGCGGCAGCACCGGCAGGGCACGGGCCAGGGCGGCGAAGCGGTTGAAGAAGCTGTCGCCGGGGCCGAACACCAGCGAGGGCCGCAGGATCACGTGCGGACCGCCGGCTTCGGCGACCCGGGCCTCGCCGAGGGCCTTGGTGCGGGCGTATTGCGAGGGCGAGTGTGCATCGGCGCCGATGGCCGAGACGTGGACCAGGGGCGCGCCGACGGCGGCCGCCGCCCGGGCGATCTCGCCCGCGCCTTCCGCCTGCAGCTGCGAAAAGGTCTGCTTGCCGGTCTCTTGGAGGATGCCCACGAGGTTGACGACGATGTCGGCGCCGTGGACCGCCCGGGCGATCGAGTCGGGGTAGCGCAGGTTGGCCTGGACGGCGACGATCTGGCCGACCTTGCCGAGGGGCTGCAGGAACAGGGCGAGGTCGGGCCGGCGCACGGCCACCCGGATCCGGTAGCCGCGCTTGGCCAGCGCCCGCACCACGTGGCGCCCGAGGAAGCCCGATCCGCCGAACACGGTGACGAGCTGCGAGGCGGGGCGGGTCAGGGGGAGGGTCTCGAAGCCGGTCATCGCTCGTGCGTCTCGAAAAGCGGCCCCCGCGCTGGTCCGGCCCCTGCGGGGCTTGGATCGGCGCCGGTCCTTGAGCCTGGTGCAGCGTATCTAGACCACTTCCAGGCCAGACGGGAGGCCGAACGATGAAATTCGGCCCTCGGCAGCTCCGGGGGAGCCTCAGCGCAGGCGCGGCTGGGGCTGCGGTCCGGCGACCGGGGTGCGCCGGCTGAGGCCCTTGTGGACGTGCACCATCAGGGCGATGCCGAAGAGCGGGGTGACGAGGTTGAGCACCGGCACCACCATCAGGCCGGCCAGCAGCACGCCGGCGAGGAGCGTGGTGCCGCCGTAGTGGCGGCGCATGGCGCCGGCCTCCGCCATCGGCCGGAAGCGTCCGGCGGCGAGCTCGAAATACTCCCGCGACAGCAGGTAGGCATTGGCCCCGAAGAACGCGACGAGATTCACCCCCGGCACGAAGAACAGGATCAGCGCCACGAGGTTCACCAACAGGGCGAGGCCGGCGAAGCGGACGGCGTAGAACATCGCGGTGCCGAGGGGCAGGGCGAGGCCGGGCGGCTCGCCCGGAAAGTCCGTGCGCTCGACGATCTCGGCCGCGTCGTCGAGGAAGTAGCCCGCCACCAGGATCGACACCGCCGGCATAACGTAGGCGAGGCCCACGAACAGGCCGGCCCCGGCGAAGAACACCGCCAGGGTATCGAGGAAGGGATAATCCACCGAGAGATGGTGCTGGGACAGGAACCAGTTGATCGCCCGCGTCAGTCCGAACCAGACGAGCACGAGGATGCCCACCGTGAGCCCGAGGGACTTCCACAGGATCGCGCGCAAGGGGGCTGAGAACACCTGCCGGACGGCGGCGAAGGCGGCCTGGATGAGCATACCTGGGTATCCCGTGGTCGTGGATCGATCCGTTCGTGAGGTCCCGGCCTGCGTCGCCCCCGCGCGCGCCGTGTCCCGAGGTTCTGGCGATGGCCGTGCGCAGGCGCAAGTGCGGGCCATCGCTGCACCACCCGTCCCGCCGGGCGGCGGACGGGCGATTCGCGGCGCCGACCCTGGACGCCCGAGTTTTCTGGCGTGTGACCGGCGTGCGACCGGTCGCACGGTGTCGCCCGGCACCGCCCTCTGCTAGGCCCATCGCCATCCTTCGCCGACAGGAACGAGACCGTCATCCATGCGGACGTCCCGCCCCGAGCACGAACGCTGGCGCCCGAGCATCGCGCCGCGCCTGGCCCCCCTGCCCGACGATCCGGAGGTCATCGTCGTCGGGGCGGGCGCCGCCGGCGTCGCGGCGGCGCGCGGCCTCGCGGCCCTGGGCGTCCGGGTGGCGGTCCTGGAGGCGCGCGACCGGGTCGGCGGGCGCCTCGTCACGGTCTCCCTGCGGGGTCACGCCGTCGACCTCGGCGGGCACTGGCTGCATGCGGGGCCGATCAACCCGCTGGTGCGGCTCGGAACCCAGCGGGGGGAGCCCCTGCGGATGGCGGCCCAGGAGAGCCATCTCTGGGTCGGGCGCCGGCGCGGCCGGCCGGCGGAGGCGGCGGCCCTCGGCCGTGCCTTCGCGGTGGCCGACCGGGCGATGAGCACCCAGGCGGGCTGGGCCGGGCCGGACCGGCCAGCGGCCACCGCCCTGCCGCCGGGCCTCGGACCCTGGGGCCGGCGGGTCGAGCGCGTCCACGGCCTGGTCTCCGGGCAGTCCCTCGCCCGCGTCTCGCTCCAGGACTTTCCCAGCATGGAGTACGGCGACAACCGCTTCATCGCCGGGGGCTACGGCGGTTATCTCGCCCGCCTCGCCCAGGGGCTGCCCATCGCCCTTGGGACGCCGGTCACCGGCATCGACTGGTCGGGCGCGGGCGTACGGGTGCACACGGGATCCCGGAGCTTCGCGGCCCGGGCCGTCATCGTCACGATACCCACCATGGTGCTGCGGGCCGCGCCTCTCTTCACCCCCGTCCTTCCCCCGGAGGTCGCGGACGCGATCACGGGATTCGCCACCGGCATCTACGAGCATGCGGTGCTGCACTGGCCCTCCTGCCCATTCCGGGGGGCGGACCGGCTCGCGAGCCTCGTCGGCGGGCGCGAGGCGAGCCCGGGCCTCCTCACCCGGATCGACGGCACGCCGTTCCACTTCTTCGAGCTCGATGCGCCGATGGCCGCCGCCCTCGACGCCCGTGGGGCCGGGCCGGACGGGGTCCGCCACCTGGTGCGGGCGACGCTCGCCGCACATGTCGGCGCCCGCGCCCTGCACGACCTGAGCATCCCGGCGGTGAGCGCGTGGCGCCACGACCCCTGGGCGCGCGGATCCTGGGCCGTGGTGCCGCCGGGCCATGCCGATGCCCGGGTCCGCCTGCAGGCGCCCGTGGCGGACCGGATCTGGTTCGCCGGCGAGGCCTTGTCGCGCCTGCAATGGGGCACGGCGGGGGGCGCCTATGCGGAGGGCGCGCGGGCCGCCGCGGCGGTGGCCGAGCGCCTGCGCGCTTAGGACGGCCTCAGGCCGGCGCCCGGCGGAACATCAGGGGCAGGAGGGGGAAAATCTCGCCGAAGCGCACCGGCAGGGATGCGATGAGGTGGGGGATTTCGTCGGCCGGTCGGGCCGGGCTGAAGAGGAAGCCCTGGATGTCGTCGCAGCGGCTCGCCCTGAGCATCTGCGCCTGCTCCCTCGTCTCGACGCCCTCCGCGGTGACGGTGATCGAGAGCTTGCGCGCGAGGGTCAGGATCGCCTCGATGATCGCCAGGCATTCGGGTCGGCTGTCCATGTCCTTGATGAAGGAGCGGTCGATCTTGATCTTGTCCACCGGGAACCGGATCAGGTAGCTCAGCGACGAGTAGCCGGTGCCGAAATCGTCGAGCGCCACGCGGATGCCCAGGGCGCGCAACTCGTTGAGGTTGGCGATGGTCGTCGCGTTCATCTCGAAGAACACCGACTCGGTGACCTCGATCTCCAGGCGCTCCGGCCTCAGCCCGCTGGCCTCCAGCGCCTGGGTCACGTCGGCGACGAGGTCGGTGTTCCGGAACTGGATCGGCGAGAGGTTCACCGCCAGCCGGATGTCGTCGGGCCAGCGCGCGGCCTCCCGGCAGGCCTGCATCAGGACCCAGCGGCCGATCTCGGTGATCAGGCCCGAGGCCTCGGCGACGGGCACGAAATCGGCGGGGGAGACCGGGCCGCCGGCGCCGCGGGTCCAGCGCAGCAGGGCCTCGAAGGTACGGACCCGACCGTCCTCCAGACCCACCAGGGGCTGGTAGTGCAGGCTGAATTCGCCCTGCGCCACCGCCCGCTTGAGATCGACCTCGAGCTCGCGCCGCAGGCGCATCGTCGCCTCGAGGTCGGGCGAGAACACCCGGACCTTGCCGCGGCCGGTGGCCTTGGCCCTGTAGAGGGCGAGATCGGCCTTGCTGAGGAGGCCTTCGGGGCTGTGCGCATCGCGCGGCGCTAGGGCGAGGCCGACGCTGGCGCCGATCTCCACCTGAACCCCGTCGAGAGTGTAGGGTGTGCTCAGGGCCGCGATGAGGCGCCGGGCCAGTTCGGTCAGGGCATCCTCGTCGCCGCCGGGCAGGAGGATGGCGAACTCGTCGCCGCCGAGGCGCGAGACCAGCCCCTGGGGCGGGACCGTACCGGTCAGGCGCTGGGCCACCCGGACCAGCAGGACATCGCCGAGGGCATGGCCGAAGGTGTCGTTGACGAACTTGAAGCCGTCGAGGTCGAGATAGAGCAGCGCGCAGGCCTCGCCCCCGGTCTGCGCCCGGGCGCAGAGCTGGGTCGCCACGCCCTGGAACTGGGTCCGGTTGGCCAGGCCCGTCAGCGGGTCGTAGCTCGCCAGATAGGCGATCCGCGCCTCGGACTGGCGGGTGTCGGTGATGTCCGAACCGACCCCGCGAAAGCCCAGGAAGGTCTCGCCGCCGTCGGTGATGGGCCTGCCGCTGAGGCGCCACCACCGCGTCAATCCGCCGATGGTGACCTCGACGACGCGCTCGCGAAAGGCCTTGCGCCCGGCGACGAGGGCCAGGATCTCGGCGATCTCCGGGGTCATCCGACGGGGCTTGCGAACGCCGAGAAAGAGTGCCGCGAACGGCGCCTCGTGTAGGATCGCCGGGTCCTCGCCCGCCACCTGGCCGATGCGCTCGGACACGTGCTGGAGGCGTCCCATTGGGTCGGTCTCCCAGAGCCAGTCGCTGGTGCTCGCCTCGAAGTCATGGAGCAGCAGGCTGATCGTCTCGTTCTGCTCGCCGACCCGGACGCGATCGATGATCCGCTGTTCCGAGAGACGTCCCATCCGCCCGGCGGTGAAGGCGACGAAGGCCGAATAGACGCCCATCAGCATCGCCAGCCACCCGTTGGCGGCCCCTCCGACAAGGAACAGAGCGGCGAGGCTGCCCAGGGCGATCGGCGCGGAGTAGACTAGGCCGAGATGCGCGAGCGAGCCGAAGGTGTAGGTGGTGGCCATCAGGCCGGCCCCGATGGCCACCACGAAGGTCTGGTCCTGGGTGCCCGCGGTGGGGAGGATCATCAGCGGCATGCTGGCCCAGGCCAGCCCCAGGATCAGCGAGAACAGGGCGGCGAGCCGATGCCCGGTGACGACGTCGCGCTCCCCCAGGCGCCGCCGGCGGTAGCGCCGCGCCCCGATCGCCGCGAGGGTGATGGGACCGGCGACGCTGCCGAACAGGATCAGCAGGTAGGTCCGGTGCGCCTCGCTCCAGAAGAGCAGCAGCACGGCACCGACGACCACCGTATGGGTCAAGGCCAGGTAGGGTGCGAATTGCAGCACCTCGTCGAGATGGCCGGCGCGGGCCTCCAGATCGTAGCGATTGGTCCGAAGGCTCGCGGCGCGGGACGGCGCCCCCTCGGCCGCCGGCTCCGGGCTCCCCGGTGCCGAGGCGC
The DNA here is from genome assembly GCF_001422215.1 of Methylobacterium sp. Leaf89. NCBI lineage: Bacteria > Pseudomonadati > Pseudomonadota > Alphaproteobacteria > Hyphomicrobiales > Methylobacteriaceae > Methylobacterium > Methylobacterium sp. Leaf89. The sequence continues at coordinate 326,638 of NZ_LMML01000028.1, read as the reverse complement.
GAACGCGATCACCCGCCCGGCGTCCCCACGTGGCCTCGCGCACCCGCGCCCCGGCGGCGGGGGAGACGAGCGGCCCGGAGGCGAGGGAGGGGCAGGCGAGGACGGGGGCAGGTGGACGCGGCATCAGCTGAGCGATCTTCAGGTTATCGCCAGCAGTGGGGGCCTGCCGGATCGACCCAACCGGACAGGACTTGACGGAATCGGGGTCGCATCGTCCGCGTACCGCATCGTCAAGTCTCCGACTGGAGGGCGAGGCCACAGGCTAGTCCCGATCATTTGATAGAAACTTAATTGTAGCCTTTCGCGCGGTCCCGCAGCGGTTGCGTCGCCAGTTATCCCGTCCCGGATCGCCCCCCCCTCCTGATCGCCTCAGAAACCGGACCGGCCTCGGACGGGCCGGAGGCACTCCCGCGTCACGAGAAGAGATCGCGCGTCACAACAGGACGTGGGGGCCGAGATCCTTCGCCGGAAGGGGCTGGAGGAACGCCGCGCCGATGCCGTCCTCGAAGCAGCGCGCGACCGTGGCCGGCGTTCGGCCCAGGGTGATCTGCGTGCCGGGCTCCAAGCGGATGTCGATCCGCACGGCCGCGCCCGAGGCCGAGACGTTGAGGAGGCGGCCCGGGATCCGGGTGCCGCAGGACATCGTGACGAGGATGTCGGGCGAATCCGGCACGAAGCGCGGATGGACACGCTGGGGCACCTCGCCGCCGTTCTGCTCGGCGGCGAGGTCGAGCAGGCGACGCACGATGACGGGCAGCGGGGCCTCGGCGCGGATCACCCGGGTGACGAACTGCTCCTTGCCGCCCTCGATGACCTGGGCTTCCATCGCGCCCGCGTGTCGGATGCTGCAGGACAAGATCTCGCCCAGGGACGGCACGACGGACGAACGGAAGCGAAGACCCGTGACGGAGAGATCGGCGGTGACGGCGTAGAAATCGGCACGATACCGATTCCAGCAGAGGGCAGGCAGGATCACTCTCGTCTGCGTTGCTGTGAGGGTCTCGCCCATGGCCATCCTGAGGTTGCGGAGGCCATAAGACGGGGCGCCCCCCGACATTCCTTTACCCGAACGCCGAAAATTTGATCCAACCGGGCCCGGGAAGGCCGGCCATGCACGATTTCCGTGCAGAAGGCCCTGCTCGGAATCCTCGCACGCCGCGTCGGTGCGGACCCGCCCCTCACCCGGTCGGACGGGCTAGGGATGGCAGTCGCTGCTCGACGCCAGGGTGTCGAGGCGGGTGAGGTCGCCGACCACCGCGAATTCGCCGTAGTTGAGCCGCAGCGCGCCGCTGACGCCGTTCTCGTAGAGGTCGAAGCTGAGGACGTAGATCGGCGTGCGCTCGCCCTCGCCGGGAATGTAATAGCTCAGGGTGACGGGCCAGCGCGGCACGGTCGCCATCGGCCCCTCCCGCAGGGGCTTGTCGCGCTCGGCCGCCTTGTCGGAGGCCGCCGGCGCCGGGACCTGACGGCCGATGACCGCGAGGGTGTCGTAAACCTTGCGCCCATCGTCGGAGCCGTCGAAGACCTTGACGGAGACGGTGCTCTGCCCGTCGCGGGCCGCCTGGATCAGGCGCCGCATGTGCACCGTGGGGAAGAGGACCTCGCCCGCATCCTGGAACTGGTCGCGCTTGGGCTCCTTCAGCTTGACCTTCAGGAGGTCGGAACTCGATTCGGCGGTGCCGTCCACAGCCTGGCCGGGCGTGCCGTTGAGTACCGTGCTGGTCTTGAAGCGGTAGCTGCGCCCGTCCCCGCTCTCGAACGTGCTGTTGCGCAGGTCCGAGGTGCGGCTGCCGGTCTCGCCACTCTCCAGAACGGTCACCTGGCGGGTCTGCATCGTGTAGCCCTTGCAGGCATCCCCGGTGAAATCGATGACGATGCGCCCCCGCGCGCTCTCCACCGCCCGCGTGCCGCTGCTCTCGGCGAGGGAGAGATCGTAGACGGCCCGATGGTTGGCGAGGGTGATCGGCGCGGCGGCCCCTGCCCCGGTCGCGAACAGGACGAGACCGACGGCGATGCCGGGGACGGCCATCCGCGCCCTCGGGACGGCTGCACTCACGCTGGGACGACGCATGGACTCTCCTGACAGGACGGGGCCGGAGGACAGGGGCCCCGCCGACGCCCCTCAGATAGGGCACCCCGCGGGCCCGCGCGAGGCTCGGTCCCCCCCCGTCCGCATTCGCCGCGCCGACGGGGCGCCCTAGATCGGATCGGAGAAGTAGAACCGGAAGACGGGAGAAGGAAACGCCCATGGACGCCGATACCCTGCGCTCGCTCCAGGCCCCGATCAAGGACCGCTACCGCAACGCCCCGGACTCGGCCGTGGTGACCCTGCGGGCCCGGGGCAGCCTCGACGACACGGCCATCGCTTGCAAGGTCGAGACCGGGCGCGCCCTCGCGGTGGCGGGCCTGCACCCGGCCACCGGCGGCTCCGGCGCCGAGCTCTGCTCGGGCGACATGCTGCTCGAAGCCCTGGTGGCCTGCGCCGGCGTGACCCTGAAGGCGGTGGCCACCGCGATCGGCGTCGCGCTCCGGTCCGGCACGGTGAGCGCCGAGGGCGACCTCGATTTCCGCGGCACCCTCGGGGTCGACAAGGCGGCGCCCGTGGGCTTCCGCGCGATCCGCCTCACCTTCGCCCTCGACACGGACGCCCCCCCGGACAAGCTCGACCAGCTCCTCAAGCTGACAGAGCGCTACTGTGTCGTGTTCCAGACCCTGAACCACAAGCCGGAGCTGGCCGTCACCCTCGCGCAGGGCTGACCGGCAGCGCCGGGTTTCGCGCCGGGGCGAATGATCCCGGGGCCGTGCTGGCGCGTTCCCCTCGACATGATGATTTTTCAATGGACAGTCGGCGTCCTTCTCGGCGCCGTGCTCCTGGCGGGGCTCGCCCGCCGGGTGGGTGCCCCTTATCCCGTCTTCCTGGCCCTGGGGGGCATCGGCCTCGCCTTCATCCCGGCCGTGCCCAACCTGGTGCTCGACCCGGAGCTGGCGCTGGCCCTCTTCCTGGCGCCCGTCCTGCTCGATGCGGGCTACGACACCTCGGTGCGGGACCTGCGCACCCACTGGCGCCCGATCGCCGGCCTCGCCTTCGGGGCGGTGGTCGCGACCACGGCCGCCGTGGCCGTGGTGGTGAAGTGGCTCGTGCCGGACATGCCCTGGGCGGCCTGCATCGTGCTCGGCGCGGTGGTGGCGCCCCCCGACGCCGTGGCCGCGCTGTCGGTGCTGCGCCACGTCTCGCTGCCCCACCGCCTCACGACGATCCTGCGCGGCGAGAGCCTCCTCAACGACGCGGGCTCGCTGATGATCTACCGCCTCGGGGTCACGGCGGCGGTCACCGGCACCTTCTCGGTGAGCCAGATCGGCCCGGCCTTCCTCGTGGGCATCCTCGGCAGCCTCGTCGCCGGGCCGGTCCTCGCCCTCCTCTACAGCGCCGCCACGCGCCCGGCCACCGACGCGCCGAGCGTCATCGTCCTGCAGTTCGTGGCCGCCTTCGGAATCTGGATCGGAGCGGAGCACGTGCACCTGTCCGGGGTGCTCACCGTGGTCACCTTCGCCATCACGGTGGCGCGCATCGCGCCGGGCCACACCCCGCCGCGCACCCGCATCGTCTCCTACGCGGTCTGGGACACGGCGGTGTTCGTGCTGAACGTCCTCGCCTTCGTGCTGATCGGCCTGCAGATCGGCCCGATCCTGGAGCGCCTGACCCGGGAGCAGCAGATCTCCTACGCGCTGGTCGGCGCGGCGGTGTTCCTCACCGTGGTGGTGGTGCGCTTCCTCTGGGTCCTGCCCACGGCCCACCTCGCCCGCCTGGGAGCCGACGGGACCGAGACCCGCGACCGCGGGCTCTCGGCCGGGATCGCGGTGTCCTGGGCGGGCATGCGGGGCATCGTCACCATCGCCACGGCCCTGGCCCTGCCCGACGGCGATCCGGGCTTTCCCTACCGCGACCTCATCGTGCTCACCGCGTTCTGCGTCATCATCGGCACGCTGACGATCCAGGGCCTGACCCTGCGTCTCCTGCTCGGCCGGCTTGGGTTGGAGGACAACGACCCGGTCGGGCGCGAGGTCGGGCACGGCCGCACCGAAGCCTACCGAGCCGCCCTGGAGAGCCTGGAGAATGCCGAGGATGCCCCCTCCGAGGCCTTGCGCGAGGAGTTCTGCATCGCCCTGGAGCAGGCCGAGGCCCGCGACACGGGCTTCGCCTCCGAGGCGCTGCCCGCCGATGCCGCCCGTCGGCGCGCCATTGAGGCGGCCCGCGACCGGGTGCTGGCCCTGCGCCGCTCCGGCACGATCGGCGACGACGCCTACTACGTGCTGGAGGAGGAGTTCGACTGGGCCGAGATGAATGCGACGCCCCGGGCCGAGACCTGACACGCGGGCGCGGAGTCGCATCTCGACCCCGACGCCTCAGGCCACGGGCGCCACCCGCAGGGAGAAGTGTGCGCCCTGCACGTCCGGGGCGACCGCGAGGGCGCCCCCGAGCTGGCGGGCGAGGCTGTTGATGATGCGCATGCCGAGGCTGGCGCTGCGCGCCGCCGTGGGATCGAATCCGTCCGGAAGCCCGGCGCCGTCATCCTCCACCGCGAGGATCAGGCCGGCCGCCCCGTCGGGCCGGGCCTCGACCCTGATCTCGCCCTCGCCGTCCGCGTAGGCGTACTTGATCGCGTTGGTGACGAGTTCGTTGACGAAGAGGCCGAGGGGGATCGCGAGATCGGCGGGGATGTTCATCCGCGCCGCGCGGCAGACGAGGCGGTGGCGCGGCGCGCTCTCCTGCAGCTTGGCGCAGAGGGCCTCGAGGAAGCCCGCGACGTCGATCGCCTCGAGGCTCGGCTGGCGCCAGAGCTGGTCGTGGACCTGGGCCACTGCCTCGACCCGGGTGCGGGCATCGGCGAGGGCGCTTTTCACGTCGTCGTTGTCGGAGCCCCGGGCCTGGAGCCCGAGAAAGCCCGCCACCACCGCGAGGCTGTTCTTCACCCGGTGGCTCATTTCCCGGGATAGGAGCTCCTGGCGCTCCAGGGCCGCCTTCAGCCGTGCCTCGGCCCGCTGGCGCTCGATGGCACCGCCGACGAGGTTGGCGAACCCCTGCATGAAGGCGATGTCGGCCTCCTCGAACTGGCCCTCGCGGGTGTCGTCCACCTCCAGCACGCCGTAATTGCCGTCGCGGTTGGCGATCAGCACGTTGATCGCGCGGCGGATGCCGTGGTCGGCCATCAGCTTCGGCGTGCGGAAGCGCGTCTCGTTCTCGAGATGGTTCGAGATCACGGGCCGGCCGGTCTTCAGGGCATAGCCCGCCGGCGAGGCGAGGTCGGCACCGATGATGGTGGTGCCCACCGCGTCCTCGGCCCAGCCCACACCGGCACAGACGAGGAGGCAATCCTGGTGCGGTTTGTATTCCAGCGCCTTGCAGAACTGCGCCTCCATGCCCTCGGCACAGAGTTCGGTGGCGCGCTGGAGCAGGGGCAGCAGCTCGGTGGCCCGCAGGGCTTCGACCCCGAAATCGGAGAGGATCGCCTGCTGCCGCAGGCGGATCGCCAGGGCCTTCGGCGCCAGTTCGGTCATCGCTACGCTACACGTCCCGGTTTCGGCGCGGCCGGGCCGCCCGTCCGCATGGCTCCCTTGTGCGACACCCGGAGCGCTGCCCGCAAGGTCATACAGCACGGTCCGCACGAGAGTTGATGGCCCGCGCCCGGCTCAGATCTCGATCTCGGTGCCGACCTCGACCAATTGCCGGGTCGGCACGCAGAAATGCGCGCCGGTGCGCTCGGCGTTGCGCAGGAGGAAGGCGTAGATCTCCTCCCGCCAGGTCGCCATGCCGCGCTGGTCGCTCTTCGGGATGATGGTCTCGTGCCCGATGAAAATCGTCAGATCCTCGAGGCACTCTGCCGGCAGGCGCTTGGCATCCACGGCGCAGCGGAGGCCGTCGGGCACCGAGGCATCCTCCATGAAGCCGTAGCGCAGGATCACGCGGGTGATGTCGGGCGTGATCGGGATGACCTCGGCGCGCTGATCGCGAGCGACGGCCGGCTCCTCCTCGTAGCGGGCGGTCACGATGAGGATGCGCTCGTGCAGGGCGTGGCTGCGCGCGACGAAGCGGGACAGGTGCAGCGGAATGGCGCTGGTGGCGGAGGACAGGAAAGCGGCGTTGCCCGGCAGGACGATCGGCGGATCGCGCCGGAGCTGCTCCAGGAATTCGACCTCGGGCTGGCGCAGGGCGACCCGGGCCGACTCGACGAGCTGGTTTCCTTTGCGCCAGGTGAGCATCAGGAACGCCACCACGGCCGCCAGCATCAGCGGAAACCAGCCGCCCTCGAACAGCTTCACGCTGTTGGCCCCGAGGAACACGAAGTCGATCGCTAGGAAGAACCCGTTCACCGCCAGCACGGCCACGGGGTTGTAGCCCCATTTCAGTGCCACGAGGGCGGCGAGCAGGGTGGTGATCGCCATCAGGGAGGCGACGGCGATGCCGTAGGCGCCGGCCAGGGCATCCGAGGAGCCGAAGACCAGGACCGCGCTCAGGGTGGCGGCGGCGAGCAGCCAGTTCACCATCGGCACGTAGATCTGTCCGCGCTCGTGCCGGGCGGTGTGGACCACCCGCATCGGCGGCAGGAAGCCGAGCTGAATCGACTGCTGGGTGAGCGAGAAGGCCCCCGAGATGATCGATTGCGAGGCGATCACGGTGGCGACCGTGGCGAGGCCGATCAGCGGATAATGCGCCCAGTCCGGGCTGAGGCGGTAGAACGGGTTCTCGATGGCGTCGGGCTCGACCAGGAGCAGCGCGCCCTGTCCGAAATAGTGGATCACCAGGGCCGGCAGCACGAGGCCGAACCACGAGGCGCGGATCGGGCCGGCTCCGAAATGCCCGAGATCGGCATACATCGCCTCGCCGCCGGTGACCGCCAGGAAGGCCGCGCCCAGCATGGCGAAGCTGACGTGCCAGCCCGCATGCGTCAGGAATTCGACGGCTTTGAGCGGGTTGAGAGCGGTCAGGATCTGCGGCGCATGCCAGATGCCGCCGAGACCGAGCAACGCCAGCACGACGAACCAGACGAACATCACCGGGCCGAAGATGCGGCCGATGAAGGCCACGCCTCGGCTCTGGACCAGGAACAGCCCGACCAGGATCAGCACCGTGATCGGCACGACGAAGCGCGACAAGGCCGGAGCCTCGACCTTCAGGCCCTCCACCGCGCTGAGCACCGAGATCGCCGGCGTGATCGCGCCGTCGCCGTAGAGGAGCGCGGCGCCGATGAGTCCGACCACGAGGAGAAGGCCGGCCCAGGAGCCGGGCTTGGCGTTCCGGGCTCCGAGCAGCGCCAGCATGGCGACGATGCCGCCCTCGCCGCGGTTGTCGGCGCGCAGGATCAGCACGGCGTACTTGATCGAGACGATGAGGATCAGCGACCACAGGATCAGCGAGACGGCCCCCGTCACCGCGATCGGAGTCGGGGGCGCCCCGGCACTCGCGGCGCGGACCGCCTCCTTGAAGGCGTAGAGGGGGGACGTGCCGATATCGCCGTAGACGATGCCGAGCGCCCCCAGCATCACCGCCGGGCGCAGGGCCGGCCGTCCCGAACGGGATTCCTCGTGGACCACGGGCACGCTCTCCGGCAACGGCGAAGGTTCGCTCTGCCGCTCGCAGGTAGGGGCGGCTGTCCGCCCGACCAGGGGCCGGGCCGCCCTCCGGCGTGAAACCCCGGGCGGGGACGTTACTCGAGCCGGACCACGACGCTGTCGCTGGCGCCCGTGGCGTCCATCACGGAGATCCGCGCGAAGCCGGCACCGTCCGGAGCCCAAGCCGATTGTCGGCGCGCGCCCCCCGCCACCGGCAGGCCGTCGACCATCCAGGTCAGGGGCGGCACGCCGCCCAGCGCCTTCAGGGCGAGACGCGCCGACGATGCGGGATCGGGCTCCGACAGGCCCAGATCGATGCGGGCGCCGTCTGGCGGGTAGGCGATCTTCAGGGCGCCCCCCAGCGCCGCCGACAGGGTCTTGGGGATGTCGCGCCGGATGTGGCGTAGCGGCGGCGGCAGGCCGGCCGTGGTGGTCACCAGGGCGTCGCGCGGCATCGGCACGGAGTCGGGCTCGCCGCCGAAACGGGCGAAGGCATCGAACAGGATCGGGGCCGCCACCACCCGGCCGACGAGGCCCGGCACGGCATTGCCGTCCGGCCGTCCGACCCAGACCGCGAGGGTGATGCGCCGGTCGAACCCCACCGCCAGGGCATCCCGGTAGCCGTAGGAGGTGCCCGTCTTGTAGGCGAACCGGCCCGCCAGGGCATTCTCGGGCGGCGGCGCACCCCGAAGGATGTCGGCGACGTACCAGGCAGCGACGGCGTCCGTGATGCGGGCCTCCTGCGGCGGCGCGCCGGCCCCTCCGCCCGACGCCTCCCCGACGCGACGGGTCAGGTTCGGTACCAGCCCCTGCCGGGCGAGTCCGGAGAACAGGCGGGCGAGGTCGGTGAGGGTGATCCCGAGGCCGCCGAGCGCCACCGGCAGGCCCGGCGCGGTGTCGCGGGGCAGGTCGATGCGGGCGCCGGCGGCCCGCAGGCGGGCGATGAAGCGGGCGGGGCCGACCCCTTCCAGCAGGTCCACCGCCGGCACGTTCAGGGAGAGCTGGAGGGCGCGTCGCGCCGTCACGCTGCCCTGGTAGCCGAGGTCGAAGTTCTCGGGGGCGTAGGCCCCGGCAAAGCGCACCGGCCGGTCGTCGAGCTGCGTCTCGGGATGCGCCAGCCCGGTCTCGAAGGCGAGCGCGTAGATGAACGGCTTGAGGGCGGAGCCCGGCGAGCGAATCGCGCCCGTCATGTCGATGGCGCCGGCGCGACTCGCATCGAGGTAGCCGGGGCTGCCGACCTGGGCCAGAACCGCGCCCGTGCGGTTGTCCAGCACCAGGATGGCGGCCGAGATCCCGGGTCCCTGGGCGGCCGCGCGCTCGGCGGCCAGGGTTTCGAGGCTCGCCTGCAGGCGGCCGTCCAGGGTGAGGCGGATCGCCTGGGCACCCGGGTCGGCGGCATGGGCCGCCTCCGCCGCGTGGGCGGCGAGCATCGGGAAGGGTTTTCGCGCGGATGGCACCGGCTCGGCGCGGGCGGCCTCCGCCTCGGCCGCCGTGACGACGCCCTGAGCGGCGGCGATGGCGAGGACCCGGTCGCGGGCGCGCCGGGCCGCCTCGGGGAAGCGGTCGGGTCGCCGGGCTTCCGGCGCTTGCGGCAGAGCCACGAGGAGCGCGCTCTCGGCGAAGGTGAGCCGGGCCGGCTCGCGGCCGAAATACGCGAGGCTGGCGGCACGCAGGCCCTCGACCGGGCCGCCATAGGGAGCGAGCGCCAGGTAGAGGTCGAGCACCCCGTCCTTGCCGAGGCGACGCTCCAGCTGCACCGCCCGCACCATCTGGCGCAGCTTGGCGGCCAGGGAGCGCTGGGCCCGCGGCTCGACGAGGCGGGCCACCTGCATCGACAGGGTCGAGCCGCCCGAGACGATGCGGCCCGCCCCCAGCCATTGCCCCGCGGCCCGGAGGGTCGCCGTCGGATCGACGCCTGGATGGCTCGCGAAGCGCCGGTCCTCGTAGGCCGTGAGCATGGCGCGGAAGCGCGGATCGACCTGGGACCCGGTCACCGGCAGACGCCAGCGCCCGTCGGCGGTGGCGAAGGGGCGCAGCAGCCGCCCGTCGCGGTCGAGCACCACCGTCGAGCGGAGCCCGGCCGGGATCAGGTCGAGGGGCGGCAGGGTTTGGATGAAGTGCCAGAGGGCGAGGGTCGGGCCGAGACCGACAACGGCAAGGGCTGCGAGCGCGAGGCGCCGAAGTCCCCGCCCCGTTCCGGGGGCACTCGGAGTTTCACGGTCACGCGCACCGCGTCCCCCCCTCCACGAGGGGGACGCGGTGCGCCATGCCGTGCGCGCCCGATCGGACCGGAGAGGAGGGTCGCGGCCCGTATCCACGGCCCTACTTCGCGCTCACCGTCATCGAACCGAACCCCGTACGCCCGAAGCGCTCCGGCCGGTACATGTCCTCGATGGTGGCGGCCGGGTGAACGTAGGTGCCGGGCGAGACCGCCCGCACGGTGTAGGCGACCCGGAAGAAGGCCGATTGCTCGGGGGTGCGCTCGTAGGCGGCCACGAAGCGGTCGTCGCGGAACTCGGTGTGCACCGGCGCCACGTCGGACTTGGCGAAGGCGAGACCGGTGAGCGCATCGGCATCGAGGAGCTTCGGGTTGTCGATCTCCAGGCCGGCGGGCAGCCGGTCGACCAGGAGGAGGCGACCGGCGCTGGCCTTGGCCTCGGTCACGGTGAGCACCACCACGAGACGGTCGTTCTGGTGGATTCCTTGCGCGAGATCCACCGGGGCGCCGTCGAGACGGTGATAGCGTCGCTCGATGGTGTAGCCGCGCGCCTCGGCCGGCTCGGGAGCGATCGGATTGCCGCTGACGCTGACCACCGCCTGCACGGGCTGGGTGCCGGCATTGACCAGGGTGACGGGTTTCCCCTCCAGGGCGGCGGCGCGGTAGCGGCGCGCCAGAGCACCGCTCTGCGGTTTACCGTCCAGGGTGAAGCGAAGGTTGTCGGAATCCGCGCTCAAGCCCTCGGCGGCCAGCACCATCCAGGCCTCCTCCTGCGTGCTGGTCGGCCGGCCGGCGGCCCGCTCGGCCGCGATGATGGCACCGAGCGGCTGGACGCTGTCGCGGGCAAGCCCCGTCTCGGCGGCCAGCGCCAGCAAGCCCGCGCTGTCGCGCAGGCGCGAGCCGTAATCCGGCCGGTAGGCCGAGGTCGTGGAAGCCGCCTCCCGGAAACCGGCCAGCGCCGAGGCGAAGGCTTTCGCCGCCCGGCCCCGGTCCCCCAACAACGCCAGGGCCGCCGCGATCTGTCCGCGCGCGAGGGGCGTCGCGAACGCGGCCAGCTTGGTGTCGACGAGGTAGCGCAGGTCGCCCATCACCGGGCGGCCGTTGCGGGCGAGCACGTAGGCGGCGTAGGCGATGTCCATGCCGCCGTCGCCGACCTCGGTGGTGTTGGCCACCGCGTTGCGCAGGCGGTCGAGGGCATTGGCGAAGGCGGTCTGGGGCACGGCGAACCCGCGCTCCCGGGCCCGGGTCAGGAAGTCGGTGACGTAGGCGTTGAGCCAGGTGTCGCTGGCGCCATCCGTGGACCACAGGCCGAAATCGCCGGCCGCGTTCTGGCGGCCGAGCACCCGCTCGATCGCCTGGCGCACGCGCTCGTCGGCCTTGTCGAGGCCGAGCGGATCCTGACCGAGCTGATCTTGAGCCGCGAGGCGGTGGACGTAGAGGAGCGGCATCGCCCGGCTCACCGTCTGCTCGGAGCAGCCGTAGGGATAGCGGTCGAGGGACTGGAGGAGCGCCGGCACGTCGATGCCGGCGAGATTCGAGGCGGAGAGCGAGACCGTGCCGGTGCCGGGCAGGATGTCGGCCAGGAGCTCGTCGGAGAGGTGCAACGCCGCGCCGGGTTCGAGGGTCTCCACGGAGCGGCGGGCGAGCGCCCCCGTGCCGGGACCGATGGTCAGGGCGAAACTCTGGCCGACGCCCTCGGGCAGTCCGGGGCCGCTGAGCGTGAGGTCGATCCGCGACGGGCCCGGCCCGGCAGCGGTGATGGGAATGACGAGGCCCCCCCTGGCGCCCGCCTCCAGCCGCAGGGTCTTGTGCAGGGCCTCGGCACCGACCAGCACGGAGCCGGTCAGGTCGAGATCCACGGTGTAGTCGCCGGCCGGCCCCTCGACATTGTCGATGGCGACGTGGACGCGCGAGCGATCGCCGACATTGAGGAAACGCGGCAGGGTGCCGGTGACGATCACGGGATCGCGGATGATCACGTCGGCCTGGGCGGCGCCCACCTTCGCGCGACTCCAGGCGGTGACCATCACCCGGCCGGTGCCGTTGAAGGACGACAGGGGGAAGCTGACGCTGGCACGGCCGTCGGGTCCGACGGCGATCGGCCCGGAATAGAGCGCCAGCGGCGCCTGGGTCGGCGGCGAATCGGCGAGTTCGGCTGCAGCCCCGTCGCCGCCGGAGCGGATGGCGCCGAGCGTCCCCTGCATGCCGTCGATCAGGTATCCGTAGAGGTCGCGGATCTCCGGGCCGAGGGCCTTCTGGCCGAAGAAGTAGCCGAACGGGTTCGGTGCCTCGTAGCGGGTGAGGTTGAGGATGCCGACATCCACCAGCGCGACGGTGACCCGCGCCTCCTCGCCGGCTCGCAGGCCGGCGAGCCGGATCGGCAGGGTCAGGGTCTCGCGCGGACGGACCTTCGCCGGCGCGTCGAGCGTGACGCCGAGATTGCGGCTGTCCCGGTCGACCCCGAACCACGCGACACCGAGCGCACGGCCCGGCAGGCGCTTGGCCGCCTGGTCCAGGGGCCGGTAGGCGGTGGCCACGAGGTAGGCGCCCGAGCCCCACTCGGCCTTCACGGGGATGTCGATGGTGGCACCGGCGGCCGGCACGTCGACGGTGAGGAGCGCGTGCAGCTTGTCGCTGACGACGGCCAGCGTCGCCTGTCCCTTGAACGTCGGCTGCAGCCGCGCGTGCAGCGTCTCGCCGGTGGCGTAGGCCGCCTTGTCCAGGCGCAGGTCGAGGAGGTCCGGCACGTCCGCCGTCTCGCCCCCGCTCCAGCCCACTGTGAAGGTCACGCTCGCGGTGGCGGCCGGGCGACCGGGCACGCTCGCCTCCAGCCGGTAGGTGCCGTAGCTCACTGTGGCGCTGACGCGGCCCGGCGCGGCGGGGATCAGGTCGAGACGGCCATCGGCGACGCGGCGGGTGCTGGTCACCGGCTCGTAGGACCAGCGCCCACCCTCGCGGTACCATTGATAGTTCTTCTCGACGCGCTGGAGCGTCCAGGCCACGTTCCCCTGCGCCAGGCGCCGGCCGTCGGGAGCGGCCATGACCACGTCGAAGCCGGCGACGCCGCCCTCGGTGAGGTCGCCGGCAAAGCCCTTGCGGATGGCGAGCACCGGCGCGTCGGGCAGGATCGGCAGGGTCAGGCTGCGGCTCAGCGCCCGCCCGCCGGGCTCGCCCACCTGCAGGGTGATCTTCGCCTCGACGGGGCGCGGGGCGGCGAGCGCCTGGACCGGGACGACGAGCCGGGCCCTGCCGGCCGCATCGGTGGTGGCGCGGGCGTCGATCTCCGCCGAGGCGGCCTCCACCCGCTCGTCGTCGAGGCCGACCGAGAAGCCCTCCAGGCCCTGGATCCCGCTGCCTGCCGCCTGTTGGACCAGGACGGTACCGGAAACCTCGAGCCCGGCGCCCGGCGCGCCGTAGAGGTAGCGCGCCGCCACGTCGATGGTGGCGGGCGCACCCCTGGTCAGGCTCGGCGTCGCGCTCGAGAGCGTCACGTCGAGGCGCTCGGGGACGTAATCCTCCACGAGGAAGCTCGCCTCGCCGATGGCCGGCGCCTTGGGGTCTGTGTAGGCCGCCACCCGCCAGGTGCCGTGCTGCGCGCCGGCCAGAAGGGGCAGCGCCAGGGCGCGTCCGCCGAGGCCCGCATCCGCCACCTGGGCGCGGCGGTACTCGACGCCGTCGGGACGCTTGACCACCAGGGTCAGAGGAATTTCCGGCACGGCGGCGCCCTGTGCATCGCGCAGCAGGCCGGTGAGGTTCACGGTCTCGCCCGAGCGGTAGACCCCGCGCTCGGGAAACACGTAGGCCTCGACGGCGCCGGGCTGGGGCCGGCCCTTCACGCCGCGATCCGTGAGGTCGAAGGCCGACTGGCCGAGATCAAGGAAGCCGTAATCGTCGCCGATCTGCGCCACCACGAGGCCCGGTGCGGTGCCCCCCTCCCCGCGGGCGAGGCCCGACGCGAAGGCGGCGTGGCCTTGGCCGTCGGTCTTCGCCGTGGCCAGGACCTCGTTGTTGCGCGCCACCAGCCGGATCTCGGCACCGGTCAGCACGTCGGCCGAGGCCAGCGAGCGGGCGAAGACGTGGACGCCGTCGCGGCCCTTGAAGGCGGTGAGGCCGAGATCCGAGACCACGAACCATTGCGTCGCCTGCTGCTCGTAGCCGCCCTCCTCGTCGGTGGACGCCGTGGCTCCCGCGGGTTGGGCCACCATGATGTAGATGCCGGCTTCCAGCTTGCCGACCGCCTGGAGCACCGGGAAGGCGGTGACGGCCTCCTGGTTCAGCTCGGCCTTGGCCGTGTCGAGGACGCCCTTCCAGACGCGCCGACCCTTCTGGTCGGCGATGGTCCGCGCCGTCGTCCCGTTGAGCTGGGACAGGAAGTCCTCGGCCCGCAGCGACGGCAGCAGCCCCCGGTCACCGACGCGCAAGACCTCAACGTCGATCTTGGCCGCGTTGATCGAAACCAGAGGCACGCCGGCCTGACCGGTGCGGGGCAGGACGTAGTTGCGCCCGGTAAAGCGGACCTGGGGCGAGCGGTCCCGGACATAGACCTCGTAATCGGATGCCTTGAGCAGGGTCTCCCCAGCGCCGGAGGGCAGCCCGGAGCGGACCACGAAGGCGTAGCGCTCGCCGTGCTTGAGCCCGTCGACGCAGATCTGCTGGCCGGTGCCGGTGACGGCGGCGTTGGCTGCGCCGGAGACGGCGATGAAGGGCGTGAAGTCGGTCTTGGCCGCGACGCCTTCCGAGAACTGGAAGCAGACGCGCGGCGCGGCAGCGTCCGAATCGACGGTGTAGTTGAGGATGCGGAAGCCGTGCTCGGCGCGAAGGCCCTCGTAGGTCGCACGCACGTCCGCGTCGTCGGCGAGCGCCAGGCTGGCGCGGTAGGCCTCGAGCGACGGGCGCCACTCCGATTCGGCGGCATAGACCTCGCCCAGCGTCGCGAGCGCCTCGGCCTCGACCGCTCCGGCACTCGCCCGCAGATAGCCCTGGTAGGCAGCGGCCCGCGCGTTGCGGCGCAGGCGCAGACGGCCTGCGTAGTCACCGGTCTGCTCGTCGCTGCCGACCGCGCTGGCGGCGCGCGCATAGGCCAGCCAGTTCGCCGGCTCGCCGGGTTCGCTCGCCACGGCGAGGCCGAGGGGCTTCAGGGCATCCGCCGGCTTCTCGGCTTCCACCAGGGCCTCGCCCTCGGCCCGCGCCTTCGCGGCGGATCGGGTATCGGGCCGGGGATTCCCCACCTCGGCCTTCAGGGTCGCTTCGAGGCGGACACCGTCGCTGGCGAGGTCTTCGCGCACGAAGCTCTTGGCGGCGGACGGCCTGGGCGAGACCTTGGCAGCGGGGCGCGTCGTCGGCGACTGGGCTTGCCCTTGGGCCTGCCCCTGCGCCTGGACGGGGAGGGCCAGAAGCCCGGCGATCGTGAGGACCTGCACGAGGCCAGAGAGTCCGACCACAGATCGGGGCGAGCGCCCGTATCCGGATGATCCCGCCATGCTTCCACCCCGTTCTCTGGAGGCCGGCCCGTCGCACCGGTCCCGCGCGGAACCGTAGCACTTCGCGCATCGGCCGCAACGGCCTGGAATTCGGGCGTGGGCTCTGCCACACCGGACGGGTTCTCGCGGGGGAGACGCGACTCGGCCATGATGCGACGCGATCGGACCACCCGGGGCCTGACCGGGTTCGTGCTGGCCCTGGCGGCGAGCGCGGCCTCCGCCCAGACGCCGCCGGCACCGAGCCCCGGCGCATCGAGATCCGCCATACCGAGACCCGCCATACCGATGCCGATCCCGTCGACGCCCGCCGCATCGGCGCCCGCGCGGGCGAAGCCGGCTGCGCCCGATCCCGCCTTCGAGGCGGCACGGAGCCTGTTCGAGGCCCTGCCGGAGGCCGAGCGCAAGGGGCTGCAGGACGCCCTGGTCTGGACCGGCGACTACAACAGCCTGGTCAACGGCACGTTCGGGCGGCGCAGCTACGAGGCGCTTCAGGCGCATGCCCGACGAACCGGCGGAGCGGGGCTGCCGGACGCGGCCGGACGCGCCGCCCTCCTCAAGGAGGGGGCCGCGGCGCGCGCGGCCGCCCGATTCGCCGTGAAGCCGGACCCGGCCAGCGGCGTCGTGCTGGGCGTGCCCGAGCGCATCCTGTCGAAGCGCACGCCCCAGCCCGGGGGCACCCGCTGGCAGAGCGCCGACGGGCGCATCACGCTGGAGACGAAATCCTATCCGCCCGGCGAGACCGGGCTGGAGGCGGTCTTCGCCCGCATCACCGCCCCAGGGCCCGACCGGCGGGTGACCTACAAGCTCCTGAGACCCGACTTCCTGGTGGTGACCGCGGAGACCGGAACCGGCAAATCCTACATCCGCTACGCCGCCGGCGAGGCGGGCCTGCGCGGCCTCACCCTCGGCTACGACAAGGCCCTGTCCGGGGAGGTCGACCGCCTCGCCATCGCCATCGCCAACAGCTTCGTGCCCTTCCCCGAAACGGCCCCCGCCTCGGCACCGGCTCCGGCCGCGACGGCCGTTCCGTCATCGAGCCTGCCGCCCGTCGCAGGCAGCCGGCCGGCCCCAGTCGCGACGGGCCTGGTCGTGGCGCCGGGACGGGTGCTTACCAGCGCAGCGGCGCTGGTGGACTGCCGGGCACCGGTGGTCGCGGGCCTGCCGACGCGGGCGAGCCCTGGCGGCACCGCCGATCTGATGCTGCTGGAAACGGCTCTGCTCCCCGGCCGGACGGAACGCACGCCGGCCCTGCACGCCGGCGCCCTCGCCGAGGGCGAGGCCGTGGTGGCGTTGGCCGTCGATGCCGAGGGGGGCGTCGTGGCGGCGCCGGGCCGCTCCGAGCCGGGCGGGGCGCGCGTCGCCGCGCCGCTGCAGCCCGGCGCCGGCGGCGCTCCGGTTCTGGACCGCGCCGGTGCGCTCGCGGGCCTCGTCGCGACGGTTCCGAAACAGCCCCGCCTGATCGCGGGGGTCATGCCGCCTGCGAGCTACAGGCTCGTCCCGGCCGACGCGCTCGCGGTCTTCCTCGGCGCTGCGGGCTTGCGGACAGCGCCTGCGCCGAAGGCGGCCGGCACGCTGGGCGCAGCCGCCGCGACCCTGGTGGGCGCGGTGGTGGCCATCACGTGCCAGCCGTGAGCGGGGCCGTCAGATTCGTCCGGTGACGAGCAGCACGATCAAGATGATCACCAGCAGGCCGCCGAGACCGAAGCTCGGTCCGCGGTAAGCGCCGCCGCCGAGGAAGTTGCCGCCGCCGAGAACGATCAGGATCAGGACGATGAGGAGAATGGTGGTCAGGGTCATGGATGGGAACTCCGTCACGCGCCCAACCGGAATTGCTTGAGCTTGACCGTACAAACGTCGCCGTGGCGATTCCGTTCAACGGTCCGTGCGGCATAATCCCACGAAGGCGGGGTTTTTCGCCGGTTCGACGTCAGGCTCGCCACTCCGGCAGGGAATCCGATGCGGTTCCAAGCCAATCCGGCACCGGCAGGCCCCGCTCGGCCAAGAAGGCGGGGTTGAACAGCTTCGAGGCGTAGCGCGCGGCACCATCGCACAGGATGGTCACGATGGTGTGGCCCGGCCCGAGATCCCGGGCGAGCCGGATCGCCCCGGCGACGTTGATGCCCGACGATCCGCCGAGGCTGAGGCCCTCCTCCCGCATCAGCCGGAAGACAATATGGAGGGCTTCGGCGTCGGGAATCCGGAAGGAGACGTCCGGGGTGAAGCCCGCGAGGTTGCGGGTGATCCGGCCTTGGCCGATGCCCTCCGTGATCGAGGAGCCCTCCGCCCTCAGGGTACCGGTGGTGTAATGAGCGTGCAGTGCGGACCCCTCCGGGTCGGCGAGGCCGATCCGCACGCCGGGACGCGCCGCGCGCAGGGCCTCGGCGGTCCCCGCCAGGGTGCCGCCGGTCCCGGCCGCACAGATGAAACCATCGACCGCCCCACCGGTCGCCGCCAGGATCTCCGGGCCCGTGGTTTCCACGTGCGCCTGCCGGTTGGCGACGTTGTCGAACTGGTCGGCGAAGAAGGCGCCGCCCGGTTCGGTCTCGGCCAGGCGCTCGGCCAGGCGGCACGCGGCGTGGACGTAGTTGTTCGGGTTGGCGAACGGCACCGCCGGCACCTCGACCAGGCGGGCGCCGGCCAGGCGCAGGGTTTCCTTCTTCTCGGCCGACTGCGTCTCCGGGATCACGATGACCGTGCGGTAGCCGCGCACCGCGGCGACGAGCGCCAGCCCGATGCCGGTGTTGCCGGCCGTGCCCTCCACGATCGTGCCGCCGGGCCGGATGGCGCCCCGGGCCTCGGCGTCGCGCACGATGGAGAGCGCCGCCCGGTCCTTTACCGAGAGGCCGGGATTCAGGAACTCCGCCTTGCCCAGGATGGTGCAGCCGGTCTCCTCCGAGGCGCGCGCCAGGCGAATCAGAGGCGTGGCGCCGATGGCCGAGAGGATGTCCGGCAGAGGACGATCAGAATGGAGGATCATGCGCGGGATTCCGGGGGCGAGGCGACGGACCCGGCGCGTGTCAGGCGGCGAGGGCCCGATTCACCGTGGAACGCAGGTCGGCCAGCGAGAACGGCTTCGTCAGGACGTCGGTCACGATGGCATCGAGGCCCCGCGCGCGCTCGCGCTGGTCGGCGAAGCCGGTCATCAGCAGGATCGTGAGATTGGGAAAGTCGCGCTTGGCCGCGAGCGCCAGGGCGATCCCATCCATCAGCGGCATGCGGATGTCGGTGAGCATGAGGTCGAACGCGCCATCCGCCTCGGTCAGCCGGTCGAGCCCGTCGCTGCCGTCCGTGGCCGTGACCACGGCGTGGCCGTCGATCTCGAGGCCCCGCTTGAGGAAGCCCCGCACCGTCTCTTCGTCATCCACCAGGAGGATGCGGGCCATCGTTCGTCTGTGTCTCTCTCGGGTCCGGGCGCTCAGTCACGCAAGCGCTGAGGCGCCCTGTCAAGGGATCGTCGGACACAGCAAGCCCTTTAAGGGCCAAATCGTTTCATATTCTCTGGCGCGCCAGAGAAATTCCGCGGATCGTGGGCGGTCGCGCCTCAGGTGCCGCCGAACAGGTCGGGCTCGCGGCTGTCGTAGTCGACGAGGCCGACGAAGGGCAGCTGGCGGTAGGCATGGGCGACATCCATGCCGTAGCCGACCACGAACACGTCCGGGCAGGTGAAGCCGACGAAATCCGCGTCGATGGTCACGGCCCGCTTGCCGGGCTTCTCCAGGAGCACGGCGGTGAGCACCCGCTTGGCGCCCCGCGCCATCAGCAGGTCCTTGGCGAACACGATGGTGCGGCCGGATTCGAGGATGTCGTCCACCAGGAGGACGTCGCGTCCGCGCACCTCACTCTCCACGTCGCGCAGGATCTCGACCTGCCCCGAGGAGACCGTGGCGGTGCGGTAGCTCGACAGGTGGACGAACTCGGCCTGCGGCTCCAGCCCGACCCGGTGCAGGGCGCGCAGGAGGTCGGCGGCGAACATGAAGCTGCCCTTGAGCACAGCCACCACGAGCAGGTTCTCGGGGTTGGCGGCGGCGATGGCCGCTGCAAGTTCCTCGGTGCGCCGGGCGATGGCGGTTTCGTCGAAGAGGACGCGGACGCGTCGGGAAGCGCTGGTCATCCGCATTCCTTATCACGGGGCCGGAGCGCTGGCACCGGCCTTCGGCATGGTCTCGCCCGCCTCGGCGGCGGCAAAATGCACGCGGACCGAGCGGCCCTGCGCCGGCGGCGCCGACAGGCTCGCATGAAAGCGCGCGGTCTCGCTCTTCTCGAGCGTCGTGCGCGGGGGCGCGATGCGCCAGCGATAGAGCGGCTGGTCACGGCCGTCCCGGACCTCCACCTCGATCGGCGGCACCGTGGCCTCGGCGGCGACACCGACGAGATCGCCCTCCACCACGAGTTGGCCCTGCGCGCCCTCTCCCGGGCTCTGGAACGCCACGACGTCGCGGAATTCGACGCCGCGCAGGTTCACCGGGAAACCGACGCGGGCATAGAGCCCGGCGCTCTGGGGCATCGCCCGCACCACCGTGGCGCGTCCGAGAACGGCGAGGCCGAGTCCGCCCACCACGGCGAGCCCGAGGGCGGCCCCAGGCGACGCCAGGGGGAAGCCCGTGCGCTTCGGCTTCACGGGCTTGGCCCGCGCCCGCGGGCGCGGCGTCTCGGGCGGCGATGGAACGGGCTCGGGTTCGGCGGTCAGGGCCGATTCCCAGGCATCGAGATCGGCTTGGGCCGAGGCGCGGCTCTGCGCCGCGGCGGGGCCGAGCTCGGAGGCGGCCATCATGGCGGCGGTCATCTCGGCCTCAAGGGCGGCGGAGACGTCGTCGGGGGAGATGAACCAGGTCTCGCGGCAGGCCGCGCAGCGCACCGAGCGCCCATCCGCGCCGACGCGGTCCACGTCGATCTCGTACTCGCTGGCACAGGACGGGCAGACGATCAGCATGGCGTCCGTGGGCCTCGGATCTCGATGGACGGTTGCCGACGGGGGCAAAAAGACTCAAACGGTTCTCGGCCAACACGGTTAACCGTCCGTGAAGCGGACGGCCTATAACCCGGATGCGCGGGGCCGTCGCAAAAGGGCCGACTGTGTTGGGCAGGCTTGGTCAGGCAGGCTTGGTCAGGCAGGACCTCGGTTAGGCAGGACCTTGGGGGGATCGTGGCGGATCGGGTGAACACGCAGTCGCTCCTCTCCGGAGCCGAGGAGCCGGTGGTCCAGTTCGAGAGCGTCGGCATGCGCTACGGTCTCGGGCCGGAGGTGCTGAGCGATGTCAGCTTCCAGATCGCGCCGCGCTCGTTCCAGTTCCTCACGGGGCCGTCCGGTGCGGGCAAGACCACCCTGCTGCGCCTGATCCTCCTGTCGGTGCGCCCCACCCGCGGCCTCGTCTCGGTCTTCGGCGAGGAGGTCAGCGACATCTCCAGCGAGGCGCTGACCGGCCTGCGGCGGCGCATGGGCGTGGTCTTCCAGGATTTCCGCCTGCTCGACCACCTCACCACCTACGAGAACGTCGCGCTGCCCCTGCGTGTCCAGGGGCGCTCGGAAACGAGTTACCGGGCCGAGGTCGTGGAGCTCCTGCGCTGGGTCGGTCTCGGCGAGCGCATGCACGTGCTGCCGCCCCTGCTCTCGGGCGGAGAGAAGCAGCGGGCCGCCATCGCCCGGGCGCTCATCGCCCGGCCGGAACTGCTCCTGGCCGACGAGCCCACGGGCAACGTCGACCCCGGCCTCGGCCGCCGCCTGCTGCGATTGTTCATCGAGCTCAACCGGCTGGGCACCTCGGTGCTCATCGCCACCCACGACTTCGCCCTGATGGACCTCGTCGATGCCCGGCGCTTCGTCCTCGGCGAAGGGCGCCTGACGGTCGAGGCATGATGGACGAGACCGACACTCCGTCCCCCGCGCCGGCGCACCGTGCGCCGCCCCGCACCGACGACCGGCCACCGGTGAAGCCGCCGGCGCCGCCCGAATCGCGGACCGCCCCCCTGCCCCCGACCCTGCGCCGCAATGCTCCCCTGGTGCCGACCGACTCGGCGGCGAGCCGGGCCCTGGCCGCCGTCATCGCGATCCTGACCTTCCTCGCCGCGCTCTGCGCGGGAGCGGCCGAGATCGTGGCCTCCAGCGCCGTCCAATGGCAGGACACGGTGGCCCAGGAGGTGACGATCCAGGTGCGTCCGAGCCCCGGGCGCGACATCGATGCCGACGTCGCCCGCGCCGAGGGCCTCGCCAAGGCCACCCCCGGCATCGCCGCCGTGCGGGTGTTCTCGAAGGCCGATGCCGAGCGGCTGCTCGAGCCCTGGCTCGGCAGCGGCCTCGACCTCTCGGACCTGCCGGTGCCACGGCTCGTGACCCTGAAGCTCGCGGAGACGTCCCCGGACCTCAAGCCGCTGCGCAGTTCCCTCAGCGAAGCGCTGCCCGGGGTGGCGAGCCTCGACGACCACGCCCTCTGGCTGCGCCGGCTCTCCACGGCGGCCAACACCTTCGTGGGCGTCGGGATCGGCATCGTCCTGCTGGTGCTGGTGGCGACGGGCCTCGCCGTGGTCTTCGCGACCCGCGGCGCCATGGCGGGCAACCGGGAGGTGGTGGAGGTCCTGCACTTCGTCGGCGCCAACGACGACTTCATCGCCCGGGCCTTCCAGCGCCGGTTCTTCGGCCTCGGCCTGCGCGGCGGCATCATCGGCTCGGGGGCAGCCATCGCGGCCTTCGCGCTGGCCGGGCTTGTGGCGCGCAACTGGCGCTCCGGCCCGGCCGGCGAGGAGATTGAGGCCCTGTTCGGCACCTTCCATATCGGCTGGCGCGGCTACGCCGCCGTGCTCCTCATCGGCGTGATCGCATCGGTGGTGACCGGTATCGTCTCGCGTCTCACCGTGCGACGGTTCCTGGCCTGAGGGGCGTGGGCCGGCGACAGGCGCGCACGCCCTGTCACCGAAGCCGACGATCCCGTTAACCCTCCATGAACCTTTCCGGGCGGAGATACTTGCCTCGTGAACGCCCCAATCGGGGCTACTCTCTGGGGGAATGACGAGGCGGATGTCAGCCAGCGGCACCATGAGGCCCTCCGAGGCTTTCGGATGGGCCTGGACCGACGCCGCATCCCGCGCGCCCGCCCCGGCACGACGGCAGCCGGATTCGGCCGCTCCTGGAACCAGGGCGCGGAGTGGGCTCGGCCCGACCGCCAAGGCCACCATCGGCCTCGCGGCCACCGGCACCGTCGCACTCTTCTGCGGCTTCCTGACATTCGTGGCCTGCCTGGAGCGGGACGAGCGCGTGCCGCAGGGTCGGGCCGACGGCATCGTGGCGCTCACGGGCGGGGCGCAGCGCATCGGCGACGCCATCGACCTCCTGGCCAACGGCTATGGCCGGCGCCTGCTGATCACCGGCGTCAACGAGCGCACCAGTCGCGACGAGATCGCCCGCCTCAACCCGACGCAGCGCCACTGGATCGACTGCTGCGTCGACCTCGACTATCGGGCGCGCAACACCATCGGCAACGCCATCGAGACCCGGCGCTGGATGCGCCAGCATCGCTTCAGCACGGTGACGGTGGTGACCTCGAACTACCACATGCCCCGCACGATGGTGGAACTCGACCACGCCCTCATGGGTGCCGACCGCGTCGTGCCTCATCCGGTGATCGCGGAGGGCTTCGATGCCGACCGCTGGTGGCATCACCCCTCCTCCGCCAAGCTGCTCGCCTCGGAATACCTGAAATTCCTCGTGGCCTGGGTCCGGACCCGCTTCGAGCACGATCCGGAGCGTTCACGGGCCGCCATCCTGATCGGACGCGGCAAGCCGATCAAGATGGTCGCCGAACCGCTGCTGCTGCGCGGGCAGGAATAGGTCGAGCCCTGCCTGGAGCCCGAGGCCTCACAGCCCCTTGCACTGGCTCCGGATCATCCCGGCGAATTCCTTCTCGGACATCTGGACCTGGTTGAGACGATCCGTGCGCTCGGCCCCCGAGAGGCAGCGGCCATAGACGCTGGCCGCTCGGCGCATGGTCTCCACGTGCCGGCGCCAGACGCGACACTGGTCGGCCGCCTCGCTGCCGGCCTGTTCGAGCTGGTCGATCGCCTGTCGCTGCATGGAATTCGCCACGAGGACATCGCGGGCGCAAGCGGTATCGGTGGCGCCACGCTGTTGTGCGCGGGCAGGCGCGGCGGCGAGCAGGAGCGCGACCACCACGGGCGCGCAGGGCAGGATCCGCATGATCATGCGGCCTGCGAGGCCGAGGTGTGGGTGAGCAACGCGTAGAGGGCACTGGCGTCGCGGGCGGCGCGGATGCGCTCGAGGATGCCGGGCTCGCGCAGGAGGCGTGCGACCTGGGCCAGGGCCTTCAGGTGGTCGGCACCGGCGCCCTCGGGCGCCAGGAGCAGGAAGGCGATGTCGACGGGTTGGCCGTCGAGGGCATCGAAATCCACCGGCTTCTCCAGCCGGGCGACGAGGCCGAACAGCCGGTCGAGGCCGGGCAGCTTGCCATGCGGGATGGCGACGCCGTCGCCGATGCCGGTGGACCCCAGGCGCTCGCGCTGCAGCAGGGTCTCGAACACCTCGCGCTCGTCCAGGGCCGGAAGCTGACGCACCGCGTGCGCGCTGAGCTCCTGCAGCATCGATTTCTTCGCGCGGACACGCAGGGACGGCACCACGGAATCCGGAGAGAGGAATTCCAGCACTGGCATGAAGGACCGTCGCCCCGTCGGCGGCGGCCGATCCGGCCGCCACTCCATGAAAGGTCGGGCCACCCAGGCGGCCCTTGAACTCAATCGAGCGGGTTCAGGCTCTGTTCCCGACCCGCGCCTACGAGGCTGTCTCGGCCGGATCGACCCAGCCGATGGCCCCGTCCGTGCGGCGGTATACGACGTTGATGCGTCCGGTGCCAGCGTGAACGAACACGATGACCGGCGCGCCCGTGAGGTCGAGGGCGGTGACCGCCTCGCTGACCGAGTGGCGCTTCAGGGTCTTGGTACTCTCCGCCACCACCGGCGGGTGCGCCGCCTCCCCGTCGTCATCATCCTCGTCGAGGTCGATGGCGTCGGCCTCGCTCGGGGCGGCGAACACCGCGTAGGCCGCTTGCACCGTCGCGCCGTCATGGCCGGCCGCGCCATGGTCCTTCAGCCTGTGCTTGTAGCGCCGCAGGCGCTTTTCCAGGCGGTCCGCCGTCTGCTCGAAGCTCGCATGGGCGTCGTGGGCGGCGCCGGAGGCCTCCAGGGTCAGGCCGGAGACGAGGTGGAGCACGCAATCGGTGCGGTAGGCGGTCCCGTCCCGCCGGAGGGTGACGTGGCCGGAGCAGGTCCCGCTCATGTGGCTGTCGAGATATTTCGAGAGCGTGGCAGCCATTCGCTCCTCGACCCGCCCCCGAAGGGCTTCGCCAAGGTCCAGGCCGTGGCCCGTCACGCGCAATGACCCCATGATCCCTCCGATTTTCGTTGTGGACACGCCCTGGGTAAGGCGCAACCTGAGTTAAGGAGCCTCTCTCGGAGAAGTCAACGCGAGGCCGGGCCGAGGCCTTGTCCCGGCCGCCGATCCGTCATTCGCAGCCCGGCCCCTGGCCTCGCGCGAGCCCCTGGGGCTGCGGAAGGCGGGCCGCTGTGCATCTTGCCGGCCCGCCCCGTTCGTCGCCGAAGGGGACGCCCCGCCGAGGGGTCTCACCGCCCCGCATAGGCGAAATGCTCGCGACGGCGCTCGATCGAGGAGGGAATGCGCAGGGATTCCCGGTACTTGGCGACGGTGCGGCGTGCGATGTCGATGCCCTCGTCACGCAGGCGCTGCACCAGGGCGTCGTCGGAGAGCACGTCGCTCGGCGCCTCGCCGTCGACGAGCTGCTTGATGCGGTGGCGGACGGCCTCGGACGAATGCGAGGCGGTGCCGGCGGCGCCCGGGATCGCGGCGGTGAAGAAGTACTTCATCTCCAGCGTGCCGCGGCTGGTGCCGATCGACTTGTTCGAGGTGACCCGCGAGACGGTGGATTCATGCATGCCGATCGCCTCGGCCACGGTCTTCAGGTTGAGCGGGCGCAGGTGAGCGACGCCGTGCAGGAAGAAGGCGTCCTGCTGGCGCACGATCTCGGAGGCGACCTTGAGGATGGTGCGGGCCCGCTGCTCCAGGCTGCGGGTGAGCCAATTGGCGGTCTGCAGGCATTCCGACAGGAAGGCCTTGTCGCCCTCGGCCGCCGCGCCGCGGGAGACGCGGGCATAGTAGCTCTGATTGACCAGCACCCGCGGCAGGGCCTCGGCGTTGAGCTCCACCAGCCACGAGCCGTCGGGCGCCGCGCGCACGAACACGTCGGGGATCAGCACCTCGACGGCCCGGGTTCCGAAGGCGCGGCCGGGCTTCGGATCGAGCCGGCGCAGCTCGGCCAGCATGTCGACGAGATCCTCGTCGTCGACGCCGCAGAGCCGGCGCAGCGCCGCGAAATCGCGCTTGGCCACGAGGTCGAGGCGCGACACCAGCGCCTGCATGGCCGGATCGAACCGGTCTCGGTCGCGCAGCTGCAGGGCGAGGCACTCGGCGAGGTCGCGCGCGGCGATGCCGGCGGGCTCGAAGCTCTGGACAAGCTTCAGCACCCGGGCGACCCGGTCGAGGGAGGCGCCGAGGCGCTCGGCCACCGCGTCGATCGATTCGCGCAGGTAACCGGCATCGTCGACGGCATCGATGAGGAAGCCGCCGATCAGCCGGTCCAGGGGATCGCGGGTGGCGAGGTCGAGCTGGGCGCCGAGATGCTCGCGCAGGGAAACCTCGGCGGTGAGGCTCGCCTCGAAGTCCGGGGCCTCGCCGTCGAAGCTGCCGCCGGTATTGCCGTAGGGCGCCGGCGTCAGCGAGAGCATGTCCCCGGAAGCCGCCTCGCGGGCATGGGTCGGGTTCTCGTCCGAGAACACGTTGTCGAGGCGCGTGTCGAGGGCGCTCTCCATGTCGGCGCCGCTCGCCGTCAGCGTGGTGGCGATCCAGGGCTCGTCGCTCCCGTCGTAGTCGCCCCCCTCGCCGTCCCCGTCGCGATCGACCGAGGATTCGGAAGGTGTCTCGGCCGGCGCGCGTTCGATCTCGCTCTCGCCGTCGGCGCGCTCCAGCAACGGATTGCGCTCGAGTTCGGCATCGACGTAGGCGGCGAGGTCGAGCTGGGAGAGCTGGAGGAGCTTGATCGCCTGGAGAAGCTGAGGCGTCATCACCAGGGCTTGGCCCTGGCGCATTTCCAGCCGTTGCAGCAGACTCATGGTTGTCGCCCCGGGTGAGTCGCACCTCGGATCAGCGGCCCACGTCGCCGTGAACCGAACCTCGGCACAAATCTTGCTTCCTGTCGTCTGCCCCCAGGTCTAACGCCAACCCGATCCCGCGTCAAAGCGTGGCGGACCAGGATTGCACGCAAATTGAGCAGGCCATGAAAGCAGCACGGGGGCGGGCACTCCCGCGGAGACCCCTGCGTCGCATCTTGGACGCTAACAAAAGCTTGGAAAATCAGCCGAAATTCCCGCATTGCACCATTGGCGTGCGGTTCGGATCGGACTGGACGCCGGCTGAAAAAATCCGTGGGCTGTGACCCGGATGCAGAGCTGACGCTGCAGGGTTCGAACGAGACCGGCCCCTAGAGGCGGAAATCCTCGCCGAGATAGAGGCGGCGGGCCTCCGGATTGGCCACGATCTCCTCGGGCGTTCCCTCGGTGAGGATGCGACCCGAATGGGCGATGTAGGCGCGATCGATGAGCCCAAGGGTCTCGCGCACGTTGTGGTCGGTGATGAGCACGCCGATCCCGCGCTGCTTCAGGTGCTTCACCAGGTCCTGGATGTCGCCGACCGCGATGGGGTCGATCCCCGCGAAGGGCTCGTCGAGAAGCATGAAGCTCGGCGAGGAAGCGAGCGCCCGGGCGATCTCGCAGCGACGGCGCTCGCCTCCGGAGAGGGCGATGGACGGCGACTTGCGCAGGCGCGCGATATCGAACTCCTCGAGCAGCGATTCGAGCTTGCGGGCGCGCTCCTTGCGGTCGGGCTCGGCCACCTCGAGAACCGCACGGATGTTGTCCTCCACGGTGAGGCCACGGAAGATCGAGGCCTCCTGGGGCAGATAGCCGATGCCGAGGCGGGCCCGCTGGTACATCGGCAGTTGGGTGATCGGCAGGCCGTCGAGGGTGATGGTCCCGCGATCGGCCGTGACGAGGCCGGTGATCATGTAGAAGATGGTGGTCTTGCCGGCGCCGTTGGGGCCGAGGAGACCGACCGCCTCGCCGTTGCGCACGGTGAGGCCGGCCTCGTGCACGACGGTGCGGGCGCCGTAGCTCTTGCGCAGGCCGCGCACGCAGAGGATGCCCGGCCCGCCGCCCTCATCGACGATGGCGGCCGCCTCGGCCGCGCGACGACGGGCGCGCCCTCCGAACAACCGCCGGAGCAGGGAGGGCGCAGGCGGCGCGCCGGCACGATCGGAGGAGCGCTCCGCCAGGGCGGGCGCCGGCGCTGCGGCACTCAATTCGTCTGGGCCCGGGTCTTGCCGGCAGGCTTCTCGGCGGAGGCTTCGGTGGGCTTGTCCGCTGCGGGCTTGTCGGCCGGCGGCTTGGCCGCGCGTCCGGCGATGGACGCCGGCGTGCAGCCCTTGCCCTTGGCCCCGTCCTCCTTCTGCGGCACGAGGAGGGCGGAGACGCGCCCGCCCGCCACTGGGTCCATGTTCGCCCGGCCGGTGTTCATGTCGTAGACGAGGCGGGAGCCGCGGGTGACGTTCTGGCACTGGCTCAGGATGACGTTGCCGGTGACCACGATGCGCTTGGCCTCCTGATCGAACACGGCGTTGTCGCCGGTGGCGATCTGGTCCTTCTGCACCACGGTCACCGGGCCGGCACATTCCACGCGCTGGATGCCGTTCTCGTTCAGGCCGGCGGCCCGCTCCGCCTGGCTGGCCGGCTCGCCGCCCGCCGCTGGCTCTTTCTTGTCCTTGCCGCGCTTGTAGCGCACCGTCATGCTGGAGCAGCGGATCGTGCTGTCGCCCTGCACGGCGACGACGTTGCCGGCGAAGACGGCCTTGTTCTCGCGGTCGAACACGTCGAGACGATCGGCGTCGATCTTGATCGGCTCCTTGCCGCCGCCGCCGAGGTTGCCCAGGGGCGAAGCGGCCTTCTCCTTGCGCGGGGCCGCGGGCGCCGTCTGTGCCGCGGCGGGCCCGGCCGCGATCACGCTCGCCAGCGCGAGCACGAGGGCCGTCAGGCACCGATGCGGGACGACGTCCTTCACCGTGGGCCGCGTCACCGGCGGCGCTCCCCGTCCTCGGGCTCGGCCGCCGTGGTCCGGATGCGCGTCGGCTTGTCGGTCAGCCCGGCGACCTGAGCCTTGTCGGCCCCGGCCTCGGACTTGTCCTGCGGATCCCCTCCCGACGGATCCCGACCGTGCAGGACCGTATGGACGTTGCCGACGAAGGAGATGACGTGGCCGCTGTCGATCACCTCCAGGGTGTCGGCCACGATGGTGCCGCTCGGCATGGAGACGGCGACGGTCTCGCTCGACCGGACGCTGCCGGCCTTGAAGTCGACGGCGGCCGTCTTCAGGCGGACCTCCTCCCCCTTGTCCGTCCAGAGCCGGATGTCGCGGTCGAGGTTCAGGGATTCGCGCGCGGAATCGAACACGCCGGAGGCGGCTTCGAGGTGGACGAGGCCGCCCTTGTCGTCGGTGTTGAGCTGGCCCTTCATGGCCTGCAATTCGATCACGCTCGGCTTGCGAACGTCCTGGAAAGCGGCGATGGCGGTGACCTCGTAGCCCCGGTCGCCCTTCCGAAAGCCGGACAGGCGGGGATTCTCCATCTTCACCCTGCTGCCCGACAGGCTGAGCTGGCCCACCGACACGTCGGGGAGGCCGGCTCCGAAGGGATTGAACAGGGTCACGACCGCGAGTGCGATGACGGCGGTTCCGGCGGCGAGGGGGATCAGCCGGCGCAGGGCGCGCACGTGGCTGCTGTGGTTGCGCGCCCGCGCATGGGCGCGGGTCCGGCGTGCATCGACGCGGCCGTCGCTCGTCTGCCCCGTCTCGATCGCCGCGCCCAGGTGCATGATCTTTCCAACATCGTGCCCCGGCGGCGTCGGCGCACGCGAGGAGCGCGCCACGGCTGGGTCGACCGCCGGATGGCCGGGGGCAGTGGCGAAGTTATGACGGGAAGCTTGAGAAAGCATCAAGCCTCCGGTTCACCCGAGGGCGGAATGGCGCAGGCGCGGGCGCGGGGATGTGCGACGGCGCACGGAGGCCGGGGACAGGAAGGCTGGCGTGACGGGGGCCCATGCGAGGGAGGCCGCCCCTAGGCATGCGCGAAGATGTCGGTGTCCGGCCAGCCGGCGAGGTCGAGCCGGGCGCGGGTCGGAAGGAAGTCGAAGCAGTTCCGCGCGAGATCCGTGCGGCCCTCCCGCTCCAGCATCGCGTCGAGCCGCGCGCGCGCGGCGTGCAGGTAGAGCACATCGGAGGCGGCGTAATCGACCTGGGCCTGGCTCAGGGTATCGGCGCCCCAATCCGAGGATTGCTGCTGCTTGGAAAGGTCGATGCCCACGAGTTCCCGGACCACGTCCTTCAGCCCGTGCCGGTCGGTGTAGGTGCGAGCCAGCTTCGAGGCCACCTTGGTGCAGTAGACCGGCGCCGGCATGACCCCGAGGCCCTGGAACAGCACCGCGAGGTCGAAGCGCGCGAAGTGGAAGATCTTCAGGGTGGCCGGATCGGCCAGCACGCGCATCAGCGTCTCGGGAGCGGGTCCGCCAGGGATGATCTGGACCACGTCGGCAGCGCCGTCGCCACGCGAGATCTGCACGACGCAGAGGCGGTCGCGATGCGGGTTGAGCCCGAGGGTCTCGGTGTCGATGGCGATGGCCGGGCCGGCGACGTAATCGGCGGGCAGGTCGCCGCGATGCAGGCGGATGGCGGGGGGCGGCGGCATGGACGGGGAGTTTTCGCGCTGGGATCGACGACGGGCCACGAACGGCGTTTCTCGTGTGATCTCCGGCGCCTATCACCCGGCACGGACCCCCGCAAGGGTGGCAGACCGCGCGGCGCGCAGGGACACCCCGCGCGCCGCGCCAGACCTTACATGTCCGTTTGGCCAGCCTCACTTCTGCTTGGCGATGACCTTGTCCTTGATGCCGTCATAGGCGTTCTGCGGGATGATCTTCTTGGACAGAAGCTCGTCCTTGCCTCGATAGGGGCGCCCCTTGATGATCGCGGCGGCGCGGGCGGCACCGATGCCCGGCAGGGCGTCGAGCTCGGCGGCGGTGGCGCTGTTGATGTCGACTAGGGCCGTCTTCGCGGCCGGCTCGACCGTCGGCGCCTTGGGCGCCGCGGGCGCGGTCGGCGCCACGGTCTTGGGAGCCGTCGAGGGCGTGGGGGCGGCCGGGCTCGGCGCCTGGGCCAGGGCGGGGCCGGCGGCGAGGCAGGTCAAAACGGCGAGGGTACGCAGCAGGGATGAGGACATGGATGTCTCCCGAAAGCATCGCCCTCCGCGTAATGCGGCGGCGAGCCTGTCCCCTGAGTAGAAGTTCCAACTTGAACCGCAGATTAAAGTCCTCGCGCGTCTCCGCGCCGGGATTGATGCCGTTCGGCGGGGAGCGAATCCTCCGCGGGTCCAGGGCGGGATCCTGGCCGGCACGGCGAGGGCCGGGGATCCTTGCCGCGCCGAGGTCCGATCCGCGCCGGACCTGTCGGCCCTGCCTCTTCGAACCTCCTGCGCGGGACGCTCTAGCCAGAACCTGCGGGTGGCGTTATAGAGCCGCCAGCGAATCTCCGTTTGACCACGGTACCGAGGCGGCCTTCCCCTGGAAGTCGCGCCCACGGTGCCTTTTTTGCCGTAGCAGGACTCTTCCGATGGCCGTTCCGAAGCGAAAGACCTCCCCCTCGCGTCGCGGCATGCGCCGCTCCGCCGACGCCCTCAAGGCCCCGACCTACGTCACCGACAAGGATTCGGGCGAGCTGCGTCGTCCCCATCACATCGATCTCAAGACCGGCATGTACCGGGGCCGCCAGGTCCTCAAGGTGAAGTCGACCGAGGCCTGAGTCCTCGCGGGGGCGCCGTACGGCCGCCCCGGACCGCACCGCACGCCCGAGATTCCGAGCCGAGGCCCCGCAGGGGCCCGGCTTTTTTCGTTGGCCGATCGCCACCATCCGAGGGTGATGTCAGCGTCCGTCAGGCGCGGCGCGCAGCCTCGGCGTAGCGCGCCGCGGCCGAGCGCGTGCGCTCGATGCGGGACGGCCGCAGGGTCGGCTCGGTGCTGACGATGAGCTGGGCCAGGAAGCCGGACAGGGGACGGGCCGGAACCGGCCGAAACCCGGACGCCTCGCTGCCGGAAATGACCACGAGGTCATGGCGCGCGATGGGAACCGCTTCAGGCGGTGCACCTCCTCGGTCGTCCCGCTCCGTCTCGGCACGCTCCATGCCCTCGCTCCCAGCGCCCGGATGGCCCGTGGGAACAGAATTGGCCCGCGTTAACGGTTCGTCAACCTTTGATCCGGCGCCTCTCGCGCAGCAAGGTTACCCGTTGAGGGTCTCGGGCGATTCCCGCACACGGGAGATTTCCACCGACGCCGCGGGCCTACTTCTTGGCCAGGTCCTCGAGGCGGGACTGCATCTCGGCCATCTGGCGCTTGAGGTCGTCGAGGTCGCTTCCGGCCGAGCCGTGCTGGACCGGGGCGGGAACGCCGGCGGACTTGCCCGCCGAGGAGGGATGCGCCCCCATGCCGGAGAGCGGGCCGGTGCCGAAGGTGGTGAACATCTTCATCGCGTCGCCGAAGAAGCTCATGTTCGCCCGGACCTGCTCCTCCATCGCACTCTGGAACGCGGTGGGCGCGAAGCTCTGCGTCATCTTCTCGCGCAGGCCCTCCTGGTCCCGGGCGAAGTTCGCCATCGAGAATTCCAGGAAGCTCGGAACCATGGTGCGCATGCTGTCACCGTAGAAGCGGATCAGCTGGCGCAGGAAAGCCACCGGCAGCAGGTTGTCCTCGCCGGCCTTGTTCTCCTGCTCGAAGATGATCTGCGTCAGCACCGACCGGGTGATGTCGTCGCCCGAGCGCGCGTCGTAGACGAGGAAGTCCTCGCCGTTCTGCACCATCGTCGCCAAGTCCTCGAGGGTGACGTAGGTCGACGTCCCGGTGTGATAGAGGCGCCGGTTGGCGTATTTCTTGATGACGGTGTGGGTGGACTTACCGTTATCCGCCATTTCTGGGGGCCTCTCCCGGCGCGTTCGTAGCC
This sequence comes from Methylobacterium sp. Leaf89, assembly GCF_001422215.1. Classification (NCBI taxonomy): domain Bacteria; kingdom Pseudomonadati; phylum Pseudomonadota; class Alphaproteobacteria; order Hyphomicrobiales; family Methylobacteriaceae; genus Methylobacterium; species Methylobacterium sp. Leaf89. Next base: position 294,170 of record NZ_LMML01000028.1, on the reverse strand, counting down.
GCGCGATCTTCTTACCGCGGCGCCAAGGACCGCTGCTCGATCCCGCGCCGCACAAGTGCACCTTAAGACGTTCCCGTGCCGACGAAAACAGCAATTTATCGCCCATCCCGCGGAATACCACGCAAGGGAGCGCGTCCTGTCACGGGCGGGGCCGCAAACAACCTTCGGATGCCTTGACTTCGCAGGGTCGACGGCTTTCATCCGAGGGAACGGCACAAAGGCGCCCACGCTCGATTGCATTCAGAGCGTCAAGGGAGCGCCCGCCGGAATGAGGAGAACGTCACCATGGCAGCAGAAGATATCGTCATCGTCGGTGCGGCGCGCACCGCGGTGGGTTCGTTCGGCGGCGTATTCAACACCGTCCCCGCGCACGATCTCGGCGCCGTGGCGATCAAGGCCGCCCTCGAGCGCGCCGGCGTCCCGGCCGACGACGTGGACGAGGTGATCTTCGGCCAGGTCCTCACCGCCGGCGCCGGCCAGAACCCCGCCCGCCAAGCCGCCATCAAGGCTGGCATCCCCGAGAAGGCCACCGCCTGGGGCGTCAATCAGGTCTGCGGCTCGGGCCTGCGCACGGTCGCCATCGGCATGCAGCAGATTGCCAACGGCGACGCCACCGTGATCGTGGCCGGCGGCCAGGAATCGATGTCGCTCTCCCCCCACGCGCAGTACCTGCGCGGCGGCCAGAAGATGGGCGACGTCAAGCTCGTCGACACCATGATCAAGGACGGCCTCTGGGACGCCTTCAACGGCTACCACATGGGCCAGACGGCCGAGAACGTGGCACAGGCCTTCCAGCTGACCCGCGAGCAGCAGGACCAGTTCGCCACCGCCTCGCAGAACAAGGCCGAGGCCGCCCGCAAGGAGGGCCGCTTCAAGGAGGAGATCGCCGCCGTCACCGTGCCGGGCCGCAAGGGCGACGTCGTGGTCGATACCGACGAGTACATCCGCGACGGTGCCACCGTCGAGGCCATGGCCAAGCTCAAGCCCGCCTTCGCCAAGGACGGCACCGTCACCGCCGCCAACGCCTCCGGCCTCAACGACGGCGCGGCCGCCATCGTGCTGATGTCGGCTTCCGAGGCCGAGCGCCGGGGCATCAAGCCCCTGGCCCGGATCGTCTCCTGGGCCACGGCCGGCGTCGACCCCAAGGTGATGGGCACCGGCCCGATCCCGGCCTCGCGCAAGGCCCTGGACAAGGCCGGCTGGAAGGCTTCCGACCTCGACCTGATCGAGGCCAACGAGGCCTTCGCCGCCCAGGCGCTCGCCGTGAACAAGGACATGGGCTGGGACACCGACAAGGTGAACGTCAATGGCGGCGCCATCGCCATCGGCCACCCGATCGGGGCCTCGGGCGCCCGCGTCCTCGTCACCCTCCTGCACGAGCTGAAGCGCCGTGACGCCAAGCGCGGCCTCGCCACCCTGTGCATCGGCGGCGGCATGGGCGTCGCCCTCTGCGTCGAGCGCGTCTGAGCCCGAGCCTTGAGGGGCGCCGCATGAATTCTTGACGGCGCCGCAAATTTAAATCGGTCGCGCCCGACGTGGACCCTCCGCTAAAGCGCGACCGGCCAAAGACAATCACAAGAAACCAGATCTCGGAGGAAACCATGGCTCAGGAACGCGTCGCCCTCGTCACCGGCGGCACCCGCGGCATCGGCGCCGCCATCGCGAAGGGCCTGAAGGCCAAGGGCTACAAGGTCGCGGCCAATTACGGTGGCAACGACGAGGCGGCCAATGCCTTCAAGGACGAGACCGGCATCCCGGTCTTCAAGTTCGACGTCGGCGACTACGCGGCCTGCGAGGCCGGCATCAAGGCGGTCGAGGCCGAGGTCGGCCCGGTCGATATCCTGGTCAACAATGCCGGCATCACCCGTGACGGCCTGTTCCACAAGATGACCTTCGAGAAGTGGCAGGCGGTCATCAAGACCAACCTCGACTCCGCCTTCACGGTCACCCGGCCGGTGATCGAGGGCATGCGCAACCGGGGCTTCGGCCGCATTATCCTGATCTCGTCGATCAACGGCCAGAAGGGCCAAGTCGGCCAGACCAATTACTCGGCCGCCAAGGCCGGCGTGATCGGCTTCGCCAAGGCCCTGGCCCAGGAGAGCGCCTCCAAGGGCATCACCGTCAACGTGATCGCGCCGGGCTACATCGCCACCGACATGGTCATGGCGGTGCCGGAGGAGGTGCGCAACAAGATCATCTCGACGATCCCGGTGGGTCGCCTCGGTGAGGCCGAGGAGATCGCCCGCGCGGTGGAGTATCTCGCCGCCGACGATTCCGGCTTCATCACCGGCTCGACCCTGACGATCAACGGCGCCCAGTACATCGCCTGATCTCTAGAACCAGCGAGGGCGGCGCGCGTCGCCCCCGCTGCGGCGGGATTGGGTCCCTCTCGGGGGATACCGCTCCATCCGAGGATGCGCTTCAGCCCATGCAGGCGTCCTCGCGCTTCTTGAACGATTCGGATTTCGGTTCGTGCTCGGCCGGCCGGCCGCGACCGATGACGCCGTCTGCCCGCGCCCGCAGGTAGACGTAGATGTCGTCGATGTAGCACATCACGTTCCGGTTGTCGCCGAAGGCCGGCATCACCAGCTGCTGCGCGGAATTGACGTCCTTCTTGCCGCCCGCGACGATGCCCACGAAGGTCGCGTAATCGTCGCGCTTCAGGGCCTCGACCAGCGATGGCGCATAGGTCGAACCGGCCCCGTCGGGGCCGTGGCAGACGATGCAGTTGGCATTGTAGCGCACGTAACCGGACATGGCCGGCCAATCGACCATCTTGCCGCCCTGGGTCACGTGGTAGGTCGGCGTGCCGTCCCTGTCGACGTAACTTCCGTCGTCGACCTTGGCCGGTTGGGTCGGCCCCTCGCTCTTCAGGGTCGGATCGGGCGCGGGCGGGGTCGGATTCGCCCGGCCGGGACTGGCACCGAGGACGAGCAGGGTCGAGGCGAACAGCGTAGCAGTGGACGAACGGGACCGACGCATCCTGAAAACTCCGGGTCTGGGGCGACGAGGGTAGAAACGCCCGGAAACAACCGTCCGCAAGGGAAAACATCCCCCAGTTGTGAGATCATGCGCGCTAGCGCCTCGCCATCGGGTGCGTCGCGCCGCGGTACGGTCCGTATCGCCCCTGGTCCGCGCGTCGGTGCGCCTCGTGTCGGATCCGGGATCGTCCCCGGTTGCCATCCGGCAGGTCTCCATGGGACAGGAGCCCCCTGCCATCCGCTTCGGTCCTGCCATGCCCACCCCGACCCTCCTCGGTTTCGGCGCGATCCTGCTGTGGTCGCAACTCGCGCTGCTGACCGCATTGTCCGGCGCGATACCCCCGTTCCAGCTCGCCGCCATGACCTTCGCGGTGGGCGGCCTGGTGGGCTGCGCGAGTTGGCCCCTGAGGCGCGAGGGGCTCCAAACCCTGCGCCAGCCCTGGCCGGTCTGGCTCCTCGGCGTCGGCGGCCTGTTCGGATACCACGCCCTGTACTTCGCCGCCCTGCGCCTCGCCCCACCGGCGGAGGCGGGCCTGCTCAATTATCTTTGGCCCCTCCTGATCGTGCTGCTGTCGGCCCGGCTTCCCGGGGCGGCGGGCCTGCACGCCGGCCATCTCGGCGGGGCCGCCCTCGGACTCGCCGGCGTCATGGTGCTGTTCGCCGGCCGCGGCGGGATCGACTTCGCCGCCGGAGCCCTGCCCGGCTATCTCGCGGCCCTGGCGGCCGCCTTCGTCTGGTCGGGCTATTCCGTGCTCTCGTCCCGGGTCGGGGCGGTGCCGACCGATGCGGTGGCGGGCTTCTGCCTCGCCACAGCGGCTCTTAGCTTCGCCTGCCATCGCGCCTTCGAGACGACGCTGTGGCCGGCGGGCACGGTGCAGTGGGGGGCGGTCGTCGCCCTCGGCCTGGGGCCGGTAGGCGCCGCGTTCTATCTCTGGGACATTGGGGTGAAGCGGGGCGACCTGCGCCTTCTCGGGGTCGCGGCCTACGCCGCCCCGATCCTGTCGACCCTGACCCTGGTGCTCGCCGGCTATGCCGAGCCGAGCCCGGCCCTGGCGTTCGCCTGCCTCCTCATCGTCCTCGGCGCCGGGGTGGCGGTGCGGGCCTCCCGGGCCGGGACGCGCGAGCGCCTCCGCAACGGGACCTGAACCTCACGACCTGGGCATCGGGCGCCAGTCCGGCGGCGCCATCTCGAAGCCGGCGAATTCGAAGGCCGGTGAGACCGTGCAGCCCACCAGCGTCCAGGCCCCGAGGCTGGTGGCGGTCTGCCAGTGGCCGGCCGGGACGACGATCTGCGGCTGCTGACCCCGCGCGAGGTCGGGGCCGAGATAGGCCGCGCTGGCATCGTGACCGTTGGGGCTCACCGTCAGGACGAGGGGGGCACCCGCGTGCCAGTGCCAGATCTCGGCCGCATCCACCCGGTGCCATTCGGAGACCTCACCGAGATCGAGGAGGTAGTAGATCGCGCTGCCCACCGAGCGCCCCTCGACGGTGCGGGGATCCCGGAAGGTCTCGCGGTAATGCCCGCCCTCCGGGTGCGGCGCGAGGCCGAGGCGGGCGATCACCTCGGCGGCGGTCGGTCCCTGGGATCCGGCACTCATGGGCGAACTCCTGCAGATGGCGTCACTCGATGGCACCCTGCGGCAGGCTGAGGCCGGGGGGGGCCTTGGCGCCGGACGATCCGCTCCCCGACTCCTTGGCCACCTTCGGCCGGACCTTCTTCACCGGGGTCTTGCTCGGCTTGGCCGCCTCGTTCCCGGCGGCCACCGGCGCACGCGTCACGGCTGGAGCCTCCCCGCATTCCCGAAACCCGAGCTGCGCCAGACTCTTTCCGGTGTCGGAGACGATGTTGAGCGTGTCGGGCAGGGGCGCCGGCACGGCATCCCAGCGGACCGGGGCGCCGAGCAGCGCCCCGAGGGCCGCCGGGCTGCCGCCGCGCCGCAGGGCGAACAGGTCGGGGCCGTATGCCGTGGCGGCCTTGCCGGCGATGACGACCTCCAGGACCCGGGTCGTCTCCGGCGTGAGCGGGCGCAGCGGATTCTCGACGACGACGGCCCCCGTGCGGGTCACCCAGACCACAAAGTCCTTCTGTCCCTCGTAGACCGCCGCCCGGGCCTCGCACTGCACGGTCAGGCCGGGCAGGTTAGCGGCTGGCATCGGCGCGGGAGCGGCGACGGGCGCGGGCTCCGGGTCGATGGGGGTGGTCGCGGGGGCCTCGGCCGCCGGTTTCACCGCAGGTTTGGGCGCGAGCTTGGGTTTGGGCTTCGGGGCAAGCCGGCGCGGGGTCGGCGCCGCGGCCGGTCGCTCGGTCTCGGGAGCCGGCTCGGACACCTGAGCCTGGGCCGCTCCCGCCAGGATCAGGGCAACCAGGGACAGGGAGGCCAGCGACAGGAAGGCCGCGGGCTGGAGGGTCGGCCACCGGCGCGTGCGGGAGCACACCATCAGCGAAGCTCTCGTTCTCGATGCGGGTCTGGACGGGGCGGCGACGGCAACTTACGGGCCGGCTCCTCGTCCGAAACCCCGAGCGGCCGCTCCGGCTCGATGTCCAGGACGGTCGCGCTGCGATCGATGGGACTGGGGCGCAGCGGCTCGAGGCTGCGGATCAGCAGATCCTCGCCATCGGCCTCGTCCACGAGGTCTTCCTCGCGCGCCATGCGCAGTTCGGGCCGACGCCCCCGCCTGAGCTGAAGGGCCACGAGGAAGCCGGAGAACAGGAGGACGCCCAGGGCCCCCAGGATCAGGAGTGTTTCCATGCCGGGTCCAGCGTTAGCCCAGGACGCGCCGCGTTGCATCCTCTCCCGGCACGTTCGCGGGCCGCCGCCCCACGCCGGAACGGTCCTTGCGTCGTCGAGCGACGATGTCAGAAGGAACGGCTCGACCCCGGCTCGATATCCCCGGTTCCGGGGCGGTCAGGCATGAGCCGTGCAGACAGGAACTGCGCAGGGATGGACCATGCGACCCCGGAGATGGCCCTCTTTCCGTGTCGATGGCCGGGGATTTCGCGCAGTTCCGACGCACCGGCGGCGTCCGCATGCCGTATGACGCCCTAGCCCGCTCCCGAACCTCAAGGTCGATCGATGCGCATGCATGACCTCCATCCGGCCGATGCCGCCCACGACCCCGGCCCTGATCCGCAGGGGGCGGAGAGCCTGGAGCGCGACCTCCTGCGGCTGATCGAGGAATCCCGCGAGCAGGCGGCGGAGGATCCGTTCCGCAATCCCGTGCTCGCGGTCACGCTCGCCATCACCCGGCGCTTCGACCGGGGCGAGATCGGCGAGGACGACTTGGACGACCTGTTTCCCCGGCTGCGATCCCAGTCCCTGGCGTCCCGCGCCGAGCGCCTGCGCGCCTATGTGGGGCTGGACCGGGACGCGGTGTCGGCGCCCGACAGCCGGATGGCCGCCCGTCTCGTGGCGGCGGTCCCCGCGCGCCAGGGCGATTTCGAGACCTTCCGGGACCTCGTGGGCCGCACGGGCTTCGCCGTGGTCTTCACCGCCCATCCGACCTTCGGGATGCCGCGCGCCGTCGCCGCCCTGATCGCCCAGGCGGCGAGCCAGGCCGAGGGCGCCGCCCGCGCGCCGCTGGTCGCGCGCGCGGCCGCCCTCTCGACCCGGCCCGACCCGAACATCAGCCTCGACGACGAGTTCGAGCAGGCCTGCATCGCGGCCAATCACGGCCGCACCGCCGTCGACGGCTTCAACGCCATGCTCCTCGATGCGGCCCGGGCGCGCTGGCCCGACCGCTGGACGGAGCTCGTCCCGAAACCCTTCGCGATCGCGAGCTGGGTCGGGTGCGACACCGACGGGCGCACCGATATCGGCTGGTGGGACACCCTGCGCTATCGCCTCGAATCCAAGCGGATGCAGCTCGATCGGGTCATGCGCCACCTCCCCCAGGTGCCCGCGACCCAGGTGGTGCGCGACCTCACGGGGAACGCCCTCGCCGCCGTGAACCGCCAGCTCGCCGTCGCGCCCCGGCTCGGAACCAAGCCGTCCCTGGAGGCGGTGCATCGCTTCGCCCTCGCCCTGATCATCGAGCGCGAACGGGCCCAGACCGATGCCAGCGCGATCCTGGCCGGACTCGCGGGCGCCCTCGGGGCGGCCGAATCCGAGGCCGACCAGCGCAGCATCGCCCTGCTGCGGTCCGGCATCGCCACCCACGGTCTCTCGAACGCCCTGCCGCATTTCCGGCTGAACGCCAGCCAGATCCACAACGCGGTGCGGCGCGTCACCGATCTCGAGGGTGAACCCACGGACGCCGCCCAGCGCCGTTCGCACCTCGCCACCATCCACGCGCTGCTCAACGACGTGCAGGCGGTGGACGTGGATTTCGGCGCGCTCGCCGCCGAGCGGGCCTCGGCCGCCCGGCTGATGATGACGATCACCCAGATCCTCAAGCACGTGGACGGCACCCACCCGGTCCGCTTCCTGATCGCCGAGACCGAGACCGGCTACACGCTGCTGGCCGCCCTCTGGCTGGCGCGGCACTACGGCATCGCCGACAGGGTCGAGATCACGCCGCTGTTCGAGACGGCCAGCGCCCTCGAACAGGGCATCCGGGTCCTCGACGATGCGCTCCGCAACCCGCATTGGCGGCAATATCTCAAGCGCATCGGCCGACTGACGGTACAGTTCGGCTATTCCGATTCCGGGCGCTATGTCGGCCAGCTCGCGGCGAGCTTCTGGATCGAGCGTCTGCGCCTGCGCATCACCGAGCTGATGGTGCAGAACGATCTCACGGGCGTGGAACTCGCGATCTTCGACACCCACGGCGAATCCATCGGCCGGGGCGCGCATCCCAGCTCCCTGCGCGACCGCCTCGCCTATCTCGCCCCGGAGGATTCGCGTCGGCGCAACCGGAATGCCGGAATCCGGGTACGCCTCGAATCGAGCTTCCAGGGCTCGGACGGCTACCTGATGTTCGGCACCCTGCCCCTGGCCGAGGCCACGGTGGAGCGCATCGCCGAGCACGTCTTCGCCTTCGACACCGCCGACGACGACAGCTTCGCCGACTATGTCCTCTCCGATCCCGCCAGCGGGGCCGATGAGACCGACGACCCGATCTACGCCGAGCCGGATTTCGCCGCCGAGTTCTTCACCGTGGTGCGCCAGGACATGGAGGCGCTGGTGGACGATCCCGGCTACGCCGCCCTGCTGGGGACCTTCGGTCCGAGCCTCCTCGACCGCACGGGCTCCCGGCCCGTCGCCCGCCAGACCGATGGCGGCGGCCCGACCATGATCACCCATCCGCGCCAGATGCGGGCGATTCCCAACAACGCGATCCTGCAGCAGCTCGGCTTCCTGGCCAATTCCCTGCACGGCGTCGGCCGGGCGGCCGGCCGGACCCCGGACCTGTTCCGTGACATGCGCCGGGATTCCGTACGCTTCTCCCGGGCCTTCCGACTCGTGCAGCACGCGGCCAGCGTCTCCGACCTCGACGTGCTGCGCGCGTATATCGACACGCTCGACCCGGCGGTGTGGCTGGAGCGGGCCCGGCGCACCCAGCGCGACGGCCGGCGCGAGGAACTCGTGGTGATCGCCAACGCCCTCGACCGGCTGCGGCTCGCCCCCGACCTGCGCCACCTCTTCGGCCGCCTCACCTGCGACTGGCTCAACCTGCAGGTCGCCGCTCCCGACCTCGGCCGGATGTCGGCCCGCCTGACCCTGCTGCACGCGATCCGCCTCGCGCTGATCCACCGGATCTGGTTCCTGGCCGTGCACATTCCGGGTTTCCGACCGCAATCGGGCGTGAGCCGCGAAGCGCTGATCGAGCGCTTCCTGCGCCTCGACATCGACGGCTGCCTCACGCTGCTGGAGGACATCTTCCCGATCACCCCGGATCCGACCCTCGGCCTGAACTTCGGCGAACCGGCGGGCCCGCGCGACGTCGGCACCTACGAGGCCGAGCACAAGACGCTGTTCGAGCCGATCCGGCGCAGCTTCCAGCGGGTGCGCGAGATCTCGGGCATGATCCAGCACGAGGTGGGCGCGTTCGGATGAGGCCGAGCCTCACGGCCCCGGCGCGCCGAGGCCGCCGGGTTACGCCGGCGGCTCCTCAAGTTCAGGGGCCGAACGCCGATCCGTCCGGCGCGGCGTCCGAGCCCGGCGCGCCCATCGTCATCGCGGCCGCCGCGGCCGCCAATCCCCAGCGGACCAGGTCCTCCGCCTCTCCGGCCGTTCCCGCCTCGGCGTAGCAGCGCAGTTCGGGCGCGTTGCCGGAGGCGCGGAAGTGAATGGTGCGTCCGCCATCGAGCTCCATCCTCACGCCATCCTGCTCGTCGATGGCGCGCGGCTCACCGATCGGCCGAACGAAATCCCGCCGATACGTCTCCTCGCCGAGTTGCCGCAGGAAGGCGCCGCTCTTCTCGGCCGGCGTATTGGGCAGGCGGTCGCTGGCGGTCTCGCCCACGGAGAGGGATGCGACGAGGTCCGCGAGCGACAGTCCGGCTTTGCGCGCCGCGGCCAGGGTCGCCAGAATCGGCAGCATCGCATCGCGGGTCGGCAGCGCGGGCAGGGTTCGGCCATCGAGGGTCACGTCCGAACCGAGCAGGAAGCCACCATTCGCCTCAAAGCCGACAACGGCGTCGGCGCCCTCCGTCTCCGCCTGGGCCATGCCGGCGATGACGTAGGGCGAGCCGACCCTGGTGCGCAGCACCTGCCGGAACCCGCCCGCATGCTCGATGGCCGAGCCCGCCGTGACCGGCACGACGACGGTATCGACGCCGAGATACCGCGCCGTGATCAGCCCGAGAACATCCCCCCGCAGGATTCGTCCGGCGGCATCCGCGACCAGTGGCCGGTCCGCGTCGCCATCCGTCGTCACCAGGGCGTCGAAATCGCCCGACGCCGTGGCATCGCGGATGAAGGCGATGTCCTCAGGGCGATGGGCCTCCGTGTCGATGGGAACGAAGCGGTCCGCGCGCCCGATCGAGGTCACGTCCGCGCCCAACGCCGTCAGCAGTTCCACGAGCAGGTCGCGCGCCACGGAGCTCTGCTGGTAGACCGCGATCCTGAGGCCGGCCAGGATGTCGGACGGGAACGTTCCGCAATAGCGCTGACGGTAACGGTCCGTCGCGCCGGGCTCCGGCGCAGCGGGATCGGCCGCCGCCATGGCGCCTTCCGTGGTGATGTCGCCGAGGGCCGCCAGGATCGCAGCCTCATCGGTCTTGGTGATCTCACCGTCGGGCCGGTAGAATTTCAGACCGTTCCGGTCCTCCGGAATGTGGCTGCCGGTGACCATCACGGCACAGACGCCGCGCCGAAGCGCTTCCAGAGCCAGGGCCGGCGTCGGCAGCGCGCCGCAATCGATGGCCGTGAAGCCGGCGCCCGTGGCGGCGGCCGCCACCGTGGCGGCGATGCCGGGGCTGCTGTCGCGCAGGTCTCGCCCGATCACGACGGTTCGACCGGTGCCGGTCGTCTCGGCGACGGAGCGGAAGAAGGCCCTCGCATAGGCGTAGCTCGGCCAGCCCACCAGGTCGGTGACCAGCCCACGCAGACCGCTCGTCCCGAACTTCAAGCTGCTCATGAGAACTCCCATCACAGGGGCGCGACGCGGCGCCGGCAAGACGACAGCGCTGCTTCTAGGAGAAGTGGTTCCCCGTCTCAATCGCATGCCGATTCGTGGAGGCCAGGGGCGCGATCCCCGAGGGGGTGCCGGTGCCTATACCGGCACGACCGTGAGCAGCGTGCCTTCCACCCCCGTCACCCGCACCCGGGCGCCCATGGGCGCATCCGGGCCGGTGACGCGCCAGAGGGTGTCGTTGACGCGGATCCGACCCTCGCCGGCGACGATCGGTGCCACGAGGGAATAGTCCCGCCCGACGAGGCCCTGGGCGCCCTGGTTCAGGGCGCTCGGACCGTCCTTGTTCCGGCGGCTTGCGACCACCGCGAAGGCCACCGACAGGACGGCGAACAGCAGCAGCTGTCCCTGCCAGGGCATCGGCACGAGGAGACTTTGCAGCCCCGTGACCACGGCTGCGAGACCGAGCCAGAGCAGGAACACCCCCGAGGCGACGAGTTCGGTTCCCATCAGCACGAGGCCGACGAGGATCCAGGTCCAGGCCGGGCCGATCGCGTCGACGAACGACGCGATCATCGCGCCGACCCGCCGACATTCGGAGGCAGGCCCGCACTCTTCCGGGCAGGAGCCCCCTCGCCAAAGACGCTGCGGGTGATCTCGGCGATGCCGCCCAGGGTGCCCGCGAGGGCCGCCGCCTCGATCGGGACCACCACCACGCGCTGGTTCGGCGCGGTGGCGATGGCCTTGACCGCCTCGACATACTTCTCGGCCACGAGGAAATTCGCTGCCGCGAGGTCGCCCTTGGCGATGGCCTCGCTGACGAGCTGGGTCGCCCGCGCCTCGGCCTCCGCTCCGCGCTCCCGCGCCTCCGCATCGCGAAAGGCCGCCTCCTTGCGCCCTTCCGCCTCCAGGATCGCCGATTGCTTGCGCCCCTCCGCACGCAGGATCTCGGCTTGCCGGTGCCCCTCCGCCTCCAGCACAGAGGCGCGCTTCTCGCGCTCGGCCTTCATCTGCCGCGCCATCGCGCCGGCGAGGTCGGCGGGCGGCACGATGTCCTTGATCTCGATGCGGGTCATCTTCACGCCCCAGGGTGAGGCGGCGGCATCCATCACCCGCAGCAGGCGCTCGTTGATCTCGTCGCGATGGGACAGGAGTTGGTCGAGATCCATGGAGCCGACCACCGTGCGGATGTTGGTCATCGTCAGAGTCATCATCGCGACCTCGAGGTTGGAGACCTCGTAGGAGGCTCGGGCTGCATCGAGCACCTGGTAGAACACCACGGCATCGATCCGCACCCCGGCATTGTCACGGGTGAAGGCCTCTTGGCTCGGCACGTCGATGACCTGCTCCATCACGTTCACCCGCCGGCCGATTCGCTCGACGTAGGGGGCGATGAGGCCGAGGCCGGATTCCAGGCTGCGGTGGTACTTGCCGAACCGCTCCACGGTGTAGACGTGCCCCTGGGGGACGATGTTGATGCCGATCCCGAGGGTCACGACGACGAGCGCCACGAGCACCACCGCCGCGACGCTCACGCCCACAGAGAAATCCATGCCCCATTCCCCCGACGATCCCGCCGGCATTGAGACCGGCCGGATCGTGCGACGCAAGGGTGTCGGGTGCGTCCTGGGCGCGGAGGCGACCAAGGTCAGGGTGTCAGCGTCCCCAGACTCCGAGGCGCTCGGCGCGGGCATGGTCCTCGGCGGCCACGAGGTCTGGCGTCGCCTCGGGTGAGGCGCGGCCGCCGCCGTTGAACAGCACCACCTCGGAGAGGTCGCGCCCGTCCACCGCGCACAGGCGGGCCTCGCTGCCGGCCACCGGCTGGCAGGTCACGGTACGGCCGGCCAGGTAGCGGGTGAGTTCGTCAGCCTGTCCGCCGCGCACCCACTCCACCCCGAAAAGGCGCACGAGCTTGCCGCCGACCCGCAGGGTCGCGGTATCGATGACCTCCACCGGACCACGGATCTCGTTGGCCGAGGCCGGTTTCGGAGGCGTTTCCTCCGGCAGAGCGGGACTCATGTCGGGCGCGCTCGGCGGCGCCGCTGTGGACGAGGCCTGCGGCGGGGATTGAGCCGGTCCCCCCGTATCGGGCGAAGCGGTCTCCTGTGGCGTCCGCCCTCCGAAGACGGCGAGGAGGGCCACGAGCGCAGCGGCGCCGAGTCCGATCGGGAGGGCGCGCCGGGATAGGGCATCGCGCATCACGTTGCGGTCGCGGGCGACTTCGCCAAGACGCGAGGCGCTGTCGGCGAGGCGACCGCGGGCATAGCCGCCGACGCGCTGCGCCCCCTCTCGGACGCGGCCGGCGACGAGGCCGGCCCGGCTCGGTTCCGCGGGGTCGGCCGCGGGTCCCGGCGCGACCGCCTCAGCCGGCGAAGACGCGACCCGGCTGCGCCGGAGCGTCGCGAAGCGACTGGACAGGGAGGTGGCAAGGGCACGGCTTCGGGTGGCCGAGCGCGTGACCAGGGACCGTGCCAGAACCGACTGCGCCTCGACGAACCGCGCCGTCGCCATTCGGAAATCCTCCGTCGGAACGGGTTCCGGCGCGGACTCGGGTTCCTGCGCGGGAATCGGCCGGAACAGGGCGGGGTGCCGGTCTCGGAGCTCCGCGAGGAGGGCCGGCAAATCCATCGGAACCAGGGCCCCGTCCGCCTCGGTGACGTGACGCGGTGCGCCCGTCCGATCGATCACGCGGTAGCCGGGCGGCTCCGGGCTCGGCGCGAGGGCCGCTTCCGCCAGGAGCGCGAGCGTGCGCTCTGCCACCGGATAGGCGCCTGCCTGCGTGACGGCTCGGGCGATACGCAGGCGCAAGGCTTCACGCTCCGAGGCCGCCCCGTCCCGTCGCGCCTCACCCAGTCCCGGCGAGGGTGGATTTCGATCATCCAAGATGCGCAGAACTCCGGGTATGACGCACCGATCGCGACGGGCCGGCCTCAGGCACCGCGCTGCGCATTCGCTATAGCGCTCTGCGGCCCCGCACCATAGCGGCGCAGCACGCGGCTCGACTCGGCGACGATCAGCGGGCGCTCCCCGGCGAAGCTGATGGTCAGAGTGAGTTCGGATACGCCCTGCGAACGCACGCCGCGCCCCGGGTTGTCGGCGCGGAAATTGAAGGTGGTGTGGACGATGCAGGTCGCGCTCGCCGCGTTGCAGGCCGTTCGGGTCGCTCCGCCCTGTGCCTCGTAGTGACGCTCGGGCCAGCGCCGGACGAAGCGGCGCTTCTCGGCGATGAGGGCCGCCAGTGACAGGGTGCGGCCGTGGAAACGGACCCGCTCGGCGTAGAATCGCGGCGCGTTCACCACCATCGCGTCCCCGGAGGCCGAGACGTTGTCCAGGTACCGGTCGGTCAGGCGCGTCGCGGCGGCGGCCCATTCGGGGAAGCGTGCGTCCGAGGCCGCCGCCGGTGATGCCATCGGGGTGGGCGTGTCGGCTAGGCGCGGGCGGATATGCAGGCGCTCCGGCGCGGCGCGTCCCTCGCGGGTCGCCGCACGGCGGCCGTCGGCGGATCCTGCCACGCGCCGCCGGTGCGCGGCCATCGGCGTCCGCTCGGCGCTCGCCGCGTCCTGAGCCGACGAGCCATCCGCCTGCGCCTTGGCCGTCGCAGGCGTCTCGGCTAAGGGCTTCTCGGACGCCGGCTTCTCGGACGCAGATTTTTCGAGCGACAGCTTCTCACCGACGGCCTTGTCCGCGCCGGGTTGCACCGCCTGTCGAGCCGGCGGATCGACCCAACCTGGGCGCGTCTGGGCCTGCGCCGTTCCTACGGATAGAGCCGCGCTCATCAGCGCGACGGACGAGGCGAAGCCAAGTCGGATGAGACCGGTTCCGTTGGAGCTTGGACCGTGGCGCATGGCATCATCACCGGGGTCGCGGCCGGGGTTTCGGAAAAGCGCGTGCGGGACCGATCGACCGGAATGAAACGTCGGGTGCGGCCGCTAAGTTTCCCTGAATGCGCACGCAACGGTTCGGCCCAGGTTCGGAAGTGTGGACGGGTGCGAGGATTGCGGGGATGCGTCGCGCACGGACCCAGGCGCCGCGGCACCGACTCTTGTGCCGAGGGGCTCTTGTCATTGCCAAGCCTGAACCCACCTTGTGGATCGGGTCCGGGCCCCTCTGGCGGTCGAGGCGTTGACCGTGATGTCGGACCCTTCCATGCTTTTGCGCTGACGCGGCGCGAACGCACCGGAGGGTGTCGAGCCTCATGGTCCCTCGTTGTCTCCCGTTCCCACATCGTCAGCCTGATCCGTGCCAGACCGGAGCCCCCCGATGAGCGCGCCCTCCCGCAAGGCGCTTCTCCTCGTCAATCCGAAGGCCCGCAACGGCAGCTTTTCCCTCGACGAGGTCCGCGACGTCCTCCGCGCCGGAGGGATCGAACCCTTCGAGCCGCCGGGTGACGCCGACTGCACCGCGGTCATCAAGCGTCACGCGCAGGGTTGCGATCTCGTCATCCTCGGTGGCGGTGACGGCACCCTCAACGCGGCCGCGCCCGCTCTGGTCGAGACGGGATTACCTCTGGGCATCCTGCCCCTCGGCACGGCCAACGATCTCGCCCGCTCCCTCGGCCTGCCCGTCGACCCGGTGGAGGCCGCTCGCCTCATCACCAGCGCGGAGGCACGCCCGGCTGATCTCGGCTGCGTCAACGGGCACTACTACTTCAACGTCGCCAGCATCGGCTTCTCGGCGGACCTCGCCGGCGACCTCACGGCGGAATCGAAGAAGACCTGGGGCACCCTCGGCTACGGCATCGCGGCGGTCCGCGTGCTTCGGCGGATGCGGCCCTTCACCGTCTACATCGAGCATGACGGTCAGACCGAGACGGTGCGCACCATCCAGGTCTCGGTGGGCAACGGACGTCACTACGGCGGCGGCATGACCGTGGAGGAGACGGCCACCGTCGACGACGGCAAGCTCGACTTCTACAGCCTCGAGGTCGCCCATTGGTGGCGGCTGCTGATGCTCCTGCCGGCCCTGCGCAAGGGCACTCAGGGCAAGGCGGCCGACGTGCGGGCCTTCAGCACCACCGAGATCGTGGTGAAGACCAAGAAGCCGCGCCCCGTGAACACCGATGGCGAATTGTCGACCTACACCCCCGCCCATTTCAAGGTGGTGCCGAAGGCGGTGCGGATCTTCAGCCCGGCCCCGGCCGAACGGCCGGGCGTGGCCGCGAGCAGCCCCGGCCCGACGGCCTGACCGAGCCGAATTCGGGGCCGGGACCGGCCCCGCCCCTCTCCATCCCCGCTCCCGGCGCGACGCCGTCCGGGGGAGCGGCCCTGACTGACTCGACGAGGCCACCGTGGACAGCCTGCTTCAACTCGCCAGCGACCCCACCGCCTGGGCGGCCCTCGCCACCCTGGTGGTGATGGAGGTCGTGCTCGGCATCGACAACCTCATCTTCATCTCGATCCTGACCAACAAGCTTCCGCCCGAGCACCAGCAGAAGGCACGGCGCATCGGCATCGGCCTCGCGCTGATCCTGCGCCTCGGCCTCCTCGCCACCATCGCGTACATCGTCGCACTGACGCAGCCCGTCTTCGAGGTGTTCGGCAAGGGCTTTTCCTGGCGCGATCTGATCCTCATCGCCGGCGGCCTGTTCCTGCTGTGGAAGGCCACGAAGGAGATCCATCACACCGTCGATCCGGAGCCGGAAACGGTCGGGAGCAGCGCTGTGCGGCTCGGCTTCACCGCGGCCATCGGCCAGATCCTCGTCCTCGATCTCGTATTTTCCATCGACAGCATCATCACGGCGGTGGGCATGACGGAGCACGTGCCCATCATGGTGATCGCCGTCGTCACCGCCGTGACCGTGATGCTGCTGGCTGCCGACCCGTTGTCGCGCTTCATCGCCGCCAACCCGACGGTGGTGATGTTGGCGCTGGGCTTCCTGATCATGATCGGCATGACGCTGATCGCCGAAGGCTTCGGTGCTCACGTGTCGAAGGGGTACATCTACACTGCCATGGCCTTCTCGGCGGGTGTGGAGGGGCTGAACATGCTGGCCCGACGCCGCAGGCGTGCCCAGACCGGAACGATCACCAAACCCTGAGGAAACGTCGTTAACGTTTCACGGGAAAACCCTCGAGGAGGCTCGGCCGGGGTGATCGGCCGGGCCTCCCTCCGGCGGGCGGCGCGTTCTCAGAGATCGATCAGGCTCGCGACGAACCGGCGCGGCTGACCGCGATAGCAGAAGCCCGCCTGGCAGCAGGTCTAATAGTTGCGATCGAACGGGTTGTGGACGGTGGCCTGCAGTTTCATGCCCTGCAGCTTCGGATCGATCCGTGCGAACTCGTAGCCGAGTACGGCATCGAACAGAGTCACGGTGGCGTTGCGGAAGCTGCCCGGCACGTGGTTGCCGGGGCCGGTGCCAACGTCGCGCATGCCGCCGCCGACCCCGAGACCGTAGAGGTCAAGACTCGGGGCTTAGCGCGGAGGTCGCGCGCATCTTTAAGGGGTTGCCGGGAATGCCCGAAAGGGCGAGCCCGACCGTCTCCGGGCTGCCCAGGCTCCGGGTCGTTCGGATGTCCACGTGGCTGTAGGCAGCCAGGATGTTGAAGCCGGGTCCGAGATTGGCGACGGCCTCCGGTTCCGCGCCGCGCGCCTGCGCCTCTCCGACGGCGGCCTGAAAGACCAACGGATTGACGGGGTCGGGCCGCAGCACGTTGGTCTGGGTGGTGTCGAACATGGCGGTGTTCGGGACGACGTTGGTGCCCGGCACGTTGAACTTGATGCCGCCATCTGCTGGACTTCCGTCGACTGGAACGGTGTCCCGTCGCGATCGAGCCCAAGTGTGGTGCGAAGGAGGGCGCGAAGCTCACAGAGGGCATGAGTTCGTCGGTGAGCAGGGTGCGCTGCACGGGACCGGTGGCAACGTGCGCCTCGATCTGGTTGTCGACCGCGAACGCGTCGAGGACGTTGGTGATCCGGCCCGTGGAGCGCAGGGCCCGGGTGAGATCGTCGCTCAGGGCGTCGATCTGGGTCTAGCGTAGGTCCGCGTCGACATGCTGGTAGCGGAAGTTCTACCGGAAGATCGGGGCGGGGCCGAAGCGATGCTCGAAGGCGTAACCGATCCGGTACTGCTCAGTGATGAAGTTCTGGAACGCTGGGTCGCCGGTCAAACACTACAGGATCGGCTCACGGGCGGCGGCCTCCTCGCGGGCACAGACGGATTGGTCGGGAGCCGGACCGCCGGCGGCCCTGAGCTTGCCGAGTTCGACGCGAGCCTTCTCCAGATCGGCCCGAAAGCCGGCGTCGCCCTGAAGGGCGGCGAAGACGGCGCTGGCAGCCGTGCGCCCGGCCTCGATATCGCTCGCCCAGTGCAGACCGCAGACGACACGGCTCTCGCCGTAGGAGCGGGCCCGGACGAAGAACTGCGTCGCCTTCTCGGGCATCAGGGCCGCCATGATCGCCGCGTAGGTCCAGGCCTGGGTCGCATGGCTTGACGGGAAGCTGAAGGCATTGCCGAGGTCGGAGGTCCGCATCACGCAGATCTCCGCGTCGTTGCCGACGAAGGGGCGCAGGCGGCGGTAATGCAGCTTCGGACCACGTGTGGCCTGGGCGATGTCGAGGCGCGCGCGTTCCAGAAGGGTCATCAGGGCAGGCGCCCGGGACTGCTCGATACGCTGGCCGATGACGCAGGCGAAGTCGTCAAGGATCGCCGAGGCGCCATCGGCCACATCGGTGGTGGCCAGGGTCCAGCGCGGCGTTCCCTTGAGGGCCCGAGTTGCGACGAACGCGGCTTTGTCCGCCGACTCGGCCGCCGACTGGCCCCGCGGCGGGGCTCCGAGGATCGCGACGGTGTCGGGCGCCTGTGCCTCGGAGAGGTAGGGTGCCCGGGCTGCCTTGCCGGGTGTCAGGGGCGTGACACCGACGGCGGGGGCCGAGGCCGGTTTCTGCGCAGTCTCCTCCGCCCGAACCGCCGTAGGGGCAATCCCCACCGGCAGGGCGGCCAGGAACATCAGGGTCGGGAGCAGGCGGGCCATCGGCGTCTCGGCGTCAGAGGTCGGCACAGAGCGAGTGCCATCGGAGTATAGGGTTTCTATACAACAGGCCTATGGCACGGCTCGTCTGAACGCTGACGAAATCGCTTTCGATGTTTCTTTCGGGCTCCCGGAAAACGTCGGAAGAGGCGAATGACCGGACTTGGTCGTCCTGCATCGACACAGGCGATCGACGCGCCGGGAGAGCGCCGCGTCGCGGAAACCGGGCAATGCAGGCGCCGGACCGACGCGACGACCGATCAGAGCTTCGTTGCGGTCCGGCCGGCGAGGTTGCGTGCTGCGGATTCGAGACCGACGTGGTCGTGACCTCCGCTGAGGGCGTAGGCCGAGTGACCGGCGGTCCAGTAGGCGGTCTCGCCGTCGCCGGGGCTCGTGACCTCGCTCGGAGCGACGTGGCCGTCGAGGCTGCGGGTGGCAAACAGGGAGACTTCGCCGAGCTTGCCGGCGTCAATCACCACCTCAATGCCGGTGCCGTTGCGGGCCGGCACGATCTGCACGTCGCGCACCGTCCAGTCCGCCGGCAGGTCGGGCAACGCGATGCCGGTAGCTGCGGCAATGCCGGCGCGATCATAAGCCTGGGCCTGATCGCCCCGCTGCGCGGCAATGCGGGCGCGGACCTGCGCCGCCTCGCGGGCGTGGCGGGCATCGGCGACCAGGGCCGGATCGACGGGGGAGGCGAACGTGTCCGGCACGCCGAGGAAAGGCCCGTCGGAATGGGCCAGCCAGCCGGTGCCAACGAGGAGCGCGATCACCGCGGCGCGACGCAGGCGGTCACCGAACCGGCGCCAGGCCAGAGTCCGGTCGAGGCGCCGTGCGGCGGCCCGGTTACGCTCCGGTCCGGGGCCGGGAAGAATGGCGAAGGCCTGCCGGAGCGCGTCCCGGTCGTGCAGCTCGGCCATGATCTGCGCGGCGGTCTCGGGATTGCGCGCCAGGTGCGCCTCCACGTCGAGGCGGCGCAGGCCATCGAGCTGCCCATCCACGAAGGCGGTGAGGTCATTCTCGGTGATCGGATCGATCATCGCGGTCTGGTCCATGGCGTCGGCTCCGGTCGGATACAGGGGGCGCGTCCCCGGACGAGGAGTCCCGGCCGCGCTGAGAACGGATCGGCCTGCCTATGGCGCTCCGTCCCGGTCTTCGAAAACGTCTCAGGTGTCGCCGACGGCGCGGCCCGTTCGGTGCGATGCGTCGTCCTCGTCCTGGGCGACGAGGCGCAGGCGCGGCCGCTCGGCCGCGAGGCGCTGGCGCCGCTCGGCGACACCGCTCCCCTGGCGCTCACCTTCCTCGAAGGCCCGCAGGGCGGCGCGGCCCCGCCCGAGGCGCGACATCAGTGTGCCGATGGGGATGCCGAGGACGGCCGCCGCATCGGCATAGGCCATACCTTCCAGGGTAACGAGGTGAAGGGCGGCGCGCTGCTCTTCCGGCAGCGTGAGGAAGGCGCGCCGGATCTGCGCAAGGCGGACTTGCGCCTCCTGGGCCGGGGGCGCCATCTCCTCGCTCATCTGCACGAGGGTATCGGCGTGGCGGGCCTCGACCCGCTTCCGGCGCTGCTCGTCGATGAAGACGTTGTGCAGCACCGTCATCATCCAGGTGCGCAGGTTGGTGTTCGGCCGCGCCGCCTGGCCCGATTCCAGGGCCCGCACCAGCGCATCGTGCACGAGGTCATCGGCCCGCAGCGTGTCGCGCGTTAGGGCCCGCGCGTAGCGCCGGAGCGGCACGAGCAGGTCGACGATGGCAGCGGGGCCGGGCCGGTTTGGTTCGGTCGTCATAAGAGCATCAACGCACGAACCGCTGCTCTTAATCCAGCCGCGGCGTGTGGACGCGCATCAGCGGTAGGTCGCCTCGAGATCGAGGGTGCAGGTTCGGCCGATTTGCTCGTAATTCTCGGCGATCCAGGCCTGAGCCGCACCGCGGCCCTTGTCTCGCAGGCGCTCGAACACCCGCCAGCGGGCATCGAGGCGCGAGGAGGCCTGGTACTCGTCGAGGGCGCCCGTGCCGTCGATGCGGTGGACGTACTGCGACTGGTACTCGCCCCGGCCGAGCACGCCCTCGGCGATGAGGTGGTCGACGAAGTCGATCGCGCGCAGTTCGCGCATGAGGTTGGCGTTGAAGGTGATCTCGTTGAGCCGGTCCTGGATCTCCTGCGGCGTGCGCGGGGTCTCGCGGCGCTCCACCGGGTTGATCTGCACCAGGACGATGTCGCGGGTCTCGGCCCCGCGATAGAGGGGATAGAGCGGCGGGTTACCGAGATAGCCGCCATCCCAGTAGGGCACGCCGTCGATCTCCACCGCCTGGAACACGGTCGGCAGGCAGGCGGAGGCCATGAGGTGATCGACGTTCAGCGCCTCGCGCTCGAACACCGCGAGCTTGCCCGTCCAGACATTGGTGGCGGAGACGAACACCGCAGCGGTCTCAGCGGCGCGCAGGCGCTCGAAATCCACCTGGGCGGCGAGCACCTTGCGGAGCGGATTGTAGTTCAGCGGGTTCGAGGTGTAGGGGCTGGTCTTCAGGGCCCGGCTCCAGAACTCCGCGATCGGATTGTTCGACCAGAACTCGAACAGACCGCTGAAGGCGCGGCGCTGAGCCGGCCAGAAGTCGCCATCGAGGCTGACCTCGCGCCAGAACCGCTCCAGGGCCCGGCGAGCGCCCCCGGGCCCGTCCTCGAGCCAGCCATCGACCATCACGACGGCATTCATCGCCCCGGCGCTCGCCCCGGTGATCGCCTCGAAACCGAGGCGCCCGTCCTCGATCAGCGCATCGAGCACGCCCCAGGTGAAGGCGCCGTGCGCGCCGCCGCCCTGAAGGGCGAGGGCGACGGTCTTCTCCGCATGCGGACCCGCCATCACACGGGTCTTGGCGGCGGGCTGCATCCGCAGGTCCCGTTCGACCGGGACGTCGATGAGCGAATCGACCGTCGGCTGCTGATGCGGATCAAGCATGCGGATCTCCCAACGTTTATGCTGCAGCGCAATATATGATGCCGCAAGGCCACAAACAGGCGGGAAGATGCAGCGGTTCCCTGTCCGCGACGCAGCCCTGCCACCCGGTCCGGTCCGGAAACTCGACATCGCCGCCCGGATGGGACATGGGAGAAGCCGAATACGATCAGCGTGTTCGCTGTGCCATCCGGAACGCCCGGTGACGCAGCGGACTTGACGCCCGCCCGCCGTCATCTCAGCTAAACGATCGAGGGCGTAGAGTTTGCGGCATCGGAACGCCGCCCCCGGTCCGGACCGGCCCGATCGGAGGCTCCCGGTCGGCGGCGGACGTTCCTCGGAGCGCACAGTCAACGATGGACATCATGGACGCGACCCCCGTCAACCCGATCAGCGGCACCGGCCCCGAGATCGCAGGCCCGAGCCCACGCCACCGCACGGTCGGCGTCACCATCGGATCCGGTGAGGGCGCGGTCACGGTGGGCGGCGGTGCACCGATCGTCGTCCAGTCGATGACCAACACCGACACCGCCGACATCGACGGCACCGTGGCCCAGGTGGCCCAGCTCGCCCGGGCCGGCTCGGAGCTCGTGCGCATCACCGTCGACCGGGACGAGGCGGCTGCCGCCGTGCCGAAGATCCGCGAGCGTCTGGACCGCATCGGCGTGCACGTGCCGCTGGTGGGCGACTTCCACTATATCGGCCACAAGCTCCTGTCCGACCATCCGGCCTGCGCCGAGGCGCTGGCCAAGTACCGGATCAACCCGGGCAATGTCGGCTTCAAGGAGAAGAAGGACACGCAGTTCTCGACCATCATCGAGCAGGCGATCCGCTACGATAAGACCGTCCGCATCGGCGCGAACTGGGGCTCCCTCGACGAGGCGCTGCTCACGCACCTGATGGACGAGAACGCCCGCTCGGCCCGGCCGATCGACGCCCGCGCGGTGATGCGCGAGGCCATGGTGCAATCGGCCCTCAGCTCGGCCGAGCGCGCGGTGGAACTCGGCCTGTCCCAGGACAAGATCATCCTGTCGGCCAAGGTCTCGGCGGTGCAGGATCTCATCGCGGTCTATCGCGAGGTGGCGCGCCGCTCCGACTTCGCCATCCATCTGGGTCTCACCGAGGCCGGCATGGGCTCGAAGGGCCTGGTGGCCGCCTCCGCCGCCATCGGCGTGCTGCTGCAGGAAGGCATCGGCGACACCATCCGCTACTCGCTGACCCCCGAGCCGGGCGGCGACCGCACCGTGGAGGTTAAGGCCGCGCAGGAACTCCTGCAGACCATGGGCTTCCGCACCTTCGTGCCCCTCGTCGCCGCCTGCCCGGGCTGCGGCCGCACCACCTCGACCACGTTCCAGGAACTCGCCCGCGACATCCAGAGCTGGATCGTCAACTCGATGCCGGAATGGAAGAAGGCCTATCCGGGCGTCGAAGGCCTCAACGTCGCGGTGATGGGCTGCATCGTGAACGGCCCCGGCGAATCGAAGCACGCCGATATCGGCATCTCCCTGCCGGGCACCGGCGAGACCCCCACGGCGCCGGTCTTCATCGACGGCAAGAAGGCCATGACCCTGCGCGGACCGACCCTCGCCAAGGATTTCGAGACCGTGGTGACCGACTACATCGAGCGGCGCTTCGGCACGGGTACCCGCACCGCCGCCGAGTAGCCTCCTGACGCGCAGCTGCCGGACGCGATCCGGACTCGAACCCCGATGAGCGGCAACCGCGACCAGGTTGCCGTTCTCGCGTCCTGCGCCGCATGATAGCGTGAACGCGACCGTCCCCCGCCACCCGACCCCGTCGGGACGGCCCCGGCGTTCTCGCGCGCGAGCAAACCCGCGCCGCGAGACGTTGGGCTCGCCACGAGCCTCGATCGAGCCGAATGACGCAAACCGCCCCTTCGAGCGCGCCCGCCGCCAAACCCGACGGCGCCGGTGCACCTCCGGCCGCCGAGGCCTCGCCCGAGACCGCCCGGGCCCACGGCCCGGCGGGCCTGTGGACGCTGGTCCTCGGTTCCGTCGGGGTTGTCTACGGCGACATCGGGACGAGCCCGCTCTACGCCTTCCGCGAGGCCCTGGTCTCGGCGCGGGCCGACGGCATCCTGCTGCGCGAGGAGGTGCTGGGCGTCGCCTCGCTGATCCTGTGGGCCCTCGTCCTCATCGTCACCATCAAGTACGTCGTCATCCTGCTGCGGATGGACAACAACGGCGAGGGCGGCATCCTCTCGCTGATGGCACTGGCCCGCACGGCGCTCGGCGGCTCCCGCGTGGTGTTCATGTTCGGTCTGCTCGGCGCCTCGCTGTTCTACGGCGACGCCATCATCACGCCGGCGATCTCGGTGCTCTCGGCGGTGGAGGGCCTGAAGCTCGTCACCCCGGCCTTCGATTCGTACGTGCTGCCGATCACCATCGCGATCATCGTGCCGCTGTTCCTCATCCAGGTGCGCGGCACCAGCAAGGTGGCCTCCTTCTTCGGCCCCGTGATGGTGGTGTGGTTCGCCGCGATGGCGCTCGCCGCCCTGCCCCACATCGCTGCCAACACCGACGTGTTCTGGGCCCTCAACCCGTACTACGCGGTGCATTACCTCCTCGGGCACGGCACCGGCGCCCTGGTGGCGCTCGGCGCGGTGTTCCTGGCGGTGACGGGGGCCGAGGCCCTGTTCGCCGATCTCGGCCATTTCGGACGCCGGCCGATCCAGATCGCCTGGCTCGGCCTCGTCGGCCCCTGCCTCGTCCTGAACTATTTCGGTCAGGCGGCCCTGGTGCTGTCGAAGCCCGACACCACCGATCCGTTCTTCCAGCTCGTGCCCGAATGGGGCCTGCTGCCGATGGTGCTTCTCGCCACCGCCGCCACCGTCACGGCGAGCCAGGCCGTCATCACCGGCGCCTTCTCCCTGTCGCGCCAGGCGATCCAGCTCGGCCTGCTGCCGCGCCTGGAGATCCGCCACACCTCCGAATCGCATTCGGGCCAGATCTACCTGCCGCAGATCAACGCGCTGCTGATGGTCGGCGTGGTGATCCTGGCGGTTCTGTTCCGCTCCTCTGCGGCCCTGGCCTCGGCCTACGGCATCGCCGTGACGGGCACGATGCTGATCACCGCCAGCCTCGCCTTCCTGGTGCTGTGGAAGACCTGGAAATGGTCGCCCTGGGCCGCCGGCCTCGCGATCCTGCCCTTCGCGGCGGTGGAGTTCCTGTTCCTCCTGTCGAACATGCTGAAGGTGTTCGAGGGCGGCTACGTACCCCTGCTGTTCGCCGGTGCCCTGATCGTCATGATGTGGACCTGGGTGCGCGGCGTCGGGATCCTGATCAACAAGACGCGCAAGACCGACGTACCGCTCACCGAGCTCGTCAGCATGCTGGAGAAGAGCCCGCCGCATCACGTCCGCGGCACCGCGGTGTTCCTGACCAGCGACCCCTACATCGCCCCGGCCGCCCTGCTGCACAACCTGAAGCACAACAAGGTGCTGCACGAGAAGAACGTGGTGCTCACCGTGGAGACCGTGGATACGCCCCGCGCCGCCGAGGTCGACCGTATTCACATCGAGCCGATCGGCCCGCACTTCCACAAGGTGGTGATGAAGTTCGGCTACATGGAGACGCCGAACATCCCCCGGACCCTGACGCTGCTGCGCAAGCAGGGCTTCAAGTTCGACATCATGGCGACGTCGTTCTTCCTGTCCCGCCGCTCGATCCGCCCGGCCGCCCATTCGGGCATGCCCCTGTGGCAGGACCGAATCTTCATCACCCTGGCCAAGAACGCCAACGACGCCACGGACTTCTTCCAGATCCCCACCGGCCGCGTGGTCGAGGTCGGGACCCAAGTGACCGTGTAGGGACCGTGCCGAAGGCGGCCTCCCGGTCCGAAGGGCCGCGACGGGCGGGTTTTCCGACATTCGGGCGAAGCGCCACCGCAGTGAGCGGATCAGGTGGCTTCGGAGGGCGGCACCTGGCTCATGCCATGGCGGATGGCTGCGGCGCCGTCGTCTCCGCTGGTCGGCTCGGCGCGGTCTCGCGGATTCCACCACGAAGCGCCAGATCGATGGGCCCGTCGAGGACGGGCAACGGCGCGGCGAGCCGAGGCGCGGGACGCGCATAATAGGCCCTGAGCAGCGGTGTCCGATCGCGCAGGTGCGCTTCGACGCGATCGTTCAGGCGTCCGACCGGACCCGTCAGCGCATCGAAGCCCCCAGTGAGGGCACGGACGATCGCACGCGTGCCCGCCTTTGTGAGATGGGCGATCGGCCGAACCATGTTCATCGCGACCTGCGGTAAGGAAAAGGTGCGATTTCAGCTAGGGTGGCGGCCCCGTTAGTCTCCGCGACCGAAAGCGGCACGCAGAGCGCCGGAACCGAGGCCCGTCGGGAATCGGCCCGCGGCTCGCGGCTCGCGGCGGTTCCCCGGGGGCCGGCTCACGGCCTTGGCAGGTTGAGGACGGGCGGCGGGATCAGCGGCTCAGGAGCCAGGGCGGCCGGCGTCAGGGCGACGCGGCTGTGGGCGGCCTTCGGTGCCCTGGCCGCGGGTGCGGGCTTCTCGTCGACGGTGGCCCGCACCGTACGGATCGGGGCCGCACGATGGTCCGGCACCGAGGCGGCCGGGGTCGCGCGGGCAGCCGCGGTCTCGACCGGGGCGGGGATGGGGGCGGCCGCGGGGGAAACCGAAGCCGCGACCACGGGCATCGTCGGCGCCGCGGGGGCCTCGGCCGAGGCGAAGGCGAGCGCGGTGGCGGGCGCGGGCGGCGTGGCCTGCTCCACGGCGCCGGGCTTGCGCTTCTCGTAGAAGGCGTTGCCGCCGGCCACCGCCACGTAGTGCATGTTGTTGTAGGGGAAGCGCAGGCCGGCCGTGTGGAAGTACATCGCTCGCCCGACCTTCGGGTGGCGCTGGCCATCGAGGACGGCATCGGTCACCTCGGCGACCTTCTGCAGGCTCTTGTCGTCCATCTTCTTCGTCAGGACACCGGGGGCGAATTGCCGGGGCTGGCCGACCACCGAGCAGATCCCACCATTCGGGAAGGCGGCGGCCTCCAGCCGGTTCATGACCACCGTGCCGACGGCGAGCAGGCCTTCGGCGTCGCTGCGATTCGACTCGAAGTACATCGCCCGACCGAGACAGTCGCGCTCTTCATCGGTGACGGACACCGGCTTGGCTGCGAGCGTCGAACCCGTCACCGTGGGTGCACCCGCATAGGTATTGCAACCACCGAGACCAGGAACCGCTAGGAGGAGACCAAGTAGAGGCAGCGTCGTCGCCGATCGGGTTTCCTGCATGCCGTCTCGCTCCACTCCCTCAAGCGTATCCATATGGCTTGACCACCAAATGGGTTCGTTTCTGGGCAGGGACGGCGATTTCGAGGCGGCGGGTCAGGCCTCGCGGTCGTAGCGGAAGGCATCCGCCACCCGCGGCATCCCGATCCGATCGTAGAAGCTGACGGCCCCGGGGGCGGCCGTCAGCAGGAGCGAGGCCTGCGGCCCGACTGCCGCTCGGGTGGCGGCGAGGAGGCCGCGGCCGATCCCGAGCCCCTGCGCGGAGCGGCTCACCGCGAGGTCCGAGAGATAGGCGCCGAACACGAAGTCCGTGAGCGTGCGCGCGACGCCGACGAGGTCGTCGTCCCGCCGGGCGGTGACGACGAGATCGGCCTGCGCCAGCATCCGGGCCAGGCGCGGTAGGTCGTCGGTCGGGCGGCGCACGGCGAGTCCGGACTCGATCAGGACGCGCCGGAACTCCGCCGCGTCGAGGTCCGGCTCGATGCCGTAGGCGACCGCCGGCACGCTCAGGCCGTCAGCGTCCCATGGCAGTGCTTGTACTTCTTGCCCGAGCCGCAGGGACAAGGTTCGTTGCGCCCGACGCGGCCCCAGGTGGAGGAATCGTCCGGGTTGCGCTCGAGAACGGCGGTGTCCGTGGCCATCTCGCGTGCGGCGTAGCCGTAGGCGGGACCCGCGCCGCCGTCGCTGCCCGTACCGGTGCCCGCCATCTCGTTCTCACCGGTGACGGGATCGAGGTGTTGGGCGAACATCGGCGGCAGGCCGGGTGGGGCGAAGGGGTTGTCGGCGCCCTCCACGGGCGGCTCCTCGTACATGATCTCGATGCGCGAGAGCTGCTGCGTCACCTGCTCGCGCAGGGCGGCGACCAGGCTGTTGAACAGCTCGAACGCCTCGGACTTGTACTCGTTGAGGGGATCGCGCTGGGCGACGCCGCGCCAGCCCACCACCTGGCGCAGGTGGTCGAGGGTGACGAGGTGCTCGCGCCAGAGGTGGTCGAGAGTCTGCAGGAGCACCTGCTTCTCGACATAGGTCATCACCTCGGGCGTATTCTTCTCGGTGCGCCCGGCATAGGCCTCGTCAGCGGCCTGGCGCAGGCGGTCGCGCATCTCCTCGTCGGCGATGCCCTCCTCCTTGGCCCAGTCCTCCACCGGAACGTCGAGGTTGAGCACCGTCTGGACCCGCTCGCGCAGGCCCTCGATGTCCCACTGCTCGGCGTAGGCGTTCTCGGGCACGTGCACCGCCACGAGGTCGTCGACGACGCCGTGGCGCATCTCGTCCACGGTCTCGCGCACGCTGTCCTGGCCCATGAAGTCGCGGCGCTGCTCGAACACGACCTTGCGCTGGTCGTTCATGACGTTGTCGTACTTGAGCACGTTCTTGCGCATGTCGAAGTTGCGCGCCTCGACCTTCTGCTGCGCCTTCTCGATGGCCTTGTTGATCCAGGGATGGATGATCGCCTCGCCCTGCTCCAGGCCGAGGCGGGTCAGCATGCCGTCCATGCGGTCGGACCCGAAGATCCGCATCAGGTCGTCCTGGAGCGACAGGTAGAACTTCGAGCGGCCGGGATCGCCCTGGCGACCGGAGCGGCCACGCAGCTGGTTGTCGATTCGGCGGGATTCGTGGCGCTCGGTGCCGATGATGTAGAGGCCGCCCGGCAGGGCGACCTTGCGGCCCGCAGCCGGGTCGGCCGCCTCGCCCGAGGCCAGCACCTTGTCGCGGTTCTCCGCGATCTCCGCCTTGATCGCCTCGATCTTCGCGTTGCGCTCCGGCCCCTCGGGCACGCTGGCAAGCTCCTTCTCCACGCGCATCTCGACGTTGCCGCCGAGCTTGATGTCGGTGCCGCGCCCGGCCATGTTGGTGGCGATGGTGATGGCGCCGGGCACGCCGGCCTCGGCGACGATGTAGGCTTCCTGCTCGTGGAAGCGGGCGTTGAGCACGGCGAAGCGCTTCGTCACCCGGCCTTCGCGGGCAGCGGCGTAGACGTCCGTGAGGGCGTTGGGGTCCGAGTAGTCGAGCTGGCGGAAGCCTGCCTTGACCAGCATCTCGGCCAGGTGCTGCGACTTCTCGATCGAGCCGGTGCCGACCAGAATCGGCTGGTGGCGCGCATGCGCCTTCTCGATCTCGGCAATGATGCCGTCGTACTTCTCGGCCACCGTCCGGTAGACCTCGTCGTCCTCGTCGATGCGCTCGACCTCTTTGTTGGTCGGGATGTCGACGACCTCAAGCTTGTAGATCTCGGCGAACTCGTCGGCCTCGGTGGAGGCCGTACCGGTCATGCCGGCGAGCTTGGAATAGAGGCGGAAGTAGTTCTGGAAGGTGATCGAGGCCAGCGTCTGGTTCTCGGGCTGGATCGTCACCCGCTCCTTGGCCTCGAGCGCCTGGTGCAGGCCTTCCGAGTAGCGCCGGCCCTGCATCATGCGGCCGGTGAACTCGTCGATGATCACCACCTCGTCGTTCTTGACGATGTAGTCCTTGTCCAGGGTGAACAGGGTGTGGGCGCGCAGGGCCAGGTTCACGTGGTGGACGAGGCTGACGTTGTGCGCGTCGTAGAGGTCGCCATCCTTAAGGAGATCAGCCCCGCGCAGAAGGTCCTCAACGAACTCGTTGCCGCTCTCGGTCAGCGAGACCGTGCGCTGCTTCTCGTCGAGATCGTAATGCTCCCGCTCGAGATGCGGCATCAGCGCATCGACCGAGACGTAGAGCTCGGAGCGGTCGTCGACCGGGCCGGAGATGATCAGCGGGGTCCGGGCCTCGTCGATTAGGATCGAATCGACCTCGTCGACGATCGCGAAGTTGTGCCCGCGCTGGGACAGCTGGCTGAGCTCGTACTTCATGTTGTCGCGCAGGTAGTCGAACCCGAACTCGTTGTTCGTGCCGTAGGTGATGTCGGCGGCGTAGGCCTCCTTCCGCTGGCCGTCGTCGAGCCCGTGCACGATGGTGCCGACGGTGAGGCCGAGGAAGCGGTAGACCCGGCCCATCCACTCCGCGTCGCGGGCGGCCAGGTAGTCGTTCACCGTGACCACGTGGACGCCCAGCCCCGAGAGGGCATTGAGGTAGACCGGCAGGGTCGCCACCAGGGTCTTGCCCTCGCCGGTGCGCATCTCGGCGATTCCGCTCTCGTGGAGCACCATGCCGCCGATGAGCTGCACGTCGAAGTGGCGCTGGCCGAGCACGCGCTTGGCCGCCTCGCGCACGGTGGCGAAGGCGGGCACGAGGATGTCATCGAGCGTCTTGCCGGCGGCGAGCTCGGCCTTCAGCATGTCGGTGCGGGCGCGGAGCTGGTCGTCCGAGAGCGCAGCGACCTGCGGCTCCAGGGCGTTGATCTCGGCCACACGGGGACGATAGCCCTTCACGCGCCGGTCGTTGGACGAGCCGAAAATCTTCTTGGCGAGGGCACCGAGCATCGTGAACCTACGGTCGATCGAAAAGTCTGAAGGCGAATGTTGGCCGGGCTTATAGAGGTAAACACGGGCCGGCGCATCCGAAAGAGCCGGCCCGCGTCCACACCGGGGTATCGGGTGGGGCCGGGTCGGCGCGGGGCAAGCGGAGGACGCCGAGTGGCCGCATGCCCGGAGGGGCGCTGAGCCGGCTTTGACCCGGCCAACGCGGACGCGCCGCGTTTCGATCCGGGGCGTGATTCGCCCGCGCGACCCCCGTGGGCCGGATTCGGCGCCGGGGTGCCGCTGCCCCGGTTCTCATGGTCTCAGTCCTCATACGAAGGATGCGGGCGCGCGTGTCCGGGCCGCTCGCGGGATCTCCCCGCATCGTGATCGCCCGACGCACCGGTCGCAGCGACGGGAGAGGGAACGGCGTGAGGGTGCGTCGCGTGGGCGGCGAACGGGCGCCTGGATTCGGCCGCTCGACGCTGCGGCCGTGCTTGCCATCGGGGGGTGCACGCGCCACCTGATGACGCGGCCAATCCGCGGCCCCCGGCCGCACCTCGCTCGACAGCCCCCTGCGACGACCTCCGACCGGCCCCGTGCCGGGACGTGGGCGGCGCTCCCAAGGACGCCTCCATGACGATGATCAAGTCCCTTTCGCGCTCCGGACTCCTGCGCACGGGCCTCCTGCGCACGGGCCTCCTGCGCACGGGCGCCGTCGCCCTGGCGCTCGGCCTGCCGCTGGCCTCGGCCCGGGCACAGGCGCCGGCCGCCCCGGCACCGGCCGCAGCACCCGTCGCTCCCGAGACCGTGGTGGCGAAGGTGAACGGGGCGCCGATCACCGCGGGAGACCTCGCCATCGCGGCCGAAGATCCCGCCCTCTCTCTGCCCGGCGTCGACGACGCCCAGAAGAAAGCTCTCCTCGTCGACTACATGATCGACCTCAAGGTCGGGGCCCAGGCGGCCGAAGCCGCCAAGATCGGTGATTCGCCGGATTTCCAGCGCAAGCTCGCCTACTTCAAGGACAAGCTCCTCCTCGACGAGTACCTGGAGCGCGAGGCCAAGAAGGCGGCGACGCCGGAGGCGGCCAAGGCCCTCTACGACCAGACCGTCAAGGCGATGAAGCCCGAGGAGGAGGCCCACGCCCGCCACATCCTCGTGGAGAGCGAGGACGAGGCCAAGAAGATCGCGGCGCGGATCAAGGGCGGCGAGGACTTCGCCCGGGTCGCGGCCGAGGTGTCGAAGGATCCCGGTTCGAAGACCGAGGGCGGCGACCTCGGCTGGTTCACCAAGGAGCGCATGGTCGCTCCCTTCGCCGAGGCCGCCTTCAAGATGAGCCCGGGGCAGGTGTCCGATCCGGTCAAGACCCAGTTCGGCTGGCACGTGATCAAGCTCGAGGAGAAGCGCACCAAGCCGGTCCCGACCTTCGATGAGATGAAGGAGCAGGTGGACCAGTACCTGACCCGCAAGGCGCAGCAGGATATGATCCTGAAACTGCGCGAGGGGGCCAAGATCGAGCGCACGGCGGCCGCTCCGGCCGTGGCGCCCGCCCCGGCTCAGAAGGCGCCGTAACCCGCCTCAGGCGACTCGCCCTGCCTAAGGCGACTTGCCCTGCCTCAGGCGACTCGGAGCAGCGGGTGCGGTGCGGGCTCGGTCCGCCCGCGCCCGTTGCGCTTGGCTTGGTAGAGCGCTGCATCCGCCCGGCTGAGCAGGGCATCGAGCCGGCGTCCCGACGCCACGGCGGCGGAGCCCTCCTCCGGCACCGCCAGACCGATGCTGACGCCGATCGCAAGGTGCGGCAATTCCGGCACGGCGATCCGGGCCACGGCGCGACGCAGGAACTCGGCCTTGGTCAAGGCCTCCTCCGGGGTGAGTCCGCGCAGGAGGCAGGCGAATTCCTCGCCGCCCATCCGACCGAAGATCGCGGAGCCCGGCAGCAGCGCCGACACGGCGTGGCAAAATCCGACGAGGACGCCATCGCCCACCGCGTGGCCGTGCCGGTCGTTGATGCGCTTGAAGTGGTCGAGGTCGAACAGAAGCAGGGTGAATGTACCGCCCTCCCCCAGCGCAGCCTCGGCCCGGGCCACGAAGGCGCGCCGGCTGAGGATGCCGGTGAGCGCGTCGGTGTCGGCAGCGAGGCGCTGCAGGCGCTCCGCGCGCTCCTTCGTCAGCGACATGAACACGAAGGCGATCGCCAGGGTGAAGAGCATGCCGGCGAGGCACAGGATGGTCAGCCAGGGCGTCTGCAGCGGATTCGGTTTGGTCTGCGGCGGCGCGACGAGTGCGAGGGGCACGCGGATCCAATAGGCGAAGGTGTAGATCAGCAGCAGGGCGACGCCGGGATAGCGCGACACCAGAGGTTCGGCCCGGGCCCGCCAGATCTCGCGAGCGGCCAGCAGGCAGAAACCTCCCGCGAGGCTCGAGGCCAGCATCACCCGGGCGGGAACCGAGGCGAAGAACGCCGGGACCAGGCAACTCGTCCCCCAGAGCGCGATCGCCACTGCGATCGGTGCGAAGCGGGCGCGCCGTCCCTCGAACGCGCGGGTCCCGGTCCAGATCAGGCCGTAGGCCCCGATCATCACGCCGTTGGCGACCCCGATCGAGACCCAGTCCGGAATCATCCCGCGCAGGGACAGCAAGGCCGAGGCCATCGCGCCGGTGATGTGGGCGATGCCCCAGATCGCCAGGGCGTGGACGTGGCGGGCCTGGCTCCAGGACAGCAGAAACAGGCTGCCGACCATGAAGGTCAGGATCACGGTCACGAGCAGAAGGGTCGAGGCATCGAGCAGCATCGATCGGTTCCGCCCCCTCGCTCGTTCGATGATCCAGAAGCCGCTCGCCCCTTCGGGACGGCGGCCCAGCGTCCGAAGCTATTCTATACGATCATGGTTACCCAGATCTGGACGTCCGAGGCCCGTCGACGACCTCCGCGGATGGCGGGTCGTCACGGCTCCACCTTGCGCAGACCGGGACCGAGCGGCGTGATCCGAAGGGCGGTGATCCGGTTGCGGGCCTTGCGCAGGACCTGGAAGCGGAAGCCGTGGAAGTTGAAAGCTGTCCCGGTGTCGGGAATCGCCCGGGCCTCGTGAATGACGAGCCCCGCGATGGTGGTGGCCTCGTCGTCGGGCAGGTCCCAGTCCATGGCCCGGTTGAGGTCGCGGATCGGCACGCTGCCGTCGGCATGCACCGAGCCGTCGCCCTGGGCCCGCACCCCGGAGACGGTGACGTCGTGCTCGTCGGCGATGTCGCCCACGATCTCTTCGAGGATATCTTCCAGGGTCACGAGGCCCATCACCTCGCCGTACTCGTCGACCACCAGGGCGAAGTGGGTCTTCTTGGCGAGGAAGGCCTTGAGCTGGTTGCGCAGGGAGGTGGTGTCCGGCACGAACCAGGTCTCCAACGCCAGGGCCTCGACCTTGAGACCGGCGGCGTCGCCGCCAGCGGCGTCCAGCGCCCGGAGGAGATCCTTGGCGTGCAGCACGCCCACGATGTTCTCCGTCGTGCCGCGCCAGAGGGGCATGCGCGTGTAGGGCGAGGCCAGCACTGCGCGCACGATCTCCTCCGAGGGCAGGTCGACATCGATGGTGCGCATCTTGGTGCGGTGGACCATCACCTCCGAGACGGTGAGGTCCGACAGGTCGAGGAGACCGCCGAGCATGTCGCGCTCGGCCTTGGCCACGCCACCCTCGCGATGGAGCAGGGCGACCTGGCCGCGGATCTCGTCGGTGGCCGACAGGATGGTCTGGCGCTCGCCGATCCGGACGCCGAAGGGACGGAGCATGCCGCGCACCAGGGCCTCGATGGCGAGCGCCGCCGGCCCGAGCAGGGCCACCGCGAAGGCCACCGGCCGGGCCATGACCAGGGCGGCGCTGTCCGGCTTGTTGATCGCGAGGGTCTTGGGCAGCACCTCGGCGAAGATGATGACCAGGACCGACATCACCCCGGTGGCGTAGAGGATGCCGCTCTTGCCGAAGAGGGTGGTGAGCACGCCGGTGGTGAAGGCCGAGGCGCCGATCGCCACGATGTTGTAGCCGATGAGCATGGCGCCGATGAAGCGCTCGCGGCTCGCCATGATGGCGTTGACGAGGCGCGCGCGCGCGTCGCCGGCATTCTCCAGGGCCAGCATGCGGGCCCGGGACGCCGCCGTGAAGGCGGTCTCGGCGCCGGCGAAGAAGGCCGAGAGCAGGAGCGAGATGACCACGATGCTCGCGGCCAGCCAGAGATCGGTATGGGGTTCCATGCGTGCGATGCCGGAGGATGTCGTCAGGTCGAGCCGGTGCTTACCACGGCGCGGGCCGGGCCGTTCACGCCCCGTCGGTCCCGGCGATGAGTTCCTTGATGCGTCCGGCGAGCGACTCCATCAAGAAGGGCTTGGTCAGCACCTGCATGCCGGGCGCGAGGTATCCGTTGCCCAGCACGGCGTTCTCGGCGTAGCCGGTGATGAACAGCACCTTCAGGCCAGGGCGTACGACCCGGCCTGCATCGGCCATCTGGCGGCCGTCCATGCCGCCGGGCAGGCCGACATCCGTCACCAGGAGGTCGAGCCGCACGTCCGATTCGAGCACCTTAAGGCCCGCCGCCCCGTCCGCCGCCTCGATGGCGGTGTAGCCGAGATCCTCCAGCACCTCGGTCACGAGCATCCGCACGGTGGGCTCGTCGTCGACGATGAGAACGGTCTGGCCCTGCTCGGCCCGGGGTGCGTAGGCGAGGTCGGCCTCGCCGTCGCGGGCCTCGGCCTCCCCGTAGTGGCGGGGCAGGTAGAGGCACACCGTCGTGCCCTGGCCGACCTCCGAATAGATCCGCACCTGGCCGCCCGACTGACGGGCGAAGCCGTAGATCATCGACAGGCCGAGGCCGGTCCCCTCGCCCAGGGGCTTCGTCGTGAAGAACGGATCGAAGGCGCGGGCGATCACCTCCGGCGTCATGCCGGTGCCGGTATCGGTGACGCACAGGGAGAGGAATTGCCCCGGCTCCAGGTCCCGCTCGCGGGCCGCGCGGAGATCGAGCCACTTGTTGGCCGTCTCGATGGTGATGCGGCCGCCCTCCGGCATGGCATCGCGGGCGTTGATGCAGAGGTTGAGGAGGGCGTTCTCGAGCTGGTTCGGATCGACCAGGGCGGTCCAGAGACCGGCTGCGCCGACCATCTCGATGGTCACCGCCGGCCCGACCGTGCGGCGCACCAGCTCCTCCATGCCGGCGATGAGGCCGTTCACGCTGGTGGGCCTGGGGTCGAGGGTCTGCCGGCGCGAGAAGGCGAGGAGGCGGTGCGTCAGGGCGGCGGCACGCTTGGCCGCGCCCTGCGCCGCGTTGATGTAGCGATCGAGGTCTGTGTGATCCGTCCCTGCGCCATGCGGACCTGAAGCAGTTCGAGGCTGCCGGAGATCCCCGTGAGCAGGTTGTTGAAGTCGTGGACCAGTCCGCCGGTGAGCTGGCCCACCGCCTCCATCTTCTGCGCCTGGCGCAGGGCCTCCTCGGTCCGGCGCTGGTCGGTGATGTCCCGTCCGATGACGGTGAAGGTCTCTCCGTCGGGAGCCGCCGTCCACATCACCGTGCGCCGGTCACCCGCCTTCGTGAAGACGCGGTCGACGAAGCCGGTCACGGTCTCGCCCCGCGCGAGACGGCGGACCACCTCGGCCGTCTCGGCATGGTCGGCCGGATCGATCAGCGCCGCGAAGGGCCGGCCGAGCAGGGCGTCCTCGTCCCAGCCGAGGGTGCGGCCCCAGGCCGGGTTAATGGTCTTCAGGTAGCCGTCGAGCCCGGCGGTCCCCATCAGGTCGGTGGTGGTCTCCCAGATGCGCTCGCGCTCGCGGGTGCGGCTCTCGACCTGGCGCTCCAGGCTGCTGTTCAGGCGCGCCAGTTCGGCGCTCGTGACCTTCTGGTCGTCGATGTCGGTGCTGGTGCCGACCCAGCGCAGGATGGTGCCGTCGGCCGCCCGGATCGGCTCGGCCCGCACCAGGAACCAGCGATAGGCGTCGTCGTCGCGGCGGATGCGGAACTCGTCGGCGTAGGGCCGGCCGTCTTCGAGGCAGGCCTCCCAGGCCTCCGCCGCCGCGCGGTCCGCGGGGTGGACGAGGGCGGCCCAGGCCGCGCTCCGGACCCCGTCGAGGGCGGGACCGCAATAGGCGGCGCAGGCGGCGTTGAACCAATCAAGGGCACCGGTGGCGGAGACCGCCCAGACGTGGATCGGGACCGCCTGTGCGAAGGCGTGGAACTGCGCGTCGCTCGCCCGTCGCGCGGAGGTCGCGCGGAGGTCGCGCGGCTGCGCTCGGTGGCCGCCCGCACGCGCTCGGCGACATTGCGCATGAAGGCGAGCTCTTCGGGCGACCAGGACCGGGCGGTGGCATGGTTCAGATAGAGAAGCGCGACGAAGCCGCCGTGCTCGGTCAGCGGCATGTTGACGAAAGAGTGCGCGCTGATCGCCTTCAAGGCCTCGGCGCCGGAGGCGGTGCGCGAGTCGGCGTCGGCATCGCTGCAGATCACGGTCTCGCCGCGCTTCAGATCCTCGATGTAGGAGCCGTAATCGCGAAAGTGCAGGGTCCCGGCGAGGCTCCGGATGCCGGGGGCGTTCAGTCGCGCTCGATCAGGATGGTCTCCGCCACGGCGTCGATGGTGCCGTAGCCGGCCCGGCTGACGCCGAGGGTGGTTCCGAGGATTTCCGCGGCCACGTACGCGATGGGGGCGGTGTCGTCGAGGTCGCGCAGGCGGTCTCCGAACTCGGCCACCGCGATCCGCCGGGCCTCGGCGGCGCGGCGCTCCTCGACGTCGATGGCGAGGACGAAGAAGCCCTCCACCGCGCCGCCCTCGGTCCGGCGCGGGATGTACTGGATGGCGCAGGCTCGGAGGCGACCGTGGCCGTCCGGCAGGACGCCGTCGCGGGCGATGGTCTCGCCGGCCAGCGCCCGGTCCATGTCGGAGCGGTGCTACGCGAAGATCTCGGGGCCGAGCACCTCGCGGGCGGGGCGACCGACCAGGGTGTCGACGCCGCGCCCGAACCAGGTCTTGTAGGCGCGGTTGTTGAACCGGTGGGTTTAGTCGCGGTCGAGATAGGCCACGAGCACCGGCAGCGCGTCGGTGATGAGGCGCAGCTCCGCCTCGCGCTGTGCCGCCGGCGCGCCGCGCAGGCGGGCGAGCTCGGCCTCCAGCGCGGCGATACGGCGATGCAGGTCCTCGGTCCCGGGATCGCTCAAGCGGCGCTCAGTTCGGCACTCAGGAAGGCGCGGACCTCGGCGCCGTCGATGCCGGGCGCAATGAAGCTCTGGCCGATGCCGCGCGCCAGGATGAAGGTCAGCGCGCCGTCGCGGACCTTCTTGTCCTGCGCCATCGCCGCCACGAGGGCGTCGGCGTCGCCGCAGCCGCCGGGCACCGCCTGAAGCCGGGTCGGCAGACCGGCCAGGGCCAGGTGGTTGGCGACCCGGCCCGCGTCCTGGCCCGGGCACAGGCCGAGGCGGGCGGAGAAGCGGAAGGCCAGCGCCAGTCCGATCGCCACCGCCTCGCCGTGGACGAGGCGGGCGGACTCGTAGCCGGTCAGGCGCTCCAGGGCGTGCGCGAAGGTGTGGCCGAGGTTGAGCAGGGCCCGCTCGCCGTCCTCGCGCTCGTCGCGCACCACCACGCCGGCCTTGGAGCGGCAGCAGATCGCCACCGCCTCGTCGCGCTCCGGCCCGCCCGCGAAGATGCCGGCCCAGTGCGCCTCGCACCAGTCGAAGAAGGCGGCGTCGTTGATGAGGCCGTACTTGGCCACCTCGGCGTAGCCCGCCCGCATCTCCCGCTCCGACAGGGTGTCGAGGGTGGCGGTGTCGGCGAGCACCAGGCGGGGCTGGTGGAAGGCGCCGATGAGGTTCTTGCCGTGGGGCGAGTTGATCCCGGTCTTGCCACCGACTGAGGAATCGACCTGGGCGAGGAGGCTCGTGGGCGCCTGCACGAAGCGCACGCCGCGGCGCAGGGTGGCGGCCGCGAAGCCCGCGAGGTCGCCGACGACGCCGCCGCCGAGGGCCACCACGAGGTCGTTGCGCTCGACCTTGTGGGCGAGGAGCCCGTCGCAGACCGCCGCGTAGGTGGCGTAGGATTTCGAGGCCTCGCCCGGGGCGACGGTCACGAGGCCCGAGCGCAGGCCCGCCGCCGCGAGGCCGTCCTGCAGGCGCGCGCCGTAGAGGGCGGCCACGTTGGTGTCGGAGACGATCACCGCCGCCTTCGCCCCGAGGGCGGCCACGTGCCGGCCGGCTTCGTCGAGGAGGCCGCGTCCGATCAGGATGTCGTAGGCGCGCCCCTGGTCGAGGGGAACGGCCACGGTGAGGCGGTCGGTCACTGGGCTGCGATCCCGGTCTGCGAGGGGCGGTTCAGGTAGGCGTCGAGTGCTTCCATGACGTCCTGCACGACCCGGTCGTGGGCGACGTCGCGGGAGATCACCTCCACGTCGGCCGTGGCGTAGACCGGATGGCGCTGGGCCATGAGCTGGCGCAGGGTCTCCTCCGGGTCCTCGGTCTGGAGCAGCGGGCGCCCGCCGCGCTTGCGCACCCGGCGCATCAGCACGTCGAGCTCGGCCTTGAGCCAGATCGAGACGCCGCCCTCGGCGATGCGGGCGCGGGTGGTTTCACGCATGAAGGCGCCGCCGCCGGTGGCGAGCACCAGGGGCCCCTCGCGCATCAGGCGGGCGATGACCCGCTCCTCGCCATCGCGAAAGCTCGGCTCGCCGTAGATCGCGAAGATGTCCGGGATCGTCAGTTTGGCCGCCGTCTCGATCTCGTTGTCGGCGTCCTTGAACATCAGGCCGAGGCGCGTGGCCAGGCGCCGGCCGACGGTGCTCTTGCCGGCGCCCATGAGGCCGACGAGCACGATCGACCGGTGACCGAGGGCCCGGCGCAGGCGCAGTTCGATCGGCTCGCCGGCGGCGGCGGCCGGCGGTTCACCCGGGGGCGGGACGCCGCCCTGAGGAGGGACTTCGGTCATCAGGGACATCTACACATCGTTGGGCGGGTCTTAGCGTGTTTTCCGGTGGGGGCGAAGCACCCGGGACGGCGCGCGCACCGGAATGCCGCGCCGCCTGTGGCCGCGAAGTCATTGCCTTCGGCGTCGGCCCGTGATGCAACCCCAAGCTTGTCGTCAGCCACATCCGGCACCTGAAGCCGTCTGGCCCCCGAGGCGCGCTCACGTTCCCAGCGCCGCACGATCGAGGTTCGTCCGAGTGCCGACCCTGTTCCGTTTCCTCGCCACCCTCGCCATCCTGGCCGGGCTCGCCTTCGCGGGGATGTTCGCGCTGGCGACCTTCGTGGTGCCGACGCCGCGCGAGATGAGCGTGACCATCCCCGCCTCGAAGCTCCAGCCGCCGAACCGGTGACGCGGGCACCGACCCCTCTTCCGAACCGGGCCGCCAAGATTCCTGCGGCCGAGATGCCTGCGGGCGAGATCCCCGCGGGCGAAATGTCCGCGGGCGACGTCCTGATCCGCGATTACCTCGATATGCTCGCCGCCGAGCGGGGCGCGGCCGCCAACACCCTCGCGGCCTACCGGCGCGACCTCGCCGACTACCTCTCCGCCCTGGCGCGGGGCGGGCACGACCCCGTCGCGATGGAGGCGGCTCCCGTGCGGGCCTACCTCGCCGACCTCGAGACGCGCGGCCTCTCGGCCGCCTCGGCGGCCCGACGCCTGTCCTGCATCCGGGGCTTCCACCGCTTCCTCTACGCCGAGGGCTTGGCCGAGGACGATCCCAGCGCCCCGATCGGCGGCCCGCGCCGGGTCCGGGCCCTGCCCAAGGTGCTCTCGGTGGCGGAGGTCGACCGGCTGCTGGCGGTGGCGCGCCAAGGGGCGACCGGCCAAGGGACGACAGAAGATGGCGCGGCCGGTGATTGGGCGGCGGCGCGTGCGCGGGGCACGCGCCTGCTTTGCCTGATCGAGCTCCTCTACGCGACGGGCCTGCGCGTCTCGGAACTCGTCGCCCTGCCCCGGGCGGCGGCCTCCACGAAGGAGCGCTACCTGGTGGTCAAGGGCAAGGGCGGACGCGAGCGGCTGGTGCCCCTCACGGAGATCGCCCGGAGCGCCATGCGCGACCACCTCGCCCACCTGCGCGCCGATGGCCCCTGGCTGTTCCCCGCCGACAGCGAGAGCGGGCACCTGACCCGGCAGTCGTTCGCCCGCGATCTGAAGACGGTGGCGACGGCGGCCGGCCTCCGGGCGGACCGGGTCAGCCCGCACGTGCTGCGCCACGCCTTCGCGAGCCACCTCCTGCAGAACGGCGCGGACCTGCGCATCGTCCAGGAGCTTCTCGGCCACGCCGACATCTCGACGACGCAGATCTACACCCACGTCCTCGACGAGCGCCTGAAGAGCATGGTCCGCGACCTGCATCCGCTGATGGACGCGTGAGACCCGGCGGCGGCACGGGGCCGTCGCCGGACACCCCAGGCCTGGCTGACGACCCGGAAGGGCGCCTCAGCCCTCCGCCTCCTCATGCAGGGTGTCCTCGATATAGAGCTGCGCCAGCAGCACCTTGGCCACCGCCATCAGCGGCAGAGCCAGGGCGATGCCCCACAGGCCGAAGATCACGCCGAGCACGAGCTGCCCGGCGAAGATCGTGGCCGGGGGGATGTCGAGGGCCTGCTTCTGGATGAAGGGCGTCAGCCCGTAGCTCTCCAGGGTCTGCACCGCCAGGTAGACGCCGAGGGCCCCGAGGAGCGCGGTGGTTCCCGAGGCCAGGGAGGCCAGCAGGATCACGACGCCGGCGATCAGCGGTCCGATGGTCGGGATGAAGGCGAGCAGCCCGGCCTGGAGGCCGAGGATGAGGGCGCCGCCGATGCCCAGGAAGGCGAGGCCCGCCCAGGTGCAGACGAAGATCACCGCCATGGTGATGAGCTGGCCGAACAGCCAGTGGCGCAGGGTCTCGCCCATGCCGTCGAGGAGGGCGGTGGCGCGGTCCCGGTGCGGCGGCGGCACGAAGCGCACGAGCCCGTCCCGGTAGGCGCCCGGATCCGCCGCCACCGAGAGGCCGAGGAAGATGATGACGAGGGCGTTGCCCAGCGCGCTGAACAGGCCGATCACCACGGTGGCCGCCGGCCCGAGCACGCTGCCGGCATCCGACAGCAGCGAGCCGGGGCTCTTCATCGCCCCCGAGGCGAGGCCTGCGAGGCCGCCCGACTTCTGGCCGGAGGCCACGGAATCGTCGTTGCGCTGAGGGCCCGAATCCCCTCCGCCGCCGGATTTCGCATCACCGCCGCCGGGGGCGACGGCCTTGCTCTCGCCGCCCTTGTTTTCACCGCTCTTGTTTTCGCCGCCCTTGTTTTCGCCGCCCTTGCCCGGGGCGATCTCGGGCACGTCGATGCCGTAATCCTTCAGCCGGTCGCGCACGGTGCCGGCCTGGGACGCCACGGTCTGGCCGAGATCCCGCCCCTGCTGCACGATCGTGGCGCCCCCGAAGGCGATGAGGGCGAGGGTCAGGCCGGCGAGCACGAGGCTGACGAGGCTGAGGCGCAGGCCCCGGCTTCCCGGCAGGACCTTGCCGAGAAGCCGCGTCAGGCCGTCGAGGAAGACGCCGAGCAGGATGCCGGCGAAGACGAGGAGCAGCGTCGAGGCCGCCATCCAGGCGAGCGCCAGGACGGCGATGAAGGCCACGACGGCGATGCCGGAGACGGCGAGGGACCAGCGGCGCGGGCGCGGGCGGGCGGGCTCCTCGCTGAGGAAGGGAATGGCCATGAACGGTGTGAGCTCCTGGCATGCCGGGTCTGGCACGCGGATGTCGGACGGGTCTCCGGGCAGGCCCGGCCGCGCTGCGCCCGGCCCATCCTGCGGGAGGATGTCGCCAGTTCAGCTTGGGTTCCGCCGCTTGGTGCCGCGACCGGCCGGCATCCGCGCACCGCTAGCGCGGGGCGCCGGCTTCCTGATCCCAGCGCGCGGCGGCGTGGTCGTCGGCCTCCGTCGCCTCGACCCAGCCGCCCGTGGTGCCGTCGGCGAGGTGCTCGCGCTTCCAGAACGGGGCCCGCGTCTTGAGGTAATCCATCAGGAAACTCGCGGCCTCGAAGGCGGCGATCCGGTGGCTGGACGCGGTGACCACGAGGACGATGCCCTCCCCCGGGGCGACGAGGCCGTGGCGGTGGATCACGCACACGCCCTGGAGCGGCCAGCGCGCGCGGGCGGTCTCGACCACCCGGCCGATCTCCGCCTCGGCCATCCCGGGATAGTGCTCGAGCTCGAGTCCCGTGAGGCGACCGCCCTCGTCGCGGCACAGGCCCGTGAAGGTGACGATGGCTCCGGCGCTGCCGCCGAGATCGCGGGTGAGCCGGGCGATCTCGGCGCTCGCGTCGAAGGGTGCGCTCTGGATGCTGACATCGGACATGGGCTTCCCCGGGCTGGTCTCGGAACGGCGGGTGGGAACAGAGCGGGTGGGTACAAGGAGAGTGAAGAAGGGAGGTGGAAACAGGCGGTCGAAACCAGGGGTCGGGAACCGGGGCTTGGGCGGACCGCGTTCGGGCGGTACACCCTTGACGAGGCCCGGCGAACCTGCCCTCACGGGCACGGGCGCTCTATGCCCCCGAACGCCCGGCGACACCACCGGGATGCGAAGGACATTTTCGCTGTGACCCCAGAGCTGATCCTGCCCCATGACGGCGTCCTGCCGGTGTTCTCGGCCCGTCCGGTCTGGTGCGGCCGCGCGAGCACGGTGATCGGCGACGCCACCCTCGGCGCCCAGGCCTGGCTCGGCGACCACAGCGTGATCCGCGCCGACGGCGACCGGATCGTCATCGGCGAGCGCTTCTGGCTCGGCCACCGCTCCACCGTCCACATCGCCACCAACACCCATCCGACCCTGATCGGCGACCGGGTGACGGTGGGCCGCAATGCCGTGGTGCATGCCTGCACCGTCGGCTCGGACGTGGTGATCGAGGACGACGCCATCGTGCTCGACGGGGCGAGCGTGGAGAGTGGCGTGCTGATCGAGGCGGGGGCCACCGTCTTCCCGCGGGCGCACC
Organism: Methylobacterium sp. Leaf89; assembly: GCF_001422215.1. Taxonomy (NCBI): domain Bacteria; kingdom Pseudomonadati; phylum Pseudomonadota; class Alphaproteobacteria; order Hyphomicrobiales; family Methylobacteriaceae; genus Methylobacterium; species Methylobacterium sp. Leaf89. The sequence continues at coordinate 251,166 of NZ_LMML01000028.1, read as the reverse complement.
TCGCCGCCGGCTTCGCCTATGCGGGCAGCCCCGCCAAGCCGGTGCGGGCGATCAGCCTGCCGGAGATCGCCGAGCAGGCGGAGCGCCTGCGCGAGGCCTCCGGCGACCTGCCGGCCCCGCCGGCCGCCGATGAGCCGGAACACGATCCCAGCGTCTACGTCGCCCGCACCGCGCGCCTGCGCGGCCGGATCGCCCTCGGGGCCGGCTCCACGGTGCTGTTCTCCTGCGACCTCCACGCCGAGGTCGGTCCCATCGTGGTCGGAGCCAACACCAACATCCAGGACAACACGGTCATCCGGACCCGGGGCGAGGGCGTCGTCCTGGGACGCGACACCACGGTCGGGCACAATGTCCGCCTGTCCGACTGCCGCATCGGCGCGCGCGGCCTCATCGGCATCGGCTGCGTCGTCGCCCCCGGCACCGTGATCGCCGACGACGTGCTGCTGGCCGCCGGCGCCACCACCGACCCGGGCCAGCTCCTGGAGGGCGGCCATCTCTGGGGCGGGCGCCCGGCCCGCATCCTCGGGCCCCTCGATGCCGAGAAGCGCGCCATGATGGCCCGGGTGGTCGAGGGCTATGTGGCCCACGGCGTGGCCTATCGGCAGGCGGAAGCGGCGCTGCCATAGCCCCTCCAGGCCGAGAAGATCGGCACCGTGGCAGGTATTGCCGCGGTGCTCAGGCCGCCGCGACAAGATCGGCGACCGGTCTCATCCCTGCATCACATGAAAAATGGGTACAGGGACGCATCGAAGTTTTTGGGAACGCCTTGCACCGAGCCGACGTTGTTCGGCCCCAGTTGCAGTGGTGCAAGGAGTTCTTCATGAAAGCCGTCACGCTCGCCCTCGCCAGCACGTTCGCCCTGACCACGATCGCTTTCGCTGCCGGCAGTGGTCCGGGATCCGCGAACAACGCACCGGGACAGGAGATGCAGCAGAACGGGTCTCAGTACGGCTCCCCCGGTGCCTCGGGTTACGCGCCCGGCCAGGAGAAGGGCGCGACCACGGGCTCGACCAGCCACTCGGGCATGGGGTCCCATGAAACCGGGGCCAGCACCGCGTCGGGCAGCACCGGCATGAAGTCCGGCGCCGGCAGCCGCTGACTCTGAAATCGGGAAGGGCCCGGAACGCGCCCCTTCTCGTGTCCTGGCGATCGTGGGCACCGCTCAGGTGGCGCGCACGGTGGCCAGGAAGCGCTGGACCTCGGCGCTGAGGTGCTCGGACTGGCGCGAGAGCTCGGAGGCGGCGCCCAGCACCTGGGCGGCGGCCGCGCCGGTCTCTTCCCACCGCCTGGCCCGTCGAGCCCTGGATCTGGCTGATG
>NZ_LMML01000028.1:249695-249804 GCF_001422215.1 Methylobacterium sp. Leaf89 | reverse complement strand
GGCGGCCACCACCGCGAAGCCCCGGCCCGCCTCGCCGGCCCGCGCCGCCTCGATGGTGGCGTTCAGCGCCAGCAGGTTGGTCTGCCCGGCGATCGAGGTGATCATCGTG
>NZ_LMML01000028.1:214558-249546 GCF_001422215.1 Methylobacterium sp. Leaf89 | reverse complement strand
CCCCTTCGAAGCTGTCGGCCATCGCCCGCATCGCCGCCTGGCGCTGCGCCTCCGCCCCCGCCCCCGCCAGGACCGTCTCCGCCTCGAGGGCCCGCATCCTGATCAGACCGTCCTTGAACACCTGGACGGCGTCCGCGATGGTGCCGATCTCGGTCCGGGCGCCCTGGTGCGGGATGGTCACGGAGAGGTCTCCGCCCGCCAGCGCCTGCATGGGCCAGACCACGGCGCGAATGCCGTGCGTGACGCCGCGGATGATCAGGAAGGCGGACAGCGCCGACATTACGAGAGCCACCAACATAGCGGTGAGACCCAGGGTCTGGGTCTGCTCGAAGATGGCCATGCTGCAGGCCTGCGCCTGCGCGGCGCCGTCATTGTTAAGGGCCGCGAGCTTCTCCAGGGTGTTCGACGCGGCGCGGCGAACCGACAGGCCCTTGCTCTCGTAGAGCTCGAAGGCTTGGGCTTTCTGTCCGCCGCGCGAGAGATCCAGGATGGCTTGGCGGATCGGCAGGAAGGCGGCTGCATCGCGCCGGTAGCTGTCGTAGAGAGCACGCTCCTCCGGCGAGGCGATCATCGGCTCGTAGATCGCCCGGCGATCGGCCAGCTTCTGGTCGAAACGCACGAGGTCCGCCTCGATCGAGGCCGTCAGCTTCGGGTCGGTGGCCTGATATGCGTAAGCACGACCGCGCTGATGCGGGCCGTGACCGTATCGATCTCGCCCAGGGCGCGGATGCTCGGAAGCCAGTTCGTTTCGACCTCCAGGCTCTGCGCGCGCATGCGCTGAGTGCTGAAGAGTGCCAAGAGGCCCAGGCCGACCACGAAGACGGTCAGGAGCGAGAAGGCCGCGATCAGACGGCGGCGGATGAAGAGATTTTGGACGGACACGACGAACTTCATCGGGTGCCGCCTGGAGCAAATCAACACGCGCGGCGAGCAGCCACAACGCATCGCGGATGCTTAAAATCTTGCGTTCACGAATGAATTGTTCTGAACCACTGGTTGCACCAGCGAGAACCCATCAGAGCTTCTGGAAATCTCGCGATTTGTTGCAGCACCGATATCAGTCCGAGGTCTCAGACCTTGCGCCGATCGAAATCTCAATCCTGTCGCAGGGCGAAACCCCGACTGGCGTCACGGATTTTGCGTCGTCGGCATGGGGCCGAATACGATCGGAGGGCTCCGGCCCAACGGCGATCTAATCCCTACAAATTGAATCATGCGGTTCACGAAGTCGCGAGCGACGCAGCGGATGATGGTGTCATGGCCATCGATCCCTTCACACCGCGCAATCTCGCCTCGGCCATCGCCTTCGGGGGTCTCGTGACGATGATGATCGCGCCGGAGCCGAGCTGGCATTCCGCCGGCATCGGCCTCGCCTGCCTCCTCGCGTTCGGCGGCCTGTCGCTCCTGCCTGCGCCGCGGTCCGAGTTACACGACTCGGGGTCTTCGACCGCCAAGCGCCGCGGCGGCCGGCCGAGGACGGACGACGCGCGCGAGGTCCCGGCCCGAGCGGAGCCAGCGTACAAGGCGCCGGAGCCGCCGGCATCGCGCGGTCTCACCGATCCCCATCCCGCCCTCTTCAAGGGGATGCGGACGCGCCGCAGCAGCGTCCTGTAGGATCCACCGGCCCGAGGGTGCTCAGGCGCCCGCGGTCTCGGGCCTTCCCCGGTCCGGCCCGTCGAGGAAGCGTCGGACAAGCAGACGCGCGAGGTCCCGGGGCGATTCCGGTGTCAGCACCGCGAGCTTGCGCGAAGTCGAGAGCGAAGCGAGGCCGTGCAGGGCAGCCCAGAGGGCCGCCACCGCCTGCCGGCGCTCGTCCGGGTCGGGGATCATGGGGGCCAGCACGCGGGCGACGAGGTCGGTCGTCTGGCCCAGGGCTTCGGCGTACCAGTCCGGGAAGGGGCTGTCGGGCGCGATCTGGTGCTCGAAGACGAGGCTCCAGACCTGGGGATCCGCGGCGACAAAGCCGAGATAGGCATCGGCGAGGGCCAGGGCCTTGTCGCGCGGTGCGGCGTCCGGCGTCACCGCGGATTCCAGGGCCGCGTGCAGGCGGGCGAGGGTGCGGGCATTGACCCGCATCATCACCGCATCGAGGTCGCCGACGGCATTGTAGATCGAGTTCGGCGCATACCCGATGGTGCTGGCCAGCCGCCGCATCCCGAGGCCGCGCAGGCCCTCCCGCCGGACGAGGTTCTCGGCGGCCTTCGTCACCAGCGCGAGGAACTCGTCGCGGTTGTGCTCGCCGCGCGGGCCGGTGCCCCGTTTCTCCACCCGTGCCATCCTGTTTCCCGCTCCGTGGATTCCGAGGTCGGGTCATCGTCCCCGTGCGGCACCGCACCGGCCGACCGCTCAGATTGCACACCGTACAATCGCGCCATTGAACCCCATCTGCGGCGGCGATATGTTTTGAACGTTGTTCAAATGACGCGTGGTTCACCATTTGACGCTATCGCCGCGTGCGGGCAGTCATGCGTCGTCCGAGGAGACTTCCATGTTTCGTACCTTGATGACGACGCGCCGCTTCGCACCCTTGTTCTGGTGCCAGTTCTTCTCGGCGTTCAACGACAACTTCCTCAAGAACGCGCTCGTATTCCTGATCCTGTTCAAGGTGGGCGGTGCGGGCGGTGGCAGCTCGCCGATGCTGGTCACCCTGGCGGGCGCGGTCTTCATCGGCCCCTTCTTCATCCTGTCGGGCCTCGGCGGACAGATGGCGGACCGCTACGACAAGGCGCTCATCGCCAAGCGGTTGAAATTCGCCGAGATCTTCGGTGCGGCGGCGGCGGCCCTGGGGTTCTGGCTGCACTCCGTGCCGGTGCTGTTCGTGGCGCTCGGCCTGTTCGGGACGATCGCGGCCCTGTTCGGGCCGATCAAGTACGGCATCCTGCCCGACCACCTGCGCCGGGACGAACTGACCGCCGGCAACGCCCTGGTCGAAGCGGCGACCTTCCTCGCCATCCTGCTCGGCACCATCGTGGCCGGCCTCGCCACCGCCATGGGCGGCGGCGCGCTGGCCTTCAGCACGATGATCATGGTGTTCGCCGTCCTGTGCTGGCTCTCGGCCCGGGCGATCCCGTCCACCGGCGAGGGCGCGCCGACCCTGCGGGTCGACCCCAACGTCGCCCGCTCCACCGGTGCCCTCCTGCGCGATCTCTGGAGCGACACCCGGCTGTGGCGCGGCTCGCTGATCGTGAGCTGGTTCTGGCTCGTGGGCGCCGTGGTGCTGTCGCTGCTCCCCGTCCTGGTGCGCCAGAGCCTCAACGGCTCCGAGACCGTGGTGACGACCCTGCTCGCCGTATTCTCCATCGGCATCGCGGTGGGCTCGGGGCTGGCCTCCTGGCTCGCCAGCGGTCGCATCGTGCTGCTCCCCACCCCCGTCGGCGCCCTGCTGATGGGCGCCTTCGGGCTCGATCTCGCCTGGACGGTGGCGCATCTCGGGCCCGTCTCCGGCGATCCCTCGGACGCCTGGGAGTTCCTCACCACAGGGACGGGCCTGCGCGTCACCCTCGACCTGTTCGGCCTCGCCGTCGCCGGTGGCCTCTACATCGTGCCCTCCTTCGCCGCCGTGCAGGCCTGGACCGACAAGGACAAGCGGGCCCGCGTCATCGGCGCCGTCAACGTGCTCACGGCCGCCTTCATGGTGACGGGGGCGCTGGGCCTCGCCGCCCTCCAGGGCGCCGGCTGGTCGATGGCTGCGCTCCTGACCCTGCTCGGCGTGCTCAACCTCGTGGCGGGCGTGGTCATCCTGGCCGTCCTGCCGACGAGCCCGTTCCGCGACTTCCTCTCGATCCTGTTCCGGGCCTTCTACCGCCTGGAGGTGCGCGGCCTGGAGAACGTCGAGAAGGCCGGCCCGAACGCCATCATCGCCCTCAACCACGTCTCGTTCCTCGACGCGCCCCTCGCGCTCTCCCTCTTGGACCAGGAACCGGTCTTCGCCGTGGACCACGGCATCGCGCAGCGCTGGTGGGTGAAGCCGTTCCTGGCGATGACGAAGGCGATGCCCCTGGACCCGACACGGCCGCTGGCCACCCGCACCCTGATCAATGCGGTCAAGAGCGGCGAGACGCTGATCATCTTCCCCGAGGGGCGCCTCACGGTCACCGGCAGCCTGATGAAGGTCTATGACGGGGCCGGGCTCATCGCCGACAAGTCCGGGGCCATGGTGGTGCCGGTGAAGATCGACGGCCTGGAGAAGACGGTCTTCTCGCGCCTGTCGCAGAACCAGGTGAAGCGGCGCTGGTGGCCGAAGGTCACCGTCACGATCCTTTCGCCGGTCGCCCTTAGCGTGGACCCGGCCCTCAAGGGCAAGGCTCGCCGGCAGGCGGCGGGCGCCGCACTCTACGGAATCATGTCCGACCTCGTCTTCCGCACCACCGAGATCGACCGCGGCCTGATGCAGGCCCTCGTGGAGGCGGGCGACCGCCACGGCTGGCGCCGCACGGCCGTCGAGGATCCGACCGGATCGTTGAGCTTCTCCCGGCTGGTGATGGGCGCCAACATCCTCGGGCGGAAGCTGCAGGGGGTCGGCACCCCCGGCAAGCCCCTGGGCGTGATGTTGCCGAACGCCAACGGTGCGGCCGTGACCCTGTTCGCCCTGGCCTCAGCCGGGCGGGTTCCGGCCATGATCAACTTCTCGGCGGGCGCCGCCAACGTCCTGTCGGCCTGCAAAACGGCCGAGGTCGACACCATCCTGACCTCCCGCGCCTTCATCGAGAAGGGCCGCCTCGGCGCCCTCGTGGAGGCGATCCGGGGGGCCGTCACCCTCGTCTACCTCGAGGACATCCGGGCCGGCATCACGACGGGCGACAAGCTGCGTGGCTTCCTCTCCAAGCGGGCGCCCCTGGTGCCCCGGCGGGGCGACGACCCGGCCGCGATCCTGTTCACCTCAGGCTCGGAAGGCGCACCCAAGGGCGTGGTGCTCGCCAACCGCAACATGCTCGCCAACACCGCGCAGGTGGCCGCCCGGATCGATTTTGGGCCGAGCGACAAGGTGTTCAACGTGCTGCCGGTGTTCCACGCCTTCGGGCTGACGGCCGGCCTGGTGCTGCCCCTGGTCTCGGGCGTCCCGGTCTACCTCTATCCCTCGCCTCTGCACTACCGGATCGTGCCCGAGCTGATCTACGGCTCCAACGCCACCGTCCTGTTCGGCACCGACACCTTCCTGGCGGGCTATGCCAAGACCGCCCATTCCTACGACCTGCGCTCGCTGCGCTACGTCGTGGCCGGGGCCGAGGCGGTGAAGGAATCCACCCGCAAGACCTGGGGCGAGAAGTTCGGCCTGCGCATCCTGGAAGGTTACGGCGTCACCGAATGCGGCCCGGTGGTCGCGCTCAACACCCCGATGTTCAACCGCTTCGGCACCGTGGGCCGCCTCCTGCCCGGCCAGGATTGGCGGCTGGAGCCGGTGCCCGGCATCGCGGAGGGCGGACGTCTCGTCCTGCGCGGTCCCAACATCATGCTGGGCTACCTGCGGCCCGAGCGCCCCGGCAGCATCGAGGCGCCCCCCGAGGGCTGGTACGACACCGGCGACATCGTCGCCATCGACGCCCAGGGCTTCGTCACCATCAAGGGCCGGGCCAAACGCTTCGCCAAGATCGCCGGCGAGATGGTGTCGCTGGCCAGCGTCGAGGCCCTCGCGGCCGAGCTGTGGCCCGATACCCCGAGCGCCGTCGCCGCCGTGCCGGATGCCCGCAAGGGCGAGCGGCTGGTGCTGTTCACCGAACGCAAGGACGCGACCCGCGCCGCCTACCAGAGCTTCGCCAAGGGCAAAGGCGTGCCGGAGATCGCGATTCCCGCGGAGGTGGTGGTGCTGGAGCGGGTGCCCATGCTCGGGACCGGCAAAGTCGATCAGGTCAGCGTGGTCAAGCTCGCCCACGAGCGCGCGGCCGGCCAAGCGCCCGCCGCCGCCTGACGGATCCGCGGCGGCCGAAAGCCCCGCGGCGCCCCGAAACGACGCCGTATCGGCCCGCACACGACGGGTCTGAGCGCAGGGTCGCCGGCCCGGATTCCACGCGGACCGCGCGGTCCCGTGGGCCGGGCAGCGTCCCCATAGCCCGGCAAACGGCCGGTTGGACGCCTGTTTGGGACGCCGAGACAACAGATATGGACTCACAGACCAAGCAACCGACTCAACCCGGCGGCGGGATTGCTTATGCTGTTGCAGACGCTGCAGGACCCGACGAGCGGGCCGTGCAGGGGGACGGGATCACGGGCGCGCACGGCGCGCCGCGCTGGGTCCCGCGCAGATGGCAACAGGCGTGATGACCGCTGACATTCGCAAGCTCCGACCTCTCGGCGACGGGCCCGGCCCGACGAACGCGACGGCAGGGATCGGCGCCGTCGCACGCGCGGCCCTCCCCACCCACGGCAACACCCAGGATTCCCGGAGGAGACTCATCGTCGTGACGGAAAAGACCCATCCCGAAGCCTTCGGTCACACCCCACCCGCCGAAGAGAGCCACCTCGCGGATGGAACAGCGGATACCGATGTGACCGTCCTGACGGGCGAGACCGGGGACGCGGCACCGATCGTTCGCCGTCGCGGCCCCCTGGTCACGCGCTGGATCGGCTTCTCGGCCCAGCGCCGGCGGGCGCGGGAGCGATCGAACCGGCTCCAGGACCGGCATCACGAGGCCGGCGGCGCACGCTCCAACTCCTGATCGGTCCGGGTCAGGTCTCCGGGGAAACCCGTGGGCCGATGCCGAGCGCCCGCAGCGCGTCGGCCAGGCCGTCGACCTGCGCCGGGTCGTGTGCGGCCGAGAAGGCCACGCGCAGGCGGGCGGTGCCGGCCGGCACCGTGGGTGGCCGGATCGCGACGACGAGGAAGCCGCGCGTCTCCAGGGCGGCCGAGAGCGCGAGCGCCGCCTCCGCCGTCCCGACGTGGACGGGCACGATCGGGCTCGTCGCCTCGGGCAGTCCGAGGCGCGCCGTGAAGCGGCGGGCCAAGGCCAGGGGGCGGGCAGCCCGCTCGGGCTCCGCCTCGATGATCTCCAGCGCGCGCAGGGCGGCCGCGGCCGAGGCGGGCGGCAGGCCGGTGGTGTAGACGAAGCTGCGGGCCCGGCTGGTCATGAGGTCGACGACGTCGCGCGAGGCGCAGAGATAGCCGCCATACGAGCCCAGCGCCTTCGACAGCGTGCCCATCTCCAGGGGCGCGCGGACCCCCGCCTCCACCACGCCGAGACCGTGCGCATCGTCCACCAGCGTCCAGGCATCGTGGGCGGCGGCAACCTCCAGGATGGCGTCGAGAGGCGCGCGGTCCCCATCCATACTGAAGATCCGCTCGGTGAGGATCAGCGCGCGTCCGTGCCGGCCGCGGCGCGCCGCCAGGATGTCCCGCAGGTGGCCGACGTCGTTGTGGCGGAAGCGCAGCATCTTCGCGCCCGAGACCTGCGCCCCCGCGAACAGGCAGGAATGACCGAGGGCGTCCACGAGGACGAGGTCCCGGGCGCCGGCCAGGGCCGGCACGATGCCGAGATTGGCCATGTACCCGCTGCCGAAGACCAGGGCCGCGTCCTTGCCCTTGTGGGCGGCCAGCCGCGCCTCCAGGGCGGCGAGGACGGGATGATTGCCGGTGACAAGGCGGGAGGCGCCGGCGCCGGCGCCGTAGCGCGCCAGCGCCTCCTGTCCGGCGGCGATCACGCGGGGATCGTCGGAGAGCCCGAGATAGTCGTTGCACGAGAACGAGATCAGCGTCCGGCCGTCCCGGTGCGCGATCGGACCGGGTCCGCGCGCGGTGTCGATGAGGCGGCGGCGCAGGGCGCGCGCATCGAGGTCGTCCAGGGCCTGCCGGGCGAAAGCGTCGAGGCTGGACGGTGCGGAGTCGGCGGTGTCGGGCGGGGGTGGCGCGAGGGACATGCCCCCCGCATGGGGGCGAGCGGGGCGGCCTTGTCAAGGCGAATGGAGTCCATCCCCGCCACGCCCGGACATTCCTGAAGTCAAGACAAGATGGGCCGCGTGGGCAGTTAACCGCTTCGCAATGCGAAGCTGCGTAGTTTCATCGCCAAGGGGCGCCCAAACCTTGGCGTTCCGGCCCATTCCCGGAGGGTCGTGCCCAGGCACGGGCCCTCCCCTGACGGAGCACACCGACCCATGGCCCTCGATCTCGGCATGCCGATCCTCGTCGTCGACGATTATCAGACGATGGTCCGTATCATCCGCAACCTCCTCAAGCAGCTGGGCTTCGAAGAGGTCGACGACGCCTCCGACGGAACCGCCGCCCTGGCTCGCCTCAAGAACCGCAAATACGGCCTCGTCATCTCCGACTGGAACATGGAGCCGATGACGGGCTACGAGCTGCTGCGCCACGTCCGGGCCGACGAGGCCCTGCGCACCACCCCGTTCATCATGGTCACCGCCGAGTCGAAGACCGAGAACGTGATCGCCGCCAAGAAGGCCGGCGTGAACAACTACATCGTCAAGCCGTTCAACGCCGCCACCCTGAAGAGCAAGATCGAAGCCGTCTGCGGCGCCTGATCGATTCGAGACGTAGCCCAGGAACACCGAATCGAGGAGCCGGGAGCCCATGGCACTCGCCAAGCAGGCGCGGAACGTGAATCCCGCGTCGGATAAGCCGTCCTTGATCCGTGAGTTGGTCGAGATCGCGGACTACATCGCCCATCTGCGCAACGAGATTGCCGCGCTGCGGGCCAACGAGCTCACCCGGGATCGCCTGCCGATGGCGCACGAGGAGCTCGGCAGCGTGGTGGCCGCCACCGCGGGCGCCACGAATTCCATCATGAACACGGCCGAGGAGATCCTCGGCCTGCCGGACGACAAGAACTACCGCGCCACCGTCGAGGCGCGCATGAACGACATCTTCGAGGCCTGCACCTTCCAGGACATCACCGGGCAGCGCATCGCCAAGGTCGTGGAGGCCCTGCGCCAGCTCGAGAGCCGGCTCTCACGCTTCGCCAGCGCCGTCAAGGCCAAGGACGAGGGCGGCATCGACCCGGAGGAGGTGGAGCGCCGGGTCCGCAAGGAACTCCTCATCCTCAACGGTCCGCAGCTCCACGGCCCGGCCGTCGCCCAGGACGAGATCGACGCCCTCTTCGCCTGATCACCAGACCAGGCGCTCGATCACCGCGTCGGGCCGGACCGCCTGACGGTCGAGCCAGTCCGCAATGTCCCCGAGCGTCGCATGCGCCGCCGAGACGCCGAGCTCCTCGGCGTGGATGCCGCGCGCCACCAGCAGGCTGGGGATTCCGAAGGCCGTCGCCCCGGCGATGTCGGTGCGCAGCGCATCGCCGATGGCGAGCACCCGGGCGGGCTCCGGCGGCGCCCGGTCGTCGAGACTGCCTGCGAGCGCGAGCGCCGCCTCGTAGACGGGGCGATGGGGCTTGCCGGCATAGGTCACCGCGCCGCCGAGGGCCGCGTAGGCCTCCGCGATCAGCCCCGCGCAGGGAATGAGCTCGCCCCGGCGCTCGACCACGAGGTCGGGATTGGCGCAGATCATCGGCACGTCCCGGGCCCGCATCGCCTCCAGCGTCCCGCGGTAATCCTCGGCGGTCTCGCAGGTATCGTCGAACAGGCCGGTGCAGATGACGCGCTCGGCCTGCGCCACGTCGACCAGGGTCACGTCGAGGCCGTCGAAGATCGTGGCATCGCGCTCCGGTCCGAGATGATACAGGCGCTCGCCCGGGTGGGCGGCGACCAGGCTGCGCGTCAGGTCGCCCGAGGTCAGGATCGCGTCGTAGGCGCCCCGGGGCACGCCGAATCCGTCGAGGATCGCCTGTACCCCGGCCCAGGGACGCGGCGCGTTCGAGACCAGGATCACCCGGCGGGGCCGCCCGCTCTCCGGAAGGGCGCGAAATCGCGTCAGGGCGTCGCCGGCTCCCGGATGCGCGTTGGTGCCGTCGTGCAGCACGCCCCAGACGTCGCACAGGATGAGATCGTAGCCCGCGGCGATCGTCGCGAAGCCGTCCAGGGTCGGAACGGGCCGGGACGGGCCGGGACGGGCGGGCGTATCGGGCATGCGGCGGGCCTCGAGCTGACGGGCGGGCGTTTCGGGGAGCGCCGCCCGGTTAGGCGGGACCTCCGGGAAAAGCAACGCCGCGCGGGTCTCAGCCGGCCCGGCGCAGGAAGTCGCGGAACGGGCGGCGCTGGGGCGGCGGCTCCGGATCCTCGCTCGGCGGAGTCGGCTCGGACGAGGCCGGGGCCGCCTGGAGCACCTCGGCGCGCACCACCCGGGCCGGCGCGAACACGCTGCCCTGCGCCAGGGGCACATCGAGCTCGATGAGGTCGGGCACATCGGTCTCGCGCTCCACGCCCTCGGCGACGAGGCGGATGCCGGCCCGCGCCAGGGAAGCCACGAGGTCCTCGAGGGCGATGTCGGGCATGGCCTGGCGCGAATCCGGGCGCAGCAGCAGGTCGGCCGGGACCTTCACCTGTGCGACCCCGCGATCCGCAAGGGCCAGGGGATCGAGGCGCAGGTCGAGGGGTCGGTCCAGGATGAAGCCGATGCGTCCGCGCAGGTCGGCCAGGGCGCCGGCCTGCTCCGCGTCGAGGTTGCGCCAGCTTGCCTGCGGCAGGGCCAACATGACCCGTCCCGACAGGTCCGGCGCTCCTTCGACGAGGCGCCCGAGCGAGCGCAGGAAGCCCGGCTCGAACAGGGAGCGCGGCGACAGGCCGTAGGCCACCGCCGCCTGGCTGCCCCGCCCGGCGAGGTGCTGGGCGATGGTGGCGACCCGCTGGAGCATGCGGCGGTCGAGGTCGGTGGTGCGCCCGTGGCGCTCCAGCACCGGCACGAACGCCTCCGGCATCAGGGTCTCGCCGGCTAGGCGCAGGCGTGCCATCGCCTCGTAGGACACCACCTTGCGCTGGGGCAGGGACACGATGGGCTGGAGGTGGACCTCCAGGCCGGCGGCGTCGAAGGCGGCGATCAGGGCCGCGTCGCGCGCGGGGTCGCGCACCGGGGCCTCGGCCCGGCCGAGGGCCCGCGGCGTCCAGGGCGCGACCAGCGGCGGATCGGTGCGCCGGAGAGGCGGCGCGTCGAAGCGCGGCTCGGGGCGAATTTCAGGCTCCGGAGCGATGACCCGCGGCACGGGGCGGAGCGGAGGAGCGACGGGCGGAACGACGGGGGCGGGCACGGCCTTGAGGCCGGCGATCTCGCCGTCCTGCGCCGCCACCACGGCCGCGAGTTCCCGCACGATGCCGCTGAGGAGACCGATCTCGGCCGTGACCTCCTCGATGCCGGCGCTGAGGTCGCGGGGATCCGGGCCGGGGGCGCTCGCGGGAAGCCCCGCATCGACGGCCCGGACCTGCTGCTCGGCCAGGGCGCGGGTCACCGTCTCCAGCCGGACCAGCCGCTGCGACAGCACGTCCACCTCGCCCGACAGCTTCTCGCACCGGGCGGTCAGCGTGCCCGCGCGGCGATGGGCGACGAGGGCCGCCACGAGCCCGAGGCCCGCGAGCCCGAGGCTCGCCCCGAGCGGGGAGAAGACCGCGAGCGGCCCGAGAAGGCAGAGCCCGAGCAGACCGAGGGCCCACAGGCTCGTACGCCGGCCGATGATCCGGGCCATCGGAGTCTTCGATCCTCGATACGACAGGGAAATACGGGTGCCGGTCCGACCTCGGCCGGTCCGGCGTTCTTTTGTTGCCGAGACGCTCCCGGCCCACAAGCCACCGGACGGCCCTGCAAACGGATTTTCCCGAACTGTGTCCTGTGCTTCCGGGACGTCCCACGCGGCGCGCGCCGGACCGCTTGCATCGGCGTCGCGAGGCGCCACAATGCGCCCCGCGGAACGAGAAGCCCGGAGCGAACCTCATGGACGCGACGACATCGGACCTCCTGATGCAGGTGGAGGGCATGACCTGCGACGGCTGCGCCGCGGCGGTGTGCCGGGCCATCCAGCGCCTCGACCCCGAGGCCAAGGTCGCGGTCGACCTCGATCACGGACGCGTCGCGGTGACGACCACCGCTCAGGCCCTGAGCATCGCGGAGGCGCTGAACGAGGCCGGATACACGGCGAGTGCCATGACGGGCTGACACAGGTCTGATCCCAAACAAATTTTTGCCTGCAAATTCAAAATTTCCGACGCGCTTTTGCTTGTCCCTTCACGCAAACTGATGCGATCGATGATGCGTGGCCGCTTGGCCGATCCGCACGGCCCAACGTCGGCGGATCCGGTCCTGGCGGCGAACGACGAACGCCAGCGGACGGAATGCGGCCTTGCCGGACCCGATCGCGCAAGAACAATCCGGGAGAAACGCACCAATGCCCTCAGATATCGAGATCGCGCGCGCGGCCACGCTTCAGCCGATCACCGAGGTCGCCGCCAAGATCGGCATCCCGGACGACGCGCTGCATCACTACGGCAAGCATATCGCCAAGATCGACCACGCCTTCATCAAGTCGCTCGAGACCAAGTCCGAGGGTAAGCTCGTCCTCGTGACGGCGATCAGCCCGACGCCGGCCGGCGAGGGCAAGACCACCACCACGGTCGGCCTCGGCGATGCGCTCAACCGCATCGGCCAGAAGACCGTGATGTGCCTGCGCGAGCCCTCGCTGGGGCCCTGCTTCGGCATGAAGGGCGGCGCGGCCGGCGGCGGCAAGGCCCAGGTCGTGCCGATGGAGCAGATCAACCTGCACTTCACCGGTGACTTCCACGCCATCACCTCAGCCCACAGCTTGGCGGCCGCCCTCATCGACAATCACGTCTACTGGGCCAACGAGCTCAACATCGACGTGCGCCGCATCCACTGGCGCCGCGTGGTCGACATGAACGACAGGGCCCTGCGCGCCATCACCCAGTCCCTCGGCGGCGTCGCCAACGGCTTCCCCCGCGAGGACGGCTTCGACATCACCGTGGCCTCCGAGGTGATGGCGGTGTTCTGCCTCGCCAAGGACCTGGACGACCTCGAGGCGCGCCTCGGCCGCATCGTCATTGCCGAGACCCGCGACCGCAAGCCGGTGACGCTCAAGGACGTCAAGGCCACGGGCGCCATGACGGTGCTCCTGAAGGACGCCCTGCAGCCCAACCTCGTGCAGACCCTGGAGGGCAACCCGGCCCTGATCCACGGCGGCCCCTTCGCCAACATCGCCCATGGCTGCAACTCGGTGATCGCCACCCGCGCGGGCCTCAAGCTCGGCGACTACGTGGTCACGGAGGCCGGCTTCGGCGCCGATCTCGGTGCGGAGAAGTTCATCGACATCAAGTGTCGCCAGGCCGGCCTGAAGCCCTCCGCAGTGGTCATCGTCGCCACCGTGCGCGCTCTCAAGATGCATGGCGGCGTCTCCAAGAAGGAGCTCGGCTCCGAGAACCTCGAGGCCCTGGAGAAGGGCTTCGCCAACCTGGCGCGCCACGTCGCCAACGTGCGCAGCTTCGGTCTGCCCGTCGTCGTGGGCGTCAACCACTTCTACGCCGACACCGATGCGGAGCACGCCAAGCTGAAGACGCTGTGCCGGGACCAGCTCCAGGTCGAGGCCATCACCTGCAAGCACTGGGCGGAGGGCGGTGCCGGCGCCGAGGAGCTCGCCCACGCCGTGGTCAAGCTCGCCAACGGCGAGCAGAAGCCCCTGAGCTACGTCTACGAGACCGAGACCAAGCTCACCGACAAGATCCTCGCCATCGCCACCAAGCTCTACGGCGCCGGCGACATCCAGGTGGAGTCGAAGGCCGCCACCAAGCTCGCCCAGTTCGAAAAGGACGGCTACGGCCACCTGCCCGTCTGCATGGCCAAGACGCAGTACTCGTTCTCCACCGACCCGAGCCTGATGGGCGCGCCCTCGGGCCACCTCATCGCGGTGCGCGACGTGCGCCTCTCGGCGGGCGCGGGCTTCGTCGTGGTGATCTGCGGTGAGATCATGACCATGCCGGGCCTGCCCAAGATCCCGGCCTCGGAGGGCATCCACCTCGACGCCAACGGGCAGATCGAGGGGCTGTTCTAGCCCGCAAGAACCCGCCCCCCGCGTCGGGCGGGGGGCGGGGGGCGGGTCGGCGCGCGGTGCCACGTGATCCGGTCGGCGACCCGTGCTAGCCAGGGTCGCATGATCCGCCCTACCCGCCAGTCCCCCTCGTGATCCCCTGGGTCGTTCTCGGCACCGCGTCCGTGCCGGGCGGGTCGGACTCCCTGCGCCTGCTGCAGCGGGGCACCGAATTCTCGATCCAGCTCGGCCACAACGAGCTAATGAACAGCCGGCTCAGCGGCTCCGAGGAGGCGCTGGCGACCCTGACCGCCGCGCGGCTCGGGCTCCGGACGAATGCCTGCTGGCTGATCGGCGGCTACGGCATGGGCTTCACCCTCCGGGCCGCCCTCGACGCCCTGCCCGCGGAGGCCCGGATCGTGCTGGCCGAGCTCGTGCCGGCAGTTCTGGACTGGGGCCGCGGCCCCCTGGCGGGCCTCTCGTCCGAGGCGCTGTCGGACCCGCGCGCCGAGGCGCGGGTGGCGGACGTCGCCGCGGTGATCCGCGCAGGGCGCGGGACCTACGACGCGATCCTCCTCGACGTCGACAACGGCCCGGACGGGCTGACGCGCCGCGCCAACGACCAGCTCTACGACGCCGCGGGCCTCGCCGCCGCACGGGCCGCCCTGCGCCCCGGCGGGGTGCTGGCCGTGTGGTCGGCCCATCCCGATCCAGCCTTCACCCAGCGACTGGCGCGGGGCGGCTTCCGGGTGGAGGCGGTCGGCGTGCGGGCCGGGCGCTCGCGCGGGGCGCGCCACACCATCTGGCTCGCCGAGCGACCGGCCCGGTGACGGAATCTCAGGCCGAGGCACTCCGGCGCTCGCGCTGCCGGCTGAGGCGGGTCGCGCCGTAGATCGCGGCGAGCTGGCGCCGGGCAGCCTTGACGGGGGCTTCGTTCCGCTCGGCGCAGGCGGCCCTGATGATGCGCAGGGCATCGGCCACGGAACGCTCGAGGCGCGCTTCGGCCGGCCGGCTCAGCGGGCGGGTGGTCTGGGTGGTCTCGGTCCGGTCCATGCTGGGCCCCTCGTCGGCGAGCCCGTCCTCTCCCGGGGCGGGTCCCGGCGGCGACCATCGGCAGAGGGCGGGGCGGCAACAAGGCAGCGTGGCCGTAAGCGCGGGCGCAGGTCGGCGTCAGGCGACGGAATGCCCCCGGACCTCAGTCCCGGCCCTGGCCCTCGTTGAACTTGTCGCGACAGGTATAGCCGACGAAGCACTTGGGATCGTCCCGGGTCGTCTCCCAGGACGGATGGGTGGTTTCCGGCAGCGGGCAGAACCCGCCGTCGCGCACGAAGCGCGCGTAGGTCGCCGGACCCGTACTCATCACGATGGCGCCGGCCCGGGCCACCAGGGCCGCGGCTTCGGCGCAGGTCATCGCGCGGGTGTCGGGACGGGCCTGGGCATCGGTCTGGGCCAGGGCCGCGCCCGGCAGGAGAGCCGTGCAGGCGAGGAGGACGGACAGGCTCCGCCGCGAAAGATCTATCATGGTGCCCCCTGGCCGAACCCGGGCGGGGGGAACTCGTCCGGGCGGCGTCATACCGGCCACGATACCTCCCGGACCCCATGCGGCAAAGCCGGACTCACGCCGCCGTGAGGGCGAGGGTGAAATCCACCGCCTCGGTGACGCCCTCCTGCCACAGGGAGACGGGGGTCGGACGGGCGAGATGCAGGGCGCCGTCCGCCTCGCCGCCGGTGATGCGCAGGTCCGCGCCGACCTTGGCGGCGAGGCCCCGCATGGGCCGGTTCCAGGCAAGGCAGCGCACGTGCAGGTCGCGCACGCCGCGGTTGCGGGCCGCGGCGGCGATCCGCCGGAACAGGGCTTGGCCAAGGCCATGGCGGCGATAAGCCTTCTCCACCGCGAAGGCGGCCTCCGCCTCGGTCCCGAGGACGAAACCGGGCGGCGGCGCGGAGGTGGGACGCAACTCGCCGAGCCCCCGCAGGGTGCCGTCGACGAAGCAGCCGAACATCAGGCCCTCGGCGCTCAGGGCGTTGCGCGCATAGGTGAGCGCGGCCGCGTCGCTCAGCGCGCCCATGAAGCGGTTGGCCCGGGTCTCCGGGTCGAGCCGCAGGAAGTAGGATTCCACCGCCGGGCCATCGTTGGGCCACAGGCGGCGGAGGATCGGTTGAAGGGTCGGATGCGTATCGGGCATCGGGTGCCAGTCTCCGGTTTCGGGGCGCGCAGGACGTGCCGGTTCCGGGCGTAGCCTCCCTCAAGGCGGATCAGATCTGGCATCGCTGCCACATTTGTGCAATGCAGCAAAGCGACCGGCTGCCGCGCGTCCGGCGCCGGAACCGGATCCGGGGCTTGATCCCGCGGGGTGGCCGCGTCAGACCGGCAGATCCGCCGGCCGCCCGATCCCCTTCCTCCGCGAACAGGTCGCCCACCCCGTGAACGCCCCCTCCTCCTCGGGTCTCGCGCCGTCGAGCCAGGCCAAGGCCGGCGCCGTGTCCCCCGGTCCGGTCTCCGACCGCTACGAGGCCCTGGTCCGCACCGCGGCCATCGAGCGCGACCCGGCGCAGATCCACTTGGTGCGCGCCCTCGACCGCCTGGTGCTGGAGCTCGGCCGCCGCAAGCGCGCCCGCAAGGGCAGCGCGCTCGGCTGGCTGTTCGGCCGCCGGGACGATGCCGCGACGACGCCCAAGGGGCTCTACATCTGGGGCTCGGTGGGACGGGGCAAGACCATGCTGATGGACCTCTTCCACGAGGCCGCCCCCGAACCGAAGCGCCGGGTGCACTTCCACGGCTTCCTCGCCGACGCGCACGAGCGCATCCACGCCCATCGCCAGGCCCTGAAGGCTGGCACCGCCAAGGGCGACGACCCGATCCCGGTGGTGGCCGATGCCCTGGCCGACGAGGCGACGCTGCTCTGCTTCGACGAGTTCACCGTCACCGACATCGCCGACGCGATGATCCTCGGCCGCCTGTTCGGCGCCCTGTTCAAGCGCGGCGTCACGGTGGTGGCGACCTCCAACGTCGAGCCCGACCGGCTCTACGAGGGCGGCCTGAACCGCGCCCTGTTCCTGCCCTTCGTCGCCGAACTGCAGGAACGGGTGGAGGTGCTGCGCCTCGATTCCCGCACCGATTTCCGGCTGGAGAAGCTCGGGGGCGCCTCGGTCTATCACGTGCCCGCGGACGGCACGGCGGCGGCGGCCCTGGCGGCCGCGTTCAAGGGCCTCACCGGCAAGGCCAAGGGCCGGCCCGCGACCCTGCGGGTAAAGGGGCACGATGTGCCGGTGCCCGAGGAGACCGGCGGCGTTGCCCGCTTCGGCTTCGCCGACCTCTGCGCCCAGCCGCTCGGCGCCTCCGACTACATGGCGGTGGCCTGCGCCTTCCACACGGTGATCGTCTCGGACATCCCCGTGATGGGGCCGGACAACCGCAACGAGGCCAAGCGCTTCATCACCCTGGTGGACACCCTCTACGACGCTCACGTGAAGCTCGTCGCCTCGGCCGCGGCCGAGCCCCAGGCCCTCTACACCGCCACCGAGGGGCGCGAGGCCTTCGAATTCGACCGCACGGTCTCCCGCCTGATCGAGATGCGCTCGTCGGAATACCTCGCCCTGCCGCACGGGGCCGGCGATTCCGGCGCGAGCGGGTCGAGCGCCGGCCTGGTCGAGACCTGAACCGCGAGACGCGAGAGCCGGGAGGGCCGACCGTCACCGGTTGGGATTTGCGTGGAAGCCGGCAAAAGCAACGTGCGACCCGGCGATCCGGACCACCCGTCCGGCTTCGCCCCGTGCGCAACGGCACATGGAGGCCGCATCGCCCGTCCGGGGACGGATGACGGGGCCAGCCTCCGGTTGCGCCGCAACAGCCCGGACGTTTAATTTGATTCATTCCGAGGTGCGGGGCGTGGGGGCTTCGTGCGCTGCGACGGCTCTCCCGATCGGAGAGGCCGGATCCGCCGCCGCATCTCAGGACCTTTCGATGCGGACGGCGACGCCACGTCGACCGTGCCAACGCCCGACATGTGACCCCGACGGCTTCCCGCCGGTTGATGGATTGGCGTGACGCCGATCCCGACCGGCCCGTGGCCTGATCCATGACAGGATACACCGATGATCAAACTGACCGTGAACGGAGCTGAACGCAGCTTCGACGGCGACCCCGACATGCCGCTGCTGTGGTACCTGCGCGACGAGGTCGGGCTCACCGGAACCAAGTTCGGCTGTGGGCAGGCCCTCTGCGGCGCCTGCACCATCCATGTGGGCGGAACGGCCGTGCGCGGCTGCGTCACCCCCGTCTCGGCCGCCGAGGGGCAGGCCGTCGTCACCATCGAGGGCCTGTCCCCCGACGGCAACC
Source organism: Methylobacterium sp. Leaf89 (assembly GCF_001422215.1). Classification (NCBI taxonomy): domain Bacteria; kingdom Pseudomonadati; phylum Pseudomonadota; class Alphaproteobacteria; order Hyphomicrobiales; family Methylobacteriaceae; genus Methylobacterium; species Methylobacterium sp. Leaf89. The sequence continues at coordinate 231,351 of NZ_LMML01000028.1, read as the reverse complement.
ATCCGGTTCAGGTCGCCTGGCGCGACCTCAACGTGGCGCAGTGCGGCTACTGCCAGTGCGGGCAGATGATGCAGGCCGCCTCCCTCCTCACCGAGACCCCGAAGCCCACCGACGCGCAGATCGACGAGGCCATGAGCGGGAACCTGTGCCGTTGCGGCACCTACCCCCGCATCCGCGCCGCGATCCACCAGGCCGCTGGCCAGAAGCCCGCCGTGAACAAGGGAGAGCGCCTGTGATCCACGAAGCTCAAACCATGGCGGCCCGCGCCACCGCGCCGGCCGACGCTGCACCCGTGGAGACCGGCCCCGGTCCGAGCGCCCTCGCCAATGTCAGCCGCCGCGCGATGCTCGGCGGCATGGGCGCCCTGGTGCTCGCCCTGTCCTGGCGTGACCCGGCCCAGGCCGAGGACAAGAAGGACGAGCCCAAGAAATACGGCGCCGATGCCATGCCGCATGGCTGGCAGGACGACCCGAAGGTCTTCGTCGCCATCGCGTCCGACGGCACCGTGACGGTGACCTGCCATCGCTCCGAGATGGGCCAGGGCGTGCGCACCTCGATCGCCCTGGTGGTGGCCGACGAGCTCGAGGCCGACTGGTCCAAGGTGAAGGTCGCCCAGGCCTGGGGTGACGAGGCCCGCTTCGGCAACCAGGACACCGACGGCTCGCGCTCGCTCCGCCACTTCTTCCCGCACCTGCGCCATGCCGGTGCCGCGGCCCGCGCCATGCTGGTCCAGGCCGCCGCCAAGCAGTGGGGCGTGCCGGCGAGCGAGGTGAAGGCCGAGAACTCGATCGTCACCCACGCCAAGTCGAAGCGCAGCCTCGGTTACGGCGAGGTCGCGGCCGCCGCCGCCGAATTGCCGGTGCCGGCCCGCGAGAGCGTCGTGCTGAAGAAGCAGGACGCCTTCCGCTACATCGGCAAGGGCAAGATCGGCCTCATCGACAACCACGACTTCACCGTCGGCAAGGCGATGTACGGCATCGACACCCGCCTCGACGGGATGCTCTACGCCCTCATCGCCCGCCCGCCCGTCTACGGCGGCAAGGTCAAGAGCGTCGACGATTCCGAGGCCATGAAGGTCGCGGGCGTGGTCAAGATCTTCACCATCGACGCGCCCGAGATCCCGTCCGAGTTCCAGCCCGTCGGCGGCGTCGCCGTGGTGGCCAAGAACACCTGGGCGGCGATGAAGGCCCGCGAGGCCCTCAAGATCACCTGGGACGACGGCCCGAACGCCACCTACGATTCCGTCGCCTTCCGGGGCGAGCTGGAGAAGGCGGCGCGCGCGCCCGGTAAGGTCGTGCGCGACCAGGGCGACGTCGCCGGGGCCATGGCCAAGGCCAAGACGAAGCTCGAGGCGGAGTACTTCGTGCCCCACCTCGTCCAGGCCCCGATGGAGCCGCCGGCGGCCACCGTGCGGATCAAGGACGGGTTCTGCGAGGCCTGGGCCAATACCCAGGCGCCCCAGGCGACGCATGATCGCCTCGCCAAGAAGCTGAACCTGCCTGCCGACAAGGTGAAGGTGAACGTGACGCTGCTCGGCGGCGGCTTCGGCCGCAAGTCGAAGCCCGACTACGTGCTGGAAGCGGCCCTGTGCAGCCAGGCCGTGGACGGGGCGCCGGTCAAGCTGATCTGGACCCGCGAGGACGACCTCCACCACGGTTACTACCACACCATCTCGGTGGAGCGCCTGGAGGCCGGGCTCGACGACAAGGGCATGCCGGTCGCCTGGCTGCACCGCTCGGCGGCGCCCACCATCGGGTCGATCTTCGCCCCCGACCCGAAGCACGAGCTGCCGTTCGAGCTCGGCATGGGCCTGACCAACACGCCGTTCGCCGTGCCCAACATCCGTCTCGAGAACCCGGCGGCGGATGCCCACGTGCGCATCGGCTGGTTCCGCTCGGTCTCCAACATCCCGCACGCCTTCGCGATCCAGTCCTTCGTGTCCGAACTCGCCCACGCGGCGGGACGTGACCCGAAGGAGTACCTGCTCGCGCTGATCGGTCCTGACCGGCTCATCGACCCGACCAGCATCAGCGACGTCTGGAACTACGGCGAGGATCCCGCCCGCTACCCGATCGATACGGGGCGCCTGCGCCGCGTGATCGAGGCGGCAGCCAAGGGCATCGGCTGGGGTCGCAAGATGGAGAAGGGCACCGGCCTCGGGATCGCTGGCCACTACAGCTTCGTCACCCACACGGCGGTGGCGGCGGAGGTGGCGGTCGGCCCCAAGGGCGAGGTGCAGGTCAAGCGCGTCGACATCGCCATCGATTGCGGACCGCAGGTCAATCCGGAGCGGATCCGTTCGCAGATGGAGGGCGCGGTCGTCATGGGCATGGGTCTGGCGCTCACGGCCGAGATCACCTTCAAGGAAGGACGCGCGCAGCAGAACAACTTCGACGGCTACGAGATCACCCGCATCGATGCGGCGCCGAAGGAGATCCACGTCCACCTGCTGCCGAACCCGGACTACAGCCGTCCCCTCGGCGGGGTCGGCGAGCCCGGCGTTCCGCCCGTGGCTCCGGCGATCGCCAACGCGATCTTCGCCGCCACCGGCCGACGCATCCGGCAGCTGCCGATTCGCGACCAGCTGAGCGCCTGATCGGGCATCGCCCTCCCGGGTTCCGGGAGGGTTCGGGGTGCAGGGCGGATTCGTGCCGTCCTGCGCCCCGTCTCATATCCGGCCCTATCGGATCCGACCGCACCCTGGCGGAGGCGGAGGCGTCCGGACGCCCACGCACGCTCGTGCCGATTCGGCCTCGGGTCGGCGAACCGTGTTCCCGCCGGCGGTTTTCCCGCCCCGCCAAGGGAGCCCGGCCTCGCTCCCGGGGGTTGACCCTCCGACGGAGGCGGCCTCGGTCTCGGTCGAGCCGACCCCACCATCCGAATCAAGGACAGCAATCGATGACCCGTTTCCTGTGGCCCGTTGCCGGGTGTCTCGCCGCCGGTTTCCTCGCAGCGGGTGCGGCGCCCGCCCTCGCCTCGCCCTGCGGCGATCGCATCGCCAAGCTCGAGGGACCAGTGAAGGATGTGGCCAAGGAGGCGATCTCCGCCAACACCAGCGGCAAGGCCACGGCCAGCGCGCGCAGCGGTCAGGGCATCACGGGAAGCGGCGGCAGCGCCTCGGCCGAGGCCGCGGCCCCTGAGAAGTCGGCGGAGGCCGGAGAGGGCGGCGACAAGGCGATGCAGGCGAAGGTGGCCCTCGACGAGGCGCGCACGGCCGACAAGAAGGGCGATGCCAAGGCCTGCGGCGAAGCGGTCGATCGGGCGCAGAAGCAAGTGGACGGCGCGCCCTGAGGCGCGGGCCCCGGCCATGGGGCCCGGGGGAGCGCTGGCCCCGTCATCAGGGGCCGGCGCGGGTCTTACGGGTCGGGGTGCATCGGGGGCGGCGACGGCATCCGCCCCACCTGCCTGCGGATTTCAGGCGCTGGTAACGGCCGCGAGAGCGTGGTCGTTTCCGTTCAGGCCGGCGCAGAGATCATCGATCTCTGCCAGATCAAGGGCTTCCCCGGAATCGCTCGCAATAGCATCGATCAAGTGATCCTGATGCGGGCTGAAGGGATGCCCCTGCAAACGATAGAATTGATAATAGCGAAGCGCGGCTAATACAGCATCACGTTCTCGATCAGTAATGGTAATATTCTGCATGCCGGTTATAATTCCCGTTATTGGTTGCGGGAGTTCGAGAAACAACCACTCTGCGGCGCCGTGAGCTTGGATGTTGTAAGCGAATCCGGACGGATTCGTCCATCACCGGAAACCCTCCGTTAGCCGTTTCACCATCGACCCGAACCACCCTCGAACGGCCAAGTCTTTGGCCGGTCGCCATTTCCGCCGAAGGGCGCCGACAGAGGTTTTTTTTAGCCCTGCGATTTTATCCTATGCGCTTGACAACCTTTGATAAGTCTTGCGGCGCTTGCAACACCGGCGCGCCGGACCCATCGCGGCGTCAGCGTATCCTTAACCGATCGGTGCCACTGTCACGCTTCGACCGCCCCGCCCCGCCTCGTGCGCAGCGCGGGATGCGAAGGCCGGGGTCCGAGTCATGCCCAAGACCCGAAGCGAATATTCGTCCGGAGCCGATGGGGTGCGGCCCACCACGCCGACGCTTGGCCCCAGCGTCCGCCGCCATCTCGGGCACACCCTTCGCTCCTTCTACGCCGAGATCGTGGCCGATCCGCCGAGCGCACGGTTCGAGGCGCTGCTCGCCCGGCTCGGCAAGGGTAAGCGCTGAGCCCCGGGTGTGGCCCGTTTACCGCGTTTCCGAATCTTGCCCTCGCAAGTGCGTGAATTCACGGACGGTTCACGCCGGGATCGCTAGTGGTGCGTTGATCCGATGAGCACGCGCACTCCGCCGCGCTCTCACACGAAGCAGTTCCATGATCACGCTCGCCCTCGTCGTCGTCGGCAACATCCTGCTGGCGTCCCTGTTCTCGCTCATCGCCGTCGCGGCGGACTGAGCGTTCCGCGCCGTAGCCTGAGGCCGGCGCGCCCCATTCCTCAGCCACCCTCACATTCCCGCCTGCCGCCAGCGGTAGCCGGGATCCTGCCCTGAGGCGGTCCCCGATGCCCCGAGGCTCCCGCCTGCGGGGTGTTCGGCGTGGCCTCGGCCGGGTGGGCCCGCGCCCCCGACCTCATTCTCAAGGGGGCAGGCACCGGGCACCCTTCTTCCGCGGTGGAGCCAACCGATCGCGGCGATCGCCTCCCCCCGGCGCAGGACATCCGACCAGCTTCGAAAAATGATGGAAATGTCCTTTCTATAGAACCCGGCGCGACCAGCAGTTTCTTCTTCCGTCGAGAACCCAGGGAGCATCCTCTTCTCCTTCGAGGTAAACTTGCTTTAGATCGGGGGGTCTCCGGGCAACGAAGGGACCCATACCGGCTTATCCGACCCAGGCCCGACGCTTGACAACGTTCGTTAAAACGAACGAAACCAGCACCGCCGGGGTCGCGATGCGGATGCCTCCGCTCCGGCTGCGCGAGCCAGATTCGGAGACCCCCGTGAGCGAGACTTCTTCCCGGACCACCGGCCGCACCCGCCGCCATGCAGTCCTGCTCGGCGCCGGCCTCGCCGCGGCCCTGCTCGCGCCGCCCCTGGCCTGCGCCCAGACCGAGCTCCTCAACGTCTCCTACGATCCGACTCGCGAGCTCTATCGCGAGATCAACGCGGCCTTCTCCGAGGAGTGGAAGGCCAAGACCGGCGAGACCCTGACCGTGCGCGCCGCACATGGCGGCTCGGGCTCGCAGGCCCGCACGGTGATCGACGGCATTCCGGCCGATGTGGTGACCCTCGGCATCCCGTCCGACATCGACGCGATCAGCCGGATCTCGAAGAAGATCGTCCCCGATTGGCGGACGAAGCTGCCGAACCAGGGCCTGCCCTACACCTCGACCGTGGTGTTCCTCGTGCGCAAGGGCAACCCGAAGGGCGTGACGGACTGGGGCGACCTCGTGAAACCCGACATCAAGGTCATCACCCCGAACCCGAAGACCTCCGCCGGCGGTCGCTGGAACTTCCTCGCAGCCTGGGGCTACGCCTACGAGAAGGAGGGTAAGGACGCCGACAAGGCCAACGCCTTCGTGGGGGCGGTCTACAAGAACGTCCCGGTCCTCGACACCGGCGCCCGCGGCTCCACCGTGACCTTCGCGCAGCGCGGCCTCGGCGACGTGCTGCCCACCTGGGAGAACGAGGCCTACCTCGTGTTCGAGGAGTTCGGCCGCGACAAGTTCGATGTGGTGGTGCCGCCGACCTCCATCTACGCCGAGCCCCCGGTCGCCCTGGTCGACGTCAACGTCGACAAGAAGGGAACCCGCAAACAGGCCGAGGCTTATCTTCAGTTCCTCTATTCCGACCGGGCGCAGGCCATCTTCGCCAAGCACCATTACCGCCCGCTCAACCGCGCGGCGGCCAAGCCCGAGGACTTGGCGCAGTTGCCCGAGCTGAAGCTGTTCAAGATCGAGGATCTGCAGGGCGACTGGGACGAGATCCAGAAGAAGAATTTCGACAACGGGGGCCTGTTCGACCAGCTGAGCAAGGCGGGGCGCTGACCCGGCGCTCCCCGATCCCCGCGCTTACCCGGGCGGGGCCCGAGACCTGAGCAGGACACCACCATGGCCCCGCCCCCGCGCGCCAACCCGCCAACCCGTGCGAAGCGCCGCTTCCTCCGTCCGAGCGTGATCCCCGGTTTCGGGCTCGCCTTCGGCTACACCCTGACCTGCCTCGGCCTGATCGTGCTGCTGCCGCTGGCCGCTCTGGTGACGCGCGCCTCCGGCCTCGGCTTCGCGGGCATCTGGGAGGTCGCCACCGATCCACGCGTGGCCAGCGCCCTGCGCGTCAGCTTCGGCGTCTCCCTCCTGGCGGCGCTGACGGCCTCGGTGTTCGGCTTCCTCATCGCCTGGGTGCTGACGCGCTACCGGTTTCCCGGCCGCAAGATCGTCGACGCGGTGGTGGACCTGCCCTTCGCGCTCCCCACCGCCGTGGCCGGCATCGCCCTGGCCGCCCTCTACGCCCCCAACGGCCTCGTCGGCGCGCAGCTGGCGCGGATCGGCATCGAGGCGGCCTACACGCCCGTGGGCATCTACATCGCCATGGTGTTCATCGGCCTGCCCTTCGCAGTGCGCACGGTGCAGCCGCTGATCGCCGAGATCGACAAGGAGATCGAGGAGGCCTCCGCCACCCTCGGGGCGGGGCGCGTCCACACCCTGGTGCGGGTGGTGCTGCCGCCGCTGATCCCGGCGGTGCTCACGGGCTTCGCCCTCGCCTTCGCCCGCGGGGTCGGCGAGTACGGCTCGATCATCTTCATCGCCGGCAACCTGCCCTACGTCTCCGAGATCGCGCCGCTCCTCATCGTCATCAAGCTGTCCGAGTACGATTACGGCGGCGCCTGCGCCATCGCCACGATCATGCTGGGCATCTCGTTCCTCACCCTCCTCGCCATCAACCTGATCCAGGCCTGGAGCCGGCGGAGATTCGGCTATGTCTGAGACCTTCGCCCCCGTCGCCCTCGCCGAGGCGCGTCCGGCCAGCGTCGTCACCGAGGGGCGCTGGATCCGCTGGCTGCTGATCGCCGTCGCGATCCTGTTCCTGGCGCTGTTCCTGGTGCTGCCGCTCCTCACCGTGTTCGCGCAGGCCTTCGCCAAGGGCTTTGCCGCCTACCTCGCCGCCTTCACCGAGGCCGACGCCCACGCGGCGATCCGGCTGACGCTGCTGACCGCCGCCATCGCGGTGCCGTTCAACCTCGTCTTCGGGATCATGGCCTCCTGGGCCGTCGCCAAGTTCGAGTTCTGGGGCAAGAACCTGCTCGTCACCCTGATCGACCTGCCGTTCTCGGTCTCGCCGGTAGTCTCGGGCCTGATCTACGTGCTGGTCTTCGGGGCGCAGGGCATCCTCGGCCCGTGGCTGCTCGATCACGACGTCCAGGTCATCTTCGCCGTACCGGGCATCGTGCTGGCGACCATCTTCGTCACCTTCCCGTTCGTCGCCCGCCAGCTCATCCCGCTGATGCAGGAGCAGGGCACGGCGGAGGAGGAGGCGGCGCTGACCCTCGGGGCGTCCGGCTGGCACGCCTTCCGGACGGTGACGCTGCCCAACATCCGCTGGGGCCTCCTCTACAGCGTGCTCCTCTGCAATGCCCGCGCGATGGGCGAGTTCGGCGCGGTCTCGGTGGTCTCCGGCCACATCCGGGGCCTCACCAACACGCTGCCGCTCCACGTGGAGATTCTCTACAATGAGTACAACTTCGTTGCCGCTTTCGCCGTCGCCTCCCTCCTGGCCGGCCTCGCCCTCGTCACCCTCTGCGTCAAATCCCTCCTCGAATGGCGCTACGCCGACGAGATCGCCGCGGGCGCCCGGGGCCACTGAGCGGGTGGGCGGCTCCACCGCCATCCGGGTCGAGGCGCTGTCGAAGACGTTCGACACGGCCGCGGTCCTGCACGACTTCTCTCTCGACGTGCGGGCGGGCGAGTTGCTGGCGCTGCTCGGCCCCTCGGGCTCGGGCAAGACCACGCTGCTGCGCATCATCGCCGGCCTCGATTTCCCCGATGCGGGCCGCATCGTCTTCGGGGCCGAGGACGCGACCCGGCTCCCCGTGCAGCAGCGCGCGGTGGGCTTCGTGTTCCAGCACTACGCCCTCTTCAAACACATGAGTGTCGCCGAGAACATCGCCTACGGACTCAACGCCCGGAAGCGGTCCGAGCGCCCGGCCAAGGCCGAGATCAAGCGCCGGGTCGGCGACCTCCTCGACCTCATCAAGCTCTCCGGCTTCGCTGACCGCTATCCAAGCCAGCTCTCCGGCGGACAGCGGCAGCGCATCGCGCTGGCCCGGGCGCTCGCGGTGGAGCCGCGCGTCCTCCTGCTCGACGAGCCGTTCGGCGCCCTCGACGCCCAGGTGCGCAAGGACCTGCGCCGCTGGCTGCGCGAGATCCACGACCGCACCGGCCAGACCACGATCTTCGTGACCCACGACCAGGACGAGGCTCTGGAGCTCTCCGACCGTGTCGCGGTGCTCGACAAGGGCCGTCTGGAGCAGGTCGGCACTCCGGACGAGGTCCAGGAGGCGCCGGTCTCCGCCACCGTGCTGAAGTTCCTCGGCGACACCATCGAGGTCGAGGCGATCGCGCAGGGCGGCGAGGTCCGCGTCGACGGCCGCCTGACGCCGGTGCGGGCCCCCGAGGGCCTCGTCGGTCCGGTCAAGCTCTATGCCCGCCCCTGGCAGCTCCAGTTCGCCGAGGGCGATCAGGCCCATCTCCAGGGCGTCGTGCGCTCGTCCTACCGGACGCAGGGGCGTCAGCGCATCGAGGTCGACCGGCCCGAGGGCAAGACCGTGGTGGTGGAGGCCGCCGACACCAACCGCTTCGCCGCCGGGAGCCCCGTGGGCCTGCGGATCATCGGCGGCCACGTGTTTCCGAACTAGCGTGGGTTTTCCGGACTGACGGGAAAGCGTCTTGCGCTCGCCGACGCGATCGGGTGTGACTGCCGCCGTCCAAATCAGGAGGAGGCAGCATGTCGGGTGGTCACGGGGCGGGCAGCGGTTCGAACAAGCGCGTCGCGCTGCTGATCTCGGTGCTGGCGCTGTTCCTGGCGCTGGCCGAGACCCTGGCCAAGGGCGCGCAGACCGACGCCCTCGGGGCCAATGTCGAGGCCTCCAACCAGTGGGCCTACTTCCAGGCCCGCACCATCCGGGGCACGGTCCTCAAGACCGCCGACGAGACCCTGGCGCTGCTGCCGCCGGAGGTGGCGAATGCCGAGGCCGTGAAGGCCAAGCGCGCCGAGTGGGCCAAGACCATGGCCCGCTGGGACAGCGAGCCCGCCACCGGCGAGGGGCGCAAGGAACTGGCCGAGAAGGCGCGGCACTCGCAGGAGGTGCGCGACCTCGCCCTGCACCGCTACCACCATTACGAGATCGCCTCGGCCGCCTTCCAGATCGGCATCGTGCTCGCCTCGGCGGAGGTCATCACCGGCATCTTCGCCCTGGTGGTCGGCGGCGGGCTCCTGGGCGTCGCCGGCCTGGCCCTGCTGGGCTTCGGCCTCTACGCGCCGCACGCGCTGCCGTTCTTCCACTGAACGTGTCCCCGTGAGCCCGTCCCCGGCGGCGCGCCATCGGCACCCGCCGGGCGAGGACGGGGCGCTCAGCGCTTCGGCATTCCCTTGGCGAGGGCCGCGCGCCGCAGAGCCTCGGCCAGGGCGCCGCCGGCCTCGGGCGCCGGCGCCGGATTGGCCCGCAGTGCCGGTCTCGCGGCCGGAGCCGGAGCGGGCGGCGCCTCGCGGCGGGCGGCGGGACGCGGCGCGCCGGCCTCGTCCGAGCGCATCGTGAGGGCGATGCGCTTGCGGTTGGGATCGACCTCGACCACCCGGACCTGCACGACGTCGCCGGGCTTCACCACCTCGCGGGGGTCCTTCACGAACCGGTCGGCCAGCATCGAGATATGCACCAGGCCGTCCTGGTGAACCCCGACATCCACGAAGGCGCCGAAGGCCGCCACGTTGGTGACGACACCCTCCAGGCGCATGCCCGGCTTCAGGTCGGCGATCTTCTCGACCCCCTCCTGGAAGGTCGCGGTCCGGAAGGCCGGGCGCGGGTCGCGACCCGGCTTCTCCAGTTCCGACAGGATGTCGGTGACGGTGGGCAGGCCGAAGGTCGCGTCGGTGAAGACCTTCGGGTCCAGGCTGCGCAGGGCGCCGGTGTTGCCGATCAACGCCTGGATCGGCTGGCCGGTGGCGGTAAGGATCCGGCGCACCACCGGGTAGGCCTCCGGGTGCACGCCCGAAGCGTCGAGGGGATCGGTCCCACCGCGGATGCGCAGGAAGCCGGCGGCGAGTTCGTAGGCCTTGGGCCCGAGCCCCGCCACCTTCTTCAGGCCGGCGCGGCTGCGGAACGGGCCGTGGGCGTCCCGGTGGCCGATGATGTTGGAGGCCACCCGCGCGGTGAGGCCCGAGACCCGGGCCAGCAGCGGCGCCGAGGCGGTGTTCACGTCGACCCCGACGCCGTTCACGCAATCCTCCACCACCGCGTCGAGGGAGCGCGCCAGCTTCCCCTCGGCCAGATCGTGCTGGTACTGGCCGACGCCGATCGCCTTCGGTTCGATCTTGACGAGCTCGGCCAGGGGATCCTGCAGGCGCCGGGCGATGGAGACCGCGCCGCGGATCGAGACGTCGAGCTCGGGCAGCTCCGCGCTGGCATAGGCCGAGGCCGAGTAGACCGAGGCGCCGGCCTCCGAGACCATCACCTTGGTCAGTTTCAGCTCGGGCTGCTTGGCGATGAGTTCGGCGGCGAGCTTGTCGGTCTCCCGCGAGGCGGTCCCGTTGCCGATGGCGACGAGCTCCACCTTGTGCGTCCGGCAGAGCTTGGCGAGAGCGATCAGGGCGCCGTTCCAGTCGCGGCGCGGCTCGTGCGGGTAGATCGTGTCGGTGGCCACCACCTTGCCGGTGGCGTCGACCACCGCGACCTTCACGCCGGTGCGGAAGCCCGGGTCGAGCCCGAGGGTCGGGCGCGCCCCGGCCGGGGCCGCGAGCAGGAGGTCGCGCAGGTTGCCGGCGAAGACCGTGACCGCGCCGGCCTCCGCCACGGCCCAGAGCCGGGCGCGCAGGTCCGTGTCCGTGGCGGGCTTCAGGCGGGTGCGCCAGGTCCGCCGCACCGTCTCCATCAGGAAGGCGTCGCCGGGTCGGCCCTGGTCGCGGATGCCGAAGGTCTTGGCGATGCGCAGTTCCTGCGAACCGGGCTGGCCCTTGGCAGGCTCCTCGCCCACCGCGTCGGCGATGGCGAGGTCGAGCACCTCTTCCTTCTCGCCGCGGAACAGGGCGAGGATGCGGTGCGAGGGCAGCTTCGCGAGGGCTTCCGAGAAGTCGAAGTAATCCGAGAACTTCTCGCCGGACGCCGCCTTGCCGGGCTTCACCGTGGCGACCATCCGGCCGCGCTGCCAGCCGGTCTCGCGGAGCGAACCGACCAGCTCCGGGTCCTCGCCGAAGCGCTCGATCAGGATGGCGCGCGCACCCTCCAGGGCGGCCTCGACGTCGGCGACGCCCTTGCCCGCGTCCACGTAGGCCCGGGCAGCCGCCTCGGGAGACTGGTCGGGCCGGGCCAGCAGAGCCTCGGCGAGGGGGGCGAGCCCGGCTTCGCGGGCGATCTGCGCCTTCGTCCGCCGCTTCAGCTTGAAGGGCAGGTAGAGGTCCTCCAGTCGGGCCTTGGTGTCGGCCGCGAGGATCCGCGCCTTCAGCCCGGCCTCGAGCTTGCCCTGGGCCTCGATCGCCTCCAGCACCGCCGCCCGGCGGGCCTCCAGATCGCGCAGGTAGGCGAGGCGCTCCTCCAGGGTGCGCAGCTGCGCGTCGTCGAGAATGCCGGTGACCTCCTTGCGGTAGCGCGCGATGAACGGCACCGTCGCACCGCCGTCGAGCAGGTCGACCGCGGCCTTCACCTGCCATTCCGCGACGCCGAGTTCGGCGGCGAGACTCGTGTTGATGGCGGCCATGAGGCGTCTCCGGGTGGGGCCGGGTGTCTACAGGGCCGGCCGCCGGGAGGTCAAACCCACCGCCGGCATGGCCAGATCGTATGGGCGGATCGTCAGGCGACCGCGTCCCAGGTCTCCGTCACGGCCCGGCCGTCCCGGACGAGGCGGGCGCGCAGGATCACGTCGCCCGCCGGCAGCGGCGTCGGCGGCCGCCACTCGACGTAGAGCCGCCAGCCGCCGGTCTGGGGCACGAACTCCACCACCGGGTCGACCATCGTGCCGGCGCTGGCGGACGCGTCGGCGGCCAGGTCCGCCCCGCGGTCGGCCGGCAGGCCCGGCCCCGCGAAATCGATGACGTAGAGGCGACGATCCGGGCTCGGCGGCGTGGTCGGGCGCAGGCGCTCGGCCGAACCCACCCGTGTGGAGACGACCCGACCGAGGGTGCCGGGAACGACCGTCGCCGGCTCCGCCCCGACCGTCGTGAGGGTGTAGGACACGGCTCGCTCGGTCCCGGCCGGCAGGGGCGCGCCGGGCACGAAGGCCGCCACGATGTTGTCCATGTACTCCTCGCGCGACGGGATCTCGAAGAGCCGGACCGCGCCGGCCCCGAACCCCGCTTCCGGCGTGATCCAGAGCCCGGGCCGCGCCTCGTGCCGGGCCTGCACGTCGAGATAGGCGGGAAAGTCGCGGGCGCGCTGGAGCAGGCCGAAGCCCTCCAGCGGGTCGACGCCGAAGGCCGAGATCTGCGGCTGCGCCCGGCCGTTGACCAGGGGCCGCCACAGCCGTTCGCCCCGGGTCACCACCGCCAGCCCGTCGGAATCATGCACCTGCGGACGGAAGTCGTCGAAGGGCGCGGCGCTCCGCGCGCCGGGCCCGTTCGCCCCGTGCAGGAACATGCTGGTGAGGGGGGCGAGCCCGAGATGCTCCAGGGCGGTGCGGGGATACAGGGACGCCTCGACATGCATCACCGAGGGGTCGCCCGGCGCCACGCGGAAGCGGTAGGCCCCGGCGAGGCTCGGGGAATCGAGCAGGGCCCAGATCTCGATGGTGCGGGCGTCGGCCTCCGGCTCGCAGATCCAGAAGGCGGTGAAGTCCGGGAATTCCTCCGCGCCCGGTCCCCCGGTGCGCAGGGCGGCGCCGCGGGCCGAGAGCCCGTATTCCTGGCCGAACCCGCGCAGCCGGAAGTAGGAGGCGCCGAGGAAGACGAGGAATTCCTCCTGGTCCGCCGGCCGGTCGACCTGGAAGGCATGATGCAGCCGGAAGCCCGCAAAGCCGAGGTCGGAGGGAAAGCTCTGCCCCTTCAGGTCCGGTCCGAGGTCGAACAGGTCGGGGGCGTAGGGGATCTGCTGGGCCGGACCGTTGCGCGGCTGCCGGTACAGGGCGACGCGCTTGCGCTGCAGGAAGCCCCGATGGAACAGCTGGGCCGAGAAGCGGCGGCCCAGCGGCAGGCTCGCCTCCGGCCGGAAGGTGATGGCGCGGTAGCCGTCGTAGGACAGGCCGGCGAGCGGCGGCGGCAGATCGTCCGGCTGGGCCTGGTAGGGGTGCGCCGCGAGCGCCCGCGCCTTCGCCTTCACGACCTCGAATGATAGGGGATCGGGAGCCGCCGCGCGCGTTCGGCCCGCATTCAGATCGTGTGCGGTAGGCAGGACCATCCCGACGGCCACGCTGAGCGTGGTCCGAAGGGTCTGCCGCCGCGAGAAGGACTCGGTCTGTCCGCGTCCCTCGAGACCCTCGCCATCGCGCATCTGTTCCCTTTCGCCGGCCCGCCCGGTCGAGGGATCACGGTGTCCCCTCCTTCGAGTTTCCCGCGCCCCATGTCCCACAGGTTGTCGCACGACGCCCCGGCGGCTGAAATCCCGGGTCCGCTGGAATTCTCGCCCGAGGCGCGCGGTTCCTTCTCCGCCGCGGTCCTGGCCCGCCGGCTGCTGCTGGCTCTCCCGCCCCTCGCCCTGGGCGCTCTCGTCGCCGCCCTGGCGCTCGGCGCCTATGGAACGCCGTCCGGCCTCCTCGGCGGGGCGGTGCTCGGGCTGTTCGCACTCGTGATGACCTGGCAGGCCTTCGTGGCCTGGCAATACGTCTACGGCCTCGTCGCCACGGCTTTCGGCGACCGGGCGAAATCCGCCCTGGAGCGACGCTCCCTCACCGTGCCGGCGGAGGCCTCGGGCCTGAGCCGGACGGCGGCCGTGGTGGCGATCCACGCGGAGGACGCCGTGGCGGTGTTCGCGGCGCTGCGCGTCATGGCCCGCTCGCTGCAGCGGGCCGGGGGCGACGGCGGCGACATCGACATCTTCGTTCTCTCCGACACGCGGGACGGGGCCATCGCGGCGATCGAGGAGCATGAATTCGCGCGGATCGAGGCCTGGACCCGCCAGCACGGCCCCGGCCTGCCGCGCATCCGCTACCGGCGCCGCCGGGACAATGCCGGCCGCAAGGCGGGCAACATCGCGGAGTTCTGCAAGACCTACGGGCCCGAATACGACTTCATGATCGTGCTCGACGCCGACAGCCTGATGACCGGCAGCGCCATGCGCCGCCTCGCCCGGCTGATGGAGGAGAGCCCCCGGGTTGGGCTGATCCAGACCGTGTCCTACGCCACCGGGCGCGACACCCTGTTCGCCCGCATCCAGCAATTCGCCGTGCGGCTCTACGCGCCGCTGGCGATCCGCTGCCTGGAGACCTGGCAGGGGCCGGACGGCAGCTATTGGGGCCACAACGCCATCGTGCGCGTCGCGGCCTTCGCCAACAATGCCGCGTTGCCCGTGCTGCCCGGCAAGGCCCCCTTGGGCGGCGAGATCCTGTGCCACGACATCGTCGAGGGCGCGCTCCTGCGCCGGGCCGGCTGGGAGGTCCGCCTGCTGCCGGAGATGGGCGGCACCTGGGAAGAGATGCCGACGAACCTCGTCGACCTCCTCGGGCGCGAACGCCGCTGGTGCCAGGGCAACATGCAGCACCTGCGCGTCACCGCCATGCCGGGCCTGCGCCCCGCCAGCCGCTGGCACCTCGCCGTCGGCATCCTGTCCTACGTGGCCTGCCCGCTCTGGGTGCTGTTCCTCGCCCTCGGCACGCTCCAGGCGGCACGGACCGGCGATCTCGGCCTGCTCGGCTACGGCCTG
This sequence comes from Methylobacterium sp. Leaf89, assembly GCF_001422215.1. Classification (NCBI taxonomy): domain Bacteria; kingdom Pseudomonadati; phylum Pseudomonadota; class Alphaproteobacteria; order Hyphomicrobiales; family Methylobacteriaceae; genus Methylobacterium; species Methylobacterium sp. Leaf89. Next base: position 216,301 of record NZ_LMML01000028.1, on the reverse strand, counting down.
ACCGGCACGGGCGCCGCCGCCCACGCCCTCGCCGCCCTGGTGGTCACGATCCTGGCCGTGCCGAAGCTCCTCAGCCTCGGCCACGTGCTGGCTTCGGCCGAACGCCGCGCGGCCTTCGGCGGCACCGCCGCGCTCCTGAAGAGCGCCGTCCTCGAACAGGCGATCTGGGTCCTGCTCTGGCCGGTGATGACGCTGTTCGCGGCGGGCGCCGTCGCCACCACCTTCGTGGGGCGCGTCGTGCGCTGGGACGCGCAGGTGCGCGACGACCGCCGCGTACCGTGGGCCGAGGCCTGCCGGCTCCAGGTCGACACCCTCGTGGCGGGCGCCCTGCTGGCGGGCGGCCTCGCCTTCGCCGGCGATCCCTGGCTCGCCCTCTGGATGGCTCCGGTGGCGCTCGGCCTGCTGTCGAGCCCGGCCCAGAGCGTGCTGACGAGCAGCGCCCGCCTCGGCCGGATCTCGCAGACCCGGCGCCTGTTCCTGACCGTGGACGACACCGCCCGCGCGCCGGAGCTCACCGCCCTGGCGCAGAGCCGCGGCGGGGCAGCCGAGGCCGGCCGTGGTCGGGCCGAGCCGACCTGGCTCGCCGACGAGGTGCCGGCCTCCTCGAGCTGAACCGGGACGACGTCCGCCCCGCGAGTCGTCCGGCCCGGACCCGCGTCACTGCTTCTCGAGCACCTTGATCGGGTCGGTGCGCTGGGCCGGACTCGGCTCCTTGGTGGCGCTGCCGGTGCCCTTGCCGGCGCGGGAATCGTCGGCCTGCCTCGGCAGGCCGGTGCCACTCGCCAGTTCGAGGCAGGTCACCATCTCGACGTAGGACGGGAAGCCGCCGGCCTCGAACTGCTTCTCGCACTGGCGCTTGGCGGCGGGGGTGAACTCGTTCCAGCGGCGCTTGACCTCGTCGTGCGAGGCACGCTCGGAGCGCAGGCAACCTTCCTGGCTGGCATTGTCGCTGACGCTCGCCGAGGCCGCCGACTGGCAGGTCTTCTCGATGTTCAGCTCGGGCGGCCCGCTGTCGGCACGGGCGGGCACGCCGAAGAGGAGGAGCGCGAAGGCTCCGGTGAGCAGGGCAGGCTTCGGCATGGTCGGGCGGTCTCTCGCGATGATCCTGCCCACCAACGCGCGAGGCCCCTTCCCCGCACCACGCGAAAATTCACGCGTCCCGCAGGGCGGCGTCGAGGTCGGCGAACAGGTCGTCCACCGCCTCGATCCCCGTGGACAGCCGCAGGAGATCCGGCGGGCACGGGGAATCCGGCCCCTCCACCGAGGCCCGGTGCTCGATCAGGCTCTCGACGCCGCCGAGCGACGTCGCCCGCTTCCACAGCCGAACCCGCGCCGCCGCGGCAATCGCCGCCGCCTCGCCGTCCCGCACCCGGATCGACAGCATGAAGCCGAAGCCGCCCTGCATCTGCCGGGCCGCCACCGCATGGCCGGGATCGTCCGGCAGGCCGGGATAAAGGACGCGCGAGACGTTCGGATGCGCCTGGAGGCGGCGGGCGAGTTCGGCCGCGCTGGCGGCCTGCGCCGCCGCCCGCAGCGGAAGGGTGCGCAGCGAGCGCATCAGCAGGTAGGCCTCGAACGGGCCGAGGATGGCCCCGCCGCCCGAGCGGATCGCCGCGAGGCGCTCCCAGAACGCGTCCGCCCGGGCCCCGGCGAGCACCCCCGCCACCACGTCGGAATGGCCGTTCAGGATCTTGGTGGCCGAGTGCATCACGATGTCGGCGCCGAGCGTCAGCGGCCGGGTGT
>NZ_LMML01000028.1:199296-214551 GCF_001422215.1 Methylobacterium sp. Leaf89 | reverse complement strand
GGGGAGGCGGCGGTGGAATCGACGGCGAGCCGGGCGCCCGCCGCGTGCGCGAGGCGGGCGGCCTCGGCGATGTCGGTGACCGTCCAGAGCGGGTTGCCGGGGGTCTCGATCCAGACGAGCGTCGTGGTGCCGGGCCGGATCGCCCGTTCCAGGGCGGGCAGGTCGTCCATGTCGACGAAATCGACCGCGATCCGCCGGCGCGGCATCTCGGCGTTGAGCCAGCGCTTCAGGCCCCAGTACATCACCCGGGGCGCCACCACGTGGTCGCCGGGCTCCAGGGCCGTGAAGACGGCGGTGGCCGCCGCCATGCCGGAGCCGAACAGCAGGGCGCCGGCCGCCGCGTCCTCCAGCATCGCCAGCACGGCCTCCGCCTCCCGCACGGTGGCGTTGTCGGGGCGCGCGTAGGAGAAGCCCGAGCTGTAGCCGTTGTCGGGATCGCGCAGGAAGGTGGTCGCCACGTGCAGGGGTGCCACCACGGCCCGCGTCACCGGGTCGACATGGCCCAGGGCCTGGGCGGCGAGACTGCGCTTCGAGAACGCGGGCGCAGCATCCGAAGGCGGCTTCGGTGCGTTCGGTTCCGACATGGGGCGTGTTCGTCCGTCAGGGTTCTGTTGACCGGCCCGCGCCGACCGGTGCACGGACCCGCAGGCGCGGCGTCCTCTCCCTCTAAAGGTGAGAGAAATCTCGCCCAAGGCAAGGAATCCCGTTCGTCATGTCCCGTGCGCCCGCCTCGTCGCCGATCCACATTCCCACCGCGCCCGCCCTGGCCCTGCCCGGGCGGCTGGCGGCGGCGATCCTGCCGGTGGTGCTGACGGCCGTGCTCGGCTCGTCCGCCACCGGCCCGAACATCGACGGATGGTATGCCGGGCTGACGAAACCGGCCTTCAACCCGCCGAACTGGGCGTTCCCGGTGGCGTGGACGATCCTCTACGGGATGATCGCGCTCTCGGCCTTCCGGCTCCTCGGGGTGAAGCCGCGCACGGGTCCGAGCCAGGGGGCGTGGCGGCTGGCACTGGTCGCCTTCGCGGTGCAGCTCGCCCTCAACGCCGCCTGGACCCCGACCTTCTTCGCCGCGCACGCCCTCGGGGCGGCCCTGGTGGTCTCGGCCGCGATGTGGGTGATGATCCTCTGGACGATCCGCCTGTCCTGGCGCTTCGACCGGGCGGCGGCGGGGCTGCTGGTGCCCTACGCCGCCTGGGTCGGCTTCGCGACCGTGCTCACCGGCGCGATCTGGCGCCTGAACTGAGGCGAGGCCGGCTACTCGGCCGCCTCGACGAACACCGTCCCGGCGCGCGGGAGGTCGAGGGTGTCCCAGGTCTCGGCGAGCGCGGCCGTGAGCTTGGCGATGCGGGCATCGTCGTGGAAGGGCGAGGGCGTGATCCGCAGGCGCTCGGTGCCGCGCGGGACGGTGGGGTAGTTGATCGGCTGGATGTAGATGCCGTGATGCTCCAGCAGGTGGTCGGCCGCCGCCTTGCACAGCTCGGCGTCGCCCACCATCACGGGCACGATGTGGGTGTCGGTGTGCAGCACCGGCAGGCCGGCGGCCTCCAGGGCGGCCTTGGTGCGGGCGGCCTGGCGCTGGTGCGCCTCGCGCTCGGCGTTCGAGCGCTTGAGGTAGCGCACCGAAGCGATGGCGGCGGCGGCGATGGCCGGCGGCAGGGCGGTGGTGAAGATGAAGCCCGGGGCGTGGCTGCGGACCGCGTCGCACAGGACCGCGGACCCCGTGATGTAGCCGCCGACGCAGCCGAAGCCCTTGGCCAGCGTACCCTCGATCACGTCGACCCGGTGCATCACCCCGTCGCGCTCGGAGATGCCGCCGCCGCGCGGCCCGTAGAGGCCGACCGCGTGGACCTCGTCGAGGTAGGTCAGGGCGCCGTACCGGTCGGCGAGATCGCAGATCGCGCCGATGTCGGAGACGTCGCCGTCCATGGAATAGACGCTCTCGAAGGCGATCAGCTTCGGGCGGTCGCCCGCCGCGATCAGAAGCTCCTCGAGATGGGCCAGGTCGTTGTGGCGGAAGACGCGCTTCTCGCAACCGGAATGGCGTACGCCCTCGATCATCGAGTTGTGGTTGAAGGCGTCCGATAGGATCAGGCAGTTCGGGATCAGCTTGGCGATCGTCGAGATGCCGGCTTGGTTCGAGACGTAGCCCGAGGTGAAGACGAGGCCGGCCTCCTTGCCGTGCAGGTCGGCGAGCTCCCGCTCCAGGTCGACCAGCGGCGAATTGTTGCCGGCGATGTTGCGGGTGCCGCCGGCGCCGACGCCGCAGCGGGCCGCCGTGCGGGTCATGGCGCCGACCACGTCCGGATGCTGGCCCATGCCGAGGTAGTCGTTCGAGCACCAGACGGTGATCTCGGAGGTGCCGCCGTCGGGCTTGCGCCAATGCGCGGTCGGGAAGCGGCCGGCGATGCGCTCGATATCGGCGAACACCCGGTAGCGACGCTCGCCGTGCAGGCGATCCAGGGCCGTGCGGAAATGCGCCTCGTAGTCGGTCCGGCCCTGACCGATGGATCCCACAGACTTGGCCTCGCAGCCCGCTCCCTGGCCCGTTCCCTGCTTGGTGTCGCTGATCTTGATCGTCGCGGGCATGCGGTTCACGGGCATCCGTCCTTCACGCTTGGGCTGAGGGGCCGGCGGTGGGATCGCGGCCTCTGGCGGGATCGTTTCCACGCGGACCCTCGTGCGGGGGGCCCTTGATGCAATCGGTCTCGTTGACGAGCGTGGCGCCGACTCCGTGAAGGAGTTGCTGACGATGCTCGTCCTGACGCGGGTTTCCCCGACGTTCGGGTTTCCCCGACGCGATGGCGACGATACAGGTGAACTTGGAATTGGTTCAAGTCGACATCCGCATTCCTGCTTTGCATCCATCGACCAGGGCCTGCAAAGCCGACACGGTGACGTGGCGACGATGGGTCGCGCGGGCCGTGCCGGCCCCGACCCTTCGCCAGATGAATCCGACGAGACCTTAGAACCCGACAAGATCTCGAACCCGATAAGACCCTGGAACCCGATTGAGACCATGGAACGCGCCGGGACCATGCGAGCCCTGAAACCGGATCGCCGCCGCATCCGATCCCAGCCTGACCCGATTTCCGCGCCATGACGGACGACGAGACCGGACCCGACGGGAAGGGGTCTCCCGAAACCTCTGCTAAGGCGCCGCCCAAGAGCGCCGCCGAGCAGCGGGCCGAGCGCCTGAAGGCTGCCCTGCGCGACAACCTGCGCCGTCGCAAGGCACAGGTGCGCGGGCGTTCGCTCGGCTCCGGACCCGACGAAACACCCGGGTCCGGCGGCGAAGCCTAATCGGGCGCCCCGAACCTCCTTTTCGACAAAACTTGGCTATAACGGTGCTGTTTCCACGGGGGCGGCTCGCGTCCCGCCAGGTTTCACGTTCGATTTCTCCGGCCCGCGGCGCGGCCTGCGCCCCCGGCGGGCAAGATTTTAGGCAAGGTTGTAGAGACGATGGACCGCATCAACATCATCGGCGGCCGCCCGCTGCACGGCGTGATCCCGATCTCGGGCGCCAAGAACGCCGCGCTGCCCCTGATGATCGCCAGCCTGATGACCGGCGAGACCCTGGAACTCGGCAACGTGCCGCGGCTCGCCGACATCAACGCGCTGCTGCGCATCCTCGGCAATCACGGCGTCGACCACATGGTGGTGGGCAAGCGCCCGGGCCAGACCACCGAGACCGGCCAGACCATCCGCCTCACCGCCTCCAACGTCATCGACACCACGGCGCCCTACGAGCTGGTCTCGACCATGCGGGCGAGCTTCTGGGTGATCGCGCCGCTGCTCGCCCGCTTCGGCGAGGCCCGGGTCTCGATGCCCGGCGGCTGCGCCATCGGGACGCGCCCGGTCGACCTGCTGCTGATGGCGCTGGAGCGCCTCGGCGCCACCGTCGAGGTCGATGGCGGCTACGTCGTCGCGAAGGCCAAGAACGGCCTGCGCGGGGGCGAGATCCACTTCCCCAAGGTGACGGTGGGGGGTACCCACGTGGCGCTGATGGGGGCGGCCCTGGCCAACGGCTCGACCCTGATCGAGAACGCCGCCCGCGAGCCCGAGGTCGTCGATCTCGCCGCCTGCCTCACCAAGATGGGCGCCCGCATCGAGGGGGCCGGTACGCCGCGCATCACCGTCGAGGGCGTCTCGCGCCTGCACGGCGCCCGCCACGACGTGCTGCCCGACCGCATCGAGACCGGCACCTACGCCATGGCGGTGGCCATGACCGGCGGCGACGTGACCCTGGAGAACACCCGTGCGGACCTGCTGCACGCGGCCCTCGACGTGCTGGCGACCACGGGCGCCGAGATCACCACGGGCACCGATACCATCCGCATCCGCCGCAACGGCGGGGGCATCGCCGCGGTCGACATCACCACCGACCCGTTCCCCGGCTTCCCCACCGACCTGCAGGCGCAGTTCATGGCGCTGATGACGCTGGCCAAGGGCCAGTCCAACATCCGCGAGACGATCTTCGAGAACCGCTTCATGCACGTGCAGGAGTTGGCCCGCCTCGGCGCCCGGATCCGGCTCGAGGGCGACCTCGCCATCGTCGAGGGCGTCGAGCGCCTGAAGGGCGCGCCCGTGATGGCCACGGACCTCCGCGCCTCCGTCTCCCTCGTCATCGCGGGCCTGGCGGCCGAGGGCGAGACCAGCATCAACCGGGTCTACCACCTCGACCGCGGCTTCGAGGCCCTGGAGGCCAAGCTCGCCCGCTGCGGCGCCGAGATCACCCGCGTCCGCAGTTGACGGGACCCGCCCGCCGCCCGCTCCGGGCGGCGGGCGGGTCGGATCAGCCGCCGATCTCGCCGTGCTTGCGACCGAAACCGGGAATGTCGCAGCCGCAGCGCGAGCCGTAGGGCTGCGGGCGGGTGATGCAGTTGCCACGCTGGGTCAGGCAGAGGCGTCCGAATCCGCCGCCGTAGCCATGGGGGCGCCGGTCGTACCGGTCCTCGTCGTAGCGCCGGCGCTCGTAGCGATCCTCGTCGTAGCGGCGCTCGAAGCGATGGGGACGATCGTCGTCGCCGTAATACTGCGCCCGCGCTTCGAAAGCACCGAGGCCGGTGCCGAGCGTCGCCGCGGTGGCGAGGGCGAGAATCGCGGTCCTGATGGTCTTTGACGTCATGGCCTTGCGTGTCATGGCTGCATCCCCTCGGAAGTGGCGCTCGATCTAGCGACCCCGGGCTGAACGCTCCCTGAGGGCATGCGGCGATCGGGGAGGCGCATCTCAGCCCAGGAACCGGGTGACCAGGCGCACCGCCGGGAGCACCGCCCGGGCCAGCCGGATCTGGCCGGGCAGCTGCCGAGGCCCGAGCGGCCGGTGGACGAGGCGCGGACTGGCGCGCTCGGCCTCGGCCACCGCGTGGCCCGCCAGGGGATGGGCCGCGACGCGGACGGCATCCGCCTCGGTGATCCGCAGGGCCCGGGCCCAGCCACGCTCGGTGCCGAGCCGGCCCGCCGCGTGCAGGCGGCGCAGGCGCCGCCGCCAAGCGTAGCGGAAGAGCGCCCGCGGCACCGGTTCGAGGCGGGCGTCGCACAGGCTGTCGGGCTTCTCGCAGCGCGCCCGGATGGTGTCGGCGACGCCGCCCGGGGCCCGGCCCACGAGGCGCCCCGAGACCGTGACCAGGATGGCCGGGTCGTGCCGGACATGCAGCCCCTGCGCGAGCAGCAGCGCCACGAACGCGCCGTCTTCGCCGAGCGCGATCGCCGGCATGCCCCCCACCGCCCGATAGGCCGCGAGGCTGACGCTCAGGGTGGCGCCGATGGTGGTGCGGTGGCAGGGCCAGGGATCGTGCGGATCGGGGTCGATGCGCGCCTCCGCCTCGGTGAGGAGGTCGCTGTAGAGATCCTCCCGCTCGCCGCGCCAGTGCAGGGAGGGCGGCAGCAGGGCGCGCTCGTCCGAATCGAGCGCGATGCGGCCGGCCACCGCGTCGGCGCCCCGGTCGAGGGCGGCCCGGTTGCGTGCGACCCAGTCCGACGGAACCCGGCTGTCGGCGTCGGTCGAGAGGATCATGCCGTCCCCGCCGAGCCAGTCGGCCGCCCGGTTCATCGCCTCGCGCCGGGCCCAGCCCGCATGGGCGCCGGCATACGTGACGTGGGTGACCCGGACCGGCACCGACATCCGCGGCGCGAGATCGGCCACGATCGCCTCGGTGGCGTCGGTGCAGTTGTTGAGAAACAGCACGACGCCGAGACTCCCCGGCGGGATCCCCGTCTGGGCGTCGATCGCGCGCAGGCAGGCCGCGATGCGCTCGGCCTCGTTGCGCACCGGGATGGCGACGATCGCGCCGGGCGCGGCCAGGGCGGGACCGGTGGATCTGGCCGAGGTCTCGGCTTGGCCCGGGGACTCGGCTTGGCCCGGGGACTCGGCTTGGCCCGGGGACTCGGCTTGGCCCGGGGAGCCGGCGGCTTCGGTGAGAGGGGGAAGAGACACGGTGCGAACTCCGTTCGCCGGTGCCGACACGGAGCCGGCGCAGCGACGCGTCCCTAGCAGGTCCGGCAAGCGGGACAATGGCGGAGTTCGCCCCCGCCTGTTGCCGTGGGCGGGTCCCCTCGCTACCTACGGCTCCCATACCGCGAACGGCCGAGCCCGCACCGGGCCGGCCCGCCGACAAGAGCGCGACATCCGATCATGGAGCTTCTCAGGCTCGCCGCCCTCGACGCCGAAGATCTGGGCGTCATCTCCGCCCACCTGCAGGACGCGATCCTGAAGGGGAGCGACCTCGCCTATCTGGGCGCGCAGCATCGGTTCGTCCTGGTGGCGCGCCGCTTCGACTGGTCGGCGGAGGACGGTGCGCCGCCGCGCCGGCGCCTGACGGGCATCCATTTCGAACGGGTGCTGAAGGTGCGCACGCGCGGCATCACGCCCGGCGCGGATGCCGAGACGCCCCTCGAACTCCTCGCCGTCACCTTCGCGCCGACCGAGGCGCCGTCCGGCATCGCCACCCTGGTCTTCGCCGGCGGCGCGGCGATCCAGCTCGAACTCGAATGCATCGAGGTCCAGTTGAAGGATCTCGGCCCGGTCTGGGAGGTCGAGGGGCGCCCCGACCACGAGGCCGTGGTCGCCGGGCGCGCCGCCATCGCGGGCGACGCCCGAGAAGGAAACACCTGATGGTCCGCCTCGATTCCCGCGACGAAGACTTCGCCGAAGCCTTCGCGCGCCTGCTCAGCGTCAAGCGTGAGATCTCCGAGGATGTCGACGAGACCGTGCGCGGCATCATCGCGGGCGTGGTCGCGGGCGGCGACGCGGCGCTGGTCGACTACACCCGCCGCTTCGACCGGCTCGGCGAGGATTTCACCGTCGCGTCGCTGCGCGTCACCCCGGCCGAGATCGAGGCCGCCGTCGCGGCCTGCCCGCCCGACGCCCTGGAGGCCCTGCGCTTCGCCGCCGCCCGGATCGAGGCGTTCCACGCCGCCCAGGTGCCCGCCGACCACAGCGCCACCGACAGCCTGGGGGTCACCGCCGGCTGGCGCTGGACGGCGCTGGAATCGGTCGGCCTCTACGTACCCGGCGGCACCGCGAGCTATCCCTCCTCGGTGCTCATGAACGCCATTCCGGCCCGCGTCGCCGGGGTGCCGCGCGTCGTCATGGTGGTGCCGATGCCGGAGGGCACGATGAACCCGCTGGTGCTCGCCGCCGCGCAGCTCGCCGGCGTCGACGAGGTCTACCGGGTGGGCGGCGCCCAGGCGGTGGCGGCGCTGGCCTACGGCACCGAGACGATCGCACCGGTGGCCAAGATCGTAGGGCCCGGCAACGCCTGGGTGGCCGCGGCCAAGCGCCGGGTGTTCGGGCAGGTCGGCATCGACATGATCGCCGGCCCCTCCGAGGTGCTGATCCTGGCCGACGCCCATGCCAATCCCGACTGGGTGGCGGCGGACCTCCTGGCCCAGGCCGAGCACGACACGGCGGCCCAATCCATCCTGATCACGGATTCCGAAGCGCTGGCCGGCGACGTGGCCGAGGCGGTGGAACGGGCGCTCGGCACCCTGCCGCGGGCCGACATCGCCCGGGCGAGCTGGCGCGACTACGGCGCCATCGTGATGGTGCGGGACTTCGACGAGGCGGTGCCGCTGGTGGATCGCCTCGCCCCCGAGCACCTGGAGATCGAGACGCGGGACGCCGAGGGGCTCGCCGCCAAGGTCCGCAACGCCGGCGCGATCTTCCTCGGCTCGCACACGCCGGAGGCCATCGGCGACTATGTCGGCGGCCCCAACCACGTCCTGCCCACCGCCCGCTCGGCGCGGTTCTCCTCCGGGCTCGGCGTGCTCGATTTCATGAAGCGCACCACGATCCTGCGCTGCGACCCGGCGGCCCTCCGGGCGCTGGGCCCCGCGGCCATCGCCCTCGGACGGTCGGAGGGCCTGGAGGGCCACGCCCGCTCGGTGGCGATCCGCCTGAACCTGTGAGGGCCTGATGTCCGGCGCGGCCAATTCGAGCGAAGCGAAATCCCGGGACGCCGAGGCGGCGGACGCCAAGGCGGCGGACGTGAAGGCGGGGGAGGCGAAGTCGCCGCATCGCCTCGCGGTGGTGACCCTCGACGAGGAGTCGATCGGGCGGGGCAACCCGGACCAGGAGCACGAGCGCGCCATCGCGATCTTCGACATCCTGGAGGACAACAGCTTCACGGTTCCCGGCCGCGAGGGGCCCTACGCCCTCACGCTCGGGCTCGTGGAAAGCAAGCTCGCCCTCGTCATCAAGCGCGCGGACGGCGACCCGGTGATGACCCACCTCCTGTCGCTGACCCCGTTCCGCCGGGTGATCCGCGACTACGAGATGATCTGCGAGAGCTACTACAACGCCATCCGCACCGCCTCGCCGACCCAGATCGAGGCGATCGACATGGGCCGGCGCGGCCTGCACAACGAGGCGTCCGACCTGCTGCGCCAGCGCCTCGAGGGCAAGGTCGACCTCGACCACGACACCGCGCGCCGCCTCTTCACTCTGGTCTTCGCCTTGCACTGGAAGGCCTGAGCCGCGACCCCTCTCGAAGCGCGAGGCTGAGAAGAAGACCGGATGGCGGACGCGACCGGCCCGAAGAAGACGCGCGTGCAGTCGGCCCTGTTCATGTGCAACTTCAACGCCGTGCGCTCGCTCGCGGCGGAGGCCATCGCGCGCCACTACTTCGGCAAGTCGATCTACGTGCAGTCGGCTGGCGTCCGCTCCGGCGAGCCCGCCGACCCGTTCATGGTGGCGGCCCTCGACGAGATCGGCATCGACGCGACGCGCCACAAGCCGCGCACCCTGGCCCAGCTCGAGGAGTGGGAGGGCCTGAACTTCGACCTCATCGTCACCCTGGCGCCCGAAGCCCACCACGCCGCCCTGGAGCTGACCCGCACCAACGCGGTCGAGGTCGAGTACTGGCCGACCCCCGACCCGACCCACATCCAGGACGGCACCCGCGAGCAGCGCCTCGACGCCTACCGCGACGTCCGCGACGGTCTGGTCTACCGGATCAAGATGCGGCTGAAGGGCTGAGCCGGGCCGCCGAAATACGATGGCCTGCGGACTGGACTGCGCATTTCAAACGACGAAGATCCGTGCGGATTTCCATAGCGGCGCCCAGCGCCGTCGCGTACGGTCGACCCGATGCTGGAGCGCATGACATCGTCGGCTGCCCCCGAAGCGCCCCCTCTCGGGATCGGGTACTATACCGTTCCCGAGGCGGCACGGCTCGTCCGCATGCCGGGGATCACCATCCGGCGCTGGCTCGGCGGCTATGCGTTCACTTCGGGCGGCACGTCCCGCCGCATGCCGCCCCTCTGGTTGCCCGAGTTGGCAACGAGCGACGCCCACCTCGAACTTGGCTTCCGGGACCTCATTGAACTTCGCTTCGTCCACGCGTTCGCGGAAGAAGGTGTCGATCTGCGGATCATCCGGAGCTGCCTGGAGCGTGCCCGCGAGGCCGTGCAGGACCCGCGCCCATTCTCGACACGGCGCTTCCGGACGGACGGACGGACGATCTTCCTCGACACCCTCAAGGCAACCGGCGAGAGCGAACTCCTGGATCTGAAACGGGGCCAGTTCGTCATCAAGTCCGTCATCGAGCGGACGTTCAAGGATCTCGACCTCGACAATGAGGTCGTCGCTCGGTGGCGGCCATTTCGGGGCAAGGACACCATCGTGATCGACCCGCAGCGCGCGTTCGGGCAGCCGATCGCCGCGGCATACGGCGTCCCGACGGTCGCCTTGGCCGAGGCCGTGACGTCGGAAGGATCGGTGGAGCGCGTGTCGCGCCTCTACGAGATCCCGTCCGCGATCGTCCGGGACGCCGTTCGCTTCGAAGCCGATCTGCAGGCCGCGTGAAGATCGTCGTCGACGAAAACCTTCCGCCCGCCCTCGCCCGTGCCCTTCACGCCCTGTTCGCCGGTGAGCACGACATCATCCATATTCGGGATCGCTATGGGCCCGGGGTGAGAGACCTGCAGTGGATCTTTGAACTCGGACACGAAGGACGCTGGGTCGTCCTCTCGGCCGATCGCAGAATCAGGAAGAACAGGTCCGAATTCCAGGCCTTCCGGACCTCCCGACTGATCGGCTTCTTCCTGTCTGCGGGCCTGAACAAGGCACCGCTGGTGAAGAAAGCCGAGCGCATCCTGGCCCTCTGGGATGACATCGTCACCTTCGGCGAACGCAGCGCGGCGGGGTCCATGTACGAACTGCCGCCGACGAGCCATCGAATTCGGACGCTCTGACCGCCTTCCGCGTGAGCCGAACCCATCGACGAAATCCCCGCGCGCGCGTCGCGTTCCGCCAGAACAGTCCGGACCGAAAGGCCTTCGTCGATCAGGACGAGCGAGCGCCCGGCCTGCACGGCAGCAGACGTCGGGGGAACGCGGCGGTCATGGCCTCCAACTGGAATCAGTGCCACGTGGGCTGAGCCGCCGGAGCGACGTCACTGGGCCGTAGCTCTTCTCCCGGATGCGGGCGACGGCCTCGGCGAGGGGCTCCACCGCCACCGCCATGTGGTGGCCGTTGGCGTGGATGAGGCGGGCGGCGTCGAGCATCAGCCCGACATGGCCGCGCCAGAACACGAGATCGCCGCGCCGCAGACCCTCGAAGTCCGGGGGCAGGGCCTCGCCGAGCCCGCGCTCCTGCTGGTCGGCGTCCCGCGGCGCCAGGATCCCGGCCTGCGCGAGGCAGAGCTGGACGAGGCCCGAACAGTCGAGGCCGAGACTGGTGCGCCCACCCCAGAGATAGGGCGTGCCGACGAGGCGTTCGGCGGTGGCGGCGTAATCGGGTTCGACGGCGTCGAGGGGCGCGCAGTGGCCGGCAAAGACGTAGCCACTCGCGATCCGGAGATAGTCGCCCCGGGTCTCCGTCGGTCGGAGGCGGGCGCCCAGGGTCAGCCAGCCGCTGGCGGGCTGCTTCAGGTCGGGGCCCGGATAGAGGAAGCTGCGCAGGGCGGTGACGCGGTGCGTCGGCGCCTGCGCGGGGCCGAGGGCCGCCTCGGGGAGGTAGCCGACATAGCCGTCATGGGCGAACTGGACGAAGACGAAGCCCTCCTCGGCGCCGTAGGCGGTCACCGCGTCCCCCATCACCGCCTCGGTCTCGAGACCGGCATCGAAGCGGGGCGTCCGGCGCAAGGGGGCCGAGGGTACGACCACCGCGCGGGTCTCGCCCACGACGTAGCGTTCGGCCGCCACATGGCCGCGCAGGCGCACATCGGCAATCTCGGGCCGGGCCGGAACGAGACGCGCGTCGGAGAGATCGAACAGAGAATCCGCCATAGCCCCCACTCTCATGGCCCCGACTATCGACGCTCGCCGACCGCATCGCAACAGCCCGGACGCGTCCCGAGGGGACGCGGCATTTCGACGCCTGGCCCTGCCCATTCGGCCGGCAGGGCGCTTCTCCTCCAGGCAGGTCCCTTCAACGGCTCGCCGAAGGCGCTGATCGAGAATCCATCACGCCCCCGCGATGCATCGGACGCGCGGCTCGCCCCGAATGTGTGCACTGCACAAACGCTAAGATCGCGCGTATGGTCCGGTGATGCCCCAAGCGAGTCGCGCCGTGAAGAAGCCCTCGAAGTCCTTCCAGGATCTCCCGCCGATCCGCGTGCGGCGCGAGCCGCCGACCATCCCGGAGGCCGTCGCCGCGGCCCAGGACCTCGCCGACGACATCGAGCAGCAGGTGGAGATCGCCGCCGGCCTCATCGGCCTGCCGCCGGAGGCGGTGCGCGAGCACGTGGTCGCCGCCGCCAAGGTCCGGTCCGAGGCCAAGCCCGATCGGATCTCCGAGCGGATGCCGGAGCGCATCTTCACCGCCGCCAGCCCGAGCCGGGCACCGCGCACCGTCATCGTCGAGCGCCGGACCCGGCCGCCGGTGGTGGTCGAGCGGCGCGGGCGACCGCCGATCGGGCGCCCCTGACCGGAGGGCCGGCTTTCCGCCGGCCCCCGGGTCTTTCGCCGCTCGACCAGTCCAGGGGACCCTACCAGTCCAAAGTCTTGCCGGTGTAGTCGAGATAGGCCGTGCCGCTCTGTCCGAGCCGGGCCGCGATCACGTCGGCCATGCCGGTGACGCTGGTGGCGACGTCGATGTCGGCATCGGCCCCGCCCATCTCGGTGCGGACCCAGCCCGGATGCAGCAGCAGCACGCCGAAGCCGGCCTCCCGGTGGCGGATCTCGAAGCTGCGCACCAGGGTGTTGAGGGCGGCCTTGCTCGCCCGATAGTTCTCCCAGCCGCCGGATTCGTTGAGGCCGACGCTGCCGAGGATCGAGCTCATGAAGGCGACGAGGCCCTTCGGCGCCAGCCGGTCGAGGAAGGCCTCGGCGAAACGCACCGGGCTGATCGCATTGGTCAGGTAGACCTGGGCGGCGACGTCGCGTGGCACCAGATGCAGCGGCTCGTGGGCCTGAGTCGCCACGCCCGCCACCACGAAGATCAGGTCGAAGCTCTGGCCCGCCAGGCGGTCGTGCAGGGTGGACACCGCGCGATCGTCGTCGATGTCGGCCGTCTCGACCGTGAGGGCGTCGGAGGCCAGCGCGGCGAGGCCCGGAGAGGCCGAGCGCTGCGTCGCGGTCACCCGCCACCCGCGTTGGAGGAAGGTCTCGACGAGGCCGAGCCCGAGGCCGCGCGAGGCCCCGACGATGAGCGCGTTCTTCTGGGATGCCATGGTGATCCGTGTCCCTGGTTCGCGGAAGGGGTTCGTGAAGGGCTTGGCGCCCGGGGGCAGCGCCGCCCTCCCCTGTCCGGGGAGGTTGGACGAAGGCGCCCGTCCGGCAATCCGGGCCGCCGGCGCCGAGGTGCGCGGGCGCACCCGCGCGGGCCTCAATCCGCCGTCTGCACCGACCAGGTCGCGTGCTCGATCCCGGGCATCCGCGCGAGGCCCGCCACCACGGCGTCGAGTTCGGCGCCGGCCACCGCCGTCGCCACCAGGGTCGCCACCACCTCGACGGTGTCCTCGCCCCGCTCCACCACCTCGATCCCGCCGACGGGGTACTGCGCCGCCTCCAGGCGCTCCACCAGGAGGTCGCGGGCCGGGCCGGCGCCGTCCGCCTGCACCGTCACCTGCACCTCGTAGGTCGCCTCGGTCTGGCTCTCGTCGATGGGCGAGCGGTTGATGGCGTTGACGAGGGGTCGCAGCAGGGTGTTGCCGGCGAGCACCGCGGCGGTGACGAAGGCCGCCTCCAGGGGAAAGTCGGCGCCCGCGAAAGCGCCCACGGCGGCCGAGCACCAGAGGGTCGCGGCGGTGTTGAGGCCGCGGACGTTCATGCCCTCCTTCATGATCACGCCGGCGCCGAGGAAGCCGACGCCCGAGATCACGTAGGCCACCGTGCGGGTGCCGCCGGGCGCCCCTTCGAGGCGCATGCCGAGGTCGACGAAGGCGGCCGCCCCCACCGCCACCAGGACGTTGGTCCGCAGGCCGGCCGTGCGCTGCCGGTACTGGCGCTCGGCCCCGATCAGGGTGCCGAGCCCGAAGGCGACGAGGAGGCTGATCGCCGAATTGACGGCTTCGGGCATCGGCCCGGACAGGAAGGGGATCATCGTCCTGCCCTGACGCGGTCCCGTGACGGGACCATGACGGCGCGACCGGGATCAGGCCTGCGGGTAGTCGGAGATGCCGCCATGCGCCGCCGACCACTTGGCGGGCTCGTGCAGGAAGCTCTCCACCTCGGCGAGGACCTTCGGGTCGAAGTGGCCGCTCTCCTTGGCCACCGCCAGCACGTCCCACCAGGTGGTGAGGTAGTGCAGCTGGACGCCGAGGTCGGCCATGAGTTCGCGGCTGTTGGGGAAGATGTCGTAGAAGAACATCACGAAGCAGTGGTCGACCTGGGCGCCGGCATCGCGCAGGGCCTTGCAGAACAGCGCCTTGCTGCGCCCGTCGGTGGCGAGATCCTCCACCAGCAGGGTCCGGGCGCCCTCCACCACCTCGCCCTCGATCTGGGCGTTGCGGCCGAAGCCCTTGGGCTTCTTGCGCACGTACTGCATCGGCAGCATCAGCCGGTCGGAGATCCAGGCCGCGAAGGGGATGCCGGCCGTCTCGCCGCCGGCCACGTGGGTGATCGACTCGTAGCCGATGTCGCGCACGATGGTGGCGGCGGCGAAGTCGTTCAGGGTGGAGCGCAGGCGCGGATACGAGATGATCTTGCGGCAGTCGATGTAGACCGGGCTCGCCCAGCCCGAGGTGAAGGTGAAGGGCGTCTCCTGGTAGAAGTGCACCGCCTTGATCTCGAGGAGCATCTTGGCCGCCTCGCGGGCGATCACGGCGCGGTCGATCGGCAGGAAGGAGGTCGTCATGCGCGGGTTCGCTCTCGTGCGGGCGGCGGCCGCGGTCCCGTCCCGCCTCCGGGAGGGGCCGCGCATCCGTCTGAAGGGTTGCGTTCTCCTTCCCGCCAACCGCCAGGGGCGTCAACCCTGGAGATCGCCTGGAGATGGGCGCGCCCCCGCAGGCCCCTCAGGCCGCCTTCACGTCGGCGAGGAATCCGCCGACCGCGCGGGTCAGAGTCTCGGAGTGCCGGGCGAGCTCCTGGGCGGCGCTGAGCACCTGCGAGGCGGCCGCCCCCGTCTGGCCGGCGCCGTCGCGCACGCCGGCGATGTTGGTGGTCACCTCCTCGGTGCCGCGCGCCGCCTCCTGCACGTTGCGGGTGATCTCCTGGGTCGCGGCCCCCTGCTCCTCCATGGCGGCGGCGATCGAGGCGGCGGTGCTCGACATCTCGCCGATGATCCGGCCGATGGTCTCGATGTCGGTGATGGCCTCCTGGGTCGCGGTGCGGATCTCGGTGATGCGCTCGCCGATCTCGCCCGTGGCCTTG
>NZ_LMML01000028.1:143869-199286 GCF_001422215.1 Methylobacterium sp. Leaf89 | reverse complement strand
GACGGCGAAGCCGCGGCCGGCCTCGCCGGCCCGCGCCGCCTCGATGGTGGCGTTGAGCGCCAGGAGATTGGTCTGCGCGGCGATGCTGGAGATCACCTCGACGAAGGCGCCGATGCGCTCGGTGGTGCCGGCGAGGCGGCGCACGGTGGCGTCGGTGCGCTGGGCGTTCTCCACCGCCTGGTCGGCGATGCGGGCCGACAGGCTGACCTGGCTCACGATCTCCTGCACCGAGGCCGACATCTCCTCGCTGGCCGCGGCCACCGTCTGGACGTTGGCGGAGGTCTCCTCGGCCGCCCCCGCGACGATCACGGTCTGCTGGTTGGTCTGGGCGGCGACGCTGCTCATCGACTGGGCCGTGGCCTCCATCTCGGTGGCGGCGCCCGCCAGCCCCTGGGTCAGGATCGAGACGTTGCCCTCGAAGGCCTGGGTCAGGGCGTCGAGACGCTGGGCCCGGCGCATCTTGGCGGCGTCCTCGGCCGCCTGCACCTCGGCGAGGCGCCGGGCCTCCAGGGCGTTGTCCTTGAAGACCTGGAGCGCGCGGGCCAGGAGACCGACCTCGTCCCGCCGCTCGGTGCCCGAGACCGTCACGGCGAGGTCGCCGGCCGCGAGCCGGCCCATCGCCGCCGTCATGGCGGCGAGCGGGCGGGTGACGCCGTAGAGGGTGATCAGCGCGAGCAGGCCGACCGCGACGCCGAGGCCCAGGGTGGCGGTGACGATGAGGGTGCGCGTGGCGCTCTCGGCCGTTTCGGCCGCCGCCTGCTTGGCGATCTCGAGGTCGCGCAGGTTCGCGGCGACGCGGGCCGCCACGCTCCGGGCGATCGTGAGCCGGGCCGGGCGGACCTCCTGCTTCGAGATCTGGGCGGCCGCCGCGTTCTCGTTGCGCAGGCCGAGGGCGATGGAGCGGTCGGCGGTGGCGAAGAACGCCTCCAGCTCGCCGCGGACGCGCTGCAGGATGCCGCGGCGCTCCGGCGTGTCGGCCAGGGCGAGCAGGCGGTCGCTGGCCTCGAGGGCGGCTTTCCGGCTCGCCTGGTAATGGGCGAAGTCCTGCTGCATCAGCGCGGCGTCGGTCTCGATGATGGTGTTCTTCTCGGCGATCACCGCCTCGTCCACGGCCAGGGCCAGTTGCTGGGCCAGGGAAAGCCGGGCGGCGCGGACATCGACGATCTGGGTCGTGTTCCGCCCGAGGGTGTCGAGGTTGGCCCGCGCCAGGACCACCAGTCCGACGGCCACGAGGATGAGGATCAGGCTCGGGACGGCGAGCTTTCCCAGAAGCTTGAGGTTGTTGAACGTGCGCATGAGGCCCCCGCGACCGGCGCCGGCGCAGGACCTTGATCGGTCTCTCAGGGACGCGGCGTCGTGCTCACGTTTCTGTGATACGGCGCTGAAACAATGATTAACGTATGCGAATTTTTCTGCAACTGATGGAAGTCTTGCGGCAACTTGGTTGTATTCCGAAGTTTTCCGATCCGGGGCGATGATCCCTTATCCATCTCGCTCTGAGGCCTGCCGGAGCGTCGCGGCGAACCAATTGCTCGAAACCCTGCCCTCGGTCTTCGACAGCGACGGAAATACCGTCCGAACGCGCGCGAGGATCACACGCGTGAAGCTCCGGTGCGGGCGGATCTGACGCTCTGTCGGCTGCCTCGCCCGCTCACCCCAGAAAGGATTGCAGGGCCGCCAGGGTCGCGGCGGGGTTCTCTTCGGCCAGGAAATGGCCGGACGTGACCTCGGCGGCGACGGCGCCCGGCGCGAAGGTGCGCTGCCAGGCGGCGAGCGGCGTCTCGGGCTCACGGTCGAGATAGCTGTCGCCGGTGAGGATCAGGGTCGGGCAGGCCAGCCGACGCCCGGCGGCGAGGTCCGCGAGATCGGCGTCCCGGTCGCGGGTGGCCCCCGCCCGGTAATCCTCGCAGAAGGCGTGGATGCGCTCGGGCACGCCCCAGGCCTGCCGGTAGAGATGCAGGGCGGCGGGGGCGAAGGCCTTGAGGGACTTGTCCCCGCTCCAGTCGCGCAGCAGCCCCTCGAAATAGGCGTCCGGGTCGCGACCGATGGCCTGCTCCGGCCCCGGGGCGGCCTCCGCCAGGAAGTGCCAGTGCGAGGGCTTGCGCGGGTTGGCCTCGATCCGCTCCCACTGGACCAGGGTCGGCAGGATGTCGAGGAGGGCCAGCCGGGCGATCCGCCCGGGCTCGTCGAGGGCGAGGCGGTAGCCGATGCGCGCACCCCGGTCGTGACCGACCAGGGCGAAGTGGACGTGGCCCAGGGATTCCATCACCGCCACCACCTCGGCCGCGAGGGTCCGCTTGGCGTAGGCCTCGTGGCGCGGGTCGCCCTCCGGCGCGGCGGACCAGCCGTAGCCCTTGAGGTCGAGGCAGATCACCCGATGGCGCTCGGCGAGGGCCGGCGCGATCCGGTGCCAGCAGGCGTGGCTCTGCGGGAAGCCGTGGAGGAGCAGCACCGGCCTCCCGTCCTCCGGCCCGCCGATGCGGGCGAAGAAGCGGCCGGCCGGGATGTCGATCCAAGGGGCGGCGAAGCGGGGGAAGAGATCGGTGGTCACGGGCGGCGCCTCCGGCAGGGGCCGGGGGAACGCACGGGGCCGGGCGCCGGTTCGCAATCGCGGACAGGGTCGCTTCGGCTGGAAGCGGGCGATTTTCCGACTAGATCCGCCCCATCCGCCCTCCTCAGCAGGATTTTCCCGATGCACACGTGTGTGACCGCCCTCGCCCTGGCCGCCGGCCTCGCCCTGGCCAGCCTCGTTCCCGCCCAGGCCGCCGGGTGCTGCGGAGGCGGCGCCGGCATGATGTGCGGCCAAGGCAAGATGGACATGCGGGCGGGCGCCATGAAGCCGTCCCGGACCAAGAAGGCCGCCTGCTGCTGCGCGGGCATGGCCGGACACGGCGCGGCCCCGATGTCGAAGAAGCTCTGAGCCGGACCGGACGACGTCTCCCGCCGAGGCCGTGGTCGAAGACGAGGCGGCACGCGAAAACGAGGCCGCGCCCGCAGAGTTGTGTCCGGACCGGGTGACCCGGCCCGTGCCCTGCGGCCTCGCGGATGCCGGGGCGGGATTGACGCCCGCCCCGCGCAGCGGGCACACCCGAAGGAGGCGGATCGCGCAAGAATCCGACCCAAAAAAGATCACCGAGGAGACGCGCATGGACCGGCCCACCGTTCCTGCTCCGCAGAGTCCTGTTCCGCAGAGTCCTGCCTTGCAGAGACTTGCCCTGCAGAGACTTGCCCTGCAGAGGCTTGCCCTGCAGAGGCTTGCCCTGCAG
The DNA here is from genome assembly GCF_001422215.1 of Methylobacterium sp. Leaf89. Taxonomy (NCBI): domain Bacteria; kingdom Pseudomonadati; phylum Pseudomonadota; class Alphaproteobacteria; order Hyphomicrobiales; family Methylobacteriaceae; genus Methylobacterium; species Methylobacterium sp. Leaf89. The sequence goes on along the minus strand of NZ_LMML01000028.1, from coordinate 196,020 downwards.
AGACTTGCCCCATCGACGATCCGGGCGCTCCGGCCGGCCGGCGCGAGCCCCTCCGCATGAGCGGCGCGGCCCTCGCCGAACGGCCGGCGACCGGCGCTCCGCCCGTGGACGCCGCCCTGCGCGGCCGCATCCTCGCGCTCCGCGAGGGCCTCCTGCACGGGCTCATCGGCGCCGACGCGATGGTCGAGCGCCTCCTCATCGGCCTCCTCACCGGCGGCCACCTCCTCATCGAGGGCGCCCCCGGCCTCGCCAAGACCCGCGCGGTCAAGCGCCTGTCGGACGGGCTCGACGGCAGCTTCGCCCGCATCCAGTGCACCCCCGACCTGATGCCCGCCGACCTGACCGGCACCACCGTGTGGCGCCAGGATGCCGGCGACTTCGAGTTCCTGCCCGGCCCCCTGTTCCACTCCCTCGTCCTCGTCGACGAGGTGAACCGCGCGCCGCCGAAGGTGCAGTCGGCCCTGCTCGAGGCCATGGCCGAGGGTCAGATCACGGTCTCGGGCCACACCCATGCGCTGCCCGACCCGTTCATGGTGGTGGCGACCCAGAACCCGATCGAGCACGCGGGCACCTTCCCGCTGCCCGAGGCGCAGCTCGACCGCTTCCTCCTCCATGTCCTGGTGGAGATGCCGGACGAGGCCGCCGAGCGCCGCATCCTCGACCTCGTCGAGGGCGAATTGAACCACCACGCCGAGGCGATGCCGGTGCGGCTCTCCGTGGCGGAGATCCGGGCCGCCCGGGAGGCCGCCCTCAACGTCTACGTCTCCCCGGCCCTCAAGGACTACCTCGTGCGGCTGGTCGCCGGCACCCGCACCGACGCGGCGGCCCCCGACCTGCGCGCCGCCATCGAGCACCCGGCTTCCCCGCGCGGCACCCTGGCGCTGATGCTCGCCGGCAAGGCGCGGGCCTATCTGCACGGCCGCGACCACGTCATCCCGGAGGACGTGGCGGACCTCGCCGCCGACGCCCTCGCCCACCGCATCGGCCTGACCTGGCGCGCCGCCGCCGAGGGTCAGACGGCCCGGGGCATCATCCGCGGCCTCGTCCAGCGGGTGCGGGCCCTCTGAGCGCGACCATGACCGTGCCGAGCCCGGCCCAAGCCGCAGCAGCCGCCGCCCTGCCGGCCACCGACCCGCTGATGGCGCCGGGCATCCACCTCTCGGGCGAGGCGCTGATGGGCCTGCGCCACCTCGCCCGGCGCGGCTCCGGGCCGGCCACCCGGACGCTGGCGGGCCTGCCCGGCGGGATCGTGACCCGTCGGCGCGGGCGCGGCTCCGAGCCGGACGACGTGCGCCTCTGGTCCGAGGGCGACGACCGCCGGCACATCGACCGCAACGCCACCGCCCGCACCGGCATCCTGCACGTGCGCACCCATCACGACGAGCGCGACCGTGCCGTGGTGCTCCTCGTCGACGTCCGGCCCTCCATGCTCTTCGGCACCCGCCGCGCCCTGCGCTCGGTGGCGGCGGCCGAGGCCCTGGTCCTGCTCGGCTGGCGCATCGTCGGCGACGGCGGCCGCATCGGCCTCGTGGCGGCGGGGGCCGGCGAGCCCGTGGTGGTCCGCCCGGCCGGCGGCGAGCGGGCGATGACCGCCCTCACCGGCGCCCTGGCCCTGGCCCACGCCCGGGCCCTGGCCGACGGATCCGCCGCGGATCCGCCCCTCGCGCCGGCCCTGACCCTGGCCCAGAGCCTGCTGCCCTCGGGCGGTCACCTCGTCATCGGCAGCGCCCTCGACGCGCCGGGCCCGGATTTCGATCCCCTCCTGACGATCATGGCCGAGCGCCTGTCGATCCGCCTCGTCCTCGTGAGCGACGCTTTCGAGCGGGCCCGGCCGCCGGGCTTCTACCCCTTCGCCACGCCGGACGGCCGGCGCGGCACCGTGCAGGCGAGCCGGACCGACCGGGCCTCCCCGGGCACCGATGCCCGCCTCGTCGCCTACGCCCAGCGCGGCATCGAGGGCCTGCGCCTCGACGTCGAGGCCGGCCCGGAGGCCTACGCGCCGCTGATGGAGCGCCTCGATGCGATGCTGTAGGGCGCCAAGCTCTCGGGTACCAAGCCGACAGGGAGGGGCCCGGTGACGCCCGACGCTCCGCCCGGCCTCGACCAGCTGCGCGGCCTGCACCTGCCCGCCGAGACCGGCGGGGCGCAGGGGGCGGTGATGCTCGCCATCGCCCTGGGCTTCACGGCGGCCCTCGTCCTCGGCCTGCTGCGCCTGTTGCGGGCGCGCCGGCGCGGTTCGGTCCGGCGCGCGGCCCTGGCCGACCTCGCCGCCGCCAACGCCCTGCCGCCGGAGCGCCGCCGGGTGGCGCAGGCGCAGCTCCTGCGCCGCCTCGCCCGCACCCTCCAGGGCGACGCCGCGGCCGACGCGCAGGGCGACGCCTGGGCCGCCGCCCTCGACCGGCTCTTCGCCACGACCTTCTTCAGCGCCGGCGCGGGCCGGATCTTCGTCGAGGGGCTCTACCGGCGCGGCGCGTCCGAGCCCGGCCCGGTGGATGCCGAGCTGGCGCGGCTCTTCGCCCGGATCGGGGCCTGAGCCATGCTGACGGAATTTTGGCCGCACTGGCTCACCGCCCTCGCCTCGGCCTTCGACCTCGCGAGCCCCTATGCCCTGCTGCTCCTGCCCCTGCCGCTCCTGGCGGCCCGGCTGATGCCGCCCGAGCGGGTCGGGGCGAGCGGCGCCCTGCGGGTCCCCCCCTCCCTGGTGGCCGAGGCCGCGCGGGGCGACAGCGTGGCGGCCCGCGGCCGCGGCCGCACCCTCCTGGTCTGGACCCTGTGGGCGGCCCTGGTGGTCGCCCTCGCCGGACCGCGCCTCGTCCTGCCGGCCACCGCCCTGCCGGCCTCGGGCCGCGAGATCATGCTGGTGATGGACCTCTCGGGTTCGATGGAGCGGCGCGACTTCGCCCTGGACGGGCAGACCGTGACCCGGCTCGCCGCGGTCAAGCGCGTCGGCACCGACTTCATCCGCCGCCGGGCCGGCGACCGCATCGGTCTCGTCATCTTCGCCAACGAATCCTACGTCGCCGCGAGCCCGAGCTTCGACACCGCCACCGTCGCCCGCGCCCTCGACGAGGCGACCATCGGCCTCGTCGGGCGCTCCACCGGCATCGGCGACGGCCTGGGCCTCGCCCTCAAGCGCCTGACCCCGGCGGGACCGGAGGCCGAGGGCGCGCCGGTGGCCACCGCCAAGGTGGTGATCCTGATGACGGACGGCGCCAACAATGCCGGCCAGACCACGCCCCGGGACGTGGCCGGCCTCGCCAAGGAGCTCGGCGTCCGGGTCCACACCATCGCGCTCGGGCCCCGCGACCTCTCCGACGCCGACGGCGAGCAGGACGTCGTCGACACCGAGACCCTGCGCGAGATCGCGGATCTCACCGGCGGCCGGATGTTCCGCGTGAAGACCACCGACGACCTCATCGCCATGGCGGACGCCATCGACGCGATCGAGGGCGGGCGCGCCAAGGCGCCGCCGGTGCCCCTGCGCAAGGACCTCTGGCCCTGGCCCGCCGCCCTCGCCTTCCTGGCGGCGGCCGCCCTCCTCGCGTCGCGGCGGATCGCATGAGTCTCCTCGACACCCTGGCGGTCCTGCGGCCCTGGTGGCTGGTGGCGATTCCCGTCGTGGCCGCCCTGGCGCTGCGCGCCGCCTGGCGCTCGGCGCCCCTCGGCGATTGGACCCGGGCCGTCGATCCCGGCCTGATGGCGCTGCTCGCCCGGCGCGGGGCGGTGCTCGGCGGACGCCGGCAGGCGAACCTCGCCGCGGCGCTCGCGGCCGGGCTCGTCGCCCTGGCTCTCACCGGCCCGGCGGTGGAGCGCCCGGACGCCGCCACCTTCCGCAACCTCGACGCGACCGTGGTGGTATGCGACCTGTCGCGCTCCATCGCGGAGGGCGGCCACCTCAAGGACGTGCGCCAGGTGGCGCAGGCGGTGGCCGAGGCCGCCGGCACCCGCAGCGTCGCCGTGGTGGTCTATGCGGGCGACGCCTATCTCGCCGCCCCGCCCACCACCGACCGGGATGCCCTGTCCTCCACCCTGTTCGCCCTGGACGGCGACACCGTGCCGGACCGGGGCACCCATCCCGAGCGCGGCCTCGCCCTGGCCCGCCGCACCCTCGCGGAGGCCGGCGTGATCGCGGGCGACGTCGTCCTCGTCACCGACGGCGACGGCATCGGCGACGCGGCCCTGCGCGAGGCCGCCGCGATCCGTGCCAAAGGCTGGCACCTGCACGGGCTCTTCGTGCCCGCCGGACCCGGCCTGCCGGCGGGCTCTCCCAAGCCCGACCGGGGCGCCCTCGAGCGCCTGACCGACGCGGGGGCGGGCCGCTTCGCCCTCCTCGACAGCCCCGCCCCGGTGCTCGACGCGGTGGGCGCCAGCACCGCCCAGCACCTCGCCGCCGGGGGCTACACCGTGCTGGCCTTCGCCGATCTCGGGCGCTGGCTCGTGCTGCTGGCCCTGCTGCCCGCCCTCGTCCTGTTCCGCAGGAGCGCCTGATGGCCCTCGGTGTCCTGTCCGACCGCCTGCCCGCCCTCCCCCGCGACTGGACCCGCTGGGCACGCCTCGCCGCCCTGGGGCTCGCGGGCGCCGGCATCCTGGCCCTGACAGCAACGGCTCAGCCCCGCACCAGCCTTGGCCGCGCCCTGCTGGGGGCCGGCCTGCCCGGGGCCGCCGCCTGGGTGCTCGACGACCCGGCCTGGCGCGGCCCGGCCCTCTACCAGGCCGGGCGCTACACGGAAGCCGCCGCCCTCTTCCGCAACGGCGGCCGGCGCAACGCCTACAACCTCGGCAACGCGCTCGCGAAATCCGGCGACCTGCAGGGGGCGCTGGACGCCTACGACGCCGCCCTCCAGTACAACCCCCGCGACGCCGACGCACAGGCCAACCGCTCGCTGATCGCCCGCCTCGTGGACGAGGGCGCCGGCGATCCCGGCAAGGGCGGGGGCGTGGCCAACGCCACCGCCACGGTGGGCGCGCGCTACAACAAGACCGCGAACCAGGACCCCAACGACGACACCCAAGCCACCTCCAGCGGGGAGGGTCTGGCCGGAAACAAGGAGGGCGGCACCTCCTCCTCGACCCCGGGCAACAGCAAGGTGGCCCGGCGCGGCAAGGCCGAGCAGGTCTCGGCGGATTCCGGCAAGGGCGAGGCCCGCGGCTCGGCCAGCGACGCGGCGGGGCGCGGCCGCACCGGGGCGGGCTCCGCCATGGTCGCGATGGCCCCCGAGCGGGAGGTGCGCCGAGTGACGAAGAGCTTCGAGGCCCACGAGATCCGCCCCGACCGCCTCTGGCTGCAGACCCTGCCGGACGATCCGGGACGCTATCTCAAGCTGCGTCTGAAGGCGGAGCAGGCGGCCCGGGTCGAGGCCGGCACGGCGGTGCCCGGCGGGAGCAATCCATGGTGAGCGATCGGTCCGCGTTTCGAAACCGGCGGGGCGTCCTCGCGGCCGGCCTCGCCGCCTTCCTCCTCGCGCCCCTCCCGGCCCGGGCCGAGATCGGTCCCGGCGACCTCACCCTCACGGTGACGCCGGAGCGCAACGGCAACGCCGATCCGTTCTCCCGCGAGATGGTGCTGCTGCGCATCCACGGGGTCTACCGCCAGCCGATCCTGCTGGAGGAGGTGATCCAGCCGTCGCTGGCCAATTTCAGCTGGACGCAGCTCGGCCGCGACGCCTGGTCGAAAACCCGCCTGCCCGACGGGCAGGTGGCCATCGCCTTCGACCGGGTGGTGGCGATCTTCCCGCACCATCCGGGCGACTTCACCATCGATCCGTTCCTGCATCGCCTCACCGTCAACGACGGCGGCAAGCGGGTCGTCGTCGACGTGCCCTCGGCTCCGGTGACCCTGCCCGTCGCCACCTGGACGAAGCCGGTGGGCGGGCCCGACGCCAAGGAGCCCTGGTGGCTCCCGGCCAAGGACGTGACGATCACGGATTCCTGGAGCCCCGACCCCGAGACGGTGAAGCTCGGCGAGACCACACGGCGCATCGTCACCCTGGAGGCCCAGGGCATGGTCGCCGAGGGGCTGCCGCCCCGCCCGGTGATGCGCACGCGCGGCATCCTCACCTTCGCCGGGCCGGTGACCCGCGAGACGATCATCACCCCCGCCGGCCCGGTGGCGCGGGCGACCTACCAGTGGGACGTGCGCCCCGCGATCGAGGAGATCATCCCCCTCGACGCGATCGTCATCCCGTGGTTCGACACCGTCTCGCGCACCCTGCGCGAGGCCGAGATCCCCGCCCGCCAGATCGGCGGCGGCCTGCCCGACAGGGACGACGAGGCGAAACCCGTCCTGCCGGCCTCCCCCCTCGTGGTGGCGACGGCCGCCCTCGGCGCCTTCGGCCTCGGCCTCGCCCTGCTCGGCTTCGGCAGCGGCGGGCGTTCGGGACGCCGGCGTCTCGACGCGCGGACGCGCCGGGCGCTCGGCCGCGCCGCCTCGGCCCGGGACGCGCGGGCCTTCCGCGCGCATCTCCACCCCGTCCTCACGGAGCAGCCCGACCTCGCGCGGGCCTGGCGGGCCCGGCCGGAGGTCGCCGCAGGCCTCGATGCCCTAGATTCCCACCTCTACGGCCCCGGCACCGTCGCAGCCCCCGACCTGCCCGGCCTCGCCCGGGCCCTGAGCCGGCCGATCGCTGCGGGAGCGCAGCCGACGGCGGCCCCCTCGCGCCTCGCGCCCCTCGACGGCCGGGCCCTGACCTCGCCAAGACCCATCCGAGACCCATCGACCGGAACCGCATGAGCCTGACGCGACGGACCCTCCTCGGGGCGGGGGCCCTCCTGCCCCTGCTGAGCACGGCCCAGGGTCAGGGCAAGGGCCACGAGACCGATCCAGGCCCCCAGGACCGGTTCGCCGAGGCCGGTGCGGCGTTGGCGCGGATCGCCGGCGACCTCGGCGGCCGGGCCGGGATCGCGGTCCTCGACACGGGCGGCGGCCCCGCCCTGCTGCACGACGCCGAGGGCGCCTTCCCGCTCTGCAGCACCTTCAAGCTGCTCCTCGCCGCCGCGATCCTGGCCCGGGTCGAGGCGGGGCGCGAACGGCTCGACCGGCGCCTCGCCTACGGAGAGGCCGACCTCGACACCTACGCCCCCGTCACCACGCGCGCCCTGAGGGCGGGCGGACCGGAGGCCGGGGCGATGTCCGTGGAGGCTCTGTGCGCCGCCGCCCTGGTCTGGAGCGACAACACCGCCGCCAACCTCCTGCTCGCCGCCCTCGGCGGTCCCGCGGCCCTGACCGCCTATGGCCGGGACCTCGGCGACCCGGTGACCCGGCTCGATCGGACCGAACCCGACTTGAACTCGGCCGTGCCCGGCGATCCCCGCGACACCACCCGGCCCGCCGCGATGGCAGCGACCGTCGGGAAGATCCTGCTCGGGCCGTCGCTGACGGAGGCCAGTCGCGCCCGGCTCGAGGGCTGGATGACGGCCTCCCGCACCGGAACGAAGCGCCTGCGGGCGGGGCTTCCGGCCGATTGGGGCGTCGGCGACAAGACCGGCAGCGGGGCCTACAGCACCGCCAATGTGGTGGCGCTCCTGCGCCCGCCGGCCCGGGCGCCCCTGGTGGCGGCCATCTACCTCACGGGGTCGGACACCACGAGCGAGGCCCGCGACGCGGCCCATGCGGCGATCGGCCGGGTCATCGCGGCGACCTATGGTTAACACTCGGTTCACGCCTGCCTGACACGGTCGTCCCGCGAGGAGTGGACCCGATGCGGTGTGGCGGTGTGGCGATCAGACGGGGCGGGGCGGGGCTCGTGCTCCTGGCCGGATTGACGGCAGCCCCCGCCGGCTCAGCAGATCTCGGCGGCCTCGCCTTCCCGACCCCCGGGCGCGCGGTGGAGGGCTACGGGGCGGAGCCCGAGGGCCTGCCGCGCTACTTCCCGCGGGCGGAGGAGGAGGGTGGCGTGGCTCACCACGCACCGGTGCCGCGCCGCCGGCTGGCCGGCTGCATCCCGCGGCAGGTACCCATCCCCACCGATTCCCCCGGCGACCCGAGCTATGTCGGCTCGGCCTACGGCCTCGGCAAGCCGAGCTATTACGGCTTCACCCCGCCCCTCGGGGTCGACGATCCCTACGGCCGGCCCCTGCGGCCCTATTGTCCCTGAGGCGTCTGGCGTCCCGGCGGCGGGGCGATTAGGTCTCGCGCCGGGATGCGATCCGCGTCCACGAGACCCTGCCGAAGACCTTGCCGAGGACGAGCCGCCGATGTCCGATCCCGTCTCCCTGCTCCGGTTCACGTCCGTCGCCCCCCTGCGCGCCACGGTCGCCGCCTGGCGCCGGGCCGACGAGCGGGTGGTGCTGGTGCCGACGATGGGCGCGCTCCATGCCGGCCACCTCGCCCTGATGGCGCGGGCGCGCAGCCTCGGTCGGCGCGTCGTGGCGAGCATCTTCGTCAATCCGACCCAGTTCGGCCCGAACGAGGATTTTTCGCGCTATCCCCGCGACACCGAGACCGACCTCGCCCTGCTGGCGGAGGCGGGGGTCGATGCCGCCTACCTGCCGGAAGTCTCCGGGATGTACCCCGAGCACTTCTCGACCCGGATCGAGGTGGGCGGCCTCACCGAGGGCCTGTGCGGCGCCTATCGGCCGGGTCACTTCTCGGGCGTCGCCACGGTGGTGACCAAACTGCTCAACCAGGTCCAGCCCGACTGCGCGCTGTTCGGCGAGAAGGACTACCAGCAGCTCCTGGTGATCCGCCGCGCCGTGCGCGACCTCGACCTGCCCGTGGAGATCCAGGGCGTCCCCACCCTGCGGGAGGCGGATGGCCTCGCTCTGTCGTCGCGCAACCGCTACCTCGCCCCAGAGGAGCGGGTGCGCGCACCGCGCCTCCACGCCGTCCTGTCCGAGATCGCCGCAGGCCTCGCGGCCGGCGGAAGCGCCGGCCCCCTGGTCGAGGGAGGCCGGGCCGCGCTGGCGGCGGCGGGCTTCGAGCCCGTGCAGTATCTCGAGGTCCGCGATGCCGAGACGCTGGCGCCGGTGGAGCACGCCACGCGGCCGGCCCGGGTGCTGGCGGCGGCCTATCTCGGCCGCACGCGCCTCATCGACAACGTCGCGGTGGGTTGAACCACCGGACGTTCAGGCCCGTCCCGCCGCGAGGGGATTGGCCCGGAAGAAATCGAGCATCGCCCGCGTCGCGTCGGGCCCGCGCGGATCGGTGTAGCTGCCGGCCGGGCTTCCGCCGGACCAGGCGTGGCCGAGGCCGCGCACGATCCAGCCCTCCACCGCGACCCGGCCGTCCGCATCGGCGTAGCGGGTGCGGGTGTAGGGCAGGCCGCCCGGGCTTACCGCCTCCGCCGCCTCGGGCGTCAGCCCGTCGATGCCGGCCTGGGCCAGCGCCTGCTCGCCGTTGCGGGGGTTCACGGTGCCGTCGCTCTCCCCGTGGAACACGATGGTGGGCACCCGCACCGTGGAGACCGCGCCGTCGGCAGCGGCCACGGGGCCGAGGCGCATCACCGTGAGGGCGGTCGAGACGTCGCGGGCACAGCCCGCCGCGAGGCCGGAATGGATGCCCACCGCCGCGTAGAGGTCGGGATAGGCCCGGGCGATGTTCACCGCCGCCGCACCGCCCGCCGACAGGCCGGCGATGTAGACCCGGGTCGGATCGACTCGATGCTCGGCGATGAGCGCGCGGGTCAGCCCGGCGATGATCCCCGCCTCGCCGGAATCCCGGCCCTGGTCGCCGGGCTGGAACCAGTTCCAGCAGCGCTGGCCGTTGGCGCGCCCGCTCTGGGCCGGGTAGGCCACGAGGAAGCCCTCCGCCTCCGCGCGGGCGTTCATGCCGGTGCCGGCGGCGAAATCGTCCGGCGACTGGGTACAGCCGTGCAGCATCACCACCAGGGGCAGGTCGGCACGGGCGTCGCTGGGGACGAACAGCTTGTAGTCCCGTGCCCCGGCCGCGTTGGAAAAGCTGTGCTCCGTGAAGCTGCCGCCCTCGGTGAGGGGCGCACGAGCTTGGTTCAAGCCCGACGGGCCGAGACCGCCGGCCAGGCCCGAGACGAGAGTGCCGAGATTGCCGACGAGGCCGGAGGGGGTCGCCCCGCCGGGACCGGCCTTGCCGAGGCCCCCGAGCACCGGGGCGATGCCCCGCGTCACCGTTTCCACGACCTTGCGCAGCTTCTCGGGGAGGATCGCGGCGAGGCGCGCCTCCTCGGCGGCGGCCGAACCCGACGGGGACTCGGTCTGGAACGCGGGTTTGGATTCCGGCTTGGCCGCCGGGCCGGTCTCGACGCGCTCGGCCACGAGATCGATGGTGTGGGGCTGGGGCGCCGGAGCGCCGTGGTCGGCCGCGGAACGGGGGGGCGTGCCGGCGAAGCCGCGTTGCAGCAGGTCCGTCGCGTCCTGCAGGCGTCCGGCTGCCGTGAGGCGCGTCGCCTCCATCATGTCGGCGAGGCGGTCCTGCATCCGGTTCGAAGGGTCGGTCATGGGGTTCGCTTTCCGGCTCGACGACGGGTCGAACCATGCGAGGTCGGGAACGCGGTTTTTGGAGATTGTCAGAGGAGGCGGTCGGCGAGGGCCGCCTTCACGGCCGGAGTCGCCTGCAGGCTTCCCATGACCTCGATCGACGCGATGACCTCGCGGGCCAGTTCCGGGGTGACGTCGGGCGCGATGCTGGCAAGCCCGAGGACGCGGATGTCGAGGCGGATGCCGCTGGCGCGCGCGGCCTCGAGTTCGGCCCGGTCGTAGCGGCGCAGGCCGAGTTCGACGCCCTTGCGGGCCACCGATTGCCGGGTCACGTCGCCGTGGCGCGCGATCTGGTTGCGCACGGCCGTGCGGATGAAGTCGCTCCGGTTGGCGTAGACGCTCTCGGACACGAGAAGATCGATGTGGCCGAGATCGACGTAGCCGAGATTGATCGTGATCTTCTCGGTGTCGCCAACCCGAATCGGCGCCCTGGGCTTATCCTCGAGATCGAGCATCGGACCTTCCCGTTACCATCCAGTGGGATGGTATATGGGAGGCTTTTGTTGCGATGCAATAAGGAGCCTCGTGCGTCGCAGCATCGTGGCGGCGACGGGACGGAACGAACAATCCGCGCCGGTCTGGATCGGTTCGACCGGCCTTCAGGCGGTCTCCTCCTCGCCGAGATAATCGCGCCAGACCGCACCGCCGCCCCCGAGGGTCGCGATGAAGGCCGCGTGCCGGGTGCGCTCGGCCTCGCTGAGCCGATGGCGCAGCGGGCGCGGCCCCACCGGGACGACCTCGCCGCCATCGCCGAGGATCACCACCTCCTCGGCCTCCGTCATGGCGAGCCCGAGGCTGGTCTGCTTGCCGCCGAGGAGCTCGACATAGACCTCCGCCAGGATCTGTGCGTCGAGGAGCGCGCCGTGCTTGGTCCGCCGCGTGGTGTCGATGCCGTAGCGCGAACACAGGGCATCGAGGTTGTTGGCCGCCCCCGTATGCTTGCGGCGGGCGAGCTGCAGGGTGTCGACGACGTCGGCGAGGTCGATGGGCGGGGGCGCCGCCGCGCCGAGGCGGGCGTATTCCATGTTGAGGAAGCCGACGTCGAAGGGCGCGTTGTGGATCACCAGGGGCGAGTCGCCGCAGAAGTCGCGGAATTCGTCGACGATGTCGGCGAAGAGCGGCTTGTCGGCGAGCATGGCGTCCGAGATGCCGTGCACCGCGAAGGCGCCCTGGGAAACCGGCCGGGTCGGATTCACCAGTTTGTGGAAGACCTTGCCCGTCTGCACGTGGTTGATCAATTCGACGCAGCCGATCTCGATCAGGCGGTCGCCGTTCTTGGCATCCGTGCCGGTGGTCTCGGTGTCGAGGACGATCTCACGCAGCATCGAAGGGTCCTGATCGAAGGGTCCCGGAGGCGGGGGCCGCAAGCTCCGACCTTGCGCCCTCCAGGGCCGGCGTCAAGGCGCCGCCGGCACCGATCCCGCGGTCAGTTGCCGGATGATCGATGCCACCTCGGCCTCGGCGTGGTCGAAACCCAGGCTGGTATCGAGGACGAAATCGGCGCGGGCCTGCTTCTCGGCGTCGGGCCACTGTTTGGCGCGGATCGCCTCGAAGGTCGCCGCATCCATCCCGGGCCGGGCGAGCACCCGGGCGCGCTGCACGTCGGGCGGGGCGGTGATCACCAGGACCCGGTCGCAGCGGGCCTCGCCGCCGGTCTCGAACAGGAGCGGGATGTCGAGGAGCACCAGGGGCGCTTCGGCGTGGCGGGCGAGGAAGTCCCGGGCCGCGGCCTGGGCCAGGGGATGGACCAGGGCCTCGAGGGCGGCGAGGCGCTCGGGCGCGCCGATCACCACCTCCCGCAGGCGCGCCCGGTCGACGGCGCCGTCCGCGTCCAGGGTTCCGGGGAAGGCCGCGCCGATGGCGGCCGCCGCTGCACCGCCGGCGCCGTAGAGGGCATGCACCGCCGCATCCGCGTCGTGGACCGGCACGCCGTGGCGCGCGAACATCGCCGCGGTGGCCGACTTGCCCATGCCGATCGAGCCGGTGAGTCCGAGGATGACCGACCGGCTCATGCGGGCGCCAGGTCCGCGACGATCCGGGCGCGCAGGGCCGGCGTCACGCCCGGGGTCGTGCGGAACCAACGGGCGAAGCCCGGCACCGCCTGGTGCAGCAGCATGCCGAGGCCATCGACGGCGGGTAGCCCCCGTGCCCGGGCCGCCGCGAGGAGGGGCGTCTCCAGGGGCGCGTAGACGATGTCGGCCACCGCCGCGTCCTCGGGCAGGGGCAGGAGGTCGAGGGCGAGGGGGGGATGGCCGACCATGCCGAGCGACGTGGTGTTCACGAGGAGCCCGGTGAGGGCCATGGCGTCCGGCAGGTCGTGCCAGGCGACGCCCTCGACCCGGGTGGGGTCGAGGGCCACCAGGGCCTCGGCCCGGGCCGGCGTCCGGTTGGCGACCCAGACCCGCGACAGGCCGCGCTCCAGGAGGCCGACCACGATGGCGCGGGCGGCGCCGCCGGCCCCGAGCACCAGGGCGGTGCCGCCGCCGCGCTCGGTCCAGCCGAGGCCCAGGCTCTGGTCGAGATGGGCGACGAAGCCGGGGGCGTCGGTGTTGTCGCCGCAGAGGCGCTCGGACCCGTCGAAGAACAGGGTGTTCACCGCCCCGATCCTCTCCGCCCGCGGCGTCAGGGATTCGACCAGCCCGAAGGCCGCCTCCTTGTGCGGGATGGTGACGTTGCCGCCGGCGAAGCCGTTCGCGCGCAGTCCGGCCAGGAAGGCCGGAAAGGCCTCCGGCGCCACGTCGATGCGCTCGTAGCGGCCGTCGATGCCGTGCTCGGCGAGCCAGTGTCCGTGGATCAGCGGCGAGCGCGAATGCGCGATGGGATGTCCGACGACGAAGGCACGGATCATACGGTGCAATCTCCGGCGAGCGCGCAGGCGGGGCCGCCCGCCTCCTCGATCTGCAGGGTGGCGTGGCCGATGCCGAAGCGGCTCCGCAGCTCTTCGGCCGTGGCGATGAGGAAGCCGTTGCCCGGATGCCCCTCCGCCATGACGAGGTGCGCCGTCAGGGCGATGTCGGTGGTGCTCATCGGCCAGATGTGGAGGTCGTGCAGGTCCGCCACGCCGGCGCGCGCCCGCAGGTAGGTACCCACCGCCGCCGGGTCGATGCCGGGGGGCACCGCCGAGAGCGACATCACCACGCTGTCCCGCAGGAGGCCCCAGGTCGCCCAGACGATGAGGCCGGCGATGACGAGGCTGACCAGCGGGTCGATCCAGGCCGCTCCCGTCAGCACGATGATGAGGCCGGTCACCACCACGCCGGCCGAGACGGCGGCGTCGGCCAGCATGTGCAGGTAGGCGCCGCGGATGTTGATGTCGCTGCCCTTGCCCGAAGCGAAGAGCCAGGCGGTGGCGCCGTTGACGAGGATGCCGAGGCCGGCGACCACCATCACGGTCAGCCCCGCCACCGGCTGCGGCTCGGGGGCGACCAGACGCACGATCGCCTCCCAGGCGATGGCGCCGGTGGCGACGAGCAGGAACACCGCGTTGAACAGCGCGGCGAGGATCGAGGAGCCGCGCAGACCGTAGGTGAAGCGCGGCGTCGGGGTGCGCTTCACCAGTACAGAGGCGATCCACGCCACCAGCAGCCCGAGCACATCCGACAGGTTGTGGCCGGCATCGGCCACCAGGGCCATGGACTCGCTGGCGAAACCGTAGATCGCCTCGATGACCACGAAGGCGATGTTCAGGCTGATGCCGATGGCGAAGGCGCGCCCGAAGGTGGCCGGCGCGTGGGAATGCCCGCCACCGCCGTGGGAATGGCCAGCGCCATGCGCATGACCGCCTCCGTGGGAATGGCCGTGCCCGGCAGGGGCAGTGCTGGGGATAGGCGCGCGGGCATGCCCGTGATCGGCGTGGTCGTGAGGATCGTGCGCGTGCTCAGCCATCGGTCCCGCTTTCAGTCCCGCCTTGGGCCGTACCGGAGCGCCGGGCCGCCCGTGCGCGGCCGGCGCCGGCTCCCGGGTTCACCGCATCCCGGCATCCCGGCATCCTGTGATCCCGGGATACAGGGCAAAGGCCCTCACCAGATAGCCGGTTTCACCGCCGCCAGGATCACGATCAGGATCATGAGGAGCGTCGGCACCTCGTTGAGGACGCGGTAGAACTTGTGTCCCCGCGTGTTCCGGTCGGCGGCGAAGTCCTTCACCATCCGGGCGAGCCAGCCGTGGATGCCGCTCATGGCGAGCACCAGGACGAACTTCGCCTGGAGCCAGCCGGCGGCGTAGTAGCCGCTCATCCAGGCCAGGATCAGCCCGAAGATCCAGGTGGCGATCATGGCCGGGGTCATGATCGCCTTCAGGAGGCGCCGCTCCATGACCTTGAAGGTCTCGGACTGGGCCGCCGCGTGCGGCCCAGGCACCAGGGCGGCGTGGTAGACGAACAGGCGCGGCAGATAGAGCATCGCCGCCATCCAGGAGATGAGCGCGACGAGGTGCCCGGCCTTGAGCCAGAGGTAGAGCCCGTCCACGTCGGCCTTAGCCCCGCAGCCGGGCGAGCATGCGCTCGACATGGGCGATCGGCGTCTGCGGCGTGATGCCGTGGCCGAGGTTGAAGATGTGCGGCAGGCCTTCGGTGGCCGCCAGCACGCCGTCCACCGCCGCGTCGAGGGCGGCCCCGCCCTCGATCAGGGTTTCGGGATGGACGTTGCCCTGCGTCACCGTGGAGGCGGGCACCCGGGCGCGCAGGGCCTTGAGGTCCACCGACCAGTCGACGCCGACCGCGTCGGCGGCGGTCTCGGGCACCACGCGGGCGTGACCCTTGAGGCCGGAGCCGCGGGCGAACACGATGATCTTCGCGCCCGGCACCCGGGCGCGGACCCCGGCGATCATCCGGGCGATGGGCTGGAGCGACCAGCGGGTCAGGGCGTCGCGGTCGTTGGATCCGGCCGAGGCGCTCTCCGGCAGCGCGCTCTCGGCGACCTCGTTGACGGACTCCTCGCTACCGGCCGCGTCGGCACCCCGCGCGTCGGGCAGCGCGCCCGCGTGCGACTCGAAGATCTGCACCGCATCCGCGCCGGCCTCGAGCTGGCGCACCAGGTATTCGGTCTGCACCGTGACGAGGCGGTCGATCAGGGCCTCCACCAGGGCGGTGTCCTGCCGGGCCAGCGCCCGGGAGGGGGCGAGGTCGGGGGTGCCGCGCCCACCGATCATGTAGCTCGCCACCGTCCAGGGCGCGCCGCAGAAGCCGAGCAGCGTGGTTTCGTGGGGCAGTTGCGCGCGCAGGCGCCGCACCGTCTCGAAGACCGGCTCCAGGTGGGCGAAGATCGCCGGATCGCCGGCCTCGCGCAGGCGCTCGAATTCCCGCCGGCCCGCCATCGGGTCGAGGCGCGGCCCCTCGCCCTCCACGAAGCGCACGTTCTGGCCGAGCGCGTCCGGGATCACCAGGATGTCGGAGAACAGGATCGAGGCCTCGAAGCCGAAGCGCCGGATCGGCTGCAGCGTCACCTCGGTGGCGAAGTCGGGATTGTAGCAGAGGTCGAGGAAGGACCCGGCCTTTGCCCGGACCTCCCGGTACTCGGGCAGGTAGCGCCCGGCCTGGCGCATCATCCAGGCGGGGGGACGCGGCAAGGCCTCGCCCGCGAGAACCCGCAGGACCGCCCGGTCCCCACCCGTGCGGTCCCCTGCAACTGCCTGGCTCATCCGATCTCCCGACGTCCCATTCCCCTGTGGCCGGTATGTAGCACCGAAGCGTCGGATGTCTTCCTCCCGAAACCGCCGCGTCTCGAAAACCTCTCGCTCCCGGAAACCTCGTGCTCGTCCGGGTGTCGGAGGGGCGTTCCGGCCGTCATCCCCACACCGGCTCTCTAAAAGGAAAGAGAGATTCTAGGACTCTGTTTTTTCTTTTAGAGGGCTGGATGGCGGGAGCGGAAATTCGTCCACAGGGCGTCCCCGCGACCGCGGCGTTAATCAGCCTTTAACGGATTGGGTTCAATGTCCCGGATAGGTGATGGCCCACAGTGCCTTGCCCCTGCCCGGCGGTCGCCGACCGGGCCTCGGTCCCGGATTCTCCCAAAACCGCTTGGGAATCGCGCCGGTGTGACGGTGTGTTGACGCCGGAGTCGACAAGACGGCCCGGGCGCCCGCTGGACCCTTCGGGCAAGCCGGCTTATCCACCCTTATCGACTCCCCTGACCGAGCCCGGTGGACAAGACCATGACGGGTGATCGTCATGCATCCTGGACCTCAGGCCGGAGGAGACAGCCCTTCGATGAGCCGTAGCTATTTCCACCTGCACCTCGTCTCGGATTCCACCGGCGAGACGCTCATCAACGTGGGCCGCGCGGCCGCCGCCCAGTACGAGGGCGTCTCGGCCATCGAGCACGTCTATCCCCTGGTGCGCTCCGCCGCGCAGCTCGAACGGGTGATCTCCGAGATCGAGGCCGCGCCGGGGCTCGTGCTCTACACCCTGGTGGGCCACGACCTCACCGAGCGGCTGGAGGCGGCCTGCCGCGAGACCGGATCGCCCTGCCTCTCGGTGCTCCAGCCGGTGCACGCCCTGCTGCAATCCTATCTGGGGGCGGATTCGACGGCCCGGCCCGGCGCGCAGCACATGCTCAACGCCGAGTACTTCAAGCGCATCGACGCGATGAACTTCACCCTGGCCCACGACGACGGCGTCCTGCCCCTCGACGTGAACGAGGCCGACGTGATCCTCGTGGGCGTCAGCCGCACCTCGAAGACCCCGACGGCGATCTACCTCGCCAATCGCGGCCTGAAGACCGCGAACTTCCCCCTGGTGCCGGGCATGCCCCTGCCCGAGAGCCTCGAGACGGCGCGAAAGCCGCTCCTCGTCGGGCTGCTGGCCAGCCCGGAGCGCATCGTCCAGATCCGCCAGAACCGGCTCCTCAGCCTGAAGGCCGACGATTCCTCCCTCTACGTCGATCGCGGGGCCGTGGCGGACGAGATCGCCGCCTGCCGCCGCCTCTGCGCCAAGCACCGCTGGCCGACCATCGACGTGACCCGGCGCTCGATCGAGGAGACGGCGGCCGCCATCCTCGACCTGCACCGCGAGCACCGCCTGAAGTTCATCGCCTCGTGAGCGCGCCAAGCCGCCCGCGGCCCGCCTCGCCCTGGCGCGGGGGCCTGCCCCTCCTCCTCGCCTCCACCAGCGCGACGCGGCGCGCGCTCCTCGAGAGCGCCGGCCTTGCCGTCGACTCCGAGAGCCCCGGGGTCGACGAGCGCGCGGTGGAGGCGGCGTGCGCCGGTCTGCCGCCCGAAGCCCTGGCCCGTCGGCTCGCCGAGGCCAAGGCGGGGGCCGTGGCGGCTCGCCGGCCCGGGCGCGTGGTCGTCGGCGCCGACCAGGTCCTGGCCTGCGACGGCACCCTGTTCCACAAGCCGGCGGACCTCTCCGCCGCCGCCGCGCAGATCGGCGCCCTCGCGGGCCGGACCCACGCGCTGCACGCGGCGGTGGCCCTGGCCGTCGACGGGGCCGTGGTCGAGAGCTTCGTCGAGACCGCGCACCTGACCATGCGGCCCCTCGATGCCGCGGCGATCGCGGCCTATGTCGATCTCGCCGGGCCCGAGCGGGTGTGCTCCAGCGTCGGCGGCTACCAGCTGGAAGGCCTCGGCATCCACCTGTTCGCGGCGGTCGCGGGCGACCAGTCCACCATCCTCGGCCTGCCGCTGCTGCCGCTCCTGGCGCGGCTGCGGGCGCGGGGCTGGCTCAGCATCTGACGTTCTGATCCCGATCGCACGAGGCCTGCTCCATGCTGACGATTCTCCGCCCGCTCTTCGGCGGCCTGGTCCTCGTCCTCGCGGCCGGCTCGGCCGAGGCCGCGAGCTTCCCCTGCGAGAAGGCGGAGGCCGCCGACGAGAAGGCGATCTGCGCCCACCTGCCCCTCAACGACCGCGACGTGGAGATGGCGACCCGCTTTGAGATCCTGCGGGCGATGCTGCCCATGGGCGGCAACGCCAAGCTGCGCGAGGACCAGGAGGCCTGGCTCACCGAGCGCCGCGCCTGCGGCGCCGACGTCGCCTGCCTGACGCAAGCCTACGAGGGCCGGCTGAAGGTCCTGCGGGCCGTGTTCTCGGAATTCGCCAAGCAGGGGCCGCTCTGAGGCCGCCCCCCCCCCCCGGCCCTCAGCCGAGCTGCCAGTCGATCGGGGCGACGCCGTGGCCCGACAGCCAGGCATTGGCGGCGTCGAAGGGGCGCGAGCCGGGAAAATCCCGCGCGCGGTTGAGCGGCGAGGGATGGCCGCATGCGACGATGCCGTGGCGGTCGGCCTCCACCAGGGCGGCGCGGGCGCGGGCCTGGGCGCCCCAGAGCAGGAACACCGCCGGCTCCGGGCGGGCCGAGACCGCCGAGACCGCCTGGTCGGTCAGGGCCGACCAGCCGTAGCGCAGGTGCGCCCCGGCCTTGCCCGCCTCCACCGTGAGGGCGGCGTTGAGGAGGAGCACGCCCTGCCGGGCCCAGGGGGTGAGGTCGCCCGTCCGGGGCTTGGCCGGCGGGACGCCCGGTTCGGCGAGCTCGGCCAGGATCACTTTGAGCGAGGCCGGGAGCCGCCGCGGGCCGACATACGAGAAGGCGAGGCCGTTGGCGTCGCCCGGCGTGGGATAGGGGTCCTGCCCCAGGATGACGACCTTCACGCGGTCGAGGGGCGTGAGCGCAAGGGCGTTGAAGACGGCCTCGGGCGCCGGCAGCACGGTGGCGCCGGCGGCGATGCGGGCGTCGATCCGGGCGGCCACCGCGTCGGCGGCGCCATCCTGGAAGAACGGCAGCGCGAGCCAGGACGAGCCCGACTTTCGGAAGCGGGCGAGGGCATCGGCGACGGGCGTCTCGGACATCAGCGAACCAGGATGCGGCCCTCTGCGGGGGCGGGGAGCGGGGCGTTGGCGCGGATATACGCCATCACGGCATTGGCCACGAGCTGTCCGTCGGTCCGGCCGATCAGGGTCCGGCCCCGGGCGAGGTCACCGTAGCCGTTGCCGCCGTCGTACAGGAAGTTGTTCGACGCGACCGTGTAGGTCGCGTCCGGGTCGACGATGCTGCCCGCCGCGCTCAGCGACACGATCCGCTTGCCCACCGGCGCGGTGGGATCCAGGGTGACAACGAGGCCGGAGACCTGCGGGAAGCGGCCCGCCGGGTGGCCCCAATCGGCCAGCGCCCCTTCGAGGAGGGCGCGCAGGTGCGCGCCCGTCAGCGACACCAGCACGATGGTGTTGCCGAAGGGCAGCTCCGTCAGGATGTCCCGGCGGGTCAGGGTCGCGCCGGCGGGGTAGAACCGGTTGCCCCGGATGCCGCCGCCGTTCGTGATCGCGACCTGCGCTCCGGTGGACGCCCGCAAGGCATCGGCCACGAGGCTGCCGAAGCTCGCTTCGCGGACGCGCACCGCGGCGATGCGGCTGTCGAGGGGGGCGCGGGTCACGCCCACCGGCACGTCGAGTTCCCGTGACAGCGCGCCCTGGAGGCGCTGCACCTCCGCCAGGGTCTCGGGATCGGGGGTGACCTGGGCCGAGTCGTGGATGCGGAAGCTCGGGTGCCAGTCCACGCGCCGGTCCCGCCCGGTGCCGGTCACCGTCGCGGTCACGTCGATGGCGGTGACGTAATGGGCGTCGAAGCTCGATTCCGCCATCACTGTCTGGCCGTCGTAGCGAACCACGAGGTCGTGGTCGTGGCCCGAGAGCAGGATGTCGACGAGGCGGGCGGCCACGATGGCGTCGTCGGTGGCCCGGGCCGTGTGGCAGACGCCCACCACGAGGTCGACGCCCGCCTCCCGCAGGGCCTGGACCTCGCGGGCCAGGGTCTCGATCTCGGGGGCGAAGCGCAGGTCGCCCGCCTGCGATTTCTCCGGCGTGCTCGCCAGCGCGATCCCCACCACGCCGACCCGGATGCCCCCGAGGGTGACCACCATTCGGTCGCGCACGCCCGCCAGCGGCCGGCCCGCCCCGTCGCGCAGGTTGGCCGCCAGGACGGGGAAGCTCGCCTCGCCCATCCGCTCGGCGAAGGTCGCCGGGCCGAAATCGAACTCGTGGTTGCCGGGCACGAACACGTCGGGCGGCGCGCGGTTGAGGAGCTCGACGATGTGGGCGCCGCGGTCGAAGCCCGACAGCAGCGACGGCGAGAGGGTGTCGCCCGCATGGGCGTAGAGCATCGGCACGCCCCGGGCCCGCTCGGCCTTCACGATGGCGGCGAGGCGCGCGAACCCGCCTCGGCCATCGACCTCGGCCATCTGATAGAGGTCGTTGACGAGGAGCAGGCTGAAGGTCGGTTCGGGTGTCGCCGCGGGCGCGGCCTCGGCCGGGCTGCCCAGAGCGATGGCGAGACCGGCCCCGAGGCCGAGGGTCTGGCGGCGGTTCGGCGGCGTCCTGGGGGGGTTCGTCACGGCGGCGTCTCGGGTGTCGGGCGGGCGGCCGGATGCCGCCGCCTGACCCCGCGTTCTAGGACGCCGTTCACGAAGGGGCTACGACGGCCGCGACCCGCGCGCGGCCGCCTCAGCGCGAGACGAAGGTGTCGCGCACCGCCTTGGCGTTGCGGCGGACCATCGGCCAGAGCCAGGCGCCGGAGGCCAGGAAGACGGCGGGCGGCATCGGCTTCAGCGCCACGGCCAGGCGTTCGGCGAGGCCGGGATTGGCCAGGGCCACGAGCGGGGCGTCGGTCTTGGCATAGACCACCGCAGTGTTCTCGCGCGGGTAGTCCGGATGCGGCACGAGACCGGCCCGGCGGGCGGTGAGGTCGAAGGTTTCGCGGACGAAGCCGTGGACATGGGCGAAGTGGAAGCGCTCGTGCGCCGGCTTGCCCGTGGTGGCCATGTCGGGCACGGCGGCGAAAAGCACGCCGTCCGGCTTCAGCCAGCGGGACAGGCGCTCCATCACGTCGGCAGGGTCGCGCAGGTGTTCCAGCACGTGCCGGGTGGTGACGACGTCGAAATACCCCTCGGGGAAGCGCGCATCCTCGTCGGCGTCGTCCAGCACCTCGACGCCGTGATGGGCGCGGGCGTAGTTGGCATAGTCCCGCCCCGGCTCGACGCCGATCGCCTCGCAGCCCTTCGCGCGGGCCTCGGCCAGGAACTCGCCCGACCCGGAACCGAAATCGAGCACGCGGGCGCCCGGCTTCAGCATGGGCGCCAGGAGGCCGGCGCGGAAGGCGGCCTCGCGAGCGGAGCGCTTGAGGTGGACCCGCGGCGGGCCGCCCGCGAAGGCGAGCTGATAATCGGCCCGGTAGGCGCTGGCGTAGTAGTCCGCGAGCTCGGCCGGCGTCGGCATCGGGTCGGTGCGGATCAGGCCGCACTGGCGGCAGGCGATGGATTTCAGCGTCTTCAGCCGGCGGTCGCTCTCGGCCACCACCACGGACTCCGCGGAGCCGCAGAGATTGCAGGCGGTCGGCCCCCCCGTATAGGGATAACCCGTGAAGGGCATGAAGTGGTTGAGGAAGTACCGGGGAGACGGCATGTCGCGCCTTCATCCATCGTGTGGTCGCTGGAAGGCTCCGTGCTCTAGATAGATATCCCCAACGACACAACCTTTCTGAACCCGCCGCTCTCAAGCGCTCACCTCCAGGGCGATACGGAAACCCGATGAACGAACGCGTCGCACCGCCGCTCCCGCAGGACGGACTGTCGCTCCCGACCCAGACGGGCGGACCCGGAAGCGCTCCCGGACCGGTTCCGGGATCCGCCCCCGGACCCGCACCGGGACAAGCCTCCCTGCCGGCCGAGCATCCGCCGGTGCGCTGGGGCCGGGTCGGCGTCCTCCTGATGAATCTCGGGACGCCGGAGGGCACGAGCTACTGGCCGATGCGCCGCTACCTCAAGGAATTCCTCTCCGACCGCCGGGTGATCGAGGTGCCGCGCCTGATCTGGTGGCCGCTCCTCAACCTTGTCATCCTGACGAAGCGCCCGGGGCCGAAGGGCCGCGACTACGCCAGCGTGTGGAACAACGAGCGCGACGAGGGCCCCCTGAAGACGATCACCCGCGGCCAGGCCGAGCGCCTGCAGGCGGCCATGGGGGATTCGGTCGTGGTCGACTGGGCGATGCGCTACGGCAAGCCGGAGGTCTCCGTGCGGATCCAGGCCCTGCTCGACCAGGGCTGCGACCGCATCCTCCTGGTGCCGCTCTATCCGCAATACGCCGCCGCGACCTCGGCCACGGCCTGCGACCAGGCCTTCAAGGCCCTGATGCAGATGCGCTGGCAGCCGACGGTGCGCGTCTCGCCGCCCTATCACGACGACCCCGTCTACATCGACGCGATGGCGACCTCGATCCGCGAGGGCCTGGCCAAGCTCGACTTCGAGCCCGAGGTGATCCTGACCTCGTTCCACGGGGTGCCGAAGAGCTACCTCCTCAAGGGCGACCCCTATCATTGCCAGTGCGTGAAGACCGGGCGCCTGATCCGCGAGGCGCTGGGATTCTCGACGGAGAAGATGCGCACCACCTTCCAGTCGCGCTTCGGCAACGAGGAATGGCTGCGGCCCTACACCGACGAGACGGTGCAGACCCTCGCCAAGAGCGGCGTCAAGCGCATGGCGATCGTGGCGCCCGGCTTCACCGCCGACTGCCTCGAGACCCTGGAGGAGCTCGACGGCGAGAACCGGCACTACTTCGAGGACAATGGCGGCGAGCAGTTCGCCTACATCCCCTGCCTGAACGACAGCGACCTCGGCATGACGGTGATCGAGACCGTGGTCCGGCGCGAATTGCAGGGCTGGGTCTAGCGTTCCGGGCCGGACGGCAGCGCCGAAAGCCATCGCCAAGTGCAGGCCCGGTTGCTACTAGAGCCCGCGACGAGGCGGCAGGCGAGACGATGACGAGACCGGAGGCAGGCGGGGGCACCGCGGGCGAACGATCGCAGGAGCACCTGCGCCTGCTCGCCCATTTCCAGGAGGCCGGCTACGGCGCCGTGACGCCGCCTGTGCTGCAGCCGGTGGAGCCGTTCCTCGAACTGTCCGGCGAGGACATCCGCCGGCGCATCTTCGTGACCCAGGACGCCGCGGGTAGCGAGCTCTGTCTGCGCCCGGAATTCACGATTCCGGTCTGCCGCCACCACCTCGCGCATGCCCCGAAGTTTTCCGCGCCCAAGGACCCGCAGGGGGCCGACTACAGCTACCTCGGACCCGTCTTCCGGCTCGCCGGCGACGAGCCGGACGAGTTCCTCCAGGCCGGCATCGAGTCGGTCGGGCGCACCGACACGCCGGCCGCCGACGCGGAGGTGATCGGCCTCGCCCTCGAGGGCCTTGCCCTGCTCGGGCGCAGCGACGTCGCCGTCCGCCTCGGCGACATGGGTCTCGTCGACGCCCTGCTGGACGCCCTCAGCGTGCCGCCCACCGCCAAGCGCCGCACCCTGCGGGCGCTGGCCGCCGGCCGTTCCCTCGACGCGGTCACCAACGGCCTGCGCACGGAAGACCCCCATGCGGGTCTCCTCGCCGCGATCCAGGGCCAGGATCCGAAGGGGGTTCGCGCCTTCGTGGAGGACGTGCTGTCGATCGCGGGCATCTCGCGGGTCGGCGGCCGCAGCGCCGGCGAGATCGCCGAGCGCTTCCTCGCCAAGGCCTCCGCGCAGGCGAGTGGGGGTTCCGGACTCAACCCCGAGAACCGCGCGCTCATCGATCGCTATCGCGCCATCGAGGGCGATCCCGACAGCGCCGCCGCCGCGGTGCGGGCCCTGGTGCAGGAGGCCGGCCTCGACCATCCGCCCCTCGACGCGGCCCTCGACCTGTTCGAGGAGCGCACCGGCTTCATGGCCGCCCGCGGCCTGGCCGTGGAGAACTTCCGCTTCTCCGGCGGCTTCGCCCGCAACCTCGACTACTATACCGGCTTCATCTTCGAGGGCACGGCGCCCGATGCGCCGAAGCTGCCCCTGGTGGGCGGCGGCCGCTACGACGGCCTGCTCCAGCACCTCGGGAGCCCCGTGCCCGTGCCTGCCGTCGGTTGCGCCGTCTGGCTCTCGCGGGTCGTCGCGGACGCCCCCACCGCGAAGGACGCGACCGTTGGCTGAACCGGATTCCCTCGTCCTCGCGGTTCCCTCCAAGGGCCGGCTGCAGGAGAACGCCGCCGCCTTCTTCGCCCGGGCCGGCCTCAAGCTCGCCCAGAACACCGGCGCGCGCGACTACCGCGGAAAGCTCGTGGGCGTGCCGGGCGTCGAGGTGCGCTACCTCTCAGCCTCCGAGATCGCGGCCCAGCTCGCCAGCGGGGCAGCCCATCTCGGCATCACCGGCGAGGACCTGATCCGCGAGTCGCTGCCCGACGCCCGCGGCCAGGTCGAGCTGCTGACGCCCCTCGGCTTCGGCCAGGCCACCGTGGTGGTCGCCGTGCCCCAGGCCTGGATCGACGTCCGCGCCATGAGCGACCTCGACGAGGTCGCCGCCGAGATGCGGGTCCGCCACGGCAAGCGCCTGCGCATCGCCACGAAGTACATCAACCTCACCCGCCGCTTCTTCGCCGAGCACGGCGTGGCGGATTACCGCATCGTCGAGAGTTTGGGCGCCACCGAGGGGGCGCCGGCGGCGGGTTCGGCCGAGATCATCGTCGACATCACGACCACGGGGGCGACGCTGGCCGCCAACGCCCTGAAGATCCTGGAGGACGGGATCATCCTGCGCTCGGAGGCGAACCTCGTCGCCTCCCTGAACGCTCCCTGGGGCGAGCCCCAGCGCCGGGCCCTGCGCGCCGTCCTCGGCCGCATCCAGGCGGAGGAGCGCGCCCGCACCACCCGCGAGGTCCGCGCCGCCATGCCCGACGACGGCGACATCGATCTCGCCGGCATCGCCGCCCTGCACGACGCGGCCCTGCCCTACGGCGCGCCCGAGGGCCGCGGCGAGATGGTGCTGCACTGCCCCGTCGATGCCGTGTTCGACCTCGCCGACGCCCTGGTGAAGGCCGGGGCGGGCGCCGTGAACGTGCGCAAGATCGACTATGCCTTCACGCCGGACAATCCGCTGATGGACCGGCTGCTGAGCCGGCTCGGCTGAGACTCGCGGTGGGGCCGGCGTTTGACGCGTCGCGCCCGGGGCCTATCTCAGCGCGCAAGCGGAGCGCGAAGCCTCCGCGCCTGAGGAAACCCCACGCATGTTCGCTCGTCTCCCGCAGGCCGCAGGCCGCGTCGCTTGCCTCGCCACCAGTCTCGCCCTGCCGCTCGCCGCGCAGGCCCAGATCCGCAACGCGCCCGCGCCGCGGGCCCTGGAATTCGCCGCCTACATCTTCGCCGCCGCCAATGTCTGCGGCTACCGCATCGGCACGGAGGAGTTCGACGCCCTCCTCGAGAAGCAGAACGTGCGCGCCGCCGACGTCAGCCCCCGCGGACCGTTCGGCGGGCGGGTGCAGACCATGTTCGCCCTGATGTCGAACCAGATGCAGCTCAACCGCGAGACGGCCTGCATCGCGGTCGCGGGGGAGTACGGTCCCGAGGGCAGCATCAGCAAGAACGTTCTCCTGCCCGCCCCGCCCGCCGAAGCGCCCGCCGCCGGCGCCTCCCCGGGCGAGGCCAAGCCCGGCGAGGTCAAGCCGGCACAGTAAGGGCCGGCCGGCCCTGGGGACCGGTCCGGGACGAGGCCCGAGGCCGGGACACCCGCCCGCATTCGCGTTTTCGAGCCGAATCCCCTATATCGGACCCATCCCAAGTCCGAAGGTTCATCCAGATCATGGCGACGGCGTCGTTCGACACCGCCCGGCGCGACGCGAGCGCCGTTCCCGCAATCGAGAAGCTGCCCGAGTTCGAGCCGCAGGCGGCCCCTCTCGGGCGCGCCTCCCTCGTGGGGCTCACCCGCGAGCAGCTGAAGGCCCGGCTCGGCGCCATCGGCGTCTCCGAGCGCGAGCAGCGCATGCGCTCGGGCCAGATCTGGCACTGGCTCAACGTGCGCGGCGCCAAGGCCTTCGACGAGATGACCAATGTGGGCAAGGGCCTGAAGGGCCAGCTCGCCGAGGCCTACACCCTCGACCGGCCCGAGGTGGTCACCGAGCAGGTGTCCCGCGACGGCACGCGCAAGTGGCTCATGCGCATGGCCCCCACGGGCAAGCACGACCACAACCGCGGCGCCGAGATCGAGTGCGTCTACATCCCGGGGCGTGGGCGCGGCACCCTCTGCGTCTCGAGCCAGGTCGGCTGCACCCTCACCTGCTCGTTCTGCCACACCGGCACGCAGCGCCTCGTGCGCAACCTGACGGCGGCCGAGATCACCGCGCAGCTCGTCGTCGCCCGCGACCACCTCAACGACTGGGCCGGCCAGAATCCGACCGCCCCCGGCGCCGACGAGACCCGGCGCAAGGTCACCAACATCGTCTTCATGGGCATGGGCGAGCCCCTCTACAATCTCGACAACGTCGTCGACGCCGTCGGCGTGATGGCCGACCAGGAGGGCCTCGGCCTCTCCCGCCGGCGCATCACCGTCTCGACCTCCGGCGTGGTGCCGCAGATGCAGCGCCTCGGCGACGAGGCCCACGCCATGCTGGCGATCTCCCTGCACGCGGTGCGCGACGACCTCCGCGACACCCTCGTGCCCCTGAACCGCAAGTACCCGCTCTCCGAGCTGCTGGCCGCCTGCCGGTCCTATCCCGGCCTGAACAACGCCCGCCGCATCACCTTCGAGTACGTGATGCTGAAGGGCGTGAACGACAGCGACGCCGACGCGCGCGAGCTGGTGCGCCTGCTCAAGGGCATCCCGGCCAAGATCAACCTGATCCCGTTCAATCCCTGGCCGGGCAGTGCCTACGAATGCTCGGACTGGGACCGCATCGAACAGTTCTCGGACATCATCTACGAAGCCGGCTACGCCTCACCCGTGCGCACCCCGCGCGGCCGCGACATCCTGGCCGCCTGTGGCCAGCTGAAGAGCGAGACCGAGAAGCTGCGGGCCCGGGCCCGGATGATGCTGGAGGACGGCATCGGCGCCGAGGGCGTCTATGCGGGCGCCGACGACGGCGACGAAGACTGAGGGGTGCGTCTCCTCGGCGACCTGTTCATCGCGAGCCTCGCCCTGGTCCTGGCGATCCCCTGCGGGGCGGCCGTCCTGGCCCTCGGCGCGATGCTCGACCCGGCCACCAGCGAGACCCTGTCCCGCCTCGGCCTCGTCGGGCTGTTCTCCGGGTTGACCGACCTCGCCTCCGGGATCGGTCCCGAGACCCTGCTGTTCGCGCTCGCCGCCATCGCCCGCGCGCTGTTCGTGCTCCTGGTGGTGCCGCCGGTCCTGGTGGCCGTCCTCGGGGCGGTCCTGGGCTGGCGCGCCGCCAGCTGGTACGGCGCCGGGACCGGTCTCCTCACCGCCGCCGTGCCCTGGCTCGCCCGCGGCCTGTCGCGCACCGGGGCGAGCGCCGAGACCCTGGCGCTGGAAGGGCGCATCACTGCGGTGCTGTTCCTCACCGGCGCGGCGTCGGGCCTCGTCTACTGGTTGATCGCGGGGCGCCATCGCGGCGCGCCCGTCCTCCCGCCCCGCGACAACGGACGCGCCTGACATGCGGCTGACCTCCTCGCGCATCGCCCTCGCCCTGGTTCTGGCCGGCACGGTCCTGTCCGCCACGGGGCCGGGTCTCGCGCAAGGGGGGGCCGGCCCCGTCTCGGCCCTGCCGGAGCGGCCGCCGATCCAGTCCGACGACGCCCGCCTGCTGCCGGTGCTCGGCGCCCACGGCATGGTCGCCTCGCAGGAGGCGCGGGCCACCCGCGTCGGCGTCGCGATCCTGCGCGCCGGCGGCAACGCCATCGACGCCGCCGTGGCGGTCGGCTTCGCTCTGGCCGTGACCCTGCCGCGGGCCGGCAACCTCGGCGGCGGCGGCTTCATGATGATCCACCGGGCGGAGGGCGACGAGACGATCGCCCTCGATTACCGCGAGACCGCCCCGGCCGCCGCCCGCTCCGACATGTTCCTCGACCCCCGGGGCGAGCCCGACCGCGCCGCCTCCACCCGCACCGGCAAGGCGGTGGGCGTGCCCGGCACCGTGCGGGGTCTGGCCGAGGCGCACCGCCTCTACGGCTCGGGCCGCTTCACCCTGGCCGACCTGATCGCCCCGGCCGAGAAACTCGCCCGCGAGGGCATCCCGGTGGAGTCGGGCCTCGCGGACTCGCTGCCCCGCGCCGCCGGCCTGCTCGGCCGCTGGCCGTCTTCGCGAAAAATCTTCTTTGCCGGCGATAGACCCCTGGAGCGCGGTGAACGACTGGTCCAGACCGATCTCGCCGACACCCTCGCGGCCATCGCGACATCCGGCCCCGACGCCTTCCACTCGGGCCCCATCGCGGAGCGCATCGCCGCCGCCGTACGGGCCGCGGGCGGGGTGATGACGGCCGAGGATCTAGCCGCCTATCGCCCGGTGCTCCGCGAGCCCGTGCGCGGCACCTATCGGGGCTACGCCATCGCGTCGATGCCGCCGCCGAGCTCCGGCGGCATCCACCTCGTCGAGATCCTGAACGTGCTGGAGGGCTTCGACCTCGCCCGCATGGGGGCGGGCAGCGCCGATGCCCTCCACACCCTGGCCGAGGCGATGAAGCCGGCCTATGCCGACCGGGCGACCTGGCTCGGCGACCCCGCCCGCACCCAGGTGCCGATGGAGGGCCTGATCGCCAAGCCCTACGCGGCGCGCCTGCGGGCCGGGATCGATCCCGCCCGCGCCCGGCCCGCCGCCGAGGTGAAGGCGGGCGATCCCCTCCCCTTCGAATCTGACCAGACCACCCATTTCTCCGTGGTGGACAGGGCCGGCAACGCGGTCTCGAACACCACCACCCTGAACTTCTCCTACGGGCTCGGCCTCGTGGCGGAGGGCACCGGCGTGCTCCTGAACAACGAGATGGACGATTTCTCCGCCAAGCCCGGCGCCCGCAACGCCTACGGCCTCGTCGGCAGCGTCGCCAACGCGGTCTCGCCCGGGGCCCGGCCCCTCTCCTCGATGACCCCCGCCTTCGTCTTCCGCGACGGCCGGCTCGTCTTGGTGACGGGTAGCCCCGGCGGCAGCCGCATCATCTCGACGGTGCTGCAGGTCATCGTCAACGTGCTCGACTTCCGCATGAACCTGGCCGAGGCCGTGGCCGCGCCGCGCATCCACCACCAGTGGCAGCCGGACGTGCTGATGGCCGAGGAAGGCCTCTCCCCCGACACCCTGGCCCTGCTCAGGGCCCGCGGTCACACGGTCCGGGTCGGGGCGACCTCCGGCTCGGCCAATTCGGTGCAGGCCGCCGACGGGCTGCTGGCGGGCGCCGCCGATCCGCGCCAGCGCGGCACCCTGGCGGAGGGGGACTGAGGGGGCGGATAATCCCGCGCTCGGATGGTCTGGGACGAGATCGCACGCTACACGGGAGCCGGGCCGCGCCCTGTCCCGGGCTGTCTCCTCCAGGTTCCCGATGCTCCTCGTCCGCTCCCTCGCGTTCAACCTCGCCTTCTACGTCGCCACGACCCTCATCGCGATCGGTGGGCTGCCGACCCTCGTCTCCCGGCGCGGGGTCATCCGGCTGGCCCAGCTCTGGGGCCGCGTCACCCTGTGGCTCCTGCGGGTGGTGGGCGGCATCACGGTGGAGTTCCGGGGCGTCGAGAACATCCCGTCCGGCCCCCTCCTGGTGGCGGCCAAGCACCAGTCGGCCCTGGAGACCCTGGCCCTCGTCACCGCCTTCCCGGACTTCGCCTACATCCTCAAGCGCGAGCTGCTCTGGATCCCGCTGATCGGGTGGTTCCTCTCGCGCTCCGGCATGGTCGCCATCGACCGCAGCAAGGGGGCCCGGGCGATGACCGCCATGAACGAGGCCGCCGCCCGGGCCATCCGGGACGGGCGTCAGCTCATCATCTTCCCCGAAGGCACCCGCCGCCCGCCCGGCGCGCCCCCCGCCTACAAGCTCGGCATCACCCACCTGTACGCTGCCCTCGGCGTGCCCTGCCTGCCCGTCGCCCTGAACACGGGCCTGCACTGGCCCCGCCGCCGCCTGGTCCGCCGGCCCGGCACTGCGGTGATCGAGTTCCTCGCCCCGATCGCGCCGGGCCTGGACCGGGCCCGCTTCCTCGAGGTGGTCCAGGGCCGGATCGAGTCCGCGTCGGACGCGCTGCTGGCCGCCGGCCGGAACGAGCTCGCGGCCGCCGGGCACGCGATTCCGAATGCCGTCCCGGCCTCTCCGGCCAAGGCCCGGCGGAACGGATCGCCCATCGCCTGAGGGGGTCGCCGGGGCCGGGTTGCCCCTGTGTACGACTTGTGGATAACTTCCGTCATCCCCATCTCATTCGAGGCCGGGGCGTCGTCCTTGACGCCAACGAACCGTTAAGATTAATGTGGAACAAATGGCGAACAAGAGAGCCCTGTCCTGGTCGGCCGCCCTGCGCGACCTGAAGGACGATCGAGCACGGAGACAGGAAGTGCGCGAGGAACGCCTGAGGACGACGGCCGGCCTGCGCGGGACCCCCGCCCTGGTGCTCAGCGCCTGGCGCGGCCGGTCCGGCCGCCGCTACGTGGTCGGCATCCATGAGCTGGCCGAGCCCGAGCTCGACGACATGGGCGAGGCCGTGGTGATGGCGGTGCGCCGCGACGCCTCGGGCGTCGGCGAACTCGTCTCGGTGGCCTCCGCCGGGCAGAGCCCGCGGGAACGCCTGCACCGGAACTGGATCGCCCGGGCCCGGCACAAGGGCGCGACCGAGATGCATGTCCACCGGCTGGCCGAGGACGAGGCCGAGCGCGAGGCCATCGTGGCCGATCTCGGGAGTGAGCAGAAGGCCGACGCCGCGAACTGATCGGGCGGAGCGGTCGCTCCGCTGACGTCACGGCTTCGCGTTTTGCAGCGCCCGTGGGGCCCTGCCATGCTTTCGCCGCCGAGACCCTGCCAAGCCTTGCATCCGGGCTGCCCCGACGATGGCCGCAGGCCCGTGACGCGAGCGCAGGATACCGACACGCGATGGCGCAGAGCCCGACCCCGACCCGTCCCCTCTCGCGCAAGGGGCTGTTCCTCCCCTACATTCTCCTCGCCACCCTCGTGATCGCCTGGTCGCTCGGGTGGTTCTACATCCGCCACCGGGCCGCCTCCGAGATGGATGGCTGGATCGCGCAGGAAGCGGCCGCGGGCCGGACCTGGACCTGCGCCGACCGCAGCATCACCGGCTATCCCTTCCGCATCGAGCTGCGCTGCGCCTCCCTGGCCTTCAGCCGCTCCGACAGCCGCTTCACCCTCGGGCCGGTCACGGCGGTGACCCAGGTCTACCAGCCGCGCCAGGGCATCCTCGAGGTCGGCGGGCCGTTCCACGTCGAGCAGGGCGACC
Organism: Methylobacterium sp. Leaf89; assembly: GCF_001422215.1. Taxonomy (NCBI): domain Bacteria; kingdom Pseudomonadati; phylum Pseudomonadota; class Alphaproteobacteria; order Hyphomicrobiales; family Methylobacteriaceae; genus Methylobacterium; species Methylobacterium sp. Leaf89. The sequence continues at coordinate 164,431 of NZ_LMML01000028.1, read as the reverse complement.
TCACGGCGGACGCGACCTGGACCTCCCTGGAGGGCAGCTTCCATGGCGCCTCCGACGGCTTCGTGCGTGCCTCCGTGGTGGCCAACGGCGCCAAGGGCGTGGTGCGCGGCGCCGGTCCCGAGCCGATCGCGTTCGACACCCAGCACCTCGAGCTCCACGCCCGTCCGACCCCGGGCCGCTTCGAATCGGAGGGGTCCATCGACACCAGCCTGCGGGCGAACCGGATTCGCCTGCCGCTGGTCGACGCGGCGCTGGGCAATGCCGACCCGGCCGACCTCGCCCTCGACGCCACCGTGAGCCGTGCCACGGCCCTCGGCACCGGCACCGTGGCCAAGGAGCTGGAGGACTGGCGCCAGGCCGGCGGCGGCCTCGACATCGCGCTGCTGTCCCTGGCCAAGGGCGAGCGCCGGCTCCAGGCCAAGGGCCGCCTCGACCTCGACGCCGCGCACCGGCTCCAGGGCCAGCTCGACCTGCGCGCGGCCGGCGTCGAGGCCCTGGTCGGCCAGGTCATGGGCCAGCGCTTCGGTGCCGAGAAGGGCGCGCTGATCGGCAGCCTCGTCGGCCAGCTCCTCGGGCGTCGCAGCCAGGCCAGTGCCGAGGCCGGCGTCGCGGCCCCGGCCGACGATGCCCTCAAGCCCCTGCCGCCCCTGCGCCTCGCCGAGGGCCGCCTGATGCTCGGCCCGTTCCCGATCCCCAACGTGCAGCTGCCGCCGCTCTACTGAGCGACCGCCCGCGCGGGGGACGCGCCTCAGGCCGCGGGGTCGCTCGGGCGCCCGCGGCCGAAATCGGCCTCGGCCGTCTCCTGGCCCATGGCGACGATGCCCCGGCGGATGGCGCGGGTGCGGGTGAAGAGGTCGTGCAGGGCCTCGCCGTCGCCCCAGCGGATCGCCCGGGCCAGGGCCGCGAGGTCCTCGTTGAAGCGCCCCAGCATCTCCAGCACCGCGTCCTTGTTGGTCAGGAACACGTCCCGCCACATGGTCGGGTCGGAGGCGGCGATGCGGGTGAAGTCGCGAAAGCCGCCGGCCGAGAACTTGATCACCTCGGACTGGGTCACGGCCTCGAGGTCGGCGGCGGTGCCGACGATGTTGTAGGCGATGAGGTGCGGTACGTGGCTGGTGATGGCCAGGACGAGGTCGTGATGCTCCGGCGTCATCGTCTCGACGATGGCGCGCAGGCCTTCCCAGAAGGCCTGGACTCGCGCGGTCGCAGCCGGGTCGGTGTCCTCGGCCGGAGTGAGGATGCACCAGCGTCCGGAGAACAGGGTCGAGAATCCGGCATCCGGCCCCGAATACTCGGTGCCGGCCACGGGGTGCGCCGGCACGAAATGCACGCCGGCGGGCAGGTGCGGCGTGACGGCCGCCACCACCGAGGCCTTGACCGAGCCGACATCCGACACGATGGCTCCCGGCTTCAGGGCCGGACCCAGGATCTCGGCCACCGCGCCGACGGCGCCCACCGGTACGCACAGGATGACGAGATCGGCCCCCGCCACGCCCGCGGCGAGGTCGTCCGTGGCCGTGTCCGCGAGGCCGAGCGCCCGCACCCGCTCCAGTACCGCGGCGTCGCGGTCGAGGGCGACGATGCGCCGGGCGAGGCCGAACTGCCGGGCGCCCCGGGCGATCGAGGAGCCGATCAGCCCGAGGCCGACGATGGCCAGGGTCTCCAGGAGGGGCGCGTCGATCTCAGCCACGGGTCTCGCCCCGCACGAAGGCGGTCAGGGCGTCGAGGAAGGCGGTGTTCGCCTCCTCGCCGCCGACGGTGACGCGCAGGGCGTGGGGCAGCCCATAGGACGAGACCCGCCGGGTGATGACGCCCCGGGCGGAGAGGAACGCGTCGGCCTCGGCGGCCGTGCGGCCCGGCGCGTCGGGGAAGTGGACGAGGATGAAGTTCGCGACGCTCGGCGTCACGGTCAGCCCGAGTTCCTGCACCGCCCCCGTCATCGTGGCGAGCCAGGTGTCGTTGTGGGCGACGGCGGCGGCCACGTGCACGTCGTCCGCGATGGCGGCCGCCCCGGCGGCGATGCCGGCCCCCGACAGGTTGAAGGGTCCCCGGATGCGGTTGATCGCGTCGACCACTTCCGACGGGCCGACCATCCAGCCGATGCGGAGCGCCGCCAGCCCGTGGATCTTCGAGAAAGTCCGGGTCATCACGACGTTGTTGGCCTCGAGCGCGAGGTCGAGGCCGGCGCTGTAGTCGTTCGCCCGCACGTATTCCGCGTAGGCGCCGTCGAGGACGAGGAGGACGTGGGGCGGCAGGCCCGCATGCAGGCGCCGGATCTCGTCGAAGGGCAGGTAGGTGCCCGTCGGGTTGTTGGGGTTGGCGAGGTAGACGATCCTGGTGCGCGGCGTGACGGCGGCCAGCAGCGCGTCGACGTCGGCGCGCAGGTCGCGCTCGGGCACCACCACGGGGGTGCCGCCGGCGGCCAGGATGGCGATCCGGTAGACCAGGAAGCCGTGCTCGGTGAAGATCCCCTCGTCGCCGGCCCCGAGATACGCATAGGCCAGGAAGGACAGGAGCTCGTCGGAGCCCGCGCCGCAGACGATCCGCGCCGGGTCGAGGCCGTAACGGGCGGCGATCGCCTCGCGCAGCGCCCGGGACGTGCCCTCCGGGTAGAGTTCGAGCTTGGCGGCTTCTGCCCGCATCGCCGCCACCGCCTTCGGGCTCGGGCCCAGCGGGGTCTCGTTCGAGGAGAGCTTGTGCACCTTGGCATGGCCGGGCGCCCCGCTCTTGCCGGGCACGTAGGCCTCGATGGCGAGGACGCCGGGGCGGGGCACCGGGCGTGAGGGAGCGACGGGGGCGGAGGTGGGGGACGAGGACATGGACGAGGACCTGGCGGCCGCCGGTGGATCGGCGAAGCGCCCGTCTAACAAAGCTGGCCCGGCTTTGCGAGCGGGCCCCGTGCCTCCGGCCCGCGTCCCTCGGACCCGCATGCGTCAGATCCGCGTCCCTCAGACCCGGAAGCGGGCGGCGTGGCTGCCGATCTCGTCGAGGGTCTCGGGGGCGGCGCCGGCCCGGGTCAGGGCCTCGTGCAACTGCCGGGCGCTGACCCCGCCGGGGACGGCGAGGAGCAGGCCGTGCCCGTCCGGCCCGGCTGCGCGGGCGACGACCTCGCCGTAGAGGTCCTGCAGGGCGCGCGCGGCCTCCGGCTCCCAGGCGGCGACGCGGGTGGCATGGAGGACCCAGTCGCGCTGGGCCGCCGCCGGATCGTCCAGCGGGTTCGAGACCACGAAGACCGGGGTTCCGGCCGGGTGGGTGGGCCGCTCGATGAAGGGCAGGCGCGCGATGACCTTGGGCCGGCCGGCGCCCACGAGCCCTTCCCACCAAGGCGCGGCGTCGGTGGTGGCGCCCGAGCCGTCGGGGTCGAGGCGGAAGATGCCGAGGTCGCCGCGGGAGGCGGCCACCGCCTCGATCACCGCGAGGCAGGTGGGGTGGGGCCGGTAGGGCACCGTGAAGCCGAAATGGAAGCGGGTGGAATCGCGCATCGGCGCATCCCCGCCCGAGATGTCCGCATGGACCGAGAACGGCGCCTGTACGTAGGTGAAGGTGGCGATGATGACCCGCCAGATCCCCTCCACGGTGTCGAGGGGCAGGAGCCCGCGATGGCGCTCGGCGACGCGCCGCATCATCGAGGCCTCGCGTCCGGGCCGGAAGGCCGAGCCGCTGGCCGAGGTGCGCTTGACCGCGATCAGCCGGTCGATGATCGACCCGCGCTGGATCAGCAGGGCGTGCATCTCGGCGTCGATCCGATCGATCTCGGCGCGCAGGTCGCCGAGATTGTCGAGGGGCGGCGCGGGTCTCGTCGTGAAGCGCATCGGGGGCTCGCGAGGGTGCGGTGGGGACGATCGGGGGAGCCGGCGCCGGGGTCTCGCCTCCCGGGCGCCACCGCCCCGGTCTACGATCGCGCGCGCCGAAGGGCCAGAGCCGTTTGCCCGGAACCGGCGCGACGGGGCGGTTGTGAAACCGTGGGCGGGCCCCAAGCGCGGTGCGTGGCCCTTTCGTTGACGCGTGAGGGAGCGCACACTACCTCAACGCCTCACGACGCATGGTCTTCTCTCCGGATGGCACGCCGAGCCGTCCCTTCCGTCCCGCCCGGACCGACGCGCCGTCTCCTCCAACCCGTTTCATGACCATGTCGCTGGATACCGCCCTCAAGCCAGGCACGCCCGAAGACGAATCGGTGCGCGCCGACGCGCCGGGCGCCGAGCTGTCCCAGGCCCGCGAGCCCAAGGGCCTCGTGGCGCAGTTCGGCCTGGACGAGCCCCTGGCGATGGATGCCGGCGTGCAGCTCGCACCGTTCCAGATCGCCTACCAGACGGCGGGCACCCTCAACGCGGACCGCTCCAACGCCGTCCTGATCTGCCACGCGCTCACGGGCGACCAGCACTTCGCCCACACCCATCCGGTGACGGGCAAGCGCGGCTGGTGGGAGACCCTGGTGGGGCCGGGCAAGCCCGTGGACACCGACCGCTACTTCGTCGTCTGCTCCAACGTCATCGGCTCGTGCATGGGCTCCACCGGCCCGGCCTCGATCGACCCGGCCACGGGCCGGGCCTACGGCCTCGACTTTCCCCTCGTGACCATCCGCGACATGGTCCGGGCCCAGGCCATGCTGCTCGACCGGCTCGGCATCCGCGACCTGTTCCTCTGCATCGGCGGTTCCATGGGCGGCATGCAGGTGCTGCAATGGGCCGCGAGCTACCCCGAGCGGGTCTTCGCCGCGATGCCGATCGCCACCGGGCCCCGCCACTCCGCGCAGAACATCGCCTTCCACGAGGTCGGCCGGCAGGCGATCATGGCCGATCCCGCCTGGGCCGAGGGGCGCTACCTCGAGGCCGGCACCCGGCCGGCCAAGGGCCTCGGCGTCGCCCGCATGGGCGCGCACATCACCTACCTGTCGGAGCCGGCCCTGCACCGCAAGTTCGGCCGCCGCTTCCAGGGTGGCTCGGCACCCACCTTCTCGTTCAACGCCGACTTCCAGATCGAGAGCTACCTGCGCCACCAGGGCCTCAGCTTCGTCGAGCGCTTCGACGCCAACGCCTATCTCTACCTCACCCGGGCGATGGACTATTTCGACCTCGCCGCCGACCAGGGTGGAGTGCTGGCCAAGGCCTTCCGGGGCACGAAGACCCGGTTCTGCGTGATCTCCTTCACCTCCGACTGGCTGTTCCCGACCTCCGAATCCCGCGCCATCGTCCACGCCCTGAACGCGGCCTCGGCCCCGGTCGCCTTCGTGGAGGTCGAGAGCGACAAGGGCCACGACGCCTTCCTCCTCGACGAGCCGGCGATGTTCGCCGCCGCACGCGGCTACATCGACGCCGCCGCCCGGGCCCGCGGCCTGTGACGGGATCGGAGAGGTTCGCGCACCGGCCCTGGGAGGCGGCGGAGACGCTGCCGCGCGAGGAGGCCGGCAGCACCCGCGTCGACCACCTCGTGGTGCTCGACCTCGTGCCGGCGAACGCCCGGGTCCTCGACATCGGCTGCGGCGATGGCGCCCTGCTCGCCCTGCTGCGCGACCGGCGCGGCGTGGACGGGCGCGGCATCGAGCTGTCGCGGGAGGGCGTGAACGCCTGCCTCGCCCGGGGCCTGCCGGTGATCCAGGGGGACGCCGACACCGATCTGGCGAACTATCCCGACGACGCCTTCGACGTGGTCGTCCTGTCCCAGACCATCCAGGCGACGCGCAACCCGCGCATCGTGCTGGAGCACCTCCTGCGCATCGGCCGGCAGGTGATCATCTCCTTCCCGAATTTCGGCCATTGGCGGGTGCGCTCGGAACTCGCCCTGCGGGGTCGCATGCCGGTCACGGCCCTGATGCCCGAGGAATGGTACGAGACCCAGAACATCCATCACTGCACGATCCGCGACTTCGTCGGCCTGTGCCGGACCGTGAACGCCGAGATCGAGAAGGCCACCGCCCTCGATGCCAGGGGCCGGCCGATGCGCTTCGCGATGCCCTGGTGGGTCTGGAACCTGATGGGCGCGCAGGGCGTGTTCCTGCTGCGACGGGGCGGCGGCCCGGGCGGCGACACCCAACCCGCGGCCTGAGCCGCTGTTGCACGTGAAAACCCTTAACCCCGTCGCGCGCGCCGGATGAGCAGCGTCGCGACCTCGTAGGTGACCTGCGCGCCCCCCGCCTCGAAGCCCCGCAGCACCCGCCGCATCGTGCCCGGCGCGAGGGTCCGCGCGGCGCCGGGCGTCCCGGCGCCGATGGCGCGCAGGGAACCCAGGAAGGCCCGGCCGTCGGCATGGGCCTCGACCACGGGCTCGGCGGAGACCGCGAGGGTGCAGCCCGGACAGGCCAGCGCGGCGAGGTCCGACAAGGCCGGATAGACGGGCGTCGCCGCCTCCAGGCCCAGGGCCGCATGCGCCGCCCGCCACTCGGCGAAGGTGCCCGCGCCCAGCGTCGCCACCGCCAGCAGGCCGCCGGGGGCCAGCAGCGCGGCGAGGCGCGCCAGGGTTCCGGGAAGGTCCTCGAACCATTGCGCCGCGAGGCTCGAGGCGATGAGGTCGAAGCCGGGCGCGCAGGCCGGCCGCTCGGCATCCATGACGACGAAGCGCAGGTCCGCGGTTCCGGCGAGGCGGGCGCGGCAGCGCTGCACCATGGCGGGGGCGAGGTCCGAGGCGAAGAGAACGCCCCCCGGCAGGTGCCGGCGCAGGTGCGCGGTCAGCAGGCCGGTGCCGCAGCCGATCTCGAGGATGCGCGGCGCCCGTGCCAGGGGCTCGGCCCCGATGCGCCGGGCCAGGCGCTCCGCCACCACGGCCTGGATCGCCGCCGCGCCGTCATAGCCCTCGGCCCCGTCGAAGGCCCGGGCCACGGCCTGTTTCCAGGAATGCATTGGGGCGATCGTCTGTAATACGGGCAGGGGCGAGGGGCAGTCGTCGTTCTATCTCGTCGGCTTGCCGCGTCGGGGCGCTACACCGCCAGGGCTTGCTCGATCATCCGTGCCACGGCGAGTGCCCGGCCATCGTCGCCGAAGCGGGCGACGACCTGAACGCCCAGGGGCAGGCCGTCCCCGGGGACCGGGACGGTGACGCAGGGCACGCCCATCAGGGTCCAGAGGCGGTTGAAGCGCGCGTCGCCCGTGGTGCCGAGGCCGGCCGGCGCCCGGCCCGGGGCCGACAGGGTCAGGATCGCGTCGAAATCTCCGAACAGGTCCTTCAACGCGCGCCGGGCCCGGTGCGCGGCGCGGCGCGCCGCGTCGTACTGAGCGGCGACGAGATCCTGGGCCGCATCGAGCTGCGTGCCGAGTTCCGGGCTGAGCTGCGCCCGGTGGTGGGCGTATTCCCAGGCCAGCGCCTGGCGTGCCTCGTAGTCCTGGATGACGGGGTGCTGCGCCCAGGCCTCCGGCAGCGGGGCCGGCAGGACGAGGTCGACGACCCGGGCGCCGGCGGCCTCGGCCGCGCGGGCGGCCCGGTGCAGGGCGGCGAGGGCGTCCGGGTCGGGCGCGTCGGCGAAGCCCTGGAGGCAGAGGCCGAGGCGCGGAGCCTGGGGGGCCGCGTCCAGGCCCAGGTCGAGGGCGGGCCGGTCGGCGATCAGGCTCAGGCCCTGGGCGACGTCGCGGATGCCGGCGCCGAACAGGCCGACGGTGTCCAGCGCCCAGGAGAAGGTCTTCACGCCCACCGTCGGCAGGAGCCGGAAGGACGGCTTGATCGCCGCCACCCCGCAGAAGGCCGCCGGCCGAATCACGGAGCCGCCGGTCTGGGTACCGAGCGCGAGGGGCACCATCCCGGCGGCGACGGCCGCGGCCGACCCCGCCGAGGAGCCGCCGGGCGTGTGGCCGGGGTCGCGCGGGTTCACCGTGGCGGTGGGATCGTGGCTGGCGAAGGGGGAGGTGCTGGTCTTGACCAGGGGCACGGCGCCGAGCGCCCGCAGACGCGCCACAATGGCGGCATCCGCCCTGGGCTGCCAGCCGGCATAGATCGAAGACCCCATCTGCGTCGGCAGGTCGGCGGTGTCGATGATGTCCTTGACCCCGACCGCGATGCCCGCCAGCGGCCCGGAGCCGGCGATCGCCGGGGCGGGATTTCGGCTGACGATCGCCCCGATGCCGGGGTCGCGGGCCGCGATGGCGGCCTCGGCGAGATGGATGGCGCCGGCGGGGTCGAGGGTGCCGGCGGCGATACGGGTGCGGAGATCGACGAGGGACAGCATGGGGGCTTGGTCCGGCCTCGGCCGCCTCCTGTCAACACCCGTCCACAGGGACGCCGCCCGCACCGCATCGTTGACGCAACGTTTACGGAACCCGGCGCATCGTCCGCGTCATGTGGCGTAGCGTATTCGCGTTCTCGGCCCTGACGCTGTTCGGCGCGGGCCTCACCGGCTGTGCACTCAACAAGTTTGAGCAGCGCGAGCCGTGGCGTGACCAGACCGAGCAGGCCTGCAACGCCAAGCGCCTGGTGGAGACGACGGAGTTCGTCACCGCCGTCAAGGAGATCAGCGGGCCGGGCGTCTGCGGCATGCTGCAGCCCTATCGCGTCACCCGCCTGGGCAAGGGAACCGTCGCCCTCAAGCAGCGGGTGACCCTGGCCTGCCCGGCGCTGACCGAGGCCGAGGCCTGGCTCGCCGACACGATCCAGCCGGCCGCGAACCTGTATTTCGGCCAGCCCGTGGCCGAGATCAACGCCGGCACCTATGCCTGCCGCGGCCGCAACAACCAGGCCGGCGCCAAGCTCTCCGAGCATTCCTTCGGCAATGCCGTCGACATCATGTCGTTCAAGCTCGCCGACGGCTACGTCATCACCGTGAAGGGCGGCTGGCGCGGCACCGAGGCCGAGCAGGGCTTCCTGCGCGAGGTCTTCCTCGGGGCCTGCGCCCGGTTCTCCACCGTGCTGGCGCCGGGCTCGAACGTCTTCCACTACGACCACATCCACGTCGACCTCGCCCGGCACGACCCGCGCGGCCTGCGTCGCATCTGCCAGCCGCTGATCAAGTTCACGCCGCAGCTCGGTGCCGACGGCGTGCCGCGCGCCACGGCCCGGCCCCGTCCGCCCGAGCGCCTGCCCGCCCCGCCCCAGGCCCCGATCGACGTGGAGGAGGACGATCCCTACGGCGTCGCCCCGATGTCGGCGCGCCAACCCGCGAAGGTTCCGGCCGCGCAGCTCGCCCACGGCCCGGCCCCCGTTCGTCCGACCGCTCCGCCGGTGGCCTACGCCGCCGCGCCGCGGGGTCCGGTGCCGCGCGCCCCGGCGCCCCGGGTCGCGGCCGCCCTCCCCCCGGAGGATTTCGCCGCCGAGCCGCTCTCGCTCGCGGCCCCCGGCCTCGCCGAACCGATCTACTGACAGGCGCGCTGGTCCCGCATCCGGGGTGTGCCCGGCGCACCCCAGGGTCCGCGGAAAGCGACGGCGCGGCCGGCCGCCTGCTTGACAGGGCGGGCCGAGCCGCCATCGTTCGGGTCAGCTCCACGGACTCCAGCGGAACAAAGACGCCGGCATGCGCCCGAATCCCCTCTCCACCGCCCTCGCCCTCGGCCTCGTCCTGGCGGGCGCCCTCCAGCCGGCGCTCGCCCGCTCCGGCCGCGAGGAGATCACCCCCGCCGAGGAGCGCGAATTCAACTACGACGCCGACATCCCCGGCTGCCAGGCCCCCGAGGTGCTGGAGCGGCTCTCGACGCACTTCGCCGAGAAGGAGGCGAAGTTCTGGAACTCGTCCCTGACCATCCTGCGCTACGAGCACATCGAGCGCACGGCCTGGCGCCCCTGGGGCCTCGACTACGTCCCGCGCCGCTTCTGCAGCGCCGTGGCCACCACCTCGGACGGCGTCCGCCGCAAGGTCGACTACTCGGTGCGCGACGGGCTCGGGATCATCGGCGCCGACTGGGGCATCGAGTTCTGCGTCCACGGCCTGGATCGCAACCTCGCCTACGCCTATTCCTCGGCCTGCCGCGAAGCCCGTCCGTGAGCCCTGCCGCCGGGCACCGGTCGCGCGCACGCGGCACCCTGGCGGGCCTGACCCTGGCGCTGATGGCGTCGGGCGGACCGGCGTCGCCGGCGATGGCGCAGGGTTTCGAGCGCGGTGGCACGCCGGGCACGTTCGACTTCTACGTCCTGGCCTTGTCCTGGTCGCCGACCTACTGCGAGGGGCCCGGCGCCCGGCGCGAGGCGCAGGGCCAGTGCCGGCCGGGACGCGGCCTCGGCTTCGTCGTCCACGGGCTCTGGCCGCAATACACCCGCGGCTACCCGTCCAACTGTTCCTCCGTCGAGCGGTCGCCCACCCGGCAGGCGATCGCGGTGGCGGGCGAGGTCTACCCGAGCGAGGGCCTCGCCCGGCACGAGTGGCGCACCCACGGCACCTGCTCGGGGCTCGACCCGGTCTCCTACTTCCAGGCGGCTCGCGACGCCCGGGCGGCGGTGACCCTTCCGGACGCCTTCAAGGCCCCCGAGCGCGACACCCGGATGGCGCCGATCGACATCGCCCGGCAGTTCGTGGCGGCCAACCGGGGCCTGCGTCCCGACATGATGTCGGTGACCTGCCGGGGCGGCCAGCTCCAGGAGGTGCGGATCTGCTTTGCCAAGGACCTGCGCGGCTTCACCCCCTGCCCCGAGGTGGCGCGCCAGAATTGCCGTGCCGACGCGGTCGCCATCGACGCCGCGCGGTAGATGATGCCGCGATCCCACCCCGGGCCGGAGCGCCGGGGGGCGGGGTGAGACAGGCCCGGACGCCATGAATTACCGCCACGCCTTCCACGCCGGCAATTTCGCCGATGTCCTGAAGCACCTCGTGCTGAGCCGGGTGCTGGCGCATCTCTGCCTGAAGCCCACGGGCTTCCGGGCGATCGACACCCATGCGGGCCTCGGCTTCTACGACCTCACCGCCGACGAGGCCGGTCGCACCGGCGAGTGGCGGGACGGCTGGGGCCGCCTCGACTCCCCCTTTCCCGAGGCCGTGGAAGCCCTGCTCGGGCCCTACCGCGCGGCGGTGGCGGCGGTGCAGGAGCGGCACGGGGCCGACACCTATCCCGGCTCGCCCGCCCTGATCCGCGAATTCCTGCGGCCCACCGACCAGGGCGTGTTCGTGGAGCTGCACCCGGCGGATGCCGAGATCCTGCGGGCGCGCTTCAACCAGGATTCCCTGTCGAAGGTGATGCATCGCGACGGCTGGACCGCGCTCAACGCGCTGATCCCGCCGCCGGAGCGCCGCGGCGTGGTCCTGATCGACCCGCCCTACGAGGAGCTCGGCGAGATCGACCGCCTCGGAACGGCCTTGGCCAGGGCGGTGGCCAAGTGGCCCACCGGGATCTATCTCGGCTGGTACCCGATCAAGGACGTGGCCAAGGTCGACCACATGGTGGCGCAGCTCGACCGGGTTCTCGCCCGCCCGGCCCTGCGCCTCGACCTCATGGTGTCCGAACCCGATCCGACCCGGCTCAACGGCAACGGCCTCATCGTCGTCAACCCGCCGTGGCGGCTCGCCGAGGAAGCGACGCTGTTCCTGCCGGCGCTCGCCGAACGCCTGGCCCGCACCGATTACGGCGCCTTCCGCTGCGAGGCCTTCGGCCCCGAGCCCTAGAGGTCGTCAGGGATCGGCGGAAACCGGTTATCCCGAAGAGACGAACGACGTGACCGCAATCGAGGGTCTGTCTGGTTCAGGAGGAACCTGACAGACCCTGGGCGCTCAGGCTCTTGGCATTCAGGCGACCAGGCGCCCTTCCAGGGGGAACACCTTGGCGGGGTTCATCAGCCAGTGCGGGTCGAAGACGTTCCGCACCCGCATCTGCTGCTCCAGGTCTTCCTGGGCGTACTGGAAGCGCATGAGCTCGCGCTTCTCGATGCCGACGCCGTGCTCGCCCGTGAGGCAGCCGCCGACCTCGACGCAGAGCTTGAGGATCTCGTCGCCGGCCGCCTCCGCCTTCTCCATCTCGCCCGGCTTGTTGATGTCGAACAGGATCAGCGGGTGCAGGTTGCCGTCGCCGGCATGGAACACGTTGGCGACGCGCAGGCCCTTCTCGGCGCAGATCGCCCCGATGCGCTCCAGCACCCCGGGGAGCTGCCCGGTGGGGATGGTGCCGTCCATGCAGATGTAGTCCGAGATCCGGCCGGTGGCGCCGAAGGCGGACTTGCGGCCCTTCCAGATGGCGGCGCTCTCGGCCTCGGATTTCGAGACCCGGATGCTCGTCGGGTTGAAGTCGCTGGCGATGGCCTCGATGCGGGCGAGCATCGCCGTGCACTCGGCGTCGGACCCCTCGACCTCAATGATCAGCATGGCCTCGGCGTCGCGCGGATAGCCCGCCTGGGCGAAGTCCTCGGTGATCAGGATCGCCTCGCGGTCCATGTACTCGATCGCCACCGGGATGATGCCCGCGCCGATGATCGCGGCCGTGCAGGCGCCCGCATCCTCCACCGAGCCGAAGCCGACCAGCGCCGGGCGCGCGCCCTCCGCCGCCCGCAGGATGCGCACGGTCGCCTCGGTGACGATGCCGAGCTGCCCCTCCGAGCCGCAGACGAGACCGAGGAGGTCGTAGCCGGGCGCATCGAGATGCGTGCCGCCGATCGTCACCACGGTGCCGTCGTTCATCACGAGGGTCACGCCGAGCAGGTTGTTGGTGGTCACCCCGTACTTGAGGCAGTGCGCCCCGCCCGAATTCATCGCGATGTTGCCCGCGATGGTGCACGCGAGCTGGCTCGAGGGGTCGGGGGCGTAGAAGAAGCCCTCGTGGCTGACCGCGCCCGAGATGGCCAGGTTGGTGATGCCGGCCTCGACCCGCGCGGTGCGGTTCTCGAAATCGATGTCGAGGATGCGGTTCATCTTCGAGATGCCGAGGATCACCGCATCCTCCTGGGCGATGGCGCCGCCGGCCAGGGAGGTGCCGGCGCCCCGCGGCACCACCCGGACGCCGTTGGCGTGGCAGAACGCCATCACGGCCGAGACCTCGGCGGTGGTGGAGGGCAGCACCACGGCCAGGGGCATCTTGCGGTAGGCGGTGAGCCCGTCGGTCTCGAAGGCGCGGCGCTCGTCCTCCGTCGTGACCAGGGCCTCCGGAGCGACCAGGGGGGCGAGGCCCGCGATGATCGCCTCGCGGCGGGCGACGATGGCGGCATCGGGCACGGGAAAGGCGATCGACATGGGCATGTCCTCCGGGGGCGGGCCATCTTCATCATCCGCTCAGCCGCGATCGCCTATGAGCAAGCGGCGGTGAGAGACGGAGGGACGGACGGCGCTTTGCGGTGGACCTTAGGACAAACGCCGGCGCGGCGCATCCGGTTCGTGGCCTCGACCGCGGCGGCGGAACCGAACGCCGCCGGGGAAGCTTCCTTTGGCCGCAGCTCATCGCGGCGGACCTTGCGCGTTCCTGTCTCGATCTGTTCTAAACGGGTAAGCTCTGCCATAAGCCCGAGCGGCTGAAGCCGCTTCTAGGAGGAAAAACACGATGCGTCATGTCATGTTCGGCGCCGCCCTGGCCCTGCTGCTGCCTCTGTCGGCGCATGCCGAGGGCGACGCCGCCGCCGGCGAGAAGGCCTTCGCCCCCTGCAAGGCCTGCCACAACTTCGAGAAGAACGGCGTCGGCCCGACCCTGAAGGGCGTCGTGGGCTCGAAGGCCGGCGAAGGCGCGGACGGCTACGCCTTCTCGGCGGCCCTGAAGGCCTCCGGCATCACCTGGGACGAGGCCAATCTCCACGAGTGGCTGGTCGACCCGAAGAAGAAGGTTCCGGGCACCAAGATGGTCTTCCCCGGCATCAAGGACCCCAAGAAGGTCGACGACATCATCGCCTACCTCAAGACCAAGTCCTGATCCTGACGACCTGATCCCGAGGCCCGGGGTTCCGCGATCGGTCCGGCCTGTCCTTCGGGGCCGGCCGGGATCATCCGCCCGGGCTCGATCAGGAAGCCGTTCCCGCCACGGCGGGAGCGGCTTTTTTCATGCCTCGCGTCCCTCAGGATCCACGTCGCGCGGCGTCGCGGCCGGAGGGAACGGAGCGGTCCCTCCCCTCGCCGAGGCTGATTTGGTCTTCGCCGGCGCCGGCCTGGCCCTCGCCGAGGCCCGCATGCAGCGCGCCGCGCAGGTTCATCAGGATGTCGAGGAGGGCCCGCCGCCCCTCGAGATCGAGGCCGGTCAGGCCGCCCACCTCGTCCGGCACGCATTCCATCCGGCCGCGCAGGGCCCGGCTCTGCTCGGTCAGGAAGATGCTCACCTGCCGCTCGTCGGCCCGGTCCCGCGCCCGCTTCACGTGGCCGGCCGCCTCCAGGCGCTTGAGCAGGGGCGTCAGGGTTCCGGAATCCAGGAACAGGCGCTGGCCGATCTCCTTGACCGTCAGCCCCTCCTCCTCCCACAGGACCAGCAGGACCAGATATTGCGGGTAGGTCAGGTCATGCGCGGCCAGCAGGGCCCTATAGGCCCGTCCGAAGGCATGGGCCGTGGCATAGACGGCAAAGCAGAGCTGGCTGTCCAGGCTCAGGGCGTCCGGGGATGCCGGCTCCGCCACCGGCTCCCGGCGCGTGCGGGTCTGCCGTCCCGACATATTCAACGATCCTTCACGATGGGCCGCGCGCCGAACTCGGGCCGCGGGACCGATCTTATTCAAATTTCATATTGCGCACAATCAAGTTCTATGCGAGGAAATAACTAGGTTGCGCGCAATCGATATGGGCCGGCCCCGGCCGGACCGACGCGTGCGATCCCCGCGTTCGTTCAGCAGGAGAGACCGACATGAAGGCACTCTACACCGCCCACGCCCATGCCACCGGCGGCCGTGAAGGCTCCGCCGCGACCGACGATGCCAAGGTGGACGTCAAGCTCTCCACCCCCAAGGAGCTGGGCGGCGGCGGTGGCGCCGGCACCAACCCGGAGCAGCTCTTCGCGGCCGGCTACGCTGCCTGCTTCCTCGGCGCGATCAAGTTCGTGGCCGGCAAGGACAAGATCACGGTGTCGGAGGAGTCCAAGATCGAGTCGAGCGTCGGCATCGGCCCGCGGGACGACGGTACCGGCTTCGGCCTCGTCGTCGCCCTCAAGGCGACCCTGCCGGGCCTCGACCGGGCGGTGGCCGAGGATCTGGTGAAGCGCGCCGACGTGGTGTGCCCCTACTCCCACGCCACCCGCGGCAACATCCAGGTCGACATCTCGGTCGCCTGACGGCTCCCGGCCGTGGAGCAGGACTCCCCGGCCCCGTCGTGCGCCTGGGACGTCAGAAGTGGCGTCCCAGGACCTCGCGCACCCGCTCGACCATCTCGGCCACCGGCACCGAGAACTGGGCCGGGCGCGCGGCTTTCCAGGCGGCGTTGCTGGTGATGGCGGCCGCCGCCTTGGCGCCCTCAATCAGGTCCTTGATCTGGACCTCGCCGGCCTCGCGCTCGTTCGAGCCCTGGATGATGGCGCAGGGGGATCCGCGCCGGTCGGCGTATTTCATCTGCGCCTTCATGCCCGAGCCGCCGAGATAGAGTTCGGCCCGGATGCCGGCCGCGCGCAGGCTCGCCACCAGCCGCTGGTAATCGGCGACGTTGTCGCGGTCGAGCACCAGGACCACCACCGGACCGGGCTTGGCGATGCCCTCGAGCAGCGGGCTCTTCACGAGCTGCAGGGCCGAGAACAGGCGCGAGACGCCGATGGAGAAGCCGGTGGCCGGCACCGGCTCGGCCCGGAAGCGCCCGACGAGGCCGTCGTAGCGCCCGCCGCCCGAGACCGAGCCGAAGCGCACCACCTGCCCGTCCTCGTTGGTCACCGGGAAGGTCAGCTCCGCCTCGTAGACCGGGCCGGTGTAGTATTCGAGCCCGCGCACCACCGAGGGGTCGATGCGGATGCGGGCGTCGTAGCCGGCCGCCGCGAACAGGGCGGCCATGTCGGCGAGCTCGCGCACGCCCTCCAGGCCGATGGCGCTGCCCGCCAGGGAGGTTTCGAAGTTCGCCAGGGTGGTGGCGTTGTCGGCCGGCGCCGATCCCGCTCCGGTCCAGCCGGTGAAGGCCAGCACCCGGCCGATCGCCTCATCGGGCAATCCGGCGCCCTTGGTGAAGTCGCCGCTCTCGTCCTTGCGCCCCGCGCCCAGCAACTCGCGCACGCCCGCGTCGCCGAGGCGGTCGAGCTTGTCGATGGCGCGCAGCACGGTCAGGCGCTGACCGGCCTTGTCGGGACCGCTGAGCCCGATCGACTCCATCAGCCCGTCGAGCACCTTCCGGTTGTTGACCTTGACCACGTACTGGCCGGTGAGCCCGAGCTTCTCAAGGGTGTCGGCCATCAGCATGCAGATCTCGGCATCCGCCGCCACCGAGGCGGCGCCCACGATGTCGGCGTCGAACTGCATGAACTGGCGGAAGCGCCCCGGACCCGGCTTCTCGTTGCGGAAGACGTAGCCGGCGCGGAAGCTCCGGTAGGGCTTGGGGATCGCGTCGAAGTGCTCGGCCACGTGCCGGGCCAGGGGGGCGGTGAGGTCGTAGCGCAGCGAGAGCCAGGATTCGTCGTCGTCCTGGAAGGAGAACACGCCCGCGTTCGGCCGGTCGAGGTCGGGCAGGAACTTGCCCAGCGCCTCGGTGTACTCGACGAAGGGCGTCTCCAGCGCCTCGAAGCCGAAGAGTTCGAAGCTCTGCCGGATCGTCTCCAGCATGCGGTGCTGGGCGGCGATCTCGTCCGCGCGCCGGTCGACGAAACCGCGCGGCAGGCGCGGCTTCAGGGTGTCGGCCTTCGTTGAATCGGCCTTGGCCATGGTGATCTTCGCGTCCATCGGGGCTGTTCGGGGTCCCGGGGGCTCTATCGCGGGTGGCGGGGGGCGGCAAGCAGGGGGGCGTTCAGAGCCTCAGGGCCAGGAGGGCCGCGAGGCTGAGGAGGGCGATGGGGATCTGCACCGGGCGCAGGCGCGCGAAGAACAGGGGCGCCTCGCCCCGCCGTGCCGCGATCGGGTCGAGCACCGCGATCGCCCCGAATCCGACGAGGAGCAGGACCAGCGCGGCCACTGCCGCGTCCAGGGTCGCCAGCGCCAGGGCGACGAAGCCGAGGCTGAACAGCCCGATCATGGTGGCCATCTGGGTGAGGGTCGGCCCGCCCTCGGTGCGGAAGCTGAGGCCCCGGCGCACGCCCGACAGGAACAGCAGGATGGCGCAGCCCCAGAGGATCGTCAGGAGCAGGGCGGCCTCGCCCAAGGGATCGCCGGGCCGGACCCAGGCGGTGACGGCACCGACCACGAAGGGCAGCATCGGGCCGTAGCCGAACACGATGCTGAGCCAGGGGACGGCGCGCGGTTCGGTGACCCGCAGGGTCCGTCCGTCGGGTCGATCGTGCATGGTCGGGGGCTCCGGTGGCTGAGGCTCCCTCGCCAAACCGGGGCGGGGGCGGCCTGTTCCGCCGGGCGGCAATCCGCCCTCAGGCGGTCTCCGGCTCGCGCGCGCCCCGAGCCTTCTCGGTGCCGCGGCCGGGTTCGCTCCCGCTCTCGGCGGCGGCGCCGTTCGCGGACGACCCGTCGCCCGGATGTCCGTCACCTTCGCCTCGGCCGCGACTCTCGCTGGTGGTGTCGAGCCACAGGACGAGGCCGAGGGCGACGAGGGCGGGCGCCCCCAGCGCCAGGAAGGCGCCGGTCCAGCCGAGCATCGCCTGGGCGAGGCCGCCGTACCAGGCCGAGAGGGCGCCGCCGATGCCCTGGAGGGCGTTGAGGGCGCCGAGCGCCGTCTGGGTGCGACCGGAGCCCCAGGTCAGGTCGGCCACCACCACCGGCACGGCCACGCCGATGATGCCGGAGGCGACGCCGTCGAGGATTTCGGCCGAGATCAGCCAGAGGGGATCGTCGATGAAGGCCGAGAGCGCGGCGCGGACCGGCAGCACCGCGCAGGCGGCGATGAGGAGCTGGCGCCGCCCGCGCCGGTCGGCGAGCGATCCGGCGAAGAGCGCCACGGGGATCATCACCAGCTGCGCCACCATGACGTAGCGGGCGGTCCAGCTCGTGGCGTCGACGGCGGTGGCCACCAGCTTCTGGCCGAGCAGCGAGAGCATGCCGCCGTTGCCGAGGTTGAACAGGGCCAGCGCCACGGCGAGGACGAGGAGCTTGCGGTTGGCCACGATGCTGCGCAGGCCGGCGCGCTCGGGCGTGTCGTCGCCCTCCTCCTGCCAGCCCACGGCCCGGCGCTCGCTGTAGCAATGCCCCGGCGTCGTCAGCGCCGCCACGATGGCCAGCACCGCCATGGCGCCTAGCACCCAGAAGGCGATGGCGGGGCCGAACCAGCCGGTGCCGAGGCTGATGCCGCCGGCCGCGAGCAGGATGCCGAGATGGTTGAAGGCCTGGTTGCGGCCCTGTTGCTTCGGAAAGCGGTCCTTGCCGACGATGCCGAGGGTCAGGGCGGTGACGGCCGGCAGCAGCAGCGTGCCGCCCGCCGCCGCCATCATCTGCGCGGCGAAGACCGGGATGACGCCGCGTGCGGGGAGCAGCAGCAGGGTGCCGCACAGGATGGCGCCGCAGGCCACGGCGATCAGCATCCGGGGCCGGCCGAGGCGGTCGACCAGGGCGCCGAAGGGGCCGCTGAGGAGGAGGGAGCCGATCCCCACCAGGGTGGTGACGAAGCCGATCCGCGAGGGGCTCCACGACGCGGCTTCCGCGAGCCAGGTGCCGAGGAACGGTCCGAGCCCGCCCTGGATGTCGCCCGTGAAGACGTTGATCAGGGCGAGGTGGTGTGTGGCGAGCATGCGATCCCGGGGCTGAGGCGATCCGGCGACCGGCGGCACGCGGGGCCGCGGCCGGACTGGCTGCGAGTAACGGCCAAGTCCGGCCTTCGATCCTCAGGACCCCGGATCCCGCCCCGGGCGGACGGGGCGCGACGCGCGCTCTCAGGAGGCGAGCGGGCCGGTCTCGCCCTGGGCCTGGGCTTCCATGGCCTTCTGGCGGTAGAGGCCGACGAAGTCGATCGGGTCGATGTAGAGGGGCGGGAAGCCGCCGTTGCGCACGGCCTCGGCGACGATCTGGCGCGCGAAGGGGAAGAGCAGGCGCGGGCACTCGATCATCACGGCCGGGTGGAGCTGGTCCTGCGGGATGTTGCGCATGCGGAAGATGCCCGCATAGGTCAGCTCGAAGGCGAACAGCACCTCGTTGGCGATCTTGGCATCGCCTTCCAGGGTCAGGTCGACCTCGAAATCGAACTCGGCCACCTGCTTGGCGTTGACGTTCACCTGGATGTTGATCTGCGGCCCGCTTTCCTGCGGCTGCAGGGAGCGCGGCGCGTTCGGATTCTCGAAGGAGAGATCCTTGGTGTACTGCGCGAGCGCGTTGATCGTCGGCGTCGCGTCGTCGGTCTGCGCCGTGGCGCCACCGTTGCCGTTCGGTGCCGGAGTGTCGGCCATGGCGTTCTGTCCTCTTCCTGGATCGTCGGGGCGCGGTGGGGCCCGGGTCTGATGCGCTCTCCCGGGGGCGAACCCCGTGGGCGCCGATCCCGGTCGCCCGGAACCGGGCGCACCGGCCTGCACACTGGCCTGCCACCACCGCCCGGCCCGCGCGATAGCGCGCTATCACGCTCGCCCGCACGGGACAAGGCGAGCCCAGGAGCCCGGGACGCGGGACCCGTCGGGGCCGCCGCCGGGTCAAGGCGGCGCAGGCGCGCGCCCTCGCCTGGAATCGCCGCCCGCGATATCCATATCTCCGCACGAGCCCGGAGGTTCGACCCCGATCGAGACTTCCGCGCGCAGGAACCCGGCCTGCGCCTTGCGCGGGGCCGGGGGAATGCGCGACATGGCCAGATCTTTCTGGCCAGATCTCTCCCGGCCAGATCCTTCCTGGCCGGACTTATTCGGCCGGGCGTGTCTCGGCCACGCATGTCAGCCGAGGACCCGGGCCGGGTTTCCAGAGCCCCGTGAAGTAACGTATTCGTGCCACGGCCACGATCGGATCAGTGATGCAGGACTCCTTCGACTTGACGACCCTGATCTTTCTCGCGCTGGCGGTCTTCGTCATCTGGCGCCTGCGCTCGGTGCTGGGTCAGAAGACCGGCACGGAGCGCTCGCCCTTCAAGCCGGTGGACCGCAGCCGCACCGAGCCGCCGGCCCGCGGGGAAGGCGACAACGTCGTGCGCCTGCCCGGCGCCGACCGGGTCCAGCCCCCGGCCGATCGCGGCCAGACCGCGGTGAAGACCGACGTGCGCGACTGGCGCGGCATCGCCGAGCCCGGCTCGGCCATCGCCCAGGGCCTCGAATCCATCGTCCAGGTCGAGCCCGCCTTCGATCCGCGCGCCTTCGTGGAGGGGGCCCGCAGCGCCTACGAGGCGATCGTGATCGCCTTCGCCAAGGGCGACCGCAAGACCCTGCGCAGCCTGCTCTCCCGCGAGGTCTGCGAGGGCTTCGAGCGCGAGATCGACGCCCGCGAGGCCCGCCGCGAGACCGTGGAGACCACCTTCGTCTCCCTCGACAAGGCCGAGATCGTGGCCGTCGACGTGAAGAACCGCGTCGCGCAGGTCACCGTGCACTTCCTCTCCCACCTCATCACCGCCACCCGCAACGCGCAGGGGCAGGTGACCGACGGCAGCGCCGAGGCGGTGGTCGAGGTGCCGGACGTCTGGACCTTCGCCCGGACGCTGGGCACCCGCGACCCGAACTGGCAGCTCGTCGCCACGGAAGCCGGCGCCTGAGCCTCAAGGGGCCCAAGGTCGCGTGATCCGGTTCTCCCGTCCCG
>NZ_LMML01000028.1:255-143856 GCF_001422215.1 Methylobacterium sp. Leaf89 | reverse complement strand
CCCCCGGCTCGGCCGCCCCCGCGGCCGAGCCGTTTCGCGTGGGCGGGGCCGTGCTGGAGCCGGTCGATCCCGCCTCGCTGCCGGGGTTCCCCGGCCCCGAGGCCGGCGCGGCGCTCGCGGCCTTCCGCCGGACCTGCCGGACCCCGCCGGGGACGCCCCAGCCCGCCACCGTCGCGGGCGCGCCCGAGGCGCTCCGGACCGCCTGCGCCCGGGCCGAGACCGTGCCCGAGCCCGTGGCTGACGCCGCGGCGGCCCGCTTCTTCGCCGAAGCCTTCACGCCCTATCGGATCGTCAGGCCTCCGGCCGGGGGCAAGCCCGAGCAGCGCACGGGATTCCTCACCGGTTACTTCGAGCCGGAACTCGTCGGCGCCGCCACCCCGAGCCCGGATTTCACCGCCGCGGTGCTGGCTCGGCCCGACGACCTCGTCAGCCTGGAGCCCGGCGAGACGCGGCCCGGCCTGGACCCGTCCTTGCGCGCCGCGCGCCGGACCGGCGACGGCTTCGAGGCCTATCCCGACCGGGCCGCGATCGAGGACGGCGCCCTGGGTGCCCGCGCCCGCCCCCTCCTCTACCTGCGCGACGCCGTCGACCTGTTCGTGCTCCAGGTCCAGGGCTCCGGCCGGGTCCGCCTGACCGACGGGCGCTCCGTCCGGGTCCTCTACGACGGCCGCAACGGCCGGCCCTACACCTCCATCGGCAAGCTCATCGTGACGGAGGGGCACCTGCCCCTCGACGGCCTCACCCTGGCCCGCTGGACCGGCTGGCTGCGGGCCAACCCCCGGCACGCCGCCCGGCTGATGCGGGCCAACGCCTCTTACATCTTCTTCCGCCTGGCCGAGATCGACGACCCGACGCTCGGGCCGCCCGGCGGGGCCGGCGTGCCCCTGAGCCCCGGCCGCAACCTCGCGGTGGACGCCACCCTCTGGCGCTACGGCCTGCCGTTCTGGCTCGAGGGCCGGATCGCCGGATCCGCCGAGCCGGGGCGCCTCGTCGTCGCCGCCGACACGGGGTCGGCCATCGTCGGCCCGGCGCGCGGCGACCTCTATCTCGGCACCGGCGCGGAGGCGGGGATCGCCGCCGGCAACCTGCGCGACGCCGTCGGCTTCGTCGTCCTGCTCCCGAAATCCGGGACGTCCGCCCCATGAAGACGCCCCGGCGCCCGCGCGGCCTCTCCGGGGAGGACGCCTATCTGTGGGGCGAGATCGCCCGGCTGATCACGCCCCTGCGCGGCCGCCTCGCGGGGCGGGGCGCGGCGGGCAAGCCGGCCGCCGCCACGCCGGCCCCGGCGACACCCGCGGGGGCGTCGTCCAAGGTCGTCCCCGCCAAGTCCGCCATCGCCAAGTCCGCCATCACTAACTCGGGTCCCGCCAAGCCCGCGCCCCCGAAACCGATGCCCCGGACGCTGGCCAAGCGCGCGGCGCTGAAGCCGAACCCGCCGCCGGCGCTGCCCTCTCCCGTCCTGGCACCGGCACCGCCGACCGCGCCCGGTCTCGAGCGCCGCGTCCGCCTTGCCCTGCGCCGGGGCGCCCTCCAGGTCGATGCCCGGATCGATCTCCACGGGATGTACCAGGTGGAGGCGCACGGGGCGCTGATCGGCTTCCTGATGCGGGCCCGGGCGTCGGGCCACACCCACGTCCTCGTGGTCACCGGCAAGGGCGGCCCGACCTACGACGACGCCTTCTCCGAGCGCGGCGTGCTCCGCCGCAGCGTGCCCCACTGGCTGCGCGCGCCGGAGCTGCGCACCGTGGTCCTCGGCTTCGAGGAGGCGGCCCGCCACCACGGCGGCGCCGGGGCCCTCTACGTCCGCCTGCGCCGCCGCTGAGGGCTCCTGGCGGTGCCCCGACGGACGGACCTTGCGAAAAGCCGGGAAACGCGCTACCGCTGAGGCCTCTCCTCGTTACGCCGTGTTGCATCCGTGAGCCCCTGGCTCCGCCAAGACGATGCGCGGAGCCGTCTTTCCCCAGGACGGACCGACTGATCGGCGCCGAAACGGCGCCCGGCGACCAAACTCCCCGACTGTCCCGTCCGACCCTCTGCCCCGCCTCGCCCTTCCCGCCGGTTCTGAATCCCCCATGACGTCACCGTACGAGACCCTCCCCGTGGAAAGCCCGGCCGAGGGCGGAATCGTCGCCGCCGATCTCGACGGCATGCGCGAGGTCAAGCTCCAGGACCTCAAGTCCAGGACGCCGACCGACCTGATCGCCTTCGCCGAAGAGGTCGAGGTCGAGAACGCCTCGACCATGCGCAAGCAGGAACTGATGTTCGCCATCCTGAAGCAGCTCGCTGCCAAGGAGGTCGAGATCATCGGGGCGGGCACCGTCGAGGTGCTGCAGGACGGCTTCGGCTTCCTGCGCTCGTCCGACTCGAACTACCTGCCGGGTCCCGACGACATCTACATCTCGCCGACGCAGATCCGCCGCTTCGGCCTGCGCACCGGCGACACCGTCGAGGGGCCGATCCGCGGACCCAAGGACGGCGAGCGCTACTTCGCGCTGCTCAAGGTCAACACGATCAACTTCGAGAACCCGGAGAAGATCAAGCACAAGGTCCATTTCGACAACCTGACGCCGCTCTTCCCGACGCAGCGCTTCAAGCTCGAACTGGACAATCCGCCCAAGAAGGATTTCTCGCCGCGGATCATCGACATCGTCGCCCCCATCGGCAAGGGCCAGCGCGCCCTGATCGTGGCGCCGCCGCGCACCGGCAAGACCGTGCTGATGCAGAACATCGCGCAGTCGATCACCATCAACCACCCGGAATGCTACCTCATCGTGCTGCTCATCGACGAGCGCCCCGAGGAAGTCACCGACATGATCCGCTCGGTGAAGGGCGAGGTCATCGCCTCGACCTTCGACGAGCCGGCCACCCGCCACGTGCAGGTCGCCGAGATGGTGATCGAGAAGGCCAAGCGCCTCGTGGAGCATGGCCGCGACGTGGTCATCCTGCTCGATTCGATCACCCGCCTGGGCCGGGCCTACAACACCGTGGTGCCGTCCTCCGGCAAGGTGCTCACGGGCGGCGTCGACGCCAACGCCCTGCAGCGCCCGAAGCGCTTCTTCGGTGCCGCCCGCAACATCGAGGAGGGCGGCTCGCTCTCGATCATCGCCACCGCGCTCATCGACACCGGCTCGCGCATGGACGAGGTGATCTTCGAGGAGTTCAAGGGCACCGGCAACTCCGAGATCATTCTCGACCGCAAGGTCTCCGACAAGCGCATCTTCCCGGCCATCGACATCACCCGCTCGGGCACCCGCAAGGAAGAGCTCCTGGTGCCGCCGGATGCGCTCAAGAAGACCTACGTCCTGCGCCGCATCCTCAACCCGATGGGCGTCACCGACGCGATCGAGTTCCTCATGGACAAGCTGCGCCAGACCAAGAGCAACAACGACTTCTTCGACTCGATGAACACCTGAGACCGACCCGGCCGGACCCGCGCGGCATCAGCCTACGGGTCCGGTCGGTGCCCTCGACCGCTCGAAGATTTCCGGCTGAAACAAGTTTGTTAGCTGGTTAACGATTGCCTGACGCGTCAGGGATTGGCGTCCGGGGCGCCGCGCCGATGACCGAAACCCCCACCCTCTACGCGCCTGCCACCGGCCCGGGTCGATCGGCGGTCAGCGTCATCCGGATCTCCGGACCGGCCTCGGCCGCGGTGATATTCACCCTCGCCGGCCCCCTCCCCCCGCCCCGCCGCCTGTCCCTGCGCACGCTGCGCAGCCCCGACGGCACGCCACTCGACCAGGCCCTCGTCGCCTGGATGCCGGGCCCCGCCAGCTTCACCGGCGAGGACATGGTGGAGCTGCACCTGCATGGCGGCCTGGCCGTTCGCAGCGCGGTCCTGCAAGCTCTCGCCGAGATCCCGCACTGTCGACCGGCCGAGCCCGGGGCCTTCACCCGCCGGGCCTTCCTCAACGGCCGTCTGGACCTCACCGAAGCCGAGGGGATCGCCGACCTCATCGATGCCGAGACCGAGGCGCAGCGACGCCAGGCCCTGCGCCAGCTCGATGGGGCCCTGGGCGGGCGGGTGGCCGATTGGCGCGCACGCCTCATCGATCTCCTCGCGGGCGTCGAGGCGGCCCTCGATTTCTCCGACGAAGGGGACGTCGACGACGCGGCCCTGGACGCCGCCCTGGCGCAGAAGGCCCGCGCGATCCGCGACGAGATCGCAACGGTCCTGGCCGATGCCCGGCGCGGCGAGCGCCTGCGGGATGGTTTCACCGTGGTCCTTGCCGGGCCACCCAATGCCGGCAAGTCGACGCTGCTGAACGCCCTGAGCCGGCGCGAGGCGGCCATCGTCTCGGCCATCCCCGGCACCACCCGCGACGTCATTGAGGTCCGCTGCGACCTCGGCGGCTTGCCGGTGATCCTGGTCGACACCGCCGGCCTGCGCGAGGCGGGCGATGCCATTGAGGCGGAGGGCATCCGCCGCACACGGGCCCGGATGCGGCAGGCCGACCTCGTCGTGATGCTCGACGGCCCGGACGCGCCGGCGACCACGCTCGAGCCGATACCGGAGGGACCAGTGCTCCGCGTGCGGACCAAGCGCGACCTCGAGCCCGCCGTCGGCGTGCCGGAGAGCGCGATCGGCATCTCGGCGATCACCGGCGCGGGCCTGGACGGATTGCTGGCTGCCATCGAGGCCGAGGCTTCCCGAGCAGTGGGGAGCGGCGATGCTCTGATCACCCGCGAACGCCACCGGCTGGGGCTGACCCGCTGCCGTGAGGATCTCGACCGCCTGCTGGCGGGGGCCGCCCTGCCCGAGCTCGCCGCCGAGGATCTCCGGCTCGCCGTGCGCGCGCTGGGCGAAGTGGCAGGGCATGTGAGCGTCGAGGAGATGCTGGATCGGCTGTTCTCCGGCTTCTGCATCGGCAAGTGAGCCGGGTCGACCCAGGCCTGTGACCCTGGGACCACGGGGCGGCGGTTTCACGTGAAAACCACGCCCTGGTCGAACCATCGATTGACCATCGGCGCGCCAGCCGCTTAATCGATCCCATGCACCACACCCCTGATTCCTACGACGTGATCGTCGTCGGTGGAGGCCATGCCGGCGTCGAGGCGGCGGCCGCGTCGGCCCGGATCGGCGCGCGGACGGCCCTCGTGACCCATCAGGCCGCCACCATCGGTGCCATGTCCTGCAATCCCGCCATCGGCGGTCTGGGCAAGGGTCATCTGGTCTGCGAGGTCGATGCCCTCGACGGCCTGATGGGGCGGGTCGCCGACGCGGCCGGCATCCAGTTCCGGCTCCTCAACCGACGCAAGGGTCCCGCGGTCCGCGGTCCCCGCACCCAGGCCGATCGCAAGCTCTACGCCCGCGCCATGCAGGCGGCCATCGCCGGGACCGCGAACCTGGCGGTGATCGAAGGGGAGGTGGCCGACCTCGCCCTCGCCGGGGGACGCGTCTCGGGGGTGATCCTGGCCGATGGGCGCACCCTCTCCTGCGCCGCCGTCGTGCTGACCACCGGCACCTTCCTGCGCGGCCTCATCCATATCGGCGAGACCCAGATCCCCGCCGGTCGGATTGGCGAGGCGCCGTCCGTGGGCTTGGCCCGGACACTGGACCGCGCCGGTTTCGCCCTCGGCCGCCTGAAGACCGGCACGCCGGCCCGCCTCGACGGGCGCACCATCGACTGGTCCGGCCTGGAGATGCAGTCGGCCGACGCGGACCCCATCCCGTTCTCGACCCTTACCGAGCGAATCACCACGCCGCAGATCCAGTGCGGCATCACCCGCACGACCCAGGCGGTCCACGACCTCATCCGCGCCAACCTACACCGCTCGCCGATGTATTCCGGCGGCATCGCCAGCCGGGGGCCGCGCTACTGCCCGTCCATCGAGGACAAGGTGGTGCGCTTCGGCGATCGCGAGGGCCACCAGATCTTCCTCGAACCGGAAGGCCTGGACGACCCGACCGTCTACCCCAACGGCATCTCCACCGCGCTGCCCGAGAGCGTCCAGCGCGACGTCATCGCGCTGATCCCCGGGCTGGAGCGCACCGCGATCCTGCGGCCGGGTTACGCCATCGAGTACGACTACGTGGACCCCCGCGAACTCGACGCGACCCTCCAGGCCAAGCGCCTGCCGGGCCTGTTCCTGGCCGGGCAGATCAACGGCACCACCGGCTACGAGGAAGCGGCGGGGCAGGGGCTCGTGGCCGGCATCAACGCGGCCCGCCTCGCCGGCGGCTCGGCCCTCGCCACCTTCGACCGGGCCGAATCCTACCTCGGCGTGATGATCGACGATCTCGTCACCCATGGGGTGAGCGAGCCCTACCGCATGTTCACCTCGCGCTCGGAGTACCGGCTCTCCCTGCGCATCGACAATGCCGACGAGCGCCTGACGCCGAAGGGCGCCGCCCTCGGCTGCGTCGGGCGGCACCGCGCCGCGCATTTCGCCGCCGGGCAGACGGCCCTCGAGGCCGCGCGCGCGCAGCTCGACCGCCTGAGTCTCAGCCCGAACCAGGCCGGGGCCGCCGGCATCGCGCTCAACCAGGACGGAATCCGCCGCAGCGCCTTCCAGCTCCTGTCCTACCCGGACATCGACTGGGCGCGCCTCTGCGCGGTCTGGCCGGAACTCGCAGCGGTCCCGCCCCGCGTGGCGGAGCGACTCTGCACCGATGCCACCTACGCCGTCTATCTCGACCGACAGCGGGCCGACATCGCTGCCTTCCGCCGGGACGAGGCCGTGGCCCTGCCGATCCGCCTGGATTATGCGAGCATTCCCGGGTTGTCGAACGAGATGCGGCTGAAGCTCGAGGCGGTGCGTCCGGGAACCCTGGGGCAGGCGGCCCGCATCGAGGGCGTGACCCCAGCCGCCCTCACCCTCCTCGCCGCCCATGCCCGCCGGGCCGAGCGTGGGGCCACCCATGGCCGCTGATCGCGACCGCGATCAGGTCCTGGCCGCTGCGGGTGTTTCACGTGAAACAGCGCAGCGCCTCGATCTCTATGTCGACCAGCTCCGGCGCTGGCAGACGGTCAAGAACCTGGTCGGACCGGCCACCCTGTCCGAGGTCTGGACCCGCCACATTGCCGACGCGCTCCAGCTTCGGGAGCTCGCGCCGGAGGCCGACACCTGGCTGGACCTTGGGGCGGGGGCGGGACTTCCCGGCCTGGTCCTTGCCATCGCAGGCCGGGAGCGTCCCGGGTTTCGGGTCGATCTCGTCGAGAGCAATGCGCGCAAATGCGCCTTCCTCACCGAGACCGCGCGCCTCACCGGCGCGCCTGCGACGGTGCACAACGCCCGGATCGAGCAGGTCATCGGCGCGCATCGCGGCGCCGCGGTGGTCTGCGCCCGGGCGCTCGCCTCCCTCGCCCAGCTGCTCGCCTGGGCGGAGCCGCTGTTGACAACCGGCACGGTCGGCCTGTTTCCGAAAGGACGGGATGTCCAATCGGAATTGACCGAGGCCGCGCAACGGTGGAGATTCGTTTACGATCTCGTGCCGAGCCGAACCGAGTCGGAAGCGCGGATCGTTCGCGTCACGACCCTATCTCGCGTGGATTCATGACAAGCGATCCGACTGCCGTACCGACGACCGGAGCGCATCCGGATCGGCCGCTGCGCATCCTAGCCCTGGCCAACCAGAAGGGGGGCGTCGGCAAGACGACGACGGCGATCAACCTCGGCACCGCTCTGGCGGCCATCGGCGAGAGCGTTCTGGTGATCGACCTCGATCCGCAGGGCAACGCCTCCACGGGTCTCGGCATCGACCGCCGCCAGCGCAAGGTCTCGACCTACCACGTGCTCGCCGGCGAGGCGTCTCTGGGACAGGCCTGCATTCCCACCGCGGTGCCGCGCCTGATGGTGGCCCCCTCCACCATGGACCTCCTCGGCCTGGAGCTGGAGATGGCGAGCGCGCCGGACCGCGCCCATCGCCTGCGCAACGTGCTGAAGGGCGTCGGCGAGGTCGGCGCCACGGCGGGTGTCACCTACGTGCTGATCGACTGCCCGCCCTCCCTGAACCTGCTGACGATCAACGCCCTGGCGGCCTCCGACGCGGTGCTGGTCCCCCTGCAATGCGAGTTCTTCGCCCTCGAAGGCTTGAGCCAGCTGCTGCGCACGGTGGAGCAGGTGCGGGGCGCCCTCAATCCGCGCCTCACCATCCAGGGCATCGTCCTGACCATGTTCGATCCCCGCAACAACCTGTCGGCGCAGGTGGTGGCGGATGTGCGCAGCTTCATGGGGGAGAAGGTCTACGAGACCATGATTCCCCGCAACGTCCGCGTGTCCGAGGCGCCGTCGCACGGCAAGCCCGTGCTGCTCTACGATCTCAAATGTGCGGGCTCGCAGGCCTACCTGCGCCTCGCCTCCGAGATCATCCAGCGCGAGGGGCGTCTGCCCGTCGCCGCGTGACCGATGCGGGGGCCCCCTGCCCCCGGTGTGTGACAAGCGTTTCCCGAAGGTTCGGAGTTGAAGCAGGTGGCGATGGCGGATGATGTGGTGCGGCCCCGGCTCGGGCGCGGCCTCGCGGCCCTGATCGGCGATTTCGGCGATGACAGTGCCGCGGCGAGCAAGTCGCAGGAGCAGCGCAAGGTCGCGGTGGAATTCCTGCGTCCCAACCCGCGCAACCCGCGCCGCCGCTTCCACGAATCCGACCTCGAGGAGCTGTCGGCTTCGATCAAGCTGCGCGGCATCATCCAGCCCATCGTGGTCCGGGCCCTGGCCGGCGTGCCGGACACCTACGAGATCGTCGCCGGCGAGCGCCGCTGGCGCGCGGCCCAGCGGGCCGGGCTCCACGAAGTGCCGGTGGTCACGGTGGAGATCGATGATCGGACCTCCCTCGAATTTGCTATCCTGGAGAACGTCCAGCGCACGGACCTCAACGCCATCGAGGAGGCCGCGGGCTACGAGCGGTTGATGAGCGAGTTCCAGTACAGCCAGAGCGAGCTCGCGGAGATCCTCGGCAAGAGCCGCAGCCACCTCGCCAACACCCTTCGGCTGCTCCAGCTCGCCCCGACGATTCAGGACCGAGTCGTGGCCGGTGAGATCACGGCCGGCCATGCCCGCGCGCTCCTGGCCGTGCGGGATGCCGAGGGCGTTGCCCGCCGGATCGTGGAGGAGGGCCTGTCGGTCCGCGAGGTCGAGGCCTTGGCCTCCGCCGAGGTGCCGGAGGGCGACGGCCCCCGCCCCGGCCGGCCCCGGCGCGCGGCCGAGAAGGATGCGGAGATCCGCACCTTGGAGCAGGCCATGGCCCGCGCCCTCGGCATGACGGTGGCCGTCAAGTCGAAGGTGGCCGGGGCGGGGGAGATCCGCATCCGCTACGAGAACGCGGCCGAGCTCGAAGCCCTGTGCCAGCGCTTCAACCTGGGGCAGGCGGAGGCCTGAGCCAGACCGATCGCTAACGCCGCCGGGCCGCCTCGCCGGCGATGCGCAGGAGGGTGCTCGAGGCATGCGCGTGCGCCAGGTCCGGGTCCGCGCGGCGGCAGGCCAGGACGGAGTCCTGCAACAGCTGGATCGCGTGGCGCAGGGCCGGGGGCGACCAGCGGGCGAGCTGGGTCTCCACCAGGGCTTTCCGCCGGAAATGCAGGCCACGCCAGTTCGCCACCATGAGGCTGGCACTCTGCCCCTCCCCGGCGAGCCGCGTGGCCAGGAGCGTCAGGGCGTGCCGCAGGGCCGAGCCGAGCATCACCGAGGGATCCATGCCCTCGTGGCAGAAGCGGCGATAATCGCGCTCGACCTCGCCGCTGCGCCCGGCGAAGGCCGCATCGATCAGGGTGTTGAGCACGCTGCCGGCGACATCGCTGACCACCGCCTCCACATCGTCGAGGCTCACCTGGCTCTGGCCACGGGCGTAGAGGGCGAGCTTCTCGATCTCCGACAGGCTGGCGCCGCGGTCGCCGCCGAGGCTGGTGGCCAGCACGTCCCGCGCCTCGCGGGCGATGCGAAGGCCCTGGTCCTGCAGGGTGCGGTCGATGAGGTCGCCCAAGGCCCGCTCGTCGTCGGGATAGCAGGGCAGGGCGAGGGCCTTCGGCGACTTCTCACAGAGCGTCCGCAAGGGCGCGCTCTTGGCGAGGTCGCCGCCCTCCACCACGATGCGGGCGTTCTGGATCTCGGCCTTCAGGGCGTCCTCGACGGCGGGGGCGTAGTTGCGGCTGCCGGACCGGACCCAGATGGTGCGGGTGCCGCCGAAGAGCCCGACCGTGCCGGCCTCGTCCACGAGGCGGCCGGGGTCCTGGGCCAGCACGTCCCCGTCGATCTTCACCATGGCGAAGGGGTCGCCCGGATCGCTGACGAAGGCTTCCGCCAGCGCCTTGGCGCGGGTGAAGACGAGGCCCGTATCCGGGCCGTAGACGAGGAGGATCGTGATGCGCGGATCGGGCCCGCGCCGGATCAGCCCGTCGACATCGCTGGCCTTGACGGCGGTCACGGGGCGGTCCGGCTCAGGGCTTCGTCACCAGCACGGAGGCGATGCGGGTCTTGATCTGCTCGGCCAGGACCTTGGCGAGGCGGATCTCGGCGTCACGGGCGGCCCGCAGGCTGGCGAAGCGCTGGATCGAGCGGTCGTAGGTGGCGGTGGAGGTCGCCACGCCCTCGCTGATGATCTTCGTGCCGCTCAGGTCTTCCAGGGCGTATTTCACGGTTCCGACGATGGTGCCGGCCTCGGCGCGACCGGTCTGCGAGGACACGATCGGGGTCTGCACCGACTCGCTGCCCTGCATCTTCAGGCGATAGCGCTTGGCGGAGGGCTGGCCCGAGCCGTCGAGATCGAAGATGAGTTCGCTGCGCAGGTAATGCCCCAGGCGCTCCTGGCCCTGCGCCATCGCCACGTCGTCCACCTGGACGGAGGCGAGGAGGGCGGCCATGGGCTCGCCGGAGGCGGTGGGGCCGTAGAGGGGGCGGAAGCAGGCCGACAGGTTGAGCGCCAGGGCGGCGACGGCCGCGACCCGCATGGCCCGGCCGACCGAACCGGTTGCCGCGACCCGAACCGCCATCGCCCCGTTTGCCAAGCGCATCATGCCCGCTGCCGTCCCGCTGTCTCGTCCCGCCCGTCTGTACGGCGAACCGGAGTTCGACGACAGCCTATTCGCGCCAAGCTTTACGTTTCCTATCCGGCAGGATCATGGTCGCCGGATCGGGGTTGTGGACAATGTGGGCGTCCCCCTTCCTCTTAAAGGGGCGGGGTCGGGGGTGGGGGCGGTTCCACTTGCCTTCGCAACGCGAGGGTCGCCCAACCACCCCCGCCTCCAACGCCTTCCCGCAAGCTCCATGGATGTCGGGCAGGCCCGAGATCCGCTGGGGAGGAGGGCTGCGTCGCGCGCGCCGAACCGAATTTCAGCGTTGGGAAGGCCGGGCGCTGTGCCAGGCCCCGTTCCGCCCGCCGGAAGCCGGAGCGCGGTCTCCTCGATCAGACGACGAGGTTCACGATCCGGCCCGGCACCACGATGACCTTCTTCGGGCTACGGCCCTCCAGAGCCCGCTGCACCGCCTCGTCGGCCAGGACCAGGGCCTGGACCGCCGCCACGTCGGCGCTGCGCGGCACCGTGACGTCCGCCCGCTTCTTGCCGTTGAGCTGGACGGGGAGGGTGACGCTGTCCTCCACGAGGAGCGCGCGCTCGACCTTCGGCCAGGCCGCCTGCGCGGCCAGGCCGTCGCGGCCCAGCGCCTGCCAGCATTCCTCGGCGAGATGCGGCATCATCGGGGCGATCAGCTGGGTCAGGATCCCGGCCGCCTCCCCGGCGACGGCCCGCGAGACGCCGCCCCGCAGGGCCTCGTCGAGGGCGTTGGCAAGGGTGTAGATGTGCGCCACGCAGCGGTTGAAGCGCAGGCGCTCCACATCCTCCTCCACGGCGGCCAGGGCCTTGTGGGCGGCCTTGCGCAGGGCGGCGTCGCCGGCGGCCTCCGGTGCCGCCACGGTGCTCGCCAGGGAGACGAGACGCCAGACGCGCTGGACGAAGCGGGCCGCGCCCTGGACGCCGTCCTCGGTCCAGATCACGTCGCGCTCGGGCGGCGAGTCGGAGAGCATGAACCAGCGCGCGGTGTCGGCGCCGTAGCTGGCGATGATGTCGTCCGGGTCGACGACGTTCTTCTTCGACTTCGACATCTTCTCGATGGCGCCGATCGTGATCGGCGCCGCCGTTTTCACGTGAAACGCCTCCCGCGTGCCGGACTCGGCCGAGATCCGGATGTCGGCCGGCGGCACCCAGGCCCCGGCCGCATCCTTGTAGGTCTCGTGGACCACCATGCCCTGCGTGAACAAGCCGTCGAAGGGCTCCGAGACGCCGGACCAGTCGGTGGCCTTCATGGCCCGCATGAAGAAGCGGGCGTAGAGCAGGTGCAGGATCGCGTGCTCGATGCCACCGATATACTGGTCGACGGCGAGCCACTGGTCGACCGCGGCGCGGTCGGTGGGCGCGTCCTGCAGCCAGGGGGCGGTGAAGCGGGCATAGTACCAGGACGAATCCACGAAGGTGTCCATGGTGTCGGTCTCGCGCCGCGCCGGCTGCCCGCAGGTGGGGCAGGGGACGTTGCGCCAGGCTTGGTCGCGCTCCAGGGGGTTGCCGGGCACGTCGAAGGAAACCGTGTCGGGGAGCTTCACCGGCAGGTCGGCCACCGGCACCGGCACGGGCCCGCAGGCCTCGCAGTGGATGATCGGGATGGGGCAGCCCCAGTAGCGCTGGCGCGAGACGCCCCAGTCGCGCAGGCGGAACTGCACCTTGCGCTGCGCCACCGGCTCTCCGTCGAGGATCTCCGCCTCCAGGCGGTTGGCCACGGCATGGAAGGCCTCGTCCGTGGTCATGTCGTCGAGGAAGCGCGAGTGGATCATCCGCCCGTCGCCGTCATAGGCGGTGTCGGTGATGACGAAGCTGGCCGCGTCCTGGTCCTCCGGGCAGACCACGGGCGTGTTGCCGAGCCCGTACTTGTTGGCGAAGTCGAGGTCGCGCTGGTCGTGGGCCGGGCAGCCGAACACCGCGCCGGTGCCGTAGTCCATGAGCACGAAGTTCGCGACGTAGACCGGCAGCAGCCAGGACGGGTCGAGGGGGTGGCGGACCTTGAGGCCGGTGTCGAAGCCGAGCTTCTCCGCCGTGTCGATGGCGGCCTGGGCCGTGCCCGTGCGCCGGCATTCCTCGATGAAGCCCTGCAGGGCCGGGTGGGCCGGGGCCAGGGCGGCGGCGATCGGGTGGTCGGCGGCGATGGCCAGAAACTTCGCCCCGAACAGGGTGTCGGGCCGCGTCGTGTAGACCTTCACCTCGGGGTCGACATGGGCCGGCGGCGCCTCCAGGGCGAAGCGGACCTCCAGCCCTTCCGAGCGGCCGATCCAGTTCTTCTGCATCACCCGGACCTTCTCGGGCCAGCGCTCCAGGCCGTCGAGGGCGTCGTAGAGATCCTGCGCGAAGTCGGTGATCTTGAAGAACCACTGGGTCAGCTCGCGCTGCTCCACCAGGGCGCCCGAGCGCCAGCCGCGCCCGTCGATGACCTGCTCGTTGGCCAGCACGGTGTGGTCCACCGGGTCCCAGTTCACCTTCGCGGTGCGGCGCGTCACCAGACCCTTGGCCAGGAAGTCGAGGAACATGCGCTGCTGGTGCTTGTAGTAGTCGGGGTCGCAGGTCGCGATCTCCCGGCTCCAGTCCAGCGACAGGCCCATGCTCTGGAGCTGGCCGCGCATCGTCGCGATGTTGGCGTAGGTCCAGTCGCGCGGGTTGACCTTGCGCTCCATGGCGGCGTTCTCGGCCGGCAGGCCGAAGGCGTCCCAGCCCATCGGGTGCAGCACGTTGAAGCCCCGCGCCCGCTTGTAGCGCGCCACCACGTCGCCCATGGCGTAGTTGCGCACGTGGCCCATGTGGATGCGCCCCGACGGGTAGGGGAACATCTCCAGCACGTAGTATTTCGGCTTCGGATCGTCGTTCTTCGTGGCGTAGATGGCTGCCGCATCCCACGCCTGCTGCCAGCGCGGCTCTGTCTCCTTGGCGTTGTAGCGCTCGGGAGCGGGTTTGGGGGCGGGGGTGGTCGTCATGGGCCGGCGCCGGGGTTCGGGGGTGAGGGGCGCGCCCCGCACGGTGCGGGCGCGCCCTGAGAGGCTGGGGGCCGGACTACCACGGGGAGGGGAGGGGTCAACACGGATCGGGTCGTCCCGCCCGCCGGGGGAGCCGCGTCGCGGGGGCCGCGTCGGCGCGATGCGCGTTGTCCTTCGCGGCCCGCGCCCGGGATGGTAGTTCCCGGGCCGACCGGTTCACCGAACCCCTTCCCTGCGAGGCAGCATGGCCGACACAGTCTCCGACGACGCCGCTCCCGAAGCCGCTCCCCACGCCGCCCCGCCCCCCCCGAACGCCGCCGACGTGGTGGCCGGGCTCGCGGCGGTGCGCCACCAGATCGCCCAGGCGGCCGAGGATGCCGAGCGCGACCCCGCCTCGGTCGCCCTGGTGGCGGTGTCGAAGACGATTCCCGCCGCGGGCATCCTGCCGGCGCTCGAGGCCGGGCAGCGCCTGTTCGGCGAGAACTACGTCCAGGAATCGAAGGCCAAGTGGCCAGCCCTGCGCGAGCGCTTCCCGGATGTGGAGCTCCACCTCGTCGGCCCGCTGCAATCCAACAAGGCCCGGGAGGCGGTGGAGCTGTTCGACGTCATCCACGGCCTCGACCGGCTCTCCCTCGCGGCGGCGCTCGCCAAGGAGATCGCGCGGGTCGGACGGGCGCCCAAGCTCCTGATCCAGGTCAATACCGGCGACGAGCCGCAGAAGGGCGGCATCTCCCCGGCCCAGGTCGACACCCTGCTCTCGGAGTGCCGCGAGACCCACGGCCTCGCGATCCAGGGGCTGATGTGCATCCCGCCCGCCGAGGCGCCGCCGTCGCCGCACTTCGCCCTGCTGGCCCGGATCGCCGAGCGCCACAACCTGCCGATCCTCTCGATGGGCATGAGCGCGGACTACCCCGCGGCGATCCAGATGGGCGCGACCCATGTCCGGGTCGGTACCGCGATCTTCGGCGCCCGCCCGCGCAGGGACTAGGGCGCCGCCTCGTACCGGCGCGGTCCACCGCCAGGGCGCCGGCCAAGGCGACGAGTGCGCTTGGGCCGGGCCGGCGGGACCGGGCCCCTTGGCTCATCCGTGTCCATGCCCCTATGGAGGGCGCAGCGCCCCGGCAGCCGGCGCTCCGGAGCGATGCGCCATGGCCACCGACCCCACCCTTCGCCTCTCCGACGCCGTCGCGGCGGGCCTCTCCCGCCGCGGCGTCCATTACGGCTGGGCGGTGGCCGCCGTGACCTTCCTGACAATGCTGGTGACGGCGGGCGCCGTCGGGGCCCCCGGGGTGCTGATCCTGCCCCTGCAGAAGGAGTTCGGCTGGGACACGGCGACGATCGGCTCGGCGCTCGCCGTGCGCCTCGTCCTGTTCGGCCTGATGGGCCCCTTCGCCGCCGCCCTGATGAACCGCTACGGCCCGCGCCGGATCGTGCTCCTGGCCCTGGCCCTCATCGCCGGCGGCCTGCTGGCCTCCTTGGGCATGACCCGGGTCTGGCAGCTCGTCCTGCTCTGGGGCGTGGTGGTGGGCATCGGCACGGGGCTCACCGCCCTGGTGCTGGGGGCGACGGTGGCGACGCGCTGGTTCTCGCGATCGCGCGGCCTCGTGGTCGGCCTCCTCACCGCCAGTTCCGCCACCGGGCAGCTCGTCGTGCTGCCCCTGCTGGCCGCCCTCACGGAGGCGCTCGGCTGGCGCGCCGCCCTCCTGGTGATCTGCGCACTCCTCCTCGCGGCGGGTCTCGGCGTCCTCGCCCTGATGCGCGACCGGCCGGAGGATCTCGGGCTCGCGCCCTACGGCGAGACCCGTCCCCTCGCGCCCCCGGCCATGCCGGGACCGAGTGCGAACGGCGCCCTGTCCGCCCTGCGGGACGCCGCCGGCACCCGCGTGTTCTGGGTGCTGTTCGCCACCTTCTTCATCTGCGGGGCCAGCACCAACGGGCTGATCCAGACCCACTTCATCCCCCTCTGCGCCGATTACGGCATCGGGCCGGTGCAGGGGGCCAGCGTGCTCGCGGCCATGGGCGTGTTCGACTTCATCGGCACCGTGGCCTCGGGCTGGCTCTCCGACCGCTACGACAACCGCTGGCTCCTGTTCTGGTACTACGGCCTGCGCGGCCTCTCGCTGATGTTCCTGCCGTTCTCGGACTTCTCCTTCGTGGGCCTGTCGCTGTTCGCGGTGTTCTACGGCCTCGACTGGATCGCCACGGTGCCGCCCACCGTGCGGCTCACCGCGGCGCGGTTCGGGCGCGAGCGCGCCAACCTCGTCTTCGGCTGGGTCTTCGCCGGCCACCAGCTCGGCGCGGCGACGATCGCCTACGGGGCCGGCCTGTCGCGGACCGAACTCGCGAGCTACCTGCCGGCCTTCTTCGCCGCCGGGGCGCTCTGCCTCGCCGCCGCCGCGCTGATCCTCACCCTGGGCCGGCCGGCCCCGCAGGGTGTTCCCGCGGCCACACCCGCCCGCGCCTGAGCCGGGGGCCGGCCTGCCCCTGTAGGCTCTGGTCCGGATGATGCTTGGGACGGGCACCGATGTGCCGCCCTGGGTCCCGACCGATCCGTCCCAACCCCCTCCATGCCCGGCCGAATCGCCGGAAGGCCGCCGCGCCGCCCCCGTGGGGCGGGGCGACGGCCGTCGCATGGCCTGCGCCGGGGGATGCCCGGAAAAGCAGCAAATCTCTGGAAATGTCAGTGTGGGACCGGGGCGCGACCCTCAAGGCCCTGGACCTTCCGCTCAAGGTCTCGGCACTGTCCGACACAGCACCGCCACATTCACGGGCGCGCGCCCGCATGCCTGCCACGGGCGCTCGCCCGGATGCCCGATCACAGGGGACGACGACGCGATGAACTACAACTGGAACTGGGGCATCTTCTTCGAAGCCTCCCCGGAAGGCACCGGGACCTACGCGGACATGCTCCTCTCGGGCCTGATGTGGACGGTGGTGACGGCGCTCTGCGCCTGGGTCATCGCCTTCTTCCTCGGCTCGCTCATCGGCGTGATGCGGACCCTGCCTTCCAAGGTCGCCAACACCATCGGCACGACCTACGTCGAGCTGTTCCGCAACATCCCGCTGCTGGTGCAGATGTTCCTCTGGTACTTCGTCCTGCCGGAGGTGCTGCCCGAATCGTGGGGCGGCTGGATCAAGCAGCTGCCGAACGCGCCGTTCTACACGGCGGTGGTGTGCCTGGGCTTCTTCACCGCCTCCCGCGTCGCCGAGCAGGTGCGCGCCGGCATCCAGGCCCTGCCGCGCGGCCAGAAGATGGCCGGCACCGCCATGGGCCTGACGGTCTACCAGACCTACCGCTACGTGCTCCTGCCCAGCGCCTACCGGATGATCCTCCCGCCGCTGACCTCGGAATTCCTCAACAACCTCAAGAACACCTCGGTCGCCCTCACCATCGGCCTGCTCGAGCTCACCGCCCGCGCCCGCGCCATGCAGGAATTCTCGTTCCAGGTGTTCGAGGCCTTCACCGCCGCCACCGTCCTCTACGTCCTGATCAACGTCGTGGTGATCTTCACCTCCGGCTGGATCGAGCGCCGCGTCGCCGTCCCGGGCCATCGCTGAGGGTCCGCCCTCCGCCTCCTCATCCTCAAGGATCGCCGCGATGCTCGCGAATTTCGACTTCTCCGTCATCACCTCCGCGCTGCCCTACCTGTTCCTGGACGGCATGCGCTTCACCCTGACGCTGACGGCGCTCGCCGCCATCGGCGGCATCGTGCTCGGCACGCTCATCGCCATGATGCGGCTCTCCAGCATCCCGGTGATCCCGCTGGTGGCCAAGGGCTACGTCAACCTGATGCGGTCCCTGCCCCTCGTGCTGGTGATCTTCTGGTTCTACTTCCTGGTGCCCTATCTCGGGCAGTGGGTCACGGGCGCCGACCGGCCGATGACGGTGGGCGCCTTCACCTCGTCGCTGGTGACCTTCACCCTGTTCGAGGCGGCCTACTTCTCCGAGATCATGCGCGCCGGCATCCAGTCGATCCCCAAGGGGCAGGCGGCGGCGGCCTCGGCGCTGGGCCTGACCTACTTCGCCTCGATGCGCAGCGTGATCCTGCCCCAGGTGTTCCGCAACATGACGCCGATCCTGCTGACCCAGACCATCGTCCTCTTCCAGGACACCTCGCTGGTCTACGTCCTCTCGGTGACCGACTTCCTCGGCGCGGCCTCGAAGATCGCCCAGCGCGACGGCCGCCTCGTGGAAATGTACCTGTTCGCGGCCGTGGTCTACTTCGCGGTCTGCTTCGTGGCCTCCCTGGCGGTGCGCCGCCTCCAGAAGAAGATCGCCATCATCCGCTGACGCCCGGCCTCCCCTGTCCAGGCCTCCCCCGGACGAGGCGTCGCCGCACCCCAGACGAGGATTTCCGCCATGACCACGTCGCCCAACCCCACGTCGCTCAACACCGCCCAGGCCCCCGTGACCACGGGGCCCATGATCACCATGAAGTCCGTCAGCAAATGGTACGGCGACTTCCAGGTCCTCACCGATTGCAGCACCGCCGTGAACAAGGGCGAGGTGGTCGTGGTCTGCGGGCCCTCGGGTTCCGGCAAGTCGACCCTGATCAAGTGCGTCAACGCCCTCGAGCCCTTCCAGAAGGGCGAGATCGTCGTCGACGGCACGCCCGTACACGACAAGAAGACCAATCTGCCGAAGCTGCGGGCCCGGGTCGGCATGGTGTTCCAGCACTTCGAGCTGTTCCCGCACCTCTCCATCACGGAGAACCTGACCCTGGCGCAGCGCAAGGTGCTCAAGCGCGACGAGGACACCGCCCTCAAGACGGGCCTGGCGCTCCTCGACCGGGTCGGCCTCTCGGCCCACGCCAAGAAGTTTCCCGGCCAGCTCTCGGGCGGCCAGCAGCAGCGCGTGGCCATCGCCCGGGCGCTCGCCATGAACCCGGTGGTGATGCTGTTCGACGAGCCGACCTCGGCCCTCGATCCCGAGATGGTCGGCGAGGTGCTCGACGTCATGGTCCAGCTCGCCCGCGAGGGCATGACCATGATGTGCGTCACCCACGAGATGGGCTTCGCCCGCAAGGTCGCGAACCGCGTGATCTTCATGGACAAGGGCGAGATCGTCGAGGACGCCACCAAGGAAGACTTCTTCGCCAACGCCCGCTCCGAGCGCGCCCAGAACTTCCTGTCGAAGATCCTCGTGCATTGAGGGCCGCGCGCCGGGTCCGGCGCCCTGAACGCTCCCCTGCCCCCGGCGCTCGCACGAGCCGGTTCCGCCGAGACGGAACCGGCTCGTCGTCGTTTCGACTCGGCTTCGCCCCGCCGGGCGCTCCCCTGCGCGGGCGGATCGTCCGGTACCCGGACGGTCCCGGCCCTGCTGTCCGAGCGCTGCGTCGCCCCCTCGCGGGCCAACGCCGTCGGCCCCGGTCTGGAAAGCCAGACAAAAAAATTCAAACCCGTAACAAATATCGCAGACCAAAAACCTTCGGCTCAGGTGAAGCCGTTGCCAGACAACGCGAAAAGCGATTGGGTGGGGTTGGCACGAACGCTGCTGGCGAACGCACGCTGCCGACGCACGAACCCCGCTGAAGCGTGGCCAGCCAAAGGGCGGACGACGAGAGCCGCCGGGAAAAATCCAAGGAGGATGCCATGGAGCGGAACCGCGACCTCGATCCCGTCGAGACGCAGGAATGGCTCGATTCGCTGGACGGCGTCCTCGACGTCGACGGGCCGGAGCGGGCCCACTACCTGATCGAGCAGGTGATCGACGGGGCCCGCAAGAAGGGCGCGCCCGTCCCGTATTCCGCCAACACCGCCTACCTGAACACGATCCTGCCCGAGAAGCAGGACCCGCATCCCGGCGACCGGGCGATCGAGCACCGCATCCGCTCGGCCATCCGCTGGAACGCCATCGCGATCATCCTGCGGGCGAACAAGGACTCGTCCGAGCTCGGCGGCCACATCGCCAGCTTCCAGTCGGCCGCGACCCTCTACGACACCGGCTTCATGCATTTCTGGCGAGCGGCCGACGCCAGCCACGGCGGCGACCTCATCTACGTGCAGGGCCACTCCTCGCCGGGCGTCTATGCCCGCGCCTTCCTGGAGGGCCGCCTCACCGAGGACCAGCTCCTCGGCTTCCGGCAGGAGGTCGGCGGCAAGGGCCTGTCGTCCTATCCCCATCCCTGGCTGATGCCGGATTTCTGGCAGTTCCCCACCGTCTCCATGGGCCTCGGCCCCCTGATGGCGATCTACCAGGCGCGCTTCCTGCGCTACCTGCACCACCGCAACCTCGCGCAGACGGACGGCCGCAAGGTCTGGGCCTTCATGGGCGACGGCGAGATGGACGAGCCGGAGAGCCTCGGCGCCATCGCGCTCGCGGCCCGGGAAAAGCTCGACAACCTCGTCTTCGTCATCAACTGCAACCTGCAGCGCCTCGACGGCCCGGTGCGCGGCAACGGCAAGATCGTCCAGGAGCTCGAGGCCGATTTCCGCGGCGCCGGCTGGAACGTCATCAAGGTGCTGTGGGGCTCGGGCTGGGACGCCCTGATCCAGCGCGACGGCACCGGCATGCTGGCGCGCCTGATGGAGGAATGCGTCGACGGCGAGTACCAGGACTTCAAGTCGAAGAACGGCGCCTACATCCGCGAGCACTTCTTCGGGCGCTACCCCGAGACCGCGGCCCTGGTGGCCGACATGAGCGACGACGACATCTGGCGCCTCACCCGCGGCGGCCACGACCCGCGCAAGGTCTTCGCCGCCTACAGCGCCGCCTCCAAGCACAAGGGCCAGCCGACCCTCATCCTCGCCAAGACGGTCAAGGGCTACGGCATGGGCGAGTCCGGCGAGGGCCAGAACATCACCCACCAGCAGAAGAAGATGGGCGAGGCGGTGCTGCG
This sequence comes from Methylobacterium sp. Leaf89, assembly GCF_001422215.1. Classification (NCBI taxonomy): domain Bacteria; kingdom Pseudomonadati; phylum Pseudomonadota; class Alphaproteobacteria; order Hyphomicrobiales; family Methylobacteriaceae; genus Methylobacterium; species Methylobacterium sp. Leaf89. The sequence continues at coordinate 123,072 of NZ_LMML01000028.1, read as the reverse complement.
CCAGTTCCGCGACCGCTTCCAGATCGACCTGAGCGACGACCAGCTGAAGGAGATCCCCTTCATCAAGTTCCCCGAGGGCAGCCCCGAGCACCGCTACCTGATGGCGCGGCGGGAAGCCCTGGGCGGCCCGCTCCCGGCCCGGCGGCGCACCTCGCAGGCCCTGGAGATCCCGCCGCTCTCGGCCTTCTCGGCCCAGCTCAAGGAGACCGCGGGCCGCGAGATCTCCACCACCATGGCCTTCGTGCGCATCCTCAACACGCTGCTGCGCGACAAGAACATCGGCAACCGCATCGTGCCGATCGTGCCCGACGAGAGCCGCACCTTCGGCATGGAGGGCATGTTCCGCCAGTTCGGCATCTTCTCCCAGGTCGGCCAGCTCTACCGGCCGGAGGATGCCAACCAGCTCATGTACTACAAGGAGGACAAGAACGGTCAGATGCTCCAGGAGGGCATCAACGAGCCGGGGGCGATGTCGTCCTGGATCGCGGCCGCGACCTCCTACTCGCATTCCGACGCGCCGACGATCCCGTTCTACGTCTACTACTCGATGTTCGGCTTCCAGCGGGTCGGCGACCTCGCCTGGGCGGCGGGCGACATGCGGGCGCGGGGCTTCCTCATCGGCGGCACGGCGGGGCGCACCACCCTCAACGGCGAGGGCCTGCAGCACGAGGACGGCCACAGCCACCTGATCTCGTCCACCATCCCGAACTGCGTCTCCTACGACCCGACCTTCTCCTACGAGGTGGCGGTGATCGTGCAGGACGGCCTGCGCCGGATGTATGCCGAGCAGGAGGACGTGTTCTACTACATCACCGTGATGAACGAGAACTACGAGCACCCCGGCATGCCGGAGGGCGCCGAGGCCGACATCATCAAGGGCATGTACCTCTTCAAGGACGGCCCGAAGGAGACGACCCAGGGCCACCGGGTCCAGCTCCTGGGCTCGGGCACCATCCTGCGGGAGGTCATCGCCGCGGCCGAGCTGCTGGAGCGGGATTTCGGGATCGCGTCGGACATCTGGAGTTGCCCGAGCTTCACCGAGCTGCGCCGCGACGCCATGGCGGCGGAGCGCTGGAACCTCCTGCACCCGCTGGAGGGCCGGCGCCTCTCCCATGTCGAGACCTGCCTGACCGGCCGCACCGGCCCGGTCATCGCGGCCACCGACTACATGCGCCTGTTCGCCGACCAGATCCGCACCTGGGTGCCCGGACGCTACCGCGTGCTCGGCACAGACGGCTTCGGCCGCTCCGACTACCGGGCCCGCCTGCGCGACTTCTTCGAGGTCAACCGGCACTGGGTCGTGGTGGCGGCCCTGCACAGCCTGGCCGAGGACGGCGTGATCCCGGCCCAGACCGTGGCGGACGCCATCGCCAAGTACGGCATCGACACGGACCGACCGGCACCCTGGACCGTCTGATTCCGGCGCCGGCCGCCCGCCCGCGGCCGGCGCCCCGACCCTTTCCGCCATCATCGACGATAAGCGACCGCACGAGGGGGCCCGCGAGAGGCCTCGACTCAGAGCCAGGGAGAACGCGCAGTGGGCATCGAGATCCAGATCCCGGACATCGGCGACTTCAAGGACATCCCGATCATCGAGATCCACGTGAAGGAGGGCGATACGATCGGGCCCGACGACCCGCTGGTCTCGCTGGAATCCGACAAGGCGACCATGGACGTGCCCTCGCCGAGCGCCGGCGTGGTCGAGAAGATCCTGGTCAAGCTCGGCGACACGGTGAGCGAGGGCTCGCCGCTCCTGGTGTTCAAGGGCGAGGCGTCGAGCAGCCCCGCGAAGGCCGCCGAGGCCCCGGCCGGCGCCGACAGCGCCGCCCTGCTGGCCAAGCAGGAGCCGGCCCCGACCCCAAGCCCGGCCCCAAGCCCGGCCCCGGCCGCCGCGCCTGCCCCGTCGCCCGCCCCGGCCGGCCCCCTGCCCGACTTCTCCCAGGTCCACGCCAGCCCCGGCGTGCGGCGCCTCGCCCGCGAACTCGGCCTCGACCTGACGGCGGTGAAGGGCACCGGCGAGAAGGGCCGGATCACCAAGGAGGACGTGAAGGGCCATCTCACCCGCTCGGCCGCCCCCGCGGCCGCCGGCACGGCGGCGTTCCAGGGCGGCGGCATGGGCATCCCGGAGATCCCGGCGGTGGACTTCGCCAAGTTCGGCCCGATCGAGACCCAACCCCTGTCGCGGATCAAGAAGATCTCCGGCGCGCACCTGCACCGGTCCTGGCTCAACGTGCCGCTCGTCACCCACCAGGACGAGTCGGACATCACCGAGACCGACGCCTACCGCAAGGAACTCGACAATGCCGGCAAGGAGCTCAAGGACAAGGGCTACCGCGTCACCCTGCTGGCCTTCCTGATCAAGGCCGCGGTCTCTGGCTTACGCAAGCATCCCGAGTTCAACGCCTCGCTGTCCCCTGAGAAGGACGCCCTGATCCTCAAGCGCTACTACAACATCGGCGTGGCGGTGGACACGCCGGACGGCCTCGTCGTCCCGGTCATCAAGGAGGCCGACCGCAAGGGCCTCGTCGAGATCAGCCGCGATCTCGGTGCGATCTCGGCCAAAGCCCGCGACGGCAAGCTCAGCGCGGCCGACATGCAGGGCGCCACCTTCTCGATCTCGAGCCTGGGCGGCATCGGCGGCACCGCCTTCACGCCGCTGGTCAACGCCCCGGAAGTCGCGATCCTGGGCGTCGCCCGCTCCAAGATGAGCCCGGTCTGGAACGGCACCGAGTTCGCGCCGCGCCTGATCGTGCCGCTCTCGCTCTCCTACGACCACCGCGTCATCGACGGGGCGCTCGCCGCGCGCTTCACCCGCCACCTCGCCCACGTCCTCGAGGACGTCCGGCGCCTCGTCGTCTGACGAAGGCCGGCCCACGCGACCCAACGAGCGAGGTGACCCGATGAGCAGCAACGACGTCCACCTGCCGGATATCGGCGACTTCAAGAACGTGCCCGTGATCGAGGTCAGCGTCGGCCCCGGCGCCGTGATCGCGGTCGACGACGTGATCATCGTGCTGGAATCCGACAAGGCCACCATGGACATCCCGTCCCCGGTGGCCGGCACGGTGGCCGAGGTGCGGATCAAGCCCGGCGACACGGTGAGCCAGGGCGACCTGATCCTGGTGATGGCCGAGGCCGCCGCCACCGGTGCGCCGAAGCCCACGGTGACGGACACCACCAAGGCGGGCGCGGGGGCGTCCGCAAACGGCGCGGGCGTCCCTGGCCACGCCCCGGGCGAGGGTCAGGCCGGCTACGGCTCCTCGGCCGCCGCCACCGGCGGGGCGGCGCCCGCCCCGGCCCCGACGGCGGCGGCCCCCGTCTCCGGCGAGGCGATGCGGGCCCAGGTGCTCGTCATCGGGGCTGGGCCGGGCGGCTACACCGCCGCCTTCCGGGCGGCCGATCTCGGGCAGTCGGTGGTGCTGGTCGAGCGCTGGCCGAGCCTCGGCGGCGTCTGCCTCAACGTGGGCTGCATCCCCTCCAAGGCCCTGCTGCACGCGGCCAAGGTCATCGACGAGAGCCACGCCATGGCGGCGCACGGCATCTCCTTCACCGCGCCGCAGATCGACATCGACAAGCTGCGCGAATGGAAGGACGGGGTGGTCAAGCGTCTCACCGGCGGCCTCTCGGGCCTCGCCAAGCAGCGCAAGGTCACGGTGGTGACGGGCGAGGCCCGCTTCGTCTCACCCCATCAGGTCGCGGTGGAGCACGAGGGCCGGACCCGCGTGATCGGCTTCGACCACGCCATCATCGCGGCCGGCTCCGAGCCCGTGCGGATGCCCTTCATCCCGCACGACGACCCGCGCGTCCTCGACTCGACGGGGGCGCTGGAACTCGACGGGGTGCCGGCCCGCCTCCTCGTGATCGGCGGCGGCATCATCGGGCTGGAGATGGCCACCGTCTACCACGCGCTGGGCTCGAAGGTGACCATCGTCGAGCTGATGGACCAGATCATCCCGGGTGCGGACAAGGACATGGTCACGCCGCTGATGAAGCGGATCGCGAAGCAGTACGAGGCGATCCACCTCAAGGCCAAGGTCACCGCCGTGGAGGCGACCCCGGCGGGGCTGAAGGTCTCGTTCGAGGGCGGCACGGCGCCGGCCAGCGACGTCTTCGACAAGGTGCTGGTCTCGGTGGGGCGGCGCCCCAACGGCCAGCGCATCGGCGCGGAGGCGGCGGGGGTCGCCGTCGACGCCCGCGGCTTCATCGCGGTCGACAAGCAGATGCGCACCAACGTGCCCCACATCTTCGCCATCGGCGACGTGGTCGGCCAGCCGATGCTGGCCCACAAGGCGACGCACGAGGGCAAGGTCGCGGCCGAGGTCGCCACCGGCAAGTCCAGCGCCTTCGACGCCAAGGTGATCCCCTCGGTGGCCTACACGGACCCCGAGGTGGCCTGGGTCGGCATGACCGAAAACGAGGCCAAGGCGAAGGGCATCAAGGTCGGCAAGGGCGTGTTCCCCTGGGCCGCCTCCGGGCGCTCCCTGGCCCTGGGGCGCGAGGAGGGCCTGACCAAGGTCCTGTTCGACCCCGAGACGGACCGCATCCTCGGCTGCGGCATCGTCGGCCCGTCGGCCGGCGACCTCATCGCGGAGGCGGCCCTCGCCATCGAGATGGGGGCGGATGCCGAGGATATCGGCCTGACCATCCATCCGCACCCGACCCTGTCGGAGACGATCGGCTTGGCGGCGGAGGCCTTCGAGGGCACCATCACGGACCTCTACATGCCCCGGAAGGACGGGCCGAAAAAGGCCGGTCACTGAGGCCGGGCGTTCGCGCCGCGGCTTCGGGATCGGCAGCGCCTTCGGGACGGGCGCCGCATCGGGAAGACAGGACCGCGCCACGACCGGCGCGGTCCGCGCGGAGCCCGTCCCGGCTCCGGCTTCGGGAGACCCGCGGATGTCATCGAACGAGCCCGAGACCACACCCGATTCCCGCCCCGAGCCCGGCCCGGCGCCGGAGACAGACCCGGCCCTCCGGCGCGCCGAGGCCGCCCGCGATGCCGTCACGGAGGCCCTGGAAGACCATCTGGATCGCCTCGCCGCCCTGGGGCGGACGGCCCGCACCGACCTCGACGCCGACCTTCAGGCCGCCGGCCGGCTGGTGGCCCGCACCACCCACCGGCAGCTCGCCGCCAACCTCGCCCTGGTGGAGGGCCTGATGTCCGCGCGGACCCTGTCCGCGATGCTCCAGCTGCAGCAGGATTTCCTGCGCCGGCAAATGGACTGGGCCCTGGGCGATTGGGAGCGGATGCGGGCCCAGGCCCTCGACCTGCTGAAGGAGGGCCGCCAGGGAGCGGAGGAGCCGGATGCCGGCCCGCCCGGCGCCGACCGGCCCGACGGCTCCTGAACCCGCGCGCCCGACGGGGCCTTCGGCCCGACCGCCCGCCGGAAGCGCGTGGCGATCGTCTCCGGCGGCCCGGCGCCGCGCGCTCCCGACACGCCGGCCGGACGCTTGCTAAGCCGGCAATTCTTCCCCGAGATAGCCGGTCAGCCCCAAAGCCAGATGGTCGAACAGCGCGCGGATGCGGCGGGTGGTGCGCAGGTCCTCGTGCATGACGAGCCAGATCCCGATCTCGGCCAGCACGAGGCCGGGCAGGACCGGCACGAGGTCCGGGTCGCGGCGGGCGACGCCCTCCTGGCAATAGCCGATGCCGAAGCCGGCGCGGAGGGCCGCCAGCAGGCCGAGGTCGTCGTCGCAGGCGAAGGCGAAGGTGAGGTCATGGCCGAGCGTCGGGCGCACCCGCGCGGCGTGGACCGCCCGGCCGATCAGGCTGTGGCGCCCGAGCTCCGCCGCCGTCGCGGGCAGGCCCCGGCGCGCGGCGTAGGTTCGGTGGGCGTAGAACCGGATCGGCGCCGTGCCGATGCGCCGGGCCACCAGGGCGCCCTGGGTCGGGGCCACGTTGCGCACGGCGAGGTCGGCGTCGCGGCGCAGCAGGTCTTCGGTGCGGTCGCTCAGCGAGAGTTCGAGGTCGACCCCCGGATGGGCCGCGTGGAAGCGGGCGAGCATCGGCGGCAGCACCACGCCGCCTAGGAAGGTGCTGGCGGTGAGGCGGACGCGGCCCCGCATGGCGCCGGTCTCGCCGGAGGCCCGGCGCAGGAGGGCCGCCGCCGCCGCGGCCATGGCCTCCGCCTGGGGCACGAGGTCGAGGGCCCGGTCGGTGGGCCGCAGGCCGTCGCGGGCCCGGGTGAACAGGGTCGCGCCGAGGCTCCGCTCCAGGGCGGCGATCTGCCGGCCGAGGGTCGGCTGGGTCAGCCGCAGGTCGCGCGCCGCCCCGGACAGGCTGCCCGCCCGCATCACCCCGAGAAATGCCCGCCACAGGTGCCAGTCCGGTTCGTCCATACGGTTTCGTATGGCAACCCGCCGTCTTTCGGCAATGGGCGTTCAGCCCCGTCCCCCGCATCCTCCGGGGCGTTCTCAACGGAGGAGACGGCGATGACGGACAGGCTGGCCCTGGTGACCGGGGCGACGGGGGGCATCGGCGGGGCGGTGGCGGAGGCGCTGCTCCGGCACGGCTGGCGGGTGCGCGGGCTGGCGCGCGATCCCGGGCGGGCGCGCCGGAGCGGCCCCGCGGGCGTCGACTGGGTCGCGGGCGATGCCCTGCGGGAGGCCGACCTGGTGGCGGCGGTGCGGGGCGCCCGCATCCTGTTCCACGGGGTTAACCCGCCCGGCTACCGCGACTGGCGCGGCCTCGCCCTGCCCATGCTGGCCCACGCGATCACGGCGGCGCGCGGGGCGGGCGCCCGCCTCGCCCTGCCGGGCAACCTCTACGTCTACGGCCCCGAGGCCGGGCCGTGCCTCACCGAGGCGGCGCCGCGCCGGCCCCGCACCCGCAAGGGCGCGGTCCGGGTCGAGATGGAGGCGATGCTGGAGGCCGCCGCGGATCTCGACCACCTGATCGTCTGCGCCGGCGACTTCTTCGGGCCGCGCGCCCCGAGCTCCTGGGTGACCAAGGTGCTGATGCGCGAGGGCCGGCCCCTGCGGCGGGTGGCGACGCCCGAGGTCCCGGGGGCGGGGCACGCCTGGGCCTACCTGCCCGACCTCGCCGAGACCTTCGCGCGCCTCCTCGACGGGGAGGCGACCCTGCCGCGCCACCTGCGCCTGAACTTCCGGGGGCATCACCTGCAGGGGCGCGCCATGGCGGAGGCGGTGGCCGAGGCGGCGAGCCTTGCCGACGGCCGCCGGCCGCCGGTCCGGCCCTTCGCCTGGGCGCCGGTCTATGGCGGGGCGCCCTTCGTTACCTTCCTGCGCGAGGTGATCGAGATGCGCTACCTCTGGTCGACCACCCTGGAGCTCGACAATGCCCGCCTCGTCGCCCGGCTCGGGGCGGAGCCGCACACGCCCCTCGCCGACGCGGTGGCGGCGAGCCTCGCCGCCCTGCGCGCCCGGGCGGCCTGAACCCGGTTCAGCCGATCCGCATCCGGGTGCCCGGGCCGACCCGGCGCAGGAGGCGGACGAGGTCGGCCCGGCGTAGGGCGACGCAGCCCTCGGTGGGCAGGAAGCCGCCCCGCGCCACGTGCAGGAAGATCGCCGAGCCGCGGCCGGGCCGGATCGGACCGCGATTGTGGTCGAGGTCGACCACGAGGTCGTAGAGCCCGTCCTCCCGCCACATCCGCTCGTGCCCGACCCCCGGCGCGGGCAGGCGGATCGGCCGGTTGTAGCGCCGGTCGCGGGCGTCGTCGCACCAGCCGTCGCCGGGGGCGCTCGGGCGCAGGGGGAGGGGGCTCGCCGGCCGGCTCGCGAAGTGGTCCGGCCGGTAGACCCCGCCGCGCAGGCGGACCGTGCCCCGGGGCGAGGCGCCGTCGCCCTCGCGCTTCACCTGCACGATCCCGCTCCGCCCGAGGGCGCAGGGGATGATGGCGGCGCCCGCAAGGAGCTGGCCCCGGCTCCGGTCCGTCACCAGGGCGCGGACGCGCAGGCGGGGGAGGGTGGTGGGCGTCGGGGGACGCTGCCGCGTCGAGGTCGGGGTCCGCTTCATGAGGCGCTTATCGCGCGGGCCCGCGCGGCTGCCAAATCCGGCCGGCCCCATCCGGCCGCACCCCGCGCGAAACGGCGACGGGACCAATTGGCGGCTACATCCGCTGAAACTTTTCTTGGGGCTTCACCGTTTCCGCAGTGTTAGGCTGCGCACAACCGTATTGTGCGCAGCCCGGATTGTTGGTTTAATGACCCCGGTGTGATTTCCTGACGGCAAGACGATGCCCGCGTGTCATCATCGTGCCTCGGGATCGCGGCGTCACCGTCGATCCTGTCTCTCACCGCCCGCCCGCGGACCCGAACACCGCTGGCGGATCCTGCAAACTACCTGAAAGTCCTTCGGTCGATGCCGAATACCCATCGCCTGCTGATCTGCGACGACGATGCCTCGCTGCGCGAGACGCTGATGGAGCAGCTCGATCTCTACGACGAATTCACCGTGCTGACCGCCCTGGACGGACAGAGCGCGATCACCCGCGTCACGGAGGATCGGATCGACCTGGCGGTGATGGATGTCGGCCTGCCGGACATGGACGGGCGCGAGGCCGTGCGGGCCATGCGCCGCGGCGGCTATCGCGGCCCCGTCATCATGCTGACGGCGCAGGATTCTGAGGACGACACCGTCGAGGGCCTGGAGGCGGGCGCCAACGACTACGTCACCAAGCCCTTCAAGTTCGCCGTCCTGCTGGCGCGCATCCGCGCCCACCTGCGCAGCCACGAGGCCAGCGAGGACGCGGTGTTCCAGATCGGCCCCTACACCTTCCGGCCCGGCGCCAAGCTCCTGGTGGGCGAGCGCGGCTCGAAGCTGAAGCTCACCGAGAAGGAGACCGCAATCCTGCGCTTCCTCTACCGGGCCGGGCGCGAGGTGGTCGGCCGCGACACGCTGCTGGCCGAGGTCTGGGGCTACAACGCCCAGGTCACCACCCACACCCTCGAGACGCACATCTACCGCCTGCGCCAGAAGATCGAGCCGAACCCGGCGCTCGCCGCGATCCTCGTCACCGAGGGCGGCGGCTACAAGCTGCTGCCGTAGGGGAGCGTCCGGCGATCCCGGCCCCCGCACGGGGGAGCGCACGGGGGCGTCGACCTCCGGCGGCGACGCGTCCGGGCCTGCCTCGACGCGGCGTCCCCGCCGTTTCGCCCGCCGGCCGGTTCGGCTAAGCTCCCCCGACAGCGCGGCCAAGGACGGGACGGCAGGTGGGGCTCGACGACGACATCGCGATTCTGAGCGCCGCGCCGCTGTTCGGCTTCCTGGGCCGGGATGCCCTGCGCCTGCTCTCTTTCGCCGCCGAGCGCCGCAGCCTCGCGGCGGGCGAGCGCCTGTTCGCGCGCGGGGAGCGCGGCGACGGCGGCTTCGTGGTGATGTCGGGCACCCTGACGCTGACCCCGCGGGGGGACCGTGCGTCCCCCGTCACGGTCGGGCGCTCCAGCCTGATCGGGCGCTTGGCCCTGTTCCAGCGCGGCGAGCGTCCCTGCGACGCCGACGCGGCGAGCCCCGCCGAGGTGGTCCGCATCACCCCGACCCTGATGCGCCGGGTGCTGGAGGAGTTTCCCGACGCCGCCCGCGCGATCCACGGCGAGCTGCGCGCCGACCTCGCCGCGTTCGCGGGCGACCTCGTCCGCCTCGGCGACCGGTTCGACCGCATCGCGCCGTAGCCGCCCGCATCCGGTCGCGCGCCCCGTCCGTGGCGGCCCACGGCTTTCGCCCCCGATCCGGTGACGGAGCCGGCGCGGGGCCCTCGTCACCGCCGCCGCAGGTCCGCGGACCCTCGCGGTCGCGATGCGCCGGCGGGGCACCCGTGGCGCGGGCCGTCGAGGGATCTTCGATTTCCACAGGCTATAGGCCTAGTCGAGTCCGGACAAAGACACCAAGTCCGACTCGGCCCCAGGCTCCTGATCCGTCCGACGGGATGGAAGGAGCCTGTCGCGTCATCGGTGATCATCGATCAGATTGAGGATACACTGTCATGAACGGCGTCAAGATGGTCCTGGCCGGATGTCTCGTCAGTGGTTCGGCGTGGCTCGTGGTGCCCGCGCAGGCTCAGGAGAGCCTGCGGACGGCGATCGTCGCGCAACACGCCGCCCATAGCGCGAATGTTCGTGCCATTCAGTCTCGCAGAGACGTGCATGCCGCGAACGTTGCTGCGCTCCACGGTGATTTCGGTGCGGCGCGGGTGTTCTCGCACGCCGCCGCCGTCCGGCAGGCGCAATCCGACGGAGACGCCCGGTTCGCGGATCGCGCCGATCGGGCCGCGCGCATCCAGCGCTTCTACGGGGAGTGAACGACGGTCGCCCCCGACTCGGTCGCCCGCGACCCCCTCGGGGGCGGTCCGAGCCGGGGCCTCGCCCCGGAGCGAGGCCGACCGTTGTGAGGGTCGAACCGCCTCGCGGAAACCCTTTGTGATGGAATCGGGCGCATGCTCGGCCGGACGTGACATCCGGCGCCCGTGACTCCCCGGTTCGGGCTCACGGACCCGGGCCCCGTGCGCCTCCGGGCCCGGGTCGTCGCCCGGCGGAGGGGCATGCGATGGCGGAGCGCCAGGAGGATCAACCGATGAGCCGGAGGACGCAGACGGCGGCCGTCGCCTTCTTCGCCCTGGCGGTCATGGGCGCGGGCTACCTGATCTACGAGCAGTCGACCCGCCTGCTGGTCTGCTACGAGACCAACGCCACCCTGCCCGACGAGGCCTATGTCGACATCATGATCCGCGACATCGTCAGGAACGGCGATCACGGCGGACGGGCCTATGCCAACCGGCTCGACTATCTCGGGGACAAGACCGAGTGCTGCACCATCGAGCGGGTGCCCAGCGCCATCGCCGAGGGGCGCCCGGGCCGGCGCGAGGTCGCCGTCTCGGCCAAGTACTACAACACCGCCATGAGGGACTATTTCCTCATCGAGCGCCGCTACGACGCCTGCGGCCATGCCAGCGCCAAGCCCATGACGACCGGCTGAGCCCGTCCGGATGGGACGGCCGCCCGGGCCGCCCCACGGACCGCAGCCGCGAAGGTGACAGGCCGGACGGGCTTTTGTAAGCACGGGGCCCGTCCCGATCCGTTGCCGGAACCTGCCCCATGTCGCACCCCGCGTCCCCCACCGACCTCGCCGCCACCATCGAGACCGCCTGGGAGGAGCGCGCCGGCATCGACACCGGCACCAAGGGCGCCGTGCGCGAGGCCGTCGACGCGGCCCTCGACCTCCTGGATTCCGGCAAGGCCCGGGTCGCCGAGAAGGTCGGCGACGACTGGCAGGTCAACCAGTGGCTCAAGAAGGCGGTGCTGCTCTCCTTCCGCCTCAACGACATGGAGATCATCCATGGCGGCCCCGACGGCGCGACCTGGTGGGACAAGGTGCCCTCGAAGTTCGAGGGCTGGAAGAAGAAGCAGTTTCGCGAGGCCGGCTTCCGGGCCGTGCCCGGCTGCGTCGTGCGCCGCGGCTCCTACATCGCCCCCGGCGCCGTGCTGATGCCGAGCTTCATCAACCTCGGCGCCCATGTGGGCGAGGGCACCATGGTCGACACCTGGGTCACCATCGGCTCCTGCGCCCAGGTGGGGAAGAACTGCCACATCTCCGGCGGCGCCGGCATCGCGGGCGTGCTCGAGCCGCTCCAGGCCAACCCGGTCATCATCGAGGACAACTGCTTCATCGGCGCCCGCGCCGAGGTGGCCGAGGGCGTGATCGTCGGCGAGGGCAGCGTGCTCTCCATGGGCGTCTACATCGGCGCCTCCACCAAGATCATCGACCGGACCACCGGCGAGGTGATGTACGGCCGCGTGCCGCCCTACTCGGTGGTGGTTTCCGGCACCACGCCGGGCAAGGACCTGCCCGACGGCAGCCCCGGCCCGGGCCTGTACTGCGCGGTGATCGTCAAGCGCGTCGATGCCGGCACCCGCGCCAAGACCGCCATCAACGAGCTCCTGCGCACCTGATCCCGGGGGCGTCGCCGGGTCGCTCGACCGGGGTCCGGGCGAAGCCCCATTCCGGGCGGCGCTCGGTCGCGTGCCGGTGCGGCCGGCCATGCCCCATCTGGTGGCGGTGACATCGGCCCGGATGCGAGGGAGAGGCGTAACGATGATCGACCCGGCCCATTCCGCCCGCAGCTTCGCGCTGACCTTCGCCGGGCGTCGCGTGCCGACGCCCTACGACGTCGTCGGCAGCGGCCCCGAGGCCCTGCTGCTGCCGGCCCTGTCCTCGATCTCGGCCCGGGTCGAGATGCGGCCCCTGGCCAAGGACCTCGGCCATGCCTATCGCTGCCTCGTGCCGGACTGGCCGGGCTTCGGCGACCATGTCCGCGCCCGGGTGCCGATGAATCCGGAGACGATGCACGCCTTCCTCGACGCCCTGCTGGCGGCGGCTCCCGGGCCCTACGCCCTCGGGGTCGGGGCCGGCCACGCCGCCGGCTACCTCGTGGCCGCCGCCCGGCGCCATCCCGGGGCCTTCGCGCGCCTCGTCCTCGTCGCCCCGACCTGGCGGGGCCCGTTGCCCACCGCCCTCGGGCCGGAGCGCCGGGGCCTGTTCGCCGGCCTGCGCCGGGCCGTCGAGTTGCCGCTCCTGGGCGACGCCCTCTACCGCATCAACATCAGCCGCCCCGTCATCGGACGGATGATGCGCGCCCACGTCTATGCCGACCCCGACCACGTCACGCCCGGGGTCATCGCCGACAAGCACGCCATCACCCGCCAGAACGGCGGCCGCTTCGGCACCGCCGCCTTCGTCACCGGCGGCCTCGACCCGTTCGCGACTCGCCGGGACTTCCTCGACCTGTTTGAGGCCCCCGGCCTGCCGCCGGTCCTGGTCCTGCGGCCGGAGCGGGCCCCGCGCCGCTCCGGCGCCGAGATGGACGCGCTGATCGCCACCGGCCGGGTCGCCCGGGCCTCGGTGCCGGGGGCGCTCAGCCCGCACGAGGAATATCCGGGCGAGGTCGCGGCCGCGATCCGCGCCGGCTGAGCGGCGCGGGGCGAACCCCCCGCGACCTCGACACGACCCCGCCGGTATACCGGCGCGGCGGTCAGCCCCGCCGCAGCAGGCGTCCCCCGGCCAGCCCGTTGGCCCCGATCACCAGGCCGACCACGAGCGCGTGCAGGGCGAGGTCCGTCGCGGTGGCGTCGTGCGGATGGAACGGCACCAGGAGCGCCGCCGCGGCCGCCGCCGCCGAGAGCCCCGCCAGCGCCGCCGTGAGGTTGGGGCGCAGGGGACAGGCCCGCCGCAGCATCCAGACGAGGACCAGCGACAACGGAAGCGAGACGGCGAGCAGGAAGGCGACGCACCCCCCGGTCTGATGCATGTCGGCGGGGTCGGCCCCGGGGACCGCCCAGTCGCGCAGGCAGCCGGCGCCGCTGGCCCCGATCCAGAATGCGGCCGGCGCCAGGGGCAGGAGCGCCCAGGCGGAGGCGCGCCCCGGCACGCTGGTCTGGAACGCGGCGACCGCCGCCGCGACGGCGGTCAGCACCGCGCCGAGGGCGGCGTAGCGCAGATCGGCCACCGCCATGCGGATGCGCAGGGCCTCGAGATCGGCGAAGGGCATCAGGGCGAGCCCCAGCCCGACGGCGGCCGCGCACCAGGCGAGCGCCCGAAAGGCCGGCCCGGGCAGGCGCCGGACGGGCTGCAGACCGCCGGCGAGGCTGTCCATCAGGCGGTCATGCGAAGACGTGCGGGCCGTGTCAGACATCGTGGGTTCCTCGCTCGCCCGGCCGGGACGCGGCCTCGTCCCGGTCCGCGGAACCCGATCCCAGCGTCCGTCGCAGGGCCTTCAAGGCCCGGTGCAGGTTGACCTTCAGGGCACCCTTGGTGCGCCCCGTCAGGGCGGCCGTCTCCTCCAGGCTGCGCTCCTGAAGGGCGAGATGCTCCACGGCCTGGCGCTGGCCATCCGGCAGGGCGGCGACGGCCCGGGCCAGGACCCGCTCCCGGTCGCGCGCCTCCAGGTGGTGGCCCGGCGCCGGCCCGCGATCGACCTCCGCCTCGTAGGCGATGGGGTCGTGGACTTCCCGCGGGCGGCGACTCGCCCGGCGCATCCCGTCGATGGCCCGGCGCCGGGTGATGGCGCGCAGCCAGGGCAGGAAGGGCCGGGCCGGATCGTAGGTCGCCCGCGCCCGGTGGATCGTCAGCAGCACGTCCTGCACCACATCGTCCACCGCCTCCGCCCGGACCCCCTGCGCCCGCGCCAGTCCGGCGATCACCGGAAGGCAGTCGCGCAAGAGGCGGCGATAGGCCTCCGCGTCGCCCGCCTGGGCGGCCGCCATATCGCACGCCAGAGCCTGATCCCGGCTCATGCGCTCGGTGCGCCCGCTGGCCGCCGCGGCGGGCCGGGCGACCGTCGCCCAGCCGAAGGGGTCGCGGGCCTGCGGGGTCGGCCGATCGTGTCCGGCCGGGACGGCACAGGCCATCGGGGGTGCTCCATGATCCGAGAGGTCGACATCCGGGAGGTCGGCTCTCTCGCATCAGGCTTGTTCGCGCCGGGCTTCCCGGAGGTTACGGAGCGCATGGGACCGACGTCACGATCGCCGCCCTCTCACTCGGCCAAGCGGAAGCGGTCGACGTCGCGCAGCAGCTCGAGGAAGGCGCGGGCGCCGTGGTCGAGGGCACGATCCCCGGCTTCCGCGGTACCGAGGCGGGCGTCGCCGATGGCGCCGGCCGGGTTGAGGTCTTCCGCCCGCCAGGCGAAGGCGGCGGGACGGCCCGCGCGCAGATGGGTGAAGGTCCGCTCCATCGCCAGCGTGCGCGGCGTGAAATCCGCGATCTCGGAACGCCGCACCAGATCCGGCCGCAGGGCCAGCATCAGGGCGGTCTCGATACCGCCGCCATGGATGCCGTGACGGATCTCCGCCTCGGGGAACAGCCCGTCGGGATAACCGAACCGACTCCAGGCGGTGGTCACCGCCACCATGGCGTGGCGCCCGCGCAGATCCCCCGCCACGAGATCGATCAGGCCGCTGTTGCCACCATGCGAGGTCACGATGACGAGCTTGCCGCAGCCGCCGCGGCGGACGGCATCGCCGATCCCGGTCCAGGCCTGCAGGGCCGTCGCGGTGGTCAGCGACAGGGTCCCGGGAAAACTCTCGTGCTCGTCCGACTTGCCAACGACCTGGACCGGCAGGAGCAGGACGTCGAGATCTTGGGCCGGCAACGTCATGAGACGCGCGAGATAGCCCTCGGCGATGATCGCGTCGGTGGCCAGCGGCAGGTGCGGGCCGTGCTGCTCGATGGCGGCGACGGGCAGCACCGCGATCGTGCGACCCATGTCGCGATACCGGATCTCGTCCGTCGTCAACTCGGCCCATTGGCGTGTCGGCATCGCCGCTCTCCTCGGGCGAAGCGATCGAGACGCTGCGCGCCATCCTGCGTGCCACGGAAACCATGCCTCATCCAAGAGGGGCTGCCGCACCGTCGAACGCGAAGCGGGCCGGGGCGCGTAAACGCCCCGGCCCCCCTCTCAGGCAATGGATCGATGATTCAGCGGGTGCGGCGCAGGAGCCAGCCGGCGCCGAAGGCGGCCGCGGCCACGAGGAGGAGGGTGGGACCTTTGTTCTCGTCGGCCCGGCGGGCAACGGCGCGGCCGCGTCGCACGGCCTCGTTCTGATAGAGCCGGCCGCGGTCCTGGAGGGCGCCCGCGATGGCCCGGCCCCTGTGGCGGGCCTCGTCGACACGGTGGGCTCCGTCGCGCTGCAGGTCATCGGCGGCATGACGGGCCCGGCCATAGGCAGACTGGACGGCACCGGCCGCCTGGTCGTAGGCGCCCTCGGCCTGCGGACGGACCCGTCCGGTCACGGCACCGAGGGCCGAGCGCCCGCGGCCCTGGATGTTCCGGATTCCACCCTCGATCTGGTCGCGGTTCATCGTGAAGATCCTTCTCGTCTCGGCCCTAGTCAGAACACCCGAACGCGCGCGGGCACTCCGGCCAGGACTGTTTCGATGATGCTGTGGGTCGGCCCGACGGCGCGACGCCTCGGCCCGTCAGGGACCGAGGCGAGGGACGATCCGCTCAGATCTTCTTGACGGCGTCGGCGGCGCTCTGGGCCGCGCCCTTGATGCCGTCCTTGGCATCGCCGACGGTCTTCTGGGCTTCGCCCTTCAGTTCCTGAGCCTTGCCCTCGGCCTGCAGCTTTTCATTGCCGGTGGCCGAACCGATGCCTTGCTTGATGTTGCCGACGGCCTCGTTGGCGAGACCCTTGATCTTGTCCGTCGTGCTGCTCATCAAACGCTCCGTAAAGTTGGTTCCAGGCTGAACGTCCGGTCGCGGGATGCCACCCGGCGTCGTCTGGCAAGCGTAACGGTGCCCGCTCCCGTTGGTTCCATATCCGACAGTTTCCCGCCTGGCCTGAGCCTGTTCACTGCACTTCTGATGTCGCAGCGCAAACGTCGTCCTTTGCACTGCAAGAAAACCCACGGGCCGAATGCGCGGGTTGAGCAGCATCTCAAATTTTTTAGGGGCTTAACCCAAAAATTTTGCAGACGAACCACAGGTTTGGCCGAGGTATAGCTCCTTGAATTCAAAATAATTGCCGATAAAACCGAAATCCGCAAACAAGAGTTGAGTCAAGGAAGACGCCCATGACCGCGCGTACTGCTGCGCCTGTCCCGCCCGGGACGACGTCGATCGCGCCCGCCGACGTTGCTGCAAGCCGCAGGGAGCTTGCTGCGAAAGTGGATGCGCCACCGCTCGGCCGGTGGGGACAGCTCGTCCTCGGCGTGCTCTGCATGTCGATGATCGCCAACCTGCAGTATGGTTGGACGCTGTTCGTCGATCCGATCCAGCAGAAGTTCGGCTGGGAACGCACCGCGATCCAGTGGGCCTTCACGATCTTCGTGGTGATGGAAACCTGGTTGGTGCCGATCGAGGGCTGGTTCGTCGACAAGTACGGCCCGCGCCTGGTCACCATCTTCGGCGGCGCCCTCTGCGCGCTGGGCTGGGTGATGAATTCCTACGCCGACACGCTGACCATGCTCTATGCGGCCGCCGCGATCAGTGGCGTCGGCGCGGGCGCGGTCTACGGCACCTGCGTCGGCAATGCCCTGAAGTGGTTTCCCGACCGGCGCGGCTTCGCGGCCGGCCTCACCGCGGCCGGTTTCGGCGCGGGCTCGGCCCTGACTGTGATCCCGATCGCCAACATGATCCGCGATTCCGGCTACCAGCACACCTTCTTCGTGTTCGGCCTCGGCCAGGGCTTGGTCGTCATGCTGGCGGCCCTGCTCCTCGTCTCGCCGAGCGCCGCCTTCAAGGATCGGATGCTGGCAGGCCGCACCGCGACCGTGAACACCGTCACCCGGCGCCAGTACTCGACCGCCGAGATGGTCCGGACGCCGGTCTTCTGGCTGCTCTACCTGATGTTCGTGATGATGGCCGCCGGTGGCCTGATGGCGGCCGCCTCCCTCGCTCCCATCGCCAAGGACTTCAAGGTCGCGGGGGTCGAGGTCTCGCTCATCGGCATTACCCTGCCGGCCCTGACCTTCGCGCTCACCATCGACCGGGTGCTCAACGGTGTGACGCGGCCGTTCTTCGGCTGGGTCTCGGACAAGATCGGGCGCGAGAACACGATGGTCATCGCCTTCATGATCGAGGGCGCCGGCATCCTGGCGCTCGGCATGTTCGCTCATATCCCGATGGCCTTCGTGCTGCTCACCGGGCTCGTGTTCTTCGCCTGGGGCGAGATCTACTCGCTGTTCCCTGCCACCTGCAGCGACACCTACGGCGACAAGAACGCGGCGGCCAATGCCGGCCTTCTCTACACCGCCAAGGGCACCGCCGCCCTGCTCCTGCCGATCCTGCTCATGATCCAGGCCAAGACCGGCTCGTGGCAGAACGTGTTCTACGCCGCCTCCGGCATGGCCTTCCTGGCCGGGTTCCTCGCGCTCTTCGTGCTGAAGCCGATGCGCGCCCGGTTCATCGCCCGGAGCTGACCCGATGGCACGCTGGCTCCGCTACCTCCACCACGGCGCGAGCGGCTTCGGCCGCCTCGACGGCGAGACCATCCACGTTCATGCGGGCGATCTGTTCGCCGATCCGACACCCACCGGCGCGTTCCTGCTGCTGTCCGAGGTCACCCTCGACCTTCCGTGCCGACCGTCGAAGTACATCGCCCTGTGGAACAACTTCCACGCCTCGGCCGAGAAGCAGGGGCTCACCCGGCCCGATGTGCCGCTCTACTTCGTGAAGCCGGCGAGCTGTTACCTCGCCAGCGGGCAGACGATCACGGCGCCTGAGGGCTCAGGCCGGCTGCTGTTCGAGGGCGAACTCGGGATCGTGATCGGCCGGCGCGGCCGAGACCTCACGCCGGAGACGGCGGCCGCGCACATCTTCGGCTACACCTGCGTGAACGACGTCACCGCGCTGGAAGCGCTGAAGGCCGACCCGAGCTTCGTGCACTGGACACGCTCCAAGGGCTTCGACGGTTTCGGCCCCTTCGGTCCGGTGATTGCCACCGACATCGATCCCGAGGTGCTCGATGTGGCGGTGCGGGTGAACGGACGCGAGCGCCAGCGCTATCCTCTCGCCGACATGATGCGCCGGCCCGCCGAACTCGTGGCCGAGCTTTCTCGGGACATGACCCTGGAGCCCGGCGACCTCATCGCCTGCGGCACCTCGGTGGGCAGCGGCCCGATCCCCAGGGGCGCCACGGTAGAGGTCGAGATCGCCGGCATCGGCGTGTTGTCGAACGGCGTTTCATGAGACACCCGACTCCCACGAAGCGGACGTGATCAGGACAGGTTTTGAGGACACCCATATGAGCATCGCGATCGTCGGCGCCGGCGCCATCGGAGGATTTCTCGGCGTGCGCCTCGCCCATGCGGGCGAGGACGTCACCTTCATCGCGCGCGGCGCCAACCTCGACGCCATCCAGCGAAACGGCATGCGGCTGATCGAGGAGGACGGCTCCGAGATCCACGTCACGAACCTGAAGGCCACCAAGTCCATGGCCGAGGCGGGCCAGCACGACATCGTGCTCCTCACCGTCAAGGCGCATCAGGTCGGGCCGATCGCAGCCGACCTTCACCACCTCATCGGACCCGAGACGATGGTGGTGACGATGCAGAATGGCATCCCGTGGTGGTACTTTTCGCAGGGGTATGGCGGGGACCTGACGGGTACGCACCTGGAGACCGCCGATCCGGCCGGCCTCATCGCCCAGAACCTCGACCCGGAGCACGTCATCGGGTCGGTGGTGTACCCGGCGGCCGTGCTCACGGAGCCCGGCGTGGTTCAGGTGGTGGAGGGCCATCGCTTCGGCCTCGGCGAGCTCGACGGCTCGATGTCGGCGCGGGTGCAATCCCTGGCCCAGACCTTGATCAAGGCGGGCTTTCGCGCACCGGTGACCAGCGACATCCGGGCGGAGATCTGGCTCAAGCTGTGGGGCAATCTCAGCTTCAACCCGATCTCGGCGCTGGCCCACGCCACCCTGGTGGACATCTGCCAGTTTCCCGAAACCCGGGCGCTCGCCGCCGACATGATGCGGGAAGCGGAGACGATCGCGAACCGCCTCGGCGTCACCTTCAAGCTCGGCATCGAGCGCCGCATCGCGGGGGCCGAGAAGGTCGGTGCCCACAAGACCTCGATGCTGCAGGACGTGGAGGCCGGGCGGCCAATCGAGCTCGAGGCCCTGGTCGGCTCGATCATCGAACTCGGGCGCCTCACCGACACCCCGACGCCCCATATCGACACCGTCTACGCCCTGATGCGCCTCCTCGCCCAGAGCCTGGAGCGGGCGCAGGGGCGCCTCTCCATCACGCCGGCCTGAACCCCAGACATTCGAGGACGATGACCATGGCCGAGACCGCCGCACCGACGACCGCCGCCACCACTCTCCACGCCCTGATCCGCGCGGGGGCCGGGGAGGCCACCGCCCTGTCGAGCCCCGGTGGCGTGCCGCTGACCTTCGGCCGTCTCCGTGCGCTCACGGACCGGACGATCGCGGCCCTCAACGCGCAGGGCATCGGTCGGAACGATCGGGTCGGCATCGTCCTCGACAACGGGCCGGAGATGGCGGCCGCCTTCATCGCCATCGGAGCGGGCACGACGGCGGCCCCCCTCAACCCGAGCTACAAGGCGGACGAGTTCACGTTCTACCTCTCCGACCTCAACGCTCGCCTGCTGGTCGTCGCCGCGGGCTCCGAGAGCCCGGCCGTGGCCGTGGCCGCGCGCCTGGGCGTACCCGTGGTGCGCCTGACCCCCACCCCGGCAGAAGGCGCGGGCAGCTTCACCCTGTCTTTCGAGGACTCCACCGCAGCCCCGGCGGCCCAGGGCGGCCCAGCCCATCCCGACGATATCGGCCTCGTGCTGCATACCTCGGGCACCACCTCGCGCCCCAAGATCGTGCCCCTCAAGCAATCGAACGTCTGCGCCTCGGCCCGCAACATCCGCACCACCCTGGCCTTCACGGCCGAGGATCGCGGTCTCAACATCATGCCGCTGTTCCACATCCACGGGCTGATCGCCGGCATCCTGGCGCCGCTCTCGGCCGGCGGCCAGGTTTGCTGCACCCCGGGCTTCAACGCCCTGAAGTTCTTCGGTTGGATGAGCGAGATCCGCCCGACCTGGTACACGGCGGTGCCGACGATGCACCAGGCGATCCTCGGCCGCGCCTCCCGCAACCGGGAGACCATCGAAGCCAATCCCCTGCGCTTCATCCGCTCGTCTTCCTCCTCCATGCCGCCGCAGGTCATGAAGGAGATCGAGGAGGTCTTCGGCGCACCCCTGATCGAGGCCTACGGCATGACGGAGGCTTCCCACCAGATGGCCTCGAACCCGCTGCCGCCGCGCCCGCACTACGCCGGCTCGGTCGGTCTCGCGGCCGGTCCGGAGATCGCCATCGTGGACGAGGATGGCGAGCCCCTGCCCGCCGGTGAGACCGGCGAGATCGTCATCCGCGGCGACAACGTGATGTCGGGCTACGAGAACAACGACAAGGCCAATGCGGAGGCCTTCACCAAGCAGGGCTGGTTCCGCACCGGCGACCAGGGCTCGCTCTCACCCGAGGGCTACCTGACCATCACGGGGCGCCTCAAGGAGATCATCAACCGAGGCGGCGAGAAGATCTCGCCCCGCGAAGTCGACGAGATTCTCATGGACCACCCGGCGGTGTCGCAGTGCGTCACCTTCGCGATGCCGCACGACAAGCTCGGTGAGGACGTCTGTGCCGCGATCGTGCTGCGCGAGGGACACCACCTTGTCGAGAAGGAGTTGCGCGGCTTCGCCTCGGAGCGTCTCGCGGCCTTCAAGGTGCCGGCCAAGATCATGATCCTGGACGAGATCCCGAAGGGCGCCACCGGCAAGCTCCAGCGGATCGGCCTGGCGCAGAAGCTCGGTCTGGTCTGACGCTGGAACGAACGGGGCAGGTCCGAGATATACCGGACCTGCCACACGGGGCCGTCCGAGCCTCGGCGCCCCTCAGGCCGACAGGACCTTGCCGACGCGGCCCTCGATCGCGTTCCATACCGAGACCGCCAAGTCCGGCCCGCCGAGGCGCCTGATCGCCCGAATGCCGGTCGGCGACGTCACGTTGATCTCGGTGAGATTTCCGTCGATCACGTCGATCCCCACGAGGATCAGGCCCCGGCGCTTCAGCTCCGGGCCGATGGCGGCGCAGATCGCGCGCTCGCGCTCCGTGAGATCCGAAGCTGCCGCTGCACCGCCTCGCACCATGTTCGAGCGGATGTCGTTGAGGGCGGGCACCCGGTTGATCGCGCCCATCGGCTCGCCGTCCACCAGGATGATGCGCTTGTCGCCCTCGGTGATGCGCGGCAGGAAACGCTGCACGACCCATTGTTCGCGGAAGGTCACCGAGAACAAGTCGAACATCGAGCCGAAATTCGCGTCCTCCGGCAGGACCCGAAACACCGCAGCTCCGCCATGCCCGTGCAGGGGCTTCATCACGATGGCGCCGTGCTCGGCCCGGAACGCCTCGATCTCGGCCTTGTCGCGGGTGATCAGGGTAGGGGGCATCAACTCGGGAAAATCGAGGACGAACAGCTTCTCGGGCGCATTGCGGACCTCGGCGGGGTTGTTCACCACGAGGGTCCGCGGGTGGATCCGCTCCAGCATGTGGGTTGCGGTGATGTAGGCCATGTCGAAGGGCGGGTCCTGACGCATCAGGACCACATCGACGCTCGACAGATCGATGCGCTCGACCGGCCCAAGAGTGGCGTGCGCCCCCTCCACGTCCTGCACCGTGAGGGCCTCGACGCGGGCCGTCACGACCTGACCCTGCATCGACAAGCGATCCGGCGTGTAGTGCAGCAACCGGTGTCCCCGGGCCTGGGCCTCGAGCAGGAGCGCGAAGGTGGTGTCCCCGGCGATCCGGATCGTTTGGATCGGGTCCATCTGCACCGCGACGGTCAGGGTCATGCTGTCAAACCTCTGTCTGGGGACGGGCAGCGTCGTTGCCCGTCCCGCCCGTGATGCGGTGTGCCGTGCGGCACCTTACTTCTGCGATTTCCCGCCGGTGCGGCGGTCGTAGTCGCCGATGGCCGCCTTGCACTCGGGCGACAGGCGGGCGCGGTTGCGATCCATGCAGCGCTCCGCATCCTGGCTATTGGGATCCACGCCGGCACAGAGGCGGAAATAGTCGTTGGCGCATCCCAGCTGAAGGCCCTGGTCCTCACGCTGGGCCTGGGCCGGGCTGACCGCCACCATCAGGAGGGCGAACGGCGCAATCCGCAGGGCCGTGCTGAGTCCTCTGGTCGAGCTCAAGAGTCGGGAGATAACCACGCGCATCCGGCGGTGTCCTTCAATCGAAATGGGGTGTGCGAAAGGGAAATGTGTTGGATGGGAGAGTGCGTTCGCGAAAAGTCAGGCCGTTCGAACGGAAGCGACACGGCATATCGGGCGCGACCGGCTGTTAGCAAGCGCTCCCGCCGCCGCGTGTTCCATGCCGTCGATCCCGCGTCGGGCGGGGTTCGAAGTGTCGCCGTAATGCCGATCCCGCAAAAAAGCCCCGCTCGCCGGGCGAGCGGGGCCGAGTCAAGGGAGGAAATGCCCGCCATGGGCAGCCCACGCCGTCGCAAATAGCGGGCCATGCCATGGGCCGAGGGCGTGGCAGGGAAGCCACGCCGGACTGGCCCGCTGCGACCGAGGCACGGAAGAGAGAGCCGTTCCGGCCATCGCAAGGTTCCGTTAACCACCCCATGCTGATCTCTGACGGCATCACCCCGACACCGGAACGGCCCGGATGCGGCGGGAGCAGGCCCGGCGACGGCTCGCCTCAGAGATCGAACGGAATCGGAAACCAGCCGATGAACACCCACAGGTTGCCCGACACCGGCGGCGCCGATCGCCGCCCCGAGCGTCCGACGGCCACGGTCGTGACGTTCCCGGCTACGGCGCGCCGCTTCCGGAGAGCGGACGCGGATGCGCCGCGGGGCGCCATTCTGCTCTTCACCGGAATTCGCTACGAGCGCATGCCCGAGCCGGAAGCTCCCGCGCCGCGCCTGCGCCGCCGTTCCTGACACCCGGCCGACGCGCCCCCGCATGGTGCCCTTATTCCGAACCGGACGTCGGCAGGCCCTCCGGCTGCATGCGCTGCGCCTGATACCCCTCGCGATCCCGGCGCTCCTCGCCGGCTGCGCGCAGGAGGGGGATTTCGGGCGGCCCAAAACCGGCGCCTGGAACAGCCTGATCGAGACCACCGGGACCCTGGCGGCGCGGGAGCGCGAGGAGCCGGCCTCCGCCTTTCCCTTCACCGACGAGGAACGCGTCCTGCGCGACCGCGCCTGGCGCTTCCTCATGCCAGCGGCCGGGCACGACGCGTTCACGGACATTCTCGCCAATCTCACGCGCGCCCGGGTGCTCCCCGCCTCCTGGCGGACCGACGATCCGGCGGCCTATCACGACACGCTGATGGCACAGAGCTTTCGCTCGCCGGTCTCGCGCTACCGGCGCCTGTCGGAGGATATCGGCACCGATGCCCGGCTGATCCCGCAATTCGCCGCCCTGGCGGTCCGGGTGAAGGAGGGCGACGCCCTGCGCCTGCGCAGCTTGCCCTTCGCCAAGAGTCTGGACGACGGCGATGTGCGCCAAGCCGCCATGCGGGTGGCCGAGAACCGGTGCCTCATCGCCTGGGTCCGCTTCGAGACCGGTCGCCGCTCCCGCCGCTACCGCTATGCTCTCGAGCATCTGCTGATCGAGGCGCCAGGGCCGGAAGGCGTGTCGGTGGAAGGGACCCTGGCCGCCCTCGACGGGCGGCGTCCCCTGCTCGATCCGTTGGTGCCGCTGGAAGCCGAGGCCCGATGCGGGCTCCTGCCGGAGGCGGAGGGCGTGGTCGCGGTCGCAGCGCCGAGGCCGATCGTCGCCAAGAATTGAGGAGTGCCTCAGCCGCCGGTCTTCTCGTCGCCGGGGCTGTCGACGGTGCAGGAGACCGCCTGTACCGCCGCGTCGGCCGCCGTGCGCTGGCTCGGCAGGGCCGCGATCACCCGCACCACCACGAAGCCCCGGGTGTCGCCGGCGACGATGCGGACATCGTGGCTGACCTCGTCCTCGTCGGCATTGGCGAGCGCCTCGTCGTATTGGGACCGGGTGAGCACCACGAGGTCGAGGGCGCCGCGCACCGCCGCCTGGTCGGTCACCGCGTAGAAAGCCCCCCGTTGTCCATGTACCGCCAGGGACAGCATCAGCGAGCCCGTACGGGCCGAAACCCGCATCGGTCCCTCGGAGAGATCATAGGCGCAGAGCCCGACCGCCACCGCCGGGTCCGGAATCGGAAGCCACGCCTCCACGGGCGGGGTGGCGTCGCCGGCCGCCACGGTGTTGATCGCCAGCGGATGGTCGAGGTTCTCCCCGGAACGCGCCCGCGACAGCGCATCGGACTCCGCCAGGCGCGGGATGAGCAGGACGGTGGCCCCGTGCACGAGGCCCGCGAGCACCAGTCCCGACAGGGTGGCGACGAGGAAGCGGCCCCGCGGCGTCATGCGGCGCACCCGGTCTTGGTGATGGCCGGCACAGCCGAGCGGTCGAGGCTGCCCGCGCTGGCCGCCACGGGCGTGTCGTACAGGCGCAAGGCGAGTCGTACCGGCCCCTTGGCACGCGGCATCGGCAGCCAGTTCCCCGGTTGGACCTCCGGCGACAGGGTGATGACGAACTGCCCGTCGGTCTCGCGCAGGATCTCGGTGGCGGTGAAGCCTTCGCGCATCGGGGCGGTGTCCGAGTCGCGTGGCCCGCGCCCGGCCACCGTCACGGTCCAGGCGCGGGCCGGCGGCGTCACGCCCGCCACGCGGTAGGTGCAGGCGGCATCGAGTGCCCGTCCGGATTCGTCCTGTTCGGCCGTGAGCAGCATGCCTTCACCGATCGCCAGGGGGATCTCACCGCGCCGCGCGTTGACCGCGCGGGCGTAGGGATCCGCACCGACGGAACCGACTTTCGGCCAGGCGGTCCAGGCCCCCACCCGCACGCCGCCGAAGGGATAGCCACCTCGCGTGGCATAATCGGCGGTCGCGAGGCCAAGGCCCGCCCCCAGCGCCAGGGCGTAAAGCATCATTGTCACGGTCGAAGCCTTGCGGACGCCGCGTCGCAGCGCGCGCGTCAGGCGTCCGCCGGTCCCGGAGACCGGGCCTGCTTCCCGGCTCCGAAGCTCGGAAGAACGCGTCCGGCTCTGGTCCGGACGCAACCGCGCCACCGTCTCGGCGAATGTCATGCGCATGATCGCCGGCTACGGTGTGCCGACGCGGCCGCCGACGGCGCGAACCCCGTCCGCCACCGGGCCGGGGGCGTTCAGGGGCTCGAGGGCGGAGGTTTTCTCGGATGCCTTCAGGGAGGTCTTCTCCACCTGGCGGAACAGGCCGTTCATGCTGCCGATGACCTCGAAGGAACGCCGGGAAAGTTTGCCGGCCGCGCTCGCCGCCGCGTTCACGGGGGCCGCACTCTGCCCCGACTGCGCCACTGCACGGCCCGGATCCTTCAGGCCAGGCATGGGTTTGAGCTCGATACCCTGATGCGCGACTTCCATCACGTCATGCCAAGTCATGGCCGGCAGCGAGCCGCCCGTCATTTTGTTGGTGGAGGTGTGATCGTCGTTGCCGAACCAGACAGCGCCGACGTAATTGCCCGTATAGCCGACGAACCAAGCGTCCCGGTAAGCATTCGTGGTGCCGGATTTGCCCGCGACCTTGATGCCTTCCAGGGCCGCGCGCTTGCCGGTGCCTTCCTCGACCACCTTGGTCAGCATGTAGTTCATGTCGGCGACCACCTGGGTCGACAGCACCTGCGGCATCGGCTCGTCGGCATGGCGGTAGATCACATCACCGGAC
This sequence comes from Methylobacterium sp. Leaf89, assembly GCF_001422215.1. Taxonomy (NCBI): domain Bacteria; kingdom Pseudomonadati; phylum Pseudomonadota; class Alphaproteobacteria; order Hyphomicrobiales; family Methylobacteriaceae; genus Methylobacterium; species Methylobacterium sp. Leaf89. The sequence goes on along the minus strand of NZ_LMML01000028.1, from coordinate 96,869 downwards.
GAGTTGCGGACCTCCATGGCCGCGTAGGGCTTGGCCCTGCGCCCGCCATTGGCGAACACCGCGTAGCCGGCGGCCTGGTCGATGACGTTCACCTCCGCCGAGCCGATCGGCAGGGAGACGGAATCGGTCAGCTGCGTGGTGATGCCCATGGCGTGGGCGGTCTCGATGATCTTCTTGCGCCCGGCGGCGGCGGCCCTGGCTTCATGGGAGATGCCCATCGCCTTGCCCAGGGCGATCGAGACTTGAATCGGGATGGTGTTGATGGATTTCGCCACCGCGACAGTGAGCGTCGTGGCGCCCGAGAACGAGCGCCCGTAGTTCTGCGGGCACCAGTTGCCGATGCAGACGGGCCGATCGACGACGCGCGTGTCCGGCCGATACAGGCCCGAGGCGAGGCCGGCGGCGTAGACATAGGGCTTGAACGACGAGCCGGGCTGGCGAAGGGCGTCGGTGGCGCGGTTGAACTGGCTCTCGCCATAATCGGCACCACCGACCATCGCCCGAAGGGCCCCGTCCGGATCGAGGATCACCATGGCGGCCTCGTCAACCTCGTACTGGTCGCCGAATCGGCGCAGGGTATTCTGCACCACCTCGTCGGCCCGGCGCTGGATGGTCAGGTCGAGGGGCGTCTTCACGGTGAGGACGCGGTCGCTGCGGAAGCGGCCCGCATCGGCCATCTGCTTGATCTCGCCGAAGGCCCAGTCGAGATAGTAGTCCGCCGTGATGTCGCGGGTCCGAGTCACCGGTGTTGCGGGGTTGCGCAGGGCGGTCTGGATCTGGCCCTCGGTGAGGAAGCCGGCCTCGACCATGTTGTGCAACACGTCGCCGGCGCGGGCACGGGCCGCCGGCAGGTTCACGTGGGGGGCGTACTTGGTCGGCGCTTTGAACAGGCCGGCGAGCATCGCGGCCTCGGCCAGGGAGATGTCCTTCAGCGGCTTGCCGAAATAATAATCCGCCGCCGCCACGGCGCCGAAAGTGCCGCCGCCCATGTAGGCCCGGTCGAGGTAGAGCTTCAGAATCTCGTTCTTGGAGAGGTGGCTCTCCAGCCAGAGCGCCAGGAAGGCCTCGTTGATCTTGCGCTCAAGGGAGCGCTCGTTCGTGAGGAACAGGTTCTTGGCGAGCTGCTGCGTGATCGACGAACCGCCCTGGGTGTTGCCGCCGCCGCGCGAGTTCGACACCAGCGCGCGGGCGGTGCCGATGGGGTCGATGCCCCAATGCTCGTAGAAGCGCCGGTCCTCGGTGGAGACCAGAGCCTTGATCATGATGTCGGGAAAATCGTCGAGCCTCAGCGAGTCGTCGTGCTTGATGCCGCGCCGTCCGACCTCGGTGCCGTAGCGGTCGAGGAACGTCACGGCGAGGTCCTGGGCCTTGAGCCAGTTGTCGCTGGTCAGGTTGAAGGCCGGCTGCGCCAGGGCAAGCATCAGGACCGCGCCACCCGTACCGAGGGTCACCCCCTCGCTGGTCAGGTCGAGGGCGAAGCGTTTCCAGCCTCGTACCGAGAAGACGTTCATGCGCTCCTGGAAGCGCTCGTAGGTCTCTCCCGCCGTGCGGCCGCCGTCGTACAGGCTCGCGTTCACCCAGGCGTCGAAGGCGAGGGCGGCGTGCTTGATCCGTGTCGTGAGGGAGGTCGCTTTGGGCAGGCGCACCTGAGTTCCAGTCCTTCCGCACCCGGTTCCGGCACGACGCCGGTCCGCGCGATCCTACCAACACCCGCGCCCGGCCGCGAGGCTTCGTTCATGGGAACGCCCGACAAGGGCAAGCGTCCCGCCGCCGCAGGCCATAACCTGTTCTTAACCTTGATGCCGGAATGGGGCGGCGCGGTGGCGCGGCGCCTCCGAACACGGCGCGGCGTCATGCCGTGCGCCGGCAACGCTTGCTCCCGGGGCCGCGTTGCGGCACAGGGGCAGATCATCCGGATCCTCGCCGCTCCCAGCCCAAGGTGTTCCCCATGCGGGACCGCTCGGCCGCGCGTTCCCCGACGCCGCAGGCCTTCCCCGAAACCATCCGTTCCGATCCCCAGACCGCTCCGACCGTGGAGCCGTTCTGGCGGACGAAGAGCCTGGAGGCGATGTCGCCGGCCGAGTGGGAGAGCCTGTGCGACGGATGCGGCCGCTGCTGCCTCCTCAAGCTCGAGGACGAGGATACGGCGGAAGTCTATCACACCGATGTCGGCTGCACCCTCCTCGACGGCCATGGCTGCCGCTGCCGCGACTATGCGCGGCGCCAGAAGCGCGTGCCCGATTGCGTGCGCCTGACGCCCGAGGCGGTGCGCACGATCCCGTGGCTGCCACCGACCTGCGCCTATCGACTGATCCGCGAGGGCCACGATCTCTACGCCTGGCATCCGCTGGTCTCGGGCCGCGCCGCCAGCGTGCACGAGGCCGGCATCTCCGTGCGCGGCCGCGTCTCCGGCAACGAGGAGGAGTTCACAGCCGACGAACTCCTCGATCGGATCGTGACCTGGCCCAATCGCACGCCGGAGACCGAGGACGACGCAGAATAGGCGTGGCCTCAGGCGTCGAGCATTGAGGGGACGGCATTCTCGGCGATGATCCGGCGGGCCTCGGCCGCGTCGCGATGCATCTGGGCGATCAGGGCCTCCGCTCCGTCGAAGCGGACCTCGCCGCGGAGATAGTCCAGGAACTCCACCGCGATCGTCTGGCCATAAAGGTCGCCGGAGAAATCGAACAGGTTGACCTCGAGGAGCGGGGCGCCGTCGTCGAAGGTCGGGCGCCGGCCGTAGCTGGCGACCCCGTTTTTCACCCGACCGTCGGGCAGGCGCGCTCGCACCGCGTAGATGCCGTGGGCGAGGTTGCAGGCGGGCAGCGCCACGTTGGCGGTGGGATAGCCGAGGGTACGTCCACGCTTGTCGCCGTGGCGGACCTCGCCGGAGACGAACCAACGGTAGCCAAGGAGCGCGTTGGCCCGCGTCACCGCACCCTCGGTGAGGGCAGCCCGGATCGCGCTCGACGAGACCGGCTCCGCCCCCGTGCTCAGGGCGACAGGGGGGATGATCCGGCAACTCAGGCCCGCCTGCGTGCAGAGATCGGCGAGGACCATCGGCGTGCCCTCGCGGCCCCGGCCGAAATGGAAATCGTGGCCGATGACGACGCCCGCCACCCCGAGGTCGCGCACCAGCAGCCCCTCGACGAAGTCGCGCGCGCCGGTTCCCGCCAGGGTTGCGTCGAAGCGGCGCACGATGAGTCCGTCGAGGCCGAGATGGGCGAAGACGACCTCCTTGGCTTCCGCGTCGGTGAGACGGAACATGGGGAGATGTGGCGCGAAATAGGCGCGCGGATGCGGCTCGAAGGTGAGGACGACCGCCGGGCGGCCGGCCGCCTGCGCGGTCTCGCGCACGGCGGCGATCAGGGTCCGATGACCGAGATGCACCCCGTCGAAATTGCCGATCGCCGCGATGGCTCCGGCGATCACGGGCGGCACCGGCTCGTCCTCGCGGCAGATCGTGAAGCGTCGCTCGTGCGCGGATGCGGCGGGCGGGACGGCGGATTCGTCGCCAGGCGACATCGGATCTCAGGAGTTGCAGCGGTCGGGGACGGGTGCTGTGGCGGCGGAACCTGTCGAAAACCGGTCTGGGGGTCAAGCGCGCGGGCTGAGCGCGGAGGTCGCGGTACGGCCCGCTCCCGCCTGCGCGCGCCGCGCCTTCGCCGCCCGTCGCCCGACGTAGAGCAGCACGCCCGTAACTAGGAAGAGCGGCATCAGCAGGGCTGCGACGAGGAAGATCGGTGGCCCGAGGAGTCCGAAGATGCGCCCGCTGTGCACGTCGAGCATGTTGCCGGCGATGCGGGCGCCGAGCGGACGCTCGCCGCCGATCTCGCGCATGAGGATGCGCCCGCTGGTCGCCTCGATCCGTATGTCGTCGCGCCAGCCGTTCCGGTTCTCGGAGCGGATGCGCACGAGCCCGGCGGGGCCGGCGGGCAGGAGCAGGGTGGCACGGAGGAACTGCCCGTCCTGTGCGGTACGGAAGGCCGCCCAGGCCGCGTCGAGGGACGGCGCCCCCGCGCTGCCCAACCCCACCTCCTTGCGACTGCCCCCGCCTGCAGCCTCGCCATTCGTTGCAGAGTCCCTCCGGCCGGCGGGCAGCCCGTTCGCCTTCGTCGCCGGCGGCTTGCCATCGGCCATCCGGGTGATGGTCTCGCCCCGGGTGAGGAGGGTGGTGACGACCTCGCGATAGCCGTCGAAGGACCACCACAGCCCGCTCAGGGCGATGACGAGGTAGACCGGCAGCACCCAGGTGCCGGCCACCGCGTGCAGCGACCAGTAGGTCGGCCGGCCCCATTGCCGGAGATGGGGCTTCAGCCAGATCCGCAGCGACATCACCTTCGGCCAGCGCAGGTAGAGACCGGTGCAGAGGAGGACGAGGAGCGCGAGGACGCTCGCGCCGGTCAGGGGCCGGCCCCAGCCCTTGCCGTCGCCGGGCAGGAGCAGCCAGCGATGCAGGCGCCGGATGGTCGCGAAGGCCTCCTCCGTCCGGGCCGAGCCGCGCACCGTGCCGTCATAGGGGTCGAGATAGAGGGAGGGCGGCCGCAGGCCGGTGGCGGGATCGCGCCCGAGCCGGACCATCGCGGCGGTGGCAGCCTCGGCCGAGAGCGTCAGGTTCGCCACCGGGTCGGAGCGCTGGGCATGGAAGCGGGCCAGGAGGGCATCCGGCGCGAGCGGATCCTCCGCCCGGCGGGCGACCCGGATCAGGTCCGCGTCGAAGGCCTCGCCGATGGCGTCCTCGTAGCTGAGGAGCGCACCGGTGACGCCCGCCACGGTCAGGATCAGCCCGGCCCCCAGCCCCAGCAGCCAGTGCAGCTGGAACAGGACGGCGCGCAGGTGCCTCACCACGCCACCCGCGCGGTCACCAGGGCCTGGAAGGGCTCGCCCACCGCCACCAGCAGGTTGCTGCCCCCCGACGAGGGATAATAGGTGCGGTCGAACAGGTTCTTGAGGTTGAGCTGGAGCGTGGTCGCCAAGCCGTTCACCTCGGTGCTGTAGGCGAGGAACGCGTCGCAGACGACGTGGTCGGGCAGGGCGAAGCTGTTGGCGGCGTCCCCCGGCCGGGCGCCGACGTAGCGCGCCCCGAAACCGGCTTCCAGGAAGCCGGCGCCCAGCCGCGTCGCGCCGAACTCCGTTGCCTCGGCGATGGCACCGAACTGATGCGTGAGGAAGGCCGAGGCGGTGACCCGCGGGGTGTTGAGGAGCTGCTTGCCCACCAGCACCGGGTCCTGGGTCACCTCCGCCTGGGTGAAACCGTAGCTTGCGATCACCGCCCAGTCGGGCAGGATCTGGCCGGCGACGTCGAGCTCGAACCCGCGCGAGCGCACCTTGCCGGCGGTGGTCGCCACGGTGAGGCCCTGGCCGTTGACCTGCGTCACCAGCACGTTCGCCTTGTCGATGTCGAACATCGCCCCCGTCACGGTCAGCCCGGCGGCGAGGTCCGCCTTCACCCCGACTTCGATGGAGTCTCCCTCCTCGGGCGGCAGGGCGCCGACGATGTTGGCCAGCGAGGTGTTGGGTTTGAAGGACTGCGAATAGCTCCCGTAGAGCGAGAGGGTGGGGGCGAGCTTGTAGACGAGGCCGACCCGCGGCAGGACGCGCACCCCGTCGATGTCGGTGTAGGCCACCGCCGGCGTCCCCTTGGCGCCGAATTGGTCGAAGATCTGCGTGCTGACCCCGGCGACCAGAATCCACTGGTCGCTGAGGTGCAGGGAGTCCTGCAAATACACGCTGGTATTCACTAAGCGTTCGCGCAGGTTGCTGTCGGCGGGCGAGATCACCGGCACCGCCGCGAGGGTGCCGTAGACCGGCCGGAACGGGTCGAACCCCGCCCGGTTCGGACCCCGGATGATGTCGGGCCGGCCGTAATCGATGTTCTCGTAAGTGACGCCGGCCAGGAGGTCGTGGCGCAGACCGGCGGTGTCGAAGCTGCCGGTCAGGTCGAGGCGGGCGACATGCGCATTGAAGTCCGCGTTGCGGGTGCCGTCGGCCCGGCGGGTGAGGAGGCCTCTGGCCGGAAGATAGGTGACCGGCCGGATCTGGTCCTCGTCGTAGCCGAGATGGGAGTAGGTGTAGCCGAAATGCAACGTCCAGGCGTTGTCGAAGCGGTGGTCGACATCGAGGGTGGCGAGATGGCTGGTGGCCTCGTGCTGGCTCGAGCGCTCGTCGAAGCGCCGGTCGCGCGGTACCCGCAGGGGCCGCCCGGTGGTGGGATCGAAGATCGTGCCGCGGTCGTAGGGCACGCGGTAGTGCCCGAATTCATACCCCACCGTCACGGTGGTGTCGTCGCCCTTCCAGGTGAGGGAGGGGGCCACGACCTGGCGGCTGAGATGGCCGAAGTTGCGCCAGTAGGCGTAGCTCTGGATGTCGGCCACCATCCGGTAGGCGAGGTTGGTGCCCGCGATGGGGCCGGTGAGGTCGCCCTGGACCAAGCCGCCGTCGAAGCTCGTCCCCGTGAGGTTGAGGGAGCCGTGCTGCGTGAAGTCCGGCCGCTTCGAGACGAGGTTGATCAGCCCGCCCGGGTCGGTGATGCCGTAGAGGAGCGAGGCCGGGCCCTTGAGCACCTCCACCCGCTCGATGGCGTAGCTGAAGTTCTGCTGCAGCACGGTGCGCCGGCCATCCCGCAGGATCGAGTCGTCGCGGAAGGTGCCGAAGCCGCGCCGGACCACGGCCTCCTGCGTGCCGCCGACGCTGTTGGTCTGGGCGATGCCGCTGACGTTGCGCAGGGCCTCGTCGAGGGAGATCACGCGCTGGTCGCGCAGCACCGCGGCGGAGACCACGGCGATGTTGGCCGGCGTGTCGAGGAGGGCGGTGTCGGACCCCGCCCCGAAGGTCGAGCGTTTGGGCTGGTAGCCGACGGTCGCGAGTCCGTTGCCGAGGCCGGCGACGCTGAGTTCCTCGAGGGTGACGGTGGACGGCGCCTCCTGCGCCGAACTCGCACCGGCGGACAGCAGCCAGAGGGCGCCCCCGGCCAACCGGCGGTGCCGGGACGGATGGCGGGAGGTTCGGGCGGCGCGCGGCATATCGGTTCTCGGACGAAGCAGAAGCTTCGCCGTAGTGCGCTGCAACATCATTTGCAAGATGTCGTTTAAAGATTAGAACCGCTAAAAGGAATGAACATGCATAGCTTAGACAGGATATACATGGTCGATCATAAGAAGAAGGCTCATGTGTTCAGTCCCGTCGCGGGGGCGATCGGCAGCGAAGGGCCTGCTTGACCCGGCGGTCCCGCGCTCACATCCCTGTCCGATCATGACGAGCCCGCGCGAATCCCCCGGACGGCATCATCTCTGGCGCCCCTACACGCAGATGCAGGGGGCGGCCCCGCCGCTGGAAGCCGTGCGCACGCACGGGTCGCGCATCGTCCTCGCCGACGGGCGCGAGCTGATCGACGGCATCGCTTCCTGGTGGACGGCGGCCCATGGCTACAACCATCCCCACATCCGGGCGGCCGTGGCCGCGCAGCTCGAGACGATGCCGCACGTGATGTTCGGGGGGCTCACCCACGCCCCGGCGGAGCGGCTGGCGGCACGCCTCGCGGCCCTGCTGCCCGGCGACCTCGACCACGTCTTCTTCACCGATTCCGGCTCGGTGGCCGTGGAGGTCGCCCTGAAGATGGCGGTGCAGATGTGGATCAACAGGGGGGTGGTCGGGCGCACCCGCATCCTGGCCTTCCGCGAGGGCTATCACGGCGACACCCTCGGGGCGATGTCGGTCTGCGACCCCGACGAGGGCATGCACCGGCGCTTCGGCGCCTACCTGCCGACCCAGGTCTTCTGCGACCTGCCCCGGACGGCGGCGCAGGTCGCCGCCCTCGACGCGACCCTGGCGGCCGCGCGCGAGACCCTGGCGGCGGTGATCGTCGAGCCCCTGGTCCAGGGGGCCGGCGGCATGCGCATGCACCCCCCCGAGGTGCTGGCGACCGTCGCGCGGCTCGCGCGGCGCCACGGGCTGCCGCTCATCGCCGACGAGATCTTCACCGGGTTCGGGCGCACCGGCACCCTGTTCGCCTGCACGCAGGCCGGCATCGTGCCGGACATCCTGTGCCTGTCGAAGGCCCTCACCGGGGGCACGATGGCGCTGGCCGCCACGGTGGCCACGGGGGCCGTGTTCGAGAGCTTCCTCGCCGACGATCCCGCCGCCGCCCTCATGCACGGGCCGACCTTCATGGCCAACCCGCTCGCCTGCGCGGCGGCCAATGCCAGCCTCGACCTGTTCGACCGCGAACCGCGCCTCGATCAGGTCGCGGCCCTCGCGGGGGCCCTGGCGGACGGGCTCGAACCCCTTCGCGGGCTGCCGCACGTCGCCGACATCCGGGTCCTGGGGGCGATCGGGGTGGTGCAGTTCCGCCGGCCCCCCGATCTGGCCGATTTGAAGCGCCGCTTCCTGGCGCGGGGCACCTGGGTCCGCCCCTTCGGCGACATCGTCTACCTGACGCCGGCCCTCACCGTCCCGCCGCAGGATCTGGCCGAGCTTCTCGACGCCATGCGGACGGTGGTGCCGGCGGTCGCCTCCTGACGGCGAGGACCCTGCGTCCGGTGCAACCCACGCCCCCGTCGCTCGTTGGGATGACGTTGCGCTGGCCCCATGTCCAGGATCTCCGGTGTCCCGGATCGCGCCGTGCGGGCCCCCGGGCTTCACGCGAGGATCCCGGTCCCGGGCGGGGCCCGCGGCCAGACAGGCTGGAGGGTGCATCGTGGTGGACGAGGCGAAGGCGAACGACGACCGGCCGGTGATCCTGCTGGTGGAGGACGAGGCCCTGACGATCATGGACCTCGGCGACGTTCTCGAGAATGGCGGCTACGAGACCGTGCAATGCGCCTCGGCCGAACGGGCGCTCGGCATCATCCAGGACCGCCCCGACATCAGCGGCCTGATCACGGACGTCGAATTGTCCGGCAAGACCAACGGCTTCGAGCTTGCCACCGCGGTGTCCGAGGCCCGGCCGCAATTGCCGATCGTCATCGTCTCGGGGCGCGCGGCCCCCGATCCCGAACGGATGCCGAAGGGCGCCAAGTTCATCGCCCGGCCCTGCACCGGCGAGGACATCCTGTCCCAGCTCAAGGGCCTGCTGCCCTGCTGAGGGTCTGAGCGGTCAGCCCGGAGCCTTCCCCCGGGCCCGCCACCACGCGACGGTGTCGTCGAGCCCCCGCGCTACGTCGAAGCGCGGCCGGAACCCCACGGTCTCCGTCAGGATGCGGGTCCCGGCCTCGATGACCGGCGGCTCCGTCGGGCTCAAGGGACGGGCCCCGAAATCCAGGTGCTCGGCGCCCCCGATCCGGGCGGCGAGCCCTTCGAGGAGCGCGCGCACCGGGATCGCCGCCCCGGAGCCGATGTTCACCGGCCCGGGCACGTCCCCCGCCACCAGGGCGGCCAGGGCCGCGGCGGCATCCGCGACGTGCAGGAAGTCGCGGCGCTGGTGCCCGTGCGAGGTCGGGAACGCCGTGCCGGCCGTCAGGGCCCGGATCGCGTCCGACACGAGCCGCCCGCGGCGCTCGCCGGGGCCGTAGAGATAGAACAGCCGCCCCCAGGCGACGCTGAGCGTCTGCGTGGCGGCATAGGCCTCCAGGATGCGCCGCGTGCCGTCCTTGGCGGCGCCGTAGAGCGTCGCGGGCCGGCAGGGCGTCGTCGCCTCCTCGAAGCGGGCCGCGCCCCATTCGTACTCGGCGCAGGTGCCGGCCCCGACGAACCGGCGGCCCCCCGCCGCCGCGAAGGCCTGGGCGAGATCCAGGGTGGCCGCGACCCAGTCGAGGTTGCGCGCCGAGGTCCAGTAGCGGCCGGGCTCCGCATCCCAGGCGAGGTGGAGGAGGTGGCTCGGCCGGATCTTCGCGATCAGCGCGTGCCGTTCCGCGGGCACGAGCAGGTCGGCCGCGTGCCAGGTCGCCTCCGCCGAGGGGCTGCGACCGACGCCGTGAACCTCGAATCCGCGCGCCCGCAGGGCCGGCACGGCGTGGCGGCCGACGAAGCCGGCCGCCCCCGTGACGAGGACGCGCTCCCTCACCGCACCCAGTCGGGGTAGGCGAGATCGCGCGCGGCGATCACCGTGACGGGCTCCGGCCAGGCGACGTCGAGGCTCGGATCGTTCCAGCGCAGGCCCTGGGCGCTGCCGGCCACGTAGGGGCGGTCGATCATGTAGAGCACTTCCGCGTCGTCGCTGAGCGCCTGGAAGCCGTGGCCGAAGCCCACGGGAATGTAGAGGGCGTGGCGGTTCCCGGCGCTGAGTTCGGTCCCGTAGGCCTGGAGGTAGGTGGCCGAATCCGGCCGCAGGTCGACGAGGACGTCGTGGATCGCGCCGGCCGTGCAGCGCACGAGCTTGGTTTCCGCGTGGGGCTCCGCGGCGAAGTGCAGGCCCCGCACGGTGCCGCGCCGGGCATTGTAGGAGATGCTGGACTGCGCGAAGGCGCCGATGAGGCCCCGCGCGGCGAAGTCCTCCGCGCAGGCGGTGCGGGCGAAGAAGCCGCGCGCGTCGGCCTGGGGGTCCGGGACGACCCGGTACGCGCCGGCGAGCGGCAGGGCCTCGAAGCGCATGGGCTCAGAACACCGAGAGCCGTGGGATCGCCGTGACGAAGCGCCCGCCCCAGTCCCGGATGGCGGCCATCTCGCCGGCGATCTCGTCCGTCAGGTTCCAGGGCAGGATCAGGACGTAGTCCGGCCGCTGCGCCAGCAGGGACTCCGGGGAGACCACCGGGATGCGGCTGCCCGGCAGGAGGGTGCCCTGCTTGTGCGGCGAGCGGTCCGCCACGGCCCGCACCAACTCGGGGCCGATGCCGCAGTAATTGAGGAAGGTGTTGCCCTTGGCCGCCGCCCCGTAGGCGCAGACGGTCTTTCCCGTCAGCCGCAGGTCCGCCAGGAAGGCGAGGGTGGCGCACTTGATGCGCACCACGTCCTCCGCGAAGGCGGCGTAGCCGCCCGCATCGAACAGGCCGCCGGCGCGCTCCTCCGCGCGCACCCGGTCCACGGCGGGACCCTGCGGGTGCGCGGCCGCCGCGTGGCAGGCGAAGACCCGGAGGGAGCCGCCATGGGTCGGCCATGCCTCCACGTCGAAGACCCGCAGGCCGTGCGCCTCCAGGATCCCCGAGACGACCCCGAGGGAGAGGTAGGAGAAGTGTTCGTGGTAGATGGTGTCGAACTGGCGCTCCGCGATCATGCGCAGGAGATGTGGGAACTCGAAGGTGGCGACGCCCTCGGGCTTCAGGAGAATTCGGAAGCCCTCCACGAAGTCGTGGATGTCGGGCACGTGGGCCAGCACGTTGTTGGCCGCCATCAGGTCGGCGGCGTGGCCCTCCGCCCACAGGCGCCGGGCGGTCTCCGCCCCGAAGAACGCCACTTCGGTGGGGATGCCGCGCTCGCGCGCCACCGCGGCCACGTTGGCGGCCGGTTCGACGCCGAGGGCCGGGATGCCGCGGGCCACGACGGCGCGCAGCAGGTAGCCGTCGTTGCTCGCCACCTCCACGACCTTGCTGTCCGGCCCGAGACCGAAGCGGGCCTGCATGGCCGCGACGTAGGCCTCCGCATGGGCGAGCCAGCCGGCCGAGAAGCCGGAGAAATAGGCGTAGTCCGAGAAGATCGCCTCCGGCGTCTCGAAGGCCTCGAGCTGCACCAGCCAGCAGGCCTCGCAGACGAAGGCGTGGAGGGGATGGACCATCTCCCCCCGGCCGGCGCGCTCGACCGGCACGTAGGCGTTGGCCAGGGGCGACAGGCCGAGATCGGCCACGCTCCGGTGCAGGGGCGCCCCGCAGGCGCGGCAGCTTCGGGTCGGGGTCGGGGTCGGAGTCGTCATGCGGCGAGCGCCTCGTAGGCGCCGATCTGCGCCAGGGTCAGGTCGCGGGCGCACGCCCCGCCGGCCTGCGCCCGGTGCCAGGCCGCGGTCCAGGCGAGCGCCGCGTCGAGGCGCAGGCGCCGGTCCCAGCCGAGATGGGCGCGGGCCTTGGCCGAATCGACCTTGAGGAAGGTCGCCTCGTGCGGATGGATCGCCGCCGACAGGTGCCACAGGGCCTCGGAGCCCCAGGCCTGGGCGAGTTCGTCGACGAGATGGGCCACCGGCCGGCAATCCTCGTCGGCCGGGCCGAAGTTCCAGGCCTCGGCGTAGCGCGGCCCGTCCGCCCCCGACAGGCATTCGGCGAGGCGGAGATAGCCGCTCAGGGGCTCGAGCACGTGCTGCCAGGGCCGCGTCGCGTGGGGCGCGCGGATCTCCACCGACTCGCCCCGCGCGAAGGCGCGGACGATGTCGGGCACGAGGCGGTCCTCCGACCAGTCGCCGCCGCCGATGACGTTGCCCGCCCGGGCGGTGGCGACCCGGCAATCCCGTTCCCTGAGGAACGAGGCCCGGTAGGCCGCCGCCACCAGCTCGGTGCAGCCCTTCGAACTGCTGTAGGGGTCGTGGCCGCCCAGCGCCTCCGTCTCGCGGTAGCCCCAGGCCCATTCACGGTTCGCGTAGGCCTTGTCGCTCGTCACCACCACCACGGCCCGGACGGAGGGCGTCGCCCGCACCGCCTCCAGCACGTGGGCGGTGCCCATCACGTTGGTGGCGTAGGTGGCCAGCGGATCGCGGTAGGCGGCGCGCACCAGGGCCTGGGCGGCCATGTGGATGACGATCTCGGGGGCGGTGGCGGCCAGGCACGCCCGGACTGCCGCCGCGTCGCGGATGTCGGCGAGGTGCGAGTCGAGGCCGCGGCCGATGCCGGCCGTGGCGAACAGGCTCGGGGTGGTCTCGGGGGCCAGCGCCAGCCCGCTCACCCGGGCGCCCAGGCGTTCCAGCCACAGGCAGAGCCAGCCGCCCTTGAAGCCGGTATGGCCCGTGACGAGCACCCGTCGCCCGGCCCAGAAGGCGGGATCGGGATTCGGGTCGCGCGTGCGCGGCAGGGGGAAGGGCGAGGGCTGCACGCTCTGAAACGATCTCCGGTGGGGCGCCAGACTACCAGCACTTCCAGGGCGGCGCGTCCCCCGCCCACAGGGCTTCGAGGTGGTTCTTGTCGCGCAGGGTGTCCATGGCCTGCCAGAAGCCCGCATGGACGTAGGCCGCGAGCTGCCCGTCGGCGGCGAGGCCCTCCAGGGGCTCCGCCTCCCAGACGGTGGCGTCGCCCGCGATCCGGTCGAGCACCCGCGGCGAGAGCACGAAGAAGCCGCCGTTGATCGTCGCCCCGTCCCCGGCGGGCTTCTCCCGGAAGCGCCGCACCGTGCCGTCCTCCAGCTCCAGCGCCCCGAAGCGGCCCGGCGGCGTCACCGCCGTGAGGGTGGCGAGCTTGCCGTGGGCCCGGTGAAAGGCCGCCAGGGCCGTCAGGTCCACGTCGGCGACGCCGTCGCCGTAGGTCATGAAGAAGTCGTCGTCGCCCAGATAGTCCCGCACCCGCTTCAGGCGCCCGCCCGTCATCGTGGTCTCGCCGGTCTCGATCAGCGAGACGCGCCAGTCCTCGGCGGTGCTGCGGTGGAAGTCCACGTGGCCGCGCCCGATGTCCACGGTCACGTCGGACAGGTGCAGCCGGTAGTTCAGGAAGAACTCCTTGATGACGTAGCCCTTGTAGCCGAGGCAGATCACGAATTCGCGCACCCCGTGGGCGGCGAAGATCTGCATGATGTGCCAGAGGATCGGCCGGCCGCCGATCTCCAGCATGGGCTTGGGGCGGATCACCGTCTCCTCCGAGAGGCGCGTGCCGAGACCGCCTGCGAGGATGACTGCCTTCATGGATTCCTGAGCGGTCTTCGGAAGGTCCTGGTGCGGGAACGGCCGCGCTGCGGGCGCGTGCGCCCCGTCGCGCAACGCTTAATCGAGGGGTTGCCCTTCGTCCAGGCGCGGGGACGGACGGGCCGTTTAGCCGACTTTTCCCGCCCGCTCGGGCTCCCGGGCGGGGCGCTGTCATCGCAGCTTCATACGGCCCGGTCATGCCCCGGGACGGAGGGACGTTCCCGGTTGGCGGTGGATGTGCCCGGATTGACCGGCGCGGGCCCATCGTTCGCGGGGTATGAGAGCTGAAGGGCGCGAGCGATGCGGGCGGCTGACGAGCGCGGGAGGGTCGAACCCCACGGGGACCTGACCCGCGCGGTGATGGCGTCGCTCCCCGGGGCGAGCGGTGACAGGGATGGCGAGCGGAGCATGAGCAAGTCCGACAAGCGCCTGCGGCCCCCGGGCGCGAAGAGCGTGGGCTGGGCCCTGGTCCAGGCCGCGCGCCTGCACCGCTCCCGCGTGGGCGACCGGCTAGCCAGCCTCGACCTCTTCGCCGGACAGGAACAGGTGGTCCAGGCGCTCGCCGCGGCCGGGACCATGACGATGGGCGACCTCGCCGCGACCCTGCGGGTGCGTCCGCCGACCGCCTCCAAGACCATCTCGCGGCTGGCGGCCCTGGGATTCGTCGAGCGCCGCGCCGAGGCCGGCGACGGCCGCATCGTCCGCGTGCGCCTCACCGAGACGGGCCTCGCCAAGGCCGCCGCCATCGAGCGGCTGTGGGACGAGGTCGAGGCCGAGCTCCTCGACGGGTTCGACGGCAAGGAGAAGCGCCGCCTGCGCAAGCTCCTGCGCAAGGCCGCCCGCAACCTCGCGGAGGTCTCGGGCGTCACCGGCCACGAGGTCGAGGGCGATTCCGAGATGGACGAGGACGAGGCGGACGGCCTGGCCGTCCCGGGCGCGCTGTAGCGCCGGCGGCCTCCGGACCTGGCGTCCCCCGCACCCGCCTCCTAGAGCGGTCCGGCCTTCGGGGCCTTCGCCTTGCGCATCATGCCGGAGCCCGCATGCACGGCCCGCCGGCGCCGGAACAGGCGCTCGCCGGTCCGCTCCAGGACGAGGGCCAGGCGGGTGGCGGCCCGGTCGAACAACCAGACCGCCGCGCAGATCACGATGGTGATCGCGCAGCCGAGGCCGATCATGAGGCCCAGGATTCCCGGAGCGGGGAGAACCATCAGGCAGACCAGCCCAAACGTGGCCAGCAACGGTATGGTCCGCGTCATGGATGGCCCTCCGCCAAAGACGTTCGGCCGCGAGGATGGACGGACATCGATAAGAATTGGTGCAGGCGACGCGACTCGCCGGCGCGGCCGCAACCGACGGTCGCCATCCGGTTCCGAACCGGGCGGTGCCGTGTCGGCCAGCGATGCTTCAACGCCGTGGCGAACCCGATCCCCACGCAGGTGTGCGCTCCCCCGCGTCTGCTTTAAAGCTCCCCGGTCGCGCCGTTCATACCAGGCGAAACGCCGTCGCGGATCGGGATCACGTCGTTGAGGTCACCACCAGAGGGCGGCGCGCCCACGAACCGGCGCCTGGCCGGCATCGCGCTGATGTGCGGCACGCTGGCGTTCTTCGCCTGCCTCGACGCCTCGGCCAAGACCCTGGCGGGCCTGGGCGTCGATCCGCTGCTCTCGACCTTCATGCGCTACGCGGTGAACGTCGCGCTGGTGCTGGTGGTCCTCAATCCGGTCCGGACGCCCGGGGTGGCGCGGACGAACCGGCTCGCGCTCTAGGTCCTGCGCTCGCTGCTGCTGTTCGGGTCGACGGCCCTCAACTTCCTGGCCCTGCGCCAGCTCCAGCTCGCCGAGACCCTGTCGATCCAGTTCGCGACGCCCCTGATGGTGGCGCTGCTCGCGGGGCCGGTGCTGGGCGAATGGTCGTCGCCGCGCCGCCTGGTGGCGGTGGCGATCGGCTTCCTCGGCGTCCTCGTCATCGTGCGTCCGGGCGTCGGCGCCTTCCAGCCCGCCGTGCTCCTGAGCATCGGCAACATGCTGTGCTACGCGTTCTACGTGCTGACCACGCGCAAGCTCGCGAGCGTCGATTCGACGGCCACGACGGTGTTCTATTCGGGACTGGCCGGACTCGCGCTGATGAGCCCGCTCCTGCCCTGGATCTGGACCACGCCGACGGCGTGGAGCACCTGGGCGCTGCTGATCGGGGTCGGGCTGTTCGGCACCCTCGGGCATTGGCTGCTGGTCCTGGCCCATGCCCGGGCGCCGGCCAACGTGCTGGCCCCCTTCATCTACACCCAGTTGCTCTGGTCGTTGATGCTGGGCTACCTGATCTTCGGCGACGTGCCGAACCGATGGACGCTGATCGGCGCATCCATCGTGATCGGGTCCGGGCTCTATCTCCTGGCCCAGGAGTCCAAGGCCTTGGACTCCCGGGGGCGGCGCCGGCCGGACGGCGCGTGCGCCCCGCGGGATCCCGCATCGCCTCAGCGGTGACGGCGGTGATGGGAGTGGCGGCGGGACTTCATGCGGGTGCGGTAGGCGCGACGGCCCGGATCGATGCCGAGCGCCCCGTTCACGGTTCCCACCGCGCCGCCGACGGCGCCGCCGACGATGCCGCCCACCGGACCGGCGACCCGGTCGCCCTCGGCCGCGCCACGGCGGATGCCGCCCGGCAGGCCCTGCGCTTCGGCCGCGCCCGACAGGGCGAAGGCGGACAGGACGAGGCTGGCGGCGAGCAGAGCTTTTCTCATGGTCGTGTCTCCCAATGACGCCGCGTCTCGGTCACCCCTCGGATCTGGTCCCCGGCCGAAGCCGGACGGCGCCCGAACGCGTGAGGGACAACGGCCGAGCTTGAAAGAAGGTCCCCACGAAAGTTGGTCCGGCATGCCGGCGTCGGAAAGCTCGCTGGTCTCGCGCCTGTACCGCTGCTAGAAGCCGCCGAATGTGCGTTGATGGTGATCCACGCGGGCGGCGCGGCGTGCCGAGCGCCCCCCGGCCTCGAATTATGAGCCCGGCCTGCGCCTGAGGGCCGCCGCGGCGGTCCGATGCGAAGGCCGGGAGGGCGACGCCTCGCCTCCAGTCCGCCGGCCCCGGGGGCAGTCCTGCCCACCGACCGCCTCAACGCCGATCCGCGCCGAAGACCTCACAGACAGCCCATGAGCGACCAGACCTCTCCCGCTGCGGCCCCCGCCCGCGACTACTCGAAGACCCTGTTCCTGCCCCAGACCGACTTCCCGATGCGGGCCGGCCTGCCGGTGCGCGAGCCCCTGCTGCTGGAGCGCTGGGCCGCCACCGACCTCTACGGGCAGATCCGCGCGCAGGCCGCCGGCCGGCCGAAATTCGTGCTGCATGACGGCCCCCCCTACGCCAACGGCAACATCCACATCGGCACGGCGCTGAACAAGATCCTGAAGGACGTCATCGTCCGCGCGCAGGGCACCCTCGGCTACGACGCCAACTACGTGCCGGGCTGGGACTGCCACGGCCTGCCCATCGAGTGGAAGATCGAGGAGCAGTACCGCGCCAAGGGCCGCAACAAGGACGACGTGCCGGTCATCGAGTTCCGCCAGGAATGCCGGACCTTCGCCGCCCATTGGCTCGACGTGCAGCGCGGGGAGTTCAAGCGCCTCGGCGTCACCGGCGACTGGGACCACCCCTACGTCACCATGTCGTTCCCGGCCGAGGCCGCGATCGCCCGCGAGCTCATGACCTTCGCCATGACGGGCCAGCTCTATCGCGGCTCGAAGCCGGTGATGTGGTCGGTGGTGGAGAAGACCGCCCTGGCCGAGGCCGAGGTCGAGTACGAGGACCACGTCAGCGACACGATCTTCGCCGCGTTCCGGCCCATCGCGGGCGCGGGCCCGGATCTCGCCGAGGCCCGGGTGGTGATCTGGACCACGACGCCCTGGACCATGCCGGGCAACCGCGCCGTCGCCTATTCGCGCAAGGTCGCCTACGGTCTCTACCGGGTCACGGCGGCGGCCGACGACAACTGGGCGAAGGTCGGCGATCGCTACGTCCTCGCCGATGCCCTGGCCGCCTCGGTCTTCGCCAGCGCCCGGGTCGAGGCCTTCGAGCGCCTGCGCGACGTCGCCCCGGACGAACTCGCCGCCCTGACCCTGAGCCATCCGCTGGCCGGCCACGTGCCCGGCTACGACTTCGCCGTACCGCTCCTCGAGGGCGAGCACGTCACCGACGAGGCGGGCACCGGCTTCGTCCACACGGCGCCGGGCCATGGCCGCGAGGATTTCGAGGTCTGGATGGCCAACGGCCGGGCGCTCGCCCAGCGCGGCATCGAGACCCGCATCCCCTACACGGTGGACGCCGACGGGGCGCTCACCGAGGAGGCCCCCGGTTTCACGGGAAAACTCGTTCTTAACCACAAGGGCGAGAAGGGCGACGCCAACAAGGCGGTCATCGCCGCCCTGATGGAGGCCGGCACCCTGGTGGCGCGCGGCACGCTCAAGCACAGCTACCCGCATTCCTGGCGCTCGAAGAAACCGGTCATCTTCCGCAATACGCCGCAATGGTTCATCGCGATGGACAAGCCGGTCGAATCCTTGGACGGCAGTACCCTGCGCGATGTCGCCCTGCGGTCCATCGATGAGACCCAGTGGGTACCGCCACAGGGCAAGAACCGGATCAACGGCATGGTCGGCAACCGGCCCGACTGGGTGGTGTCGCGCCAGCGCGCGTGGGGCGTCCCGATCACGGTTTTCGTCAAGCGCGGCACTCACGAGGTGCTTCGCGACGCGGCGGTGAATGCCCGCATCGCGGCGGCCTTCCAGGCGGAGGGCGCGGATGCCTGGTTCACCGATGCGGACGGCGCCCGCTTCCTCGCCCCCGACCACGATCCGGCGGACTACGAAAAGGTCACGGACGTGCTCGACGTTTGGTTCGATTCCGGCTCGACCCACGCCTTCGTGCTCGACGATCCCGAGCAGTTCCCGGGCCTGTCCGGCGTCAAGCGCAAGCGCGACGGCGGCGCCGACACGGTGATGTACCTGGAAGGATCGGACCAGCATCGCGGCTGGTTCCAGTCGTCCCTGCTCGAATCCGCCGGCACCCGCGGTCGCGCCCCCTACGACATCGTCCTGACCCACGGGTTCGTCCTCGACCCGAAGGGCCTGAAGATGTCGAAGTCGAAGGGCAACGTCGTCGCCCCACAGAACGTCATCAAGGATTCCGGCGCCGACATCCTGCGCCTGTGGGTGGCGGCCTCCGATTACGCGGACGACCTGCGCATCGGCCCGGAGATCATCAAGACCTTCGCGGAGACCTACCGCAAGCTGCGCAACTCGGTCCGCTGGATGCTCGGGTCGCTGGCGCATTTCGAGCCCGGCACCGAGATCGCCCACGCCGAGCTGCCCGAGCTCGAGCGCCTGGTCCGTCACCGGCTGTCCGAGCTCGACGGCGAGATCCGCGAGGCCTACGCCGCCTTCGACACCAAGCGGGTGGTGGCGCTCCTCAACGGCTTCATGACCGGCGACCTCTCGGCCTTCTACTTCGACGTGCGCAAGGACGTGCTCTACTGCGACCCGGCCTCCTCGCCCGTGCGCCGCGCCGCCCTCCAGGTCATCGACGAGACCTTCCGCCGGGTCACGATCTGGCTCGCCCCCGTTCTGGCCTTCACGGCGGAGGAAGCCTGGCTCGACCGCTACCCGTCCGAGGCCGGCTCCGTCCACCTGCAGACGCTGCCGGAGACGCCGGCCGCCTGGCGGGACGAGGCCCTCGCGGCCCGTTGGCAGGCGATCCGCCGCGTGCGCCGGGTCGTCACCGGCGCCCTGGAGATCGAGCGGACGGCCAAGCGCATCGGGGCGAGCCTGGAGGCGGCCCCCACCGTCCATATCGCGGATGCGGAGCTGCGGACGGTGGTGGAGGGCGTCGACTTCGCCGATGTCTGTATCACCTCCGCCCTCCGCATCGCGGCGGGCGAGGGCCCGGCCGAAGCGTTCCGCCTCGACGACGTGCGGGGCGTCGCCGTGGTGCCGGCCCTGGCCGAGGGCCGCAAATGCGCCCGCTCCTGGCGGGTCGCGCCCGAGGTCGGCAGCGACCCGGACTATCCCGACGTGACGCCCCGCGATGCCCGCGCCCTGCGCGAGTGGGATGCGGCGCATGCCGGCACGAACGCCGCGTGACGCGGATGCCGCCCCTCGCCGTCCCCCATCCCGGGGGGAGGCCCCGCCTTCCCGCGTGACGTCCTCTCCGATGACCCCCTCTCCCCCATGACCCCCTTCCGCCTGGGCCTCGTCGCGCTGCTCGTCACCCTGGTCGTCGACCAGGCCTCGAAGCTCTGGCTCTATCTCGGCACCGACCTGGTGCTGACGCAGCCCTGGCGGATCGCGCCCTTCGCCGAGTTCCTCGTGGTGTGGAACCGGGGCGTCTCCTACGGGATGTTCCAGCAGGAGGGCGGCCTCGGCCGCTGGGTGCTGGTGGGCGTGTCCTGCCTCGCGGCGCTGGGCCTGTCGCTCTGGATGCGGCGGGCGGAATCGCGCCTGCTGGCGGTGGCCCTCGGGCTCGTCGCGGGCGGCGCCCTCGGCAACGCCATCGACCGCGCGGCCTACGGCGCGGTGTTCGACTTCGTGCACCTGCACTGGCGCAGCTGGTCCTGGTACGTCTTCAACATCGCCGATGCGGCCATCGTCGCCGGCGTCGTCGGCCTCATCCTCGACAGCCTGCGGCCGGCCCCCCGGAGCACCGGGTCCGAGCTCTGAGGCTCCGCCGTCATTTCCGCCCGACCTGTGATCCGTAAACCACAGCCGGGATCGTTGTGCCGGCGAGGCTGGTGCACTGCGGTCAAGGCGCCATACGATCGCCTGAAACCGGGATCAGGCCGAGCAGGTCGGATCAGGATCGTGGCACAAGGCGATCATCCGGGCTCGGGGAACCGGGACCCACAACCGGGCGGAGAGCGGGGATAGCATGATCGGACATCGGGCTTTGCTGGTGGTGGCGGGCATTCTGACCGCCGGGAGCGCGCAGGCGCAGCAGGGCGTGTTCATGCGCGACACGCTCAGCAGCATCGGCCTGATCGAGCCCGAGAAGCCCGCGATCACCTACCGCGAGCGGGCCCCCCTGGTGATGCCGCCCAAGCTCGACGGCAAGTCCCTGCCGCCGCCGCGCCAGCCGGAAGCCTCGGCCCAGTGGCCGAAGGATCCCGAGGTCGTCCAGCGCGAGCGCGAGCGCGAGGAGGCCCGGAAGCCGATCGTCCGCGGCGCCCAGGGCCGGATGAACGACAACAACATGACGCTCTCCATCGACGAGATGCGCGGCGGACGCCGCGCCGGCGCCCAGGCGCGCACCGAGCCGGGCCGGCCCGAGGGCGAGAACGACGATCGCAACTCCTTCTGGTCGAACCCCTTCGGCCTGCGCTCCGCCGAAGTCGCGGAGCCTTCGCAGGTCGAGCCGGACCGCGACGTCCTCACCGATCCGCCCACCGGCTACCGCAAGCCGCCCCGCAAGGTCGCCAAGACCAACGGCGACCCCGTGAACAACCCGTATCGCGAGCGTGAGGAGTCCGATCCGGGCGCCTACGTGCGCGCGCGCTCCGCGAACTGAACCCCGGGTCCGGCCCGGTGCCGCAGGCGCGGCGGGTCACCGCACGAGGACCCGTTTCCTGCCCCTCCGACGCACCCCCGTGGCGCGGAGCCGGCGCAACGCCAACATGACGGATGGCCCTCGCAAGCGGCCGACCGCGGAAGGAAGAGCTTCGATGCACCTGTTCAGGAAGGACATGCCCCTCTTCGGACCCTCGCGCGGCCATGCCAGCGCGGGCCGGGCCGAAGCCGCGCCCTTCGGGCGCTCCGAGGCGGGCGGCCCCGAGGTCAGTGCCTTCGCCCTCGACAACGGCCTCGACGTCGTGGTCGTGCCCGATCACCGCGCCCCGGTCGTCACCCACATGGTGTGGTACCGCAACGGCTCGGCCGATGATCCGCTCGGCCAGTCGGGCATCGCCCACTTCCTCGAGCACCTGATGTTCAAGGGCACGGAGCGGCACCCGATCGGCGCCTTCTCGAAGGCCGTCTCGGGCCTCGGCGGCCAGGAGAACGCCTTCACCTCCTACGACTACACCGCCTATTTCCAGCGCGTCGCCCGCGATCACCTCCGGACCATGATGGAGTTCGAGGCCGACCGCATGACCGGCCTCGTCCTCGACGACGCCGTGGTGGCGCCCGAGCGCGACGTGGTGCTGGAGGAGCGCCGCATGCGGGTCGAGACCGACCCCTCGGCACAGCTCTCCGAGGCGATGGCCGCCTCCCTGTTCGTGCATCACCCCTACGGCACGCCGATCATCGGCTGGATGCACGAGATCGAGGAGCTGAACCGCACCCACGCCCTCGACTACTACAAGCGCTTCTACACGCCGGAGAACGCCATCCTGGTGGTGGCGGGCGACGTGACCCCGGACGACGTCCGCCGCATGGCCGACGACACCTACGGCCGCGTCACCCCGCAGGGCGCCCGGCCCGTGCGCATCCGCGCCAAGGAGCCGGAGCCCCGGGCGCTCCGCCGCCTCGCCGTGGCCGACCCCAAGGTCGAGCAGCCGACCCTGCAGCGGCTCTACCTCGCTCCCTCCTGCATCACCGCGCGGGACGGCGAGTGCCATGCCCTCGAACTGCTGGCCGAAGTCATGGGCGGCGGCTCCACCTCCTACCTCTACCGCAAGCTGGTGATGGAGCTCGGTGTCGCCGTGAATGCCGGCGCCTGGTACATGGGCTCGGCCATCGACGACACCCGCTTCTCCGTCTACGCGATCCCCGCCGAGGGCGTCAGTCTGGAGAAGCTGGAGGAGGAGGTCGACCGCGTCCTGCGCCGCGTCCCCTCCGAGGCCCTGGAGCCCGAGGCGATCGAGCGGGCCAAGACCCGCCTCGTGGCCGAGACGGTCTATTCCTCCGACAGCCAGTCTTCCCTCGCCCGCATCTACGGCTCGGCTCTGGCCATCGGTGAGAGCATCGAGGAGGTCCGTCGCTGGCCCTCCGACATCGAGGGGGTGACGAAGGCGCGGCTCGTGGCCGTGGCCGAGCGCTACCTGACGCCCTCCCGCTCCGTCACCGGCTACCTGACCAAGGCCCGCGAGGCCGACGCGGCCTGAAGGCCGATCCCGGCCCCCGGCCGGGCCACACCATTCGGGAGGCCGCGGCGCCCGCCGCCGCGCCCCGCGCACAGCATGAGGTTCCCATGAACGTGGCCACCACCGACCTGCTCGACTCCGCCACCCGCTCCGCGACCTCGCCGACCCAGGCGGTTCCCGTCGCGGCGGCCCCCGGAATCGAGGCGTGGCACGTCGAATCCCCGGTGGTGCCGCTGATCGCCCTCGCCTTCACCTTCGAGGGCGGCGCGGCGCAGGACCCCGAGGGCAAGGCCGGCGTGGCCCAGATGCTCGCCCGCCTCCTCGACGAAGGGGCCGGCGACCTCTCCTCCGACGCGTTCCAGGAGCGCCTCGCGGCCCGGGCCATCGAGCTCTCCTTCCATGCCGGCTCCGATGCGCTGGGCGGCTCCCTCAAGATGCTGGTCAAGCACGCCGACGAGGCGATCGACCTCCTGGCCCTGGCCCTGGCCAAGCCCCGCCTCGATCCCGACGCCATCGAGCGGGTCCGGGCCCAGACCCTGGCCGGCCTGCGCTATCAGCAGAACGATCCGGGCGTGATGGCCTCGCGCCGCTTCTTCGCCGAGGCCTATGCCGGGCATCCCTATGCCCGTCCGTCCTCCGGTACGCCCGAGAGCATCGCGGCGATCACCCGCGACGATCTCGTGACGATGCATCGCCAGATCATCGGCCGCGGGGCCGTCAAGGTCGCCGCGGTGGGCGCCATCGACGCCGCGCGCCTGGCGGAGAGCCTCGACCGGGCGTTCGGCCGGCTCGAGATGGCCGCCCCTCTCAAGGCGGTGCCCCAGACCCGGATGCAGAACATCGGCGCGCGCCACGTGGTCGATCTCGACGTGCCGCAATCCGTGATCCGCTTCGGCATGAACGGCGTGCCGTGGTGCGATCCCGACTTCATCCCGGCCTATGTCCTGAATCACATCCTGGGCGGCGGCTCCTTCACCTCCCGCCTGTTCCAGGAGGTGCGCGAGAAGCGCGGCCTCGCCTATTCGGTGGGCACGTCCCTCGTCAGCCACCGCGCCGCCTCGATGACCTGGGGCTACACCGCCACCAAGAACGAGCGCGTCGGCGAGGCCCTGTCGGTGATCGGCGAGGAGATCGGCCGCCTCATCACGGACGGCCCTTCGGACGAGGAGCTGCAGAAGGCCAAGGACTACCTGACCGGCTCCTACGCCCTGGGCTTCGACACCTCGACCAAGATCGCGCACCAGCTCGTGCAGATCGCCTTCGAGGGCCTGGGCATGGACTACATCGCCCGTCGCAACGATCTCGTGGCCAACGTGACCCAGGCCGACATCCGCCGCGCCGGGGCCCGTACCTTCGCGGACGGGAAGATGCTGGTGGTCGCCGCCGGCCGTCCCACGGACTTCTAACGGATCACGAACGTTCGGGGCGTCCGGGTTTCCGGGGCCCTTGGACGAACCGCCGCGCCCGGCTGCGGTCGCTCGGGACTGTACGCGGGCACGGCGGTTGCTAGTTTCCGCCAAGGCGGCGACGATGCTGCACCGCTGGTTTTCAAGCTCGGGACAGTCCGGATGACATCACGCCTCGCCTCCCTGCCGGCCCGCCTCGCCCTTGTGACGGCGATGGGCCTCGCCGCGACGCCGGCCCTGGCCCATCCCGGCCACGTGCCCGCCGCCGGCTTGACGCAGGGCTTCCTCCATCCCCTCAGCGGCCTCGACCACGTCCTCGCCATGGTGGCGGTGGGTCTGATCGCGGCTCGCATCGGCGGACGCGCTCGCGTCCTCGTCCCCCTGTCCTTCCTCGGCATGATGGCCGTCGGCGGCGCCCTCGGGGTCGCCGGCATCGGGCTGCCCTTCGTCGAGATCGGGATCGCCCTCTCGGTGGTGGTGCTCGGCGCCGCCCTGGCCCTGCGCCCGGCCCTGCCGCTCGCCGCCGCCATGGCCCTCGTGGGCGCCTTCGCGGTGTTCCATGGCCATGCCCACGGCGCCGAGATGCCGGACACCGGCTCGGGCCTCGCCTACGGTCTCGGCTTCCTCGGGGCGACCGCCCTCTTGCACGCGGTGGGCCTCGGTCTCGGCCTCTCGGCCGGACGGCTCGTGCAGAGTCTCACCGCCCTGCGGGTGACCGGTGCGGCCCTCTCGGTTGCGGGCCTCGGCCTTCTCGCCGGCGCCGTCTGAGCGCCCCCTCCGACGTCGTCGAACGGCCCCCTCCCGGGGGCCGTTTCGTTTTCGGGTCGGTTGCCCCATCCGACAGGTCAGCCCGCCGCTCAGGGATCCGCCGATGCAACTCACCGGAATCCACCATCTCACCGCCATCACCGCGCAGGCGGCCGACAATCTGGCCTTCTACACACGGGTCCTCGGCCTCCGATTGGTGAAGAAGACGGTGAACCAGGACGACGTCTCGGCCTATCACCTGTTCTACGCCGACGGCCGCGCCTCGCCCGGCACCGACATCACGTTCTTCGACTGGCCGGCGCCGCCGGAGCGACGCGGCACCGACAGCATCAGCCGCACCGGCCTGCGCGTCTCCGGCGCAGACGCGATCGGGTGGTGGCGCGAGCATCTCGCCCGGCAGGGCGTGAACCACGCCGTGCCGGTGGAGCGCGACGGGCGCCTGACCCTCGATTTCGAGGATGGCGAGGGCCAGCGCCTGATGCTGGTGGATGACGGCGGCGTCGGCGAGGCCCATCCCTGGGCGCGGAGTCCCGTGCCAGGCGAGCACCAGATTCGCGGCCTCGGGCCGATCCGGCTCAGCGTGGCGCAGATCGAGCGGACCGAGGCCGTGCTCACCGAGATCCTCGGCCTGAATCACGACCGGAACTATGAGCTTCCCGAGGGCGAGGTCCGCGTCTATCGCATGGGCGCGGGTGGCCCCGCCGCCGAACTCCATCTCGTGGCCGAGCCGAACCTCCCCTCTGCGCGTCAGGGCGCCGGGGCCGTCCACCACGTCGCCTTCCGCATCCCGGACACCGACTACGCCGCCTGGGCCGACCGGCTCAAACAGCGCAGCATGCCCTCCAGCGGCCCGGTGGACCGCTACTATTTCCGCAGCCTGTACTTCCGCGAACCCAACGGAATCCTGTTCGAGATCGCCACCGACGGGCCGGGCTTCGCCACCGACGAGCCCATGGAGACCCTGGGCGAGCGCCTCGCCCTGCCGCCCTTCCTCGAACCCCGCCGCGTCGAGATCGAGGCCGGCCTGAAGCCGCTCTGACGCGCCGCGGCAGAATTAAGAACGATTCCAAGCCACTGTGCCGACGTGCGACTGCGTAAGCGCGCCGCCTTGACGGGCCTACCGCAGGTGCGAGAAGACGCCACGCAAAGCTTCGAGATTCGAGCGAAATTCGAGACGGACCGTCGATGAGCAAGTTCAACGAGGAGCGTGTGCTGAGCGTCCACCACTGGACCGACACGCTGTTCTCCTTCCGCACCACCCGCGATCCTGCTTTCCGCTTTCGCAACGGCGAGTTCGTGATGATGGGCCTCGAGGTCGAGGGCCGGCCCCTCCTGCGCGCCTACAGCGTCGTCTCGGCCAATTACGAGGAGGAGCTGGAATTCTTCTCGATCAAGGTCCCGAACGGCCCGCTCACCTCGAAGCTGCAGCACCTCAAGGTCGGCGACCCGATCATCGTCGGCAAGAAGCCCACCGGCACCCTGGTGCTCGACAATTTGATGCCGGGCAAGAACCTCTACCTCCTCGGCACCGGCACGGGCCTTGCGCCATTCATGTCGATCATCAAGGACCCGGAGACCTACGAGCGTTTCGAGAAGGTCGTCCTCGTCCATGGCTGCCGGCAGGTGCAGGAGCTCGCCTACGGCGAGACCATCACCCAGGACCTGCCGAACCACGAGTTCCTCGGCGAGGTGATCAGCGCCGGGCTGATCTACTACCCGACCGTGACCCGCGAGCCCTTCCGCAACCGCGGCCGCATCACCGACCTGATGACCTCGGGCAAGCTGTTCGAGGATATCGGCCTGCCGCCGATGTCGGTGGAGAACGACCGCTTCATGCTCTGCGGCTCGCCCGACATGATCCGTGACACTCGCCAGCTGCTGACCGATGGCGGCTACGAGGAGGGCAACCACGGCGAGGCCGGGCACTACGTCATCGAGAAGGCCTTCGTCGAGAAGTGAGCGGCACGCGCGCCGTCTTCATCGCCGGCGCCGGGACAGAGATCGGCAAGACCTACGTCACCGCCGCCCTGACGCGGCGGCTGCGCGCCCTGGGCCGCGACGTGCGGACCCTCAAGCCCCTGGCGAGCGGGGTCCCGCCCCTCGATGCCGCGGACTTCGCGCAGAGCGACACCGGACGGCTTCTCGCGGCGCAGGGCCTGGCCGTGACGCCGGAGACGGTCGCCGCCTGCTCGCCCTGGCGCTTCGTCGCCCCCCTGAGCCCCGATCTCGCCGCCGCCCGCGAGGGCCGGACCCTGGCCCTCGACGACCTCGTCGGCTGGTGCCGGGCCGCGATCGCCGCGACACCGCCCGGCGGCACCCTGCTGATCGAGGGGGTCGGCGGCGTCATGAGCCCGGTGACGGGGGAGGCGACCGGCCTCGACTGGCTCACGGCGCTCCGCCTGCCGGCGCTCCTCGTCTCCGGCTCCTATCTCGGGGCGATCAGCCATGCCCTCACGGCGGCCGAGACCCTGCACGCGCACGGCATCCCCCTGATCGGGATCGTCGTCTGCGCCAGCCCGGACGCGCCGACTCCGCCCGAGGTCGTGGCGGCGGCGATCGCCCGGCACCAGGCCCTCCCGGTGATCGTCATCGCCCGCGACGGGGACTGCCCGGTCGACCTCGCCGATCTGGTGCGCCCGGTCTCCCCCGCCTGAACGCCCGTCCCGCGCACCCGGGGGCGCCTCATAGCACCCGAAGCGCGAGCGCGCCGGCCGGGCAGAGCCGCAGCACGTGCGGGCGCTCCAGCAGCACGTCCCAGATCCGCGCCTCCGCGTAGCGCAGCAGCACCGCGCCCCCGGGGCCCGGCCCGTGGAAGCACTGTTCCAGGGCGAGGACCAGGGTGGGGCGGGGCGGATGGGGGCGCAGGGTGGTGTCGACCGCGAGGGTGAACGCGTCGGCGGCCGAGCCCGGGAAGGCGTCGAAGCTCTGGACCAGGCCGTCGATCTCGCTTCCGTCGAGGGTCAGCACGAGGCAGAGCCGGGGCAGGAAGCTGGGGCAGGCCGAGACCGGCACGTCACGCCGCAGGGTCAGGGCGAAGCGGGGCGAGGCTTGGGCCGGATAGGTCCAGCGATGGGCCTCGCGGACCCCCTGGAAGGGCACCCATTCCTCCGGCTGCGAGGCGGACGGGGCGGTGACGCGGCCCTCCGCCCGCCCGTCCTGGCGGTAATGCACCAGGGGGTTGACCCCGGCCAGCCCGACATCGGGGTAGCGGGCCACGTACATCAGGGTGCTGAAGGCGGGATTCGGGTCGAGGCCGGCCTTCGCCCCCGCCCGCAGGTAGTGCCGCACCGGGTCGAGGCGCGTCGGGCCGCTCTGGCGCTTGTAGAAAGCGGTGTCGAAATCGGCGCTGGGATCGCGGTCCTGAGCGGCGCCGCGCCAGACGTAGTGCAGGAACGGGTCGATGCCGGAGCGGGCCACGTCCGGGTTGGTCGCCCGGTAATAGGCCGCATCGAACAGGCGGGGCACGCGGCCGAGGATGACCCGGCGGATCAGGGGCGTGGCGAGGCGGACGGCGTGGAACGTCGGGCTGCGTGTCATGGGAAGGTCGGCGCCTCGCACACCTGGCGCAGGACGGCGCGGTAGGCCGCGGGGTCCTCGTCGCGGCCGACCTGGGCGAGGCCGGCGCGCTGCACCTGCGTCCACGCCGCCGCGTCCGCGTGGAGATGCGCCAGCGTCTCGGCGAAGCCCCGGGGATCGTGCCAGTCGTGGACCCGGTATCCGGTGCCGTCGGGCCAGCCCATCTGCCCGGCCAGGACGGGGGTGACGACGCTCGGCAGGCCGCGCGCCACGGTCTCCAGCACCTTGTGCGGAAGGCCGGCGGCGAAGCGCGTCGGCGCGAGGGCGACGCGGGCGGCATCCAGGGCCGGGCCGATCTCGTCGAGGCGGCCGAGCACGGTGACGCCGGGCCGGGTCAGCCGCTCGGCGATGGAGGGCGCGACCGCACCGATGATGGTGACGTGGGCGTCCGGCAGGAGCGCCCGCAGGAAGTCCCAGGCCTGCCCGAAGAACCAGTCGAGCGAATCGATGTTCGGCTCCCCCTCGCGGGCGAGGGACCCGATGAAGACGAAACCCCGGCGGGCGGCGAATCCGGGCGGGTTCGGATGGGGCGCCTGGACGTGGCCGAGGACCACCGGATCGGCGACCCCGGCCCGGCGCAGCAGGCGCGCGTCGGCCGGGGAGACGCAGACCACCCGGTCGGCCGCCGCGATCGTCCGGAGCTCCAGGGCGGTCGCCCGGGCAAGGGACGGCCCCGGCGACGGCCGGCCTTTGAGGGCGTCGACGACGAACTCGCGCAGGGCGTAGAGGGATTCGGAATCGAACACCACGCGGGCGCGGCCCACATCCCGCGGGCTCAGGCCCAGATCCGCCAGGACCTCGCACACCATGCGGATGTGCGGCGGCCGGCTGACCCAGAGCACGTCGTAGGCACCGGCCCGCTCGGTGACGAGGCGGCGGAAGCCCTCCCGCCCGCAGGGCTCGATGACTTCGATCCGGTCCGAGAGATCCCGATAGGTCGTCGCCGGCTCCTCGCGCTCGCCGTAGACCGAGCACACCGTCACGGCGTAGCCGAGATCCGCCATCGCGTTGACGATGGTGTTGGCCCGCGGCAGCCCGGCCCCGAGATCCTGATGGGGGGCGCGGTCGTCGACGTAGAGGACGCGCAGGGCGAAGGGCGCGTCGTCGCGGGGCCCGAAGCCCGTGCGCCGCGGCCCCTGCCCGAAGAGCCAGGCACCGTGCCGCTCGCGGAAGCGGACCCGGTTGCGGTCGAGGAGCGCCTCGACGTCGGCGCGCCGGACGCTGGTGCCGCTCTCCACGTGGATCGCGATCGCACGCGGCTGGTAGACGACCCGCCGCCCCGCCTGCTGGCAGCGGGCGCAGAGGTCGGTGTCCTCGAAATAGGCCGGCGCGAACAGGTCGTCGAAGCCGCCGAGCTCGGTGAACAGCCGGGCCTCGATCATCAGCAGGGCCCCGGAGACGTAGCCCGCGTCGCGGACGTAGGAGGCCTCCGGCGCGAAGGGATCGAGGCCGCCGCGGCCGGCCGGATGGGTGAGCTGCGGGTCGTCCTGGAAGCCGGCCCCGGCCTCCTGCAGGATGCCCCCGGGGAAGACCAGCCGCCCGCCGACGATGCCGACGTCGTCGGCCTCCGCGAAGGTGCGGACCAGGGCCGCCAGGGCACCGGGCATCAGGTCGATGTCGGGATTCAGGAACAGCACGTAGCGGCCGCGGGCCTCGGCGGCCCCCTGGTTGCAGGCGGAGCCGAAGCCGGCGTTCTCCGGATTGAGCAGGATCCGGGCGCCGTCGACCCGGTCGAAGAGCGTCCGGGTCTCGGCATCGGAGGCGTTGTCGACCAGGATCACCTCGAAGGCGGGGCCGGCGAAGGCCTGGTGCCCGGCGAGCTTCGCCAGGGTCCAGGCCACCAGGTGCCGGGCCCCGCGCGAGACGATCACGACCGAGATCACGGGCGCGGCTTCCGGCCGGAACGCGATGCGGATGTCGTTGAGAAACAACGCATTCCAGATCAGGGCGGCCTCGACCAGGGCCGCCTTTCGGCCCGCCGGAGCGTCGAGGATGTCGGGGGCCGCCATCATGGAAGGGGCTCTGGGCTCGGGACGGGGTCGGGCAGGACCGTGATGCGGCCGATGAGGTCGTCGTGCAGGAACAGGATCGTGGAGGCCTCCGGGCCTGCTCCGAGCCCCGCGAAGGTCACGGCCGCCGGCGCGCCCGGGAGGTCCGCGCGGGCGCTGGTATACGCGCTGATATACGCGCTGGAATACAGCGGAATCCGGCTGGTATTCAGAGGGGTGACACGTCCGAGCGTGAGCTCGCGCGTCGGCGTGCCGATCCGGAAGGCGGCGTGGGGATGCGTGCCGAAGGCGAGGTGACGCGGCAGCGTCAGGGCCAGGGTCGTCCCGTCTCCGGCGGTGCCGACGCGGACCGCCTGGGCTTCCCAGTCCGCTGCGACGTCCGCCAACTGCGCCGCGAGGTCCGCCCGGAGGGGAGGGGGCAGGCGCCGGTCGCGGACCCATTCCGGCGAGAGGGCGAGCCGGAGCCCGGCCAAACCGGCGTCCGGTGATCCGGCCTCGTCCTGTCTGCGCTCGGTCTTGCCCTCCTCCGCCCTGGCGAACCAGCGCCGGCGGGCGGGGGTGTAGGGATCGGCGCCGGGCGGGGCGACGCGCTCGGTGGCGACCAGGAGGCCGCGTTCGGGGTCGTCGCGCAGGTCGGACCGCAGGGAGGTCTCGCGGGTGAGGTGTCCGCCCTCGAGGAACGTGACCACCCGATCGGGATCGTTCGCGGTGGCGGGGGCGACAGACGCGGCAGCCTCAGATGGTTTCCCATCGGAAACAGAGAGCATTGCCAGCAAAGCGGTTTCGGCCTGCTCGGCGCGGGCGTTATAGCCGGCAAAGAGATCCGCGCAGGCGCGGGTGAGGGCGGCGAGGCCGGCCGCGTCGTCGGCCAGCGCGAGCACCTCGGCCTTCACCGCTGCGGCGGTGGGCAGGCGGTGGGCCGGCGCCACGGGATCGAAGCCCTCGAAGCCGAGGGCGGTGCCGATGACGGGCTTGCCGAAGGACAGGGCCTCGGCGACCTTCATCTTCAGGCCGCTGCCCATGAGGATCGGCGCCACCACGAGGTCGACGCCGTCGTAGAAGTCCTCCAGCTCGGGCAGGTAGCCGGCGAGCCGCACACCGGGCCCTGCGGTCGGGCCGAGGCTGTTGCTGATCTCGCCCGCGATGACGAGTTCGGGACGGGCCGGGGTCCAGTCCTCGCTCCAGGCCGCGGCGAAGCGCCGGATCGAGACCAGGTTCGGATCGTTGCCGTGGCCGAGGAAGCCGATCCGCTTGACCCGGGCCGGGGCCGCGAAGGGCCGGCGGGCGGGAAAGCGCGGCGGCAGCAGGTGAACCCGGCGATCGGTGATCGTCCGGAAATAGGCCGCTTCCTCGGACTGGATCGCCAGCACGATGTCGGCCCGGGCGAGGCCCGCCGCCTCGCCCGCCCGGTCGGTGTAGAAGAAGTTCGGCTCGGCCCGGAACGGACGGTATTGCCGCTGCCGGTCGGCGAAGCGGTCGTGGGTGTCGATGAGCCTGAGCACGCCCGGCGGCGCCGCCTCCAGCGCCCGCGACAGGAACACGTAGTTCATCAGGATCGCACGGGTCTCAGGGTAGGCCCGTCCGTACCAGGCGACGAAGGCGCCGACCGCCTCGGGGCACCAGTCGTCGATGGCGAAGCACCGCGACCGGGTGGTGAGCGGGATGGTCGCCGGCGGCTCGATCCGGAAGATGTGCCGGAAGAGGCCCGCCGCCGCGGCCTCGTCGGTGGGCGGGTGCTGCCCGAAGCGGCGATAGATCTGGTCCTCGTGGGCGTAATAGGCGAGGTCGACCGCGTAGCCGCCGCGCTGCAGGGCGGCGCAGGTGGTGAGCAGCCGGCGCCGGTTGCCGGCGCTGGTCGGAAACGCTGGCATCGGCGCCACCACGAGGATCGCGGGGCCGCTCATCGTCCGGCCTCGCGGCGGAGGCGGGCGGGCGTGACGGTGCCGGGGCCGAGGAGGAACGCGGTCTCGACGGTCGCCCCGCGGGGGTTGCCCCAGGCCGGCGCCAGGGTGAGGTCGATCGCGGGGGCCGGGCCGAAGTGGAGCTCGGCCGTCGCCACCCGGGCGCAGCTCCAGGTGCTGCCGGCCCGCAGCAGCAGGTAGTTCGGCACCGTGGAGCCCGAGAGCGTGGCCCGGCGCGCATCGTCGCCCGCGAGGGCGAGGCGGGGCGCCGTCTCGGGCATCGGACCCTCCGCGACGGCGGGGGCCAGCAGCGGAAACAGCGTCGCCAGGGCATCGAGGGTGTCCGGCATCACGGCCGCCAGCACCGCCTCCCCGAGGGCGGCGCGCTCGGGCCGTTCCAGCTCCGCCACGGGCCGGGGTTTCGGACAGGCGATCGCCGCATCGCGAAAATGGGTCTCCAGGGTCAGGGTGCCGCCCTCCGTCAGGGCCGCCTGCCCGTCATGCAGGACGAGGAGCCCGGCGGGATCGGGCTCGGGGCCGCCGAAGCCGGTGAAGGCCCAGGTGAGCAGGCCGAGGCCGGCCGGCGCCAGGACCGCGAGGGGGATCGGCAGGTCGGTGGCGACCGGGTAGCGGCAGACGAGCACGCCCTGGCCCGCCGCGAACAGGCGAGCCGCGCTGGGACTGGGAGGAGCAGGGGTGGCGGTCATGCGGCCTGGGGATTCGAGCGGAGCGTGCGTCCGCGGATTTCGAACGGTCGACGATCACCCGACCCTCCCCGCTCGGCGGGGGCTCGCCGGCCGGCCAGGGGCCTGGTTTGCGCGGGTCCCCACGCCGGTCGGGAGAGGGACAGGGGGAGGTGGGTGCGCAGTCCGGAAAGGGCACACACCTCACCCCAACCCGCTCCTTCCCGGCGAGGGAGCCGCCTCGCGTCTCGCCCCGGTCGTCGATGGCTCGGCGTCACGCGCGTCCCCACGAGGATCGACCCGAGCTCCGGGGTGCGAGGCCGCGCGCCACGGGCGACGACGGGGCCGCTCAGCCGGCCCGCTGCCCGCCGAAGGCCGCCAGGATGCGGGCCCAGGAGCGGGTGCCCTTGTGGAAGCTGGTCAGGTCGTACTTCTCGTTGGGCGAGTGGATGCGGTCGTCGTCGAGGCCGAAGCCGATCAGCAGCGTGTTGCGGTCGAGGAGGCGCTTGAAGTCGCCCACGATCGGGATCGAGCCGCCGGCGCCGATGGTCACGGCGGGCACGCCCCATTCCTCGGCCAGGGCCGCGCGGGCGGTCTCGAGTTCGGGCATGTCGAAGGGCAGGCTGATGGCGCGGCTGCCCTTGTAGCAGATCACCTCCACCGAGCAGTCGGCCGGGATGCGTTCGCGCACGAAGGCCTCGAAGGTGCGGGCGAGCTGCTCCGGGTCCTGGTCGTCGACGAGGCGGAACGAGACCTTGGCGCTGGCCTGGCCGGCGATCACCGTCTTGGTGCCCTCGCCGGTATAGCCGCCGATGATGCCGTTGACGTCGCAGGCCGGGCGGGACTGGACCAGCTCGATCAGCATGCGGCCGCGCTCGCCGGCCGGCTCCGACAGGCCGATGGGCCCGAGGAACGTGTCCGCCGTGAAGTCGAGGCCGCGCCACTGGTCGAGCACCGCCTGCGGCGTCTCGCGCACGCCCTCGTAGAAGCCCGGCAGCGCCACCTTTCCGTCGGCGTCGTGCAGGTCGGCGATGATCCTGGACAGGACGTGGATCGGGTTGCGCGCGGCGCCGCCGAAGAAGCCCGAATGCAGGTCGCGGTCGGCGCAGGTCACCTTGACCTCGAAATAGGCCAGCCCGCGCAGGGAGGTGGTGATGGCCGGGGTGGTCGGATTCCACATGCTGGTGTCGCAGACGAGCACGATGTCGGCGCCGAGCTTGTCGCGGTTGGCCGCGACCCATTCGGGCAACCCTTGAGAGCCGTTCTCCTCGGCGCCCTCGACCAGGATGGTGACGCCGCAGGGGAGCTCGCCCGCCATCGCCAGATGGGCCCGGCAGGCCTCCACGAAGGTCATCACCTGGCCCTTGTCGTCCGAGGCGCCGCGCCCGACGATCGTCCGCTTCCCGGCGGCGTCGGTGGCGAGGCGCGGCTCGAAGGGGGGCGTCTCCCAGAGGGTCAGGGGGTCCACCGGCTGCACGTCGTAATGCCCGTAGAACAGCACGTGCGGGAAGCCGGGCTTCGGCTTGTGGGCCAGCACCACCGGGTGCAGGGCGGTCTCGTGGATGCCGGTCTCGAAGCCCAGGGCCGTCAGGGTGCCGGCGAGCCAGGTCGCGGCCTCGCGGCACTGGGGGGCGAAGGCCGGATCGGTGGAGATCGAGGGGATGCGCAGGAAGGCGAAGAGCCGCTCCAGGGCGCTGTCGAGGTCGCGGTCGATGTCGTTGAGAACGGGGGCGAGCGCGATCATCGGGCGTCCTTGAGCGAAGGCGGGCGGCGGCTCCCGGGTTAGCCCATGGCGGCTGGGCCAAGCAACCTCGACCAAGCAACCTCGACCGAGCAACCTCGACCGAGCGACGGCGCCGGCCATCGGACAGCAGACGTCTCCGGCTGAAACCGACCGGCGCAGTGGTGCTCTCGTCAAACGTGAACCCGGCGCAAGGATCCCCGGCGGGAACACCAGCTTTTTGGAACTGTTATTGAGTGGACCGGGACGGGGCGGATGTTTTTTCCCCGCCGCCGCCCCTGCGAGTTTCCTCGAACACCAGCGGCGTCGCGCCTTACGCGCCGCGCAAGCCACGGATACCGCCATGCTCATCGAAAGCGGCTCCTCCCATGCTGCGAACACCATCGGCATCACCCTGACGATCAACGGCGAGAGCCGGACGCTTCAGGTCGCCCCCTGGACCACCCTCCTCGACCTCCTGCGCGAGGACCTCGACCTCACCGGCACCAAGAAGGGCTGCGACCACGGCCAGTGCGGCGCCTGCACGGTGCTGGTGAACGGCACGCGCATCAATTCCTGCCTGACGCTGGCGGTGATGAAGGACGGGGCCAGCATCACCACGGTCGAGGGCCTGGCCGGCGCCGAGGGCCTGCACCCGCTCCAGGCGGCCTTCGTCGAGCACGATGCCTTCCAGTGCGGCTACTGCACGCCTGGCCAGCTCTGCTCGGCCGTGGGCATGCTCTCCGAGGGGCACGCCCAGTCGCGGGACGAGATCCGGGAGGCGATGAGCGGCAACATCTGCCGCTGCGGCGCCTACACCAACATCGTCGACGCCATCGAGGACGTGATGCACGCGGGAGCCGCGAAATGAACCGCTTCGATTACGTCCGCCCGACCACCGTCGACGAGGCGGTGCGCGCCATCGCCTCCGGCGCCCAGGCCCGCTTCATCGCCGGCGGAACCAACCTCGTCGACCTGATGAAGTACAATGTCGAGCGGCCCGAGCGCCTCGTCGACATCACCCGGCTGCCCCTCGACCGGATCGAGGAGCGCGACGGCGGCCTCAGCCTCGGCGCCCTGGTGACGAACGCGACCGTGGCCTACGACGACCGGGTCAAGGCGCGCTATCCGCTGCTGTCGAGCGCGATCCTGGCCGGCGCCTCGGGTCAGCTGCGCAACGCCGCCACCACCGGCGGCAACCTCCTGCAGCGCACCCGCTGCTATTATTTCTACGACGACGCCACGCCCTGCAACAAGCGCGAGCCCGGCACCGGCTGCGCCGCCATCGGCGGGGTCAACCGCATCCACGCCATCTTCGGGACGAGCCCGTCCTGCATCGCCACCCACCCCTCCGACATGTGCGTGGCCCTCGCCGCCCTGGAGGCCGAGGTCCGGGTCGCCGGCCCGGGGGGCGAGCGCACGATCCCCTTCGCCGACTTCCACCGCCTGCCCGGCGACACGCCCGAGCGGGACACCACCCTCGCGGTCGACGAGATCGTGCTCTCGGTCGACCTGCCCGACGAGGAATTCGGGGCCCACCACACCTACCTGAAGCTGCGCGACCGGCTCTCCTACGCCTTCGCCCTCGTCTCGGTGGCGGCGGTGATCAAGCTCGACGGCGACACCATCCAGACCGCGCGCTTCGCCCTGGGCGGCGTCGCGCACAAGCCCTGGCGTGACGCGCAGGCGGAAGCCTTCCTGGTCGGCAAGCCGGCCACCCACGAGACCTTCGCCGCCGCCGCCAATATCGTGGTCGCCGCGGCGCACCCCCAATCCGAGAACGGCTTCAAGATCGAACTCGCGCGGCGCGCCCTCATCCGCGGCCTGACCCAGGCCGCCGCCGGCACGCCCCAGTCTCAGTCCGACAAGCGCATCGCCTGAAGGAACCCCCATGGCCCACAGCATCAGCACCTCCGGCACCGACACCTATGTCGGCACCGCGCAGAGCCGCGTCGACGGCCCGGCCAAGGTCACCGGCCAGGCGAAATACGCCGGCGAGTTCGCCGCCCCCGACCTGACCCACGGCTACGTGGTGTCGAGCGGCATCGCCCGCGGCCGGATCCTGTCCATCGACACGGCGGCCGCCGAGGCGGTGCCGGGGGTCCTCAAGGTCTTCACCCACGAGAACCGGCCGCGCACCGCCTGGCTCGACTACAATTACCAGGATCAGGTCGCGCCTCCCGGCTCGCCCTTCCGGCCGCTCTACGACGACAAGGTCCATTACAGCGGCCAGCCCGTGGCCCTGGTGGTGGCGGAGGATTTCGGCACGGCGCGCTACGCCGCCTCGCTGGTGAAGCTCGCCTACGAGGCCGATGCGCCGACCACCGACCTGCGGACCCTGGAGGACGCGGCCTACGTGCCGCCCAAGAAGCGCTCCGGCATCAAGCCGCCGCCGGCGCCCTGGGGCGATGCGGACGGCGCCTACAAGGCCGCCCCGGTCCAACTCACCAATCACTACCACATGGCCGTGGAGCACCATAACCCGATGGAGCCCCACGCCTCGACCGTGGTCTGGGAGGGCGACGGCAAGCTCACGGTCTACGACAAGATCCAGGGCGTCTCGAACAGCCTGGGCTACATCACCGGCGTGTTCGGGATGAAGAAGGACGACGTCCACGTCCTCAATCCCTATCTCGGCGGCGGCTTCGGCTCGGGCCTGCGCCCGCAATACCAGCTCTTCCTCGCCGTCATGGCGGCGCGGGAGCTGGAGCGCTCGGTGCGGGTGACCCTGACCCGCGACCAGATGTTCACCTTCGGCTACCGGCCCGACGTGCGCCAGACCATCGCCCTCGGGGCCGAGGCCGACGGCGCGCTGACCTCCCTCCGGCACGAGGCGATCTCCGGCACCTCCGGCTTCGAGGATTACCAGGAGGTCGTCGTGAACTGGTCGGGCATCCTCTACGACTGCCCGAACGTCGCCCTCGACTACCGGCTCGCCAAGATCGACACCTACACCCCCTCCGACATGCGGGCACCCGGCGCCGTGACGGGCGTGTTCGCCCTCGAGATCGCGATGGACGAGCTCGCCCACGAGACGGGGCAGGACCCGATCGACCTGCGCCTGCGGAACTACGCCGAGAAGGACCGCACCCAGGACAAGCCGTTCAGCTCGAAATCCCTGCGGGCCGCCTACGCGGAGGGAGCCGAGCGTTTCGGCTGGTCGGCCCGCAACCCCGAGCCGCGATCCATGAAGGACGGGCGCGAGCTCGTCGGCTGGGGCATGGCGACCGGCATCTGGGAGTCGATGATGCAGCAGTCGAGCGCCCAGGCCACGCTGACGGCCGACGGCAAGCTCGTGGTCGGCAACCAGACCGGCGACATCGGCACGGGCACCTACACGATCCTGACCCAGATCGCCGCCGATGCGCTGGGTTTGCGGATGACGGACGTGACGACGAAGCTCGGCGACTCGAAGCTCGCCGACGCGCCGATCGCCGGCGGCTCCTGGACGGCGGCCTCCTCCGGCACGGCGGTGATGAAGGCCTGTCGCGAGATCGCCGCCCAGGTCTTCACCCTGGCCCGCGGCCTCGACGATTCGCCCCTGGCCAACGTCGACTTCGATCGCGCGGTGTTCAAGGACGGGCGCATCTCGGTGGCGGGCGATCCGTCCCGCAGCATCGCCCTCACGGAGGTGATGGCGAAGGCGGGGATGGACCAGATCGAGGCCACCGGCTCGGCCGGCCCGGATTCCAACCATTCCCAGGAATTTGCCGGCTACACGCACTCGGCCATCTTCGCCGAGGTGAAGGTCGACGAGGATCTCGGCGTGGTGCGCGTCACCCGGATCGTCTCGGCGATCGCGGCGGGCAAGATCCTGAACACCAAGACCGCCCGCAGCCAGATCCTCGGCGGCGTGGTCATGGGCATCGGTTCGGCGCTGGAGGAGGAATCCATGCTCGACCACACCATCGGCCGGTTCATGAACCACAACCTCGGCGAGTACCACGTGCCGGTGCATGCCGACATCCACGAGATCGACGTGATCTTCGTGGACGAGGAGGACAAGGCCAACCCGATGGGCGTGAAGGGCCTGGGCGAGATCGGCATCGTCGGCACGGCGGCGGCGGTGGCCAACGCGGTGTTCCACGCCACCGGCAAGCGCATCCGCGAGCTGCCGATCACCATCGACAAGATCATCGGCTGATCCTGCGCCGCGGGTCCTGACGTCTTGAGAGCCGCGCACCCCGGGTGCGCGGCTCTTTTCTCAGCGCGTGGCGCGGCCGAACAGGCGCTCGGCGAAGGTCGGGCCGGCATCGCCCCGTCCGGCGACCACGACGAGGCGGCGGACCTCGCCGCGCAGGAAGGCCTGGAGGAAGCGGTTGTAGTCCCTGAACGAGACGCAGCCGTTCGAGGCGCCGCTGGGGCCCAGCATGTAGGTGTGGGCCAGGATGCCGTCGCGGCCGTGGATCGCCGCGCTGCCGCCCACCGGGTTGAGGCGGATCGCCCGCACGCCGTGGAACAGCGCCTCGCGCTCGGTGAGGTCGTAGGTGCCCGGCGGGGTCGAGCCGCGCATCCGGCGGTGGACATGGCGCGGGTTGTCCATGCTCTCGCCGAGGCCGGAATGGGCCTCGAGCCGCTCGCCGCTCGGCAGGGTCACGGTGCGGGCGGTGATGTCGTAGATGGCTGTGCCGGCGCCGACCACCGGGCTGCTCTCGATCACCCGGCGCGGACCGGGATCGACGCTCGGGTCCACCGCCGCGTAGGCGAGGGTGGTCCGCGGCGCCGCCTCGGGCTCC
The DNA here is from genome assembly GCF_001422215.1 of Methylobacterium sp. Leaf89. NCBI lineage: Bacteria > Pseudomonadati > Pseudomonadota > Alphaproteobacteria > Hyphomicrobiales > Methylobacteriaceae > Methylobacterium > Methylobacterium sp. Leaf89. The sequence continues at coordinate 57,332 of NZ_LMML01000028.1, read as the reverse complement.
GGCGCGGAGCGCGTCCCGAACACCGTGTCGAAGAACGAGCGCTCGGCCGCGGCCTCGGCGCTGGCACGGGCGACCTGGGTCCGGCGGGTGGCCAGCGCGCGCAGGGCGGGGGCCGAGCGGAGCGCCAGGCGGGCCGGCTCGGCCTGGGCCACCAGGCCGGCCGGGCGGGGCACCGGCAGCGGGATGGTCTGGGGCAGCGCCTGCGCGGTCCGGACCGGGCTGGCGGCCGGGGCGGGCGCGGGGCGCGGCGCCGCCATCGCCAGCGTCGTCCGGGCCGCACCCGCGGGGGGCACCAGGGCGGCGCTGAGCGGGGCCGCCTGGGCCAGACCCCGGGCTGCGGGGCCGAGGGCCGGCGTCGGATCGAGCATCCAGGCAGAGGCGCTCGGCGCCGATGCGGTCGCCAGCACCGGCCGTCCCGGACCGGCCGGGACGGGCGCGTCCGGCGCGGTCAGGTGCGGGAAGGCGGCGCAGAGGAGCGCCACGGCGGAGGTCCGCAGGAGCATCGGCCCGTGGGGCCGGCGACGACGGCGGAGGCGGCGGCCGGACGGGTACACAGCGTCGTTCATGCGGGCGAACTCGGATACGCAGTTTCCGAACTGGCACAGCCCCATCTCTGCAGACCTCAAGAAAAGGTTAAGCGAAGAGGAGGGTCGTGAAAGGTGCCTGTTAGGAAAACATCAACCTTAACTCGCCCTATTCAGCCGCAACTTGGTTAATCGCAGATAAACCGCGACGCATTGTGTGGAGAAATCTTCAGCCTCGCTGTTCGGCACCCTGCCGGGAGCCTCCGTCCCCGCTCTTCGGCGAGCGGGCATGCGATGGGCCGGCCCGACCCCGCGACGAAATCCGGTCCGGACCCTGTGGACCTCGGGGGCAAGCCGGGCCGGGACAGCGAACCACGCGAATTTTCTGCGTATCCTCAGCGTGGGGCCGGGCCGGCGGCCGGCTGCAGGGGGATCGTACCCGCCATGGGGTTTCTCATCGTCTTTCTCGGGGCCGGCCTCGGCGGCATGGCCCGCCACGGCGTCGGGCTGGCCGCCCTGCGCTTCGGCACGGCTTTTCCCTACGGCACGATGGGCATCAACATCCTGGGCTCGATCCTGATGGGGGTGCTGGCGGGCTGGTACGCCATGCGCAGCGGCAGCCAGCCGATGCGGCTGTTCCTCGCCACCGGCGTCCTCGGGGGCTTCACCACCTTCTCGTCCTATGCCCTCGAAGGCATCCTCCTGTTGGAGCGCGGCGAGATGGCGGCGGCCATCATCTACATCCTGGGCTCGGTGGTCCTCGGGCTCGCCGGCCTGCTCCTCGGCCTGATGGTCATGCGGATGATCCTGTGAGACCGGCCGGGCCGTCGCGATGCTGAGCGCGCTGCTGCTCTCCTGGCGGTTCTGGGCCCTGCTCTCGGCCGTCTTCGCCGCGCTGACCGCCATCCTGGCGAAGGTCGGCGTCACCGGCGTCCCTCCCGACGTGGCGACCTTCGTGCGGACCGTGGTGATCCTCGCCCTCACCGGCGCGATCCTGTTCGCCACCGGGCAGGTGCCGGGCCTCGCGGCGATCCCGGGCCGCAGCGTCGGCTTCCTCGTGGCCTCGGGCCTCGCCACCGGCGCCTCCTGGCTCTGCTACTTCCGCGCCCTCGCCCTCGGGGATGCGGCGCGGGTGGCGCCCCTCGACAAGCTCAGCGTCGTGCTCGTCGCGATCCTCGGGGTGATTCTCCTCGGCGAGAGCCTTACCCTGCCGAACTGGATCGGCGTCGTCCTGATCGCGGCCGGGGCCATTCTGGTGGCCTACCGGGGCTGAGAACCGCCCGGCCCCGCGCTGTCGCAGGATCAAGCCCCGGCCAGGACGCTGCTTTTCCCGACGTATGGAATTCTTCCAAATCGAAGACAGTAGATCCTCCGCCGATCGCAAGATTCAACCTATTCCAATGTTTCGAGAATTGCTTGCCAAGCGGAGACTCAGCTTTCAAACCTCTCTCCAGAACGCGGATCGCGAGAGGAGAGCGGAATCATGGAACGCACGCTGGACTGGCTGCGCGGCACCGTGCGGATCGCCTGGTGGGACGGCTCGGCCCTCGACCTGCGGCTGCATCGCTTCGCCGACCTCATCGACGCCCTGGCGGGCGCTCCGGAAACGGATCCCGCCCTGGTGCCGGCCCACTGGCGGGAACGCCTGTCCGACCGGACCTCGGGAGCCCGGGCATGAGCGGGCAGGACGAGCGGATGGATGCCCCACCGCACCCCGCGCCGGCCTGCGCCGAGCCCGCGTCGCCCGAGGCCCATCTCGACGAGGCCCTGCGCCGCGCCTTCTGGCAGAGCCTGAACCGGGCGCCCCTGCCGGCCCTGTCGGCGCTGGAGGTGGCGGCCCGCGTCGTCGGTGCCCTCTATCGACAGGTGGCCCAGGCCCATGAGGGGCCGCAGGGCTGCCGCTGCGGCTGGGAACCGGATCCCGATTGCGACCTCATCGTGCTGGAGGCCAACCTCGCGGCGGCCCTGATGCAGCCGCCCGAGCCCGATCTCGCCCGCATGATCCCCCTCGGGTGCGCCTGATACGGGCTCCGCTCGATCAACTTGGAGCCCGTATCCGGCAAGCCCTCGCGGCGTTTGAGCGAAGTCCAAATCCGCCATCCGGAAGGGATCAACCGGCCAGCCCTCAGGTCCAGGATCTGGTATGAGCCGGGATGGTTACGATTCCCTCATACTCCCGGCCGACCATGGTGGTGCGAGCCCGATCTCGGCCTCGCGTCGGCGCACCGGGAGTGTGGGATGGACGGGTTCTATCGCGGCATCGAGACGAGCCTCCTGGCCTTCAGTCTCGTCCTCGGGCTCGGTGCCCTGGTCCTCTCGCACCGTGCCCTGCCGCGCCCGACCGTGGCCCAGCTCGCGGTCAGCCTGCCGATGATCTCGGTCTCGGCGCTGCCCTGAGCATTCATCCGGGCCGTACACCGAATCCCGCTCAAGGATTCATGATCGGCCGGTCCTCGCGACTGCAACCCTTCCGGCCCCTCGCGACTTAACAGTTCAAGAGGCAACGCACGCCGTTGCACGATCCTGACACGTTGAGGGCACATCCCCCGAGGGATGTGCGAGCGAGACTTTTCGATGGTAGCGAATCGACTGCGCGTATCCGCCATCGCGGGTACTCTTGTCTTGGCCGGGACATTCCTGACGGGTGCCGGTTTCTCGGGCGCTTTCGTCTCCGGCGCCCTTGCGGCTCCGGTCGCCGACCAGGGTCCGGGCAAGGCCTCCGTGGTTGCACCCACCGTCACCCCCGTGGCGGCCGTGACCGAATCGGAAGACGAGTCGGTCAATTGCAGCCGCTCGCGCAAGCGCCTCTGGGTCGAGGGCGAGGGCTGGATCGTTCGTCGCGTCACCACCTGCCGCTAGCGCGAGACCGGGAGCGCCGGGGCGAACCCGACCCTGCCGCGAGGCAGGGTTTTTCGTATCGTGAGCCTTGTCGCCGCCTGCCGAGGCTGCTCCGTCCCGCTCGGGGGCCCGCCTAAGCACTCTTCGACGCTGAAGGCCGCCGGGATTTCGGGAACGACGGAGGCGTCCGCCGGTTCTCGTTCGAATCGGCCAGCGTGGGAGTCCGGCGTCGCATGACCACTCGTTCGAAGATCCTGCCGCGCAGGGGAATCTCCCTCGGCATGGCCGGCCTCGCCGGTGCTCTGGTGCTCTCCGGCCTGGCCGGCACGGCGCAGGGCCAGGACCTCGCCTACGGCAGCTATCCCTATGCCGGCTACGAGAACGGCTATGGCGGGCCGCTGATCCATGGCGACTATGTCGGTGCGCCGCTCACCCGTTTCCCCCGCCCGAGCGAACTCGTGCCCAGCGCCTGGGGCTACGGGACCTACGGCATCCCCACGGTGGCGGGGATCCGCAGTGCCTCGGTCGGCACGCCGACGGTCTACGTCATCGAGGGGCAGCCCTCCGCTTCCCGCGCCGCAGCCCCCGGCCGCTCCCGGGTTCTGACGCGCGGCCGACAGGGGCGCTGGTCGGACGCTGCCGGGCCCACGCGAGCCCGGGGCCGCGGCGGCCCGTTCCAGGCTGCCGCCCCGGTTGCCGAGACGAGCGGAGGGGCCCGCGTCATTCCCGTCCGGGTTTCGCCGGCCCAGATCACGCAGCGTTAGGGCGCAGCGCCGGAAGAAGACTCCGCGCCGACTTTCGCAAGCGGTTAATCTGTTCGTGCCACCTTCTGGTCAAGAACCGTGAAGGTGGTCAGGCCGCGCCATGCATATCGTCCTCGTCGACACCAGTCGGGTCGTCCTCAAGATGATCGCGGCGCTGCTCGAGCCCAACGGTCACACCGTTTCGGCCTTCACCGATTCCGCCGAGGCCCTCAACTTCGTGGAGAATACCGGCTCGGTCCGGGTGCTGATTACCAGCCTCGAGGTCCGGCCGCTGGGCGGCCTCGAACTGTGCTGGTCCGCCCGCCTGCTTGCCGAGGCCAATCGCCCCCTCTACGTCATCACCATGTCCTCGGCCCGGAACGCCCGGAACCTGGCCGAGGCCCTCGATAGCGGCGCCGACGACTTCATCGAGAAGCCGCCGGGACCGGAGGAGCTGCATGCCCGCCTGCGGGCCGCCGAGCGCCTCACCACGATGCAGAGCGAACTGATCCGCCTCGCCGACACGGACTCGCTGACGGGCCTGCTCAACCGGCGCGCCTTCCTGCAGAAATCGCGGGATGCCGCGGAGCGCGTGGGGGATCACGGCAGGATGTCGGCCATTCTCCTCGACATCGACCACTTCAAGGGCATCAACGATGAGTACGGCCATGACGTCGGCGATGCGGCGATCCAGGCCGTGTGCCGGGAACTCGCCCTCGATGGCATCGTCGGCCGACTCGGCGGCGAGGAGTTCGGCATCATCCTGCCCCACCGCTCCGGCACGGAGGCCGAGGGTGTGGCGACCCGCCTGCGCCGCTCGATGGAGGCCCTGCGCATCCGCGGCGGCCGGGTCCCGATCCGCCTCACCTGCAGCTTCGGCGTCAGCGAGTGGTCGGAGGGCGACACCATCGAGGGTCTGCTCAAGCGGGCCGACATCGCCCTCTACGAGGCCAAGACGACGGGACGCAACCGCGTCGTGAGCGCCGCCTCCGACCTCGTGCTGGCCCGCGCCGGCTGAGCCGGAACCTGTCTCGAATCGAGGGGGAACCCGGCAGCTCCCTTGTGCCGTTGCGAAACGCCCGCATTCCCGACCCGGTCGCGCGATGCGGCTGTTTACCAAAGTACCGCCGGATTTCCCGTGGGTTTTGGTCAATGTTCGGGGGATTGCACCAGAATCCAGATTGAGCCTTGGCCAGTAAAACCTTGGAACGAAACTTGATCTGAACCTCCCAGGGAACGCCGCGGTGTGTCGCGGTGGGACAATGGGGAGGGTAGCGGCATGAATGACGCCGTGGGAGTTTTGATCGTCGGCGAGCCCCTCGGGCTCGAGCCCGCGTTTCGCGCCGTCATCGAGCATGAGCCGCGCCTGCAGACCTTGAGCGAAGGGGAACTCTCGCCCGGGTCGGACGGACCGTCACGCAAGGTCGCTCTGCTGTTCGTCGGGGCGGAGCCCGAGCCGGGCCTTGCCGGCCGGATCGCGGCGCTCAAGGGCCGGGCGCCGGGCCTCGCCGTCCTCGTCGGCTTCGAGGTATTGCGGGCGGGCCTCCTGACCCGGCTGGTGGAGGCGGGCGCCGATGCCTTCATCGCCCGCTCGGCGACGCCGCGCGACATCTGCCGGGCCCTCCTCACCCTTGCCGCCAGCCCGACCGAATCGTCCCGGGACGAGGCGGCACCGGTGGCCCCGGCCCCCGCCGATGGCCTGACGCCGCGCGAAGCCGAGATCCTGCGCTTCCTCAGTGCCGGCTTCAGCAACAAGGAGGTGGCTCGCCGCCTGAACCTGAGCGTGCGCACGGTGGAGACCCACCGCCTCAACCTGCGCCGCAAGACCCAGACCGGGCGCCTCAAGGACCTCGTCGCCCTGGCCCGCCACCTCGGCCTCACGCCGGTGGTCGATGCCGCGCCGGTCCGTTCGACGGGCGGCGACCGCCCCCGGGGCCTGCACGCGAGCGAGTCCGTGGCCCGGCTCTGAGCCGGGCCGCGACGCCCCTCAGGCGGGCAAGACGTTTCTCAGGCGGGCAAGACCTTTTTCAGCCGAGCAAGACGTTTCTCAGGCAGGAGTCAGACTTTCGTTGACCGCGGAGAGGGGGCGCTTGGGCTTCTGGGCCACGTCGCCGCCGCGCATGGCCTCCTCCAGCGGCTCCGGACCCTTGCGCAGGAGCTTGGCCAGATAGTAGCTGCCGAACCCGAAGATGAAGGCGTAGGCGATCAGGAAGGCGACCAGGGAGGTCGTCACGGCGTTGACCGTCAAGGGCGAGTGGGCGTCCGCCGTGCGCAGCTGCCCGTAGACGATGTAGGGCTGGCGCCCGATCTCGGCGGTGAACCAGCCGAACAGGACCGCACCGAAGCCGGACGGGGTCATCAGCATCGCCGCGTTGAGGAACCAGCGGTTCGAGAAGAGCGTGCCCTTCCAGCGCAGGTAGAGGCTCCACAGGCTCAGGCCCAGCATCGCCATGCCGATCGCGACCATGATGCGGAACGAATAGAAGACCGGCCAGACCGGCGGACGCTGGTCGCGCGGCACGTCCTTCAGGCCCGGCACCACGCCCGAGAAGTCGTGGGTGAGGATGAAGCTGCCCAGCCGCGGGATGCCGATCTCGAAGTCGTTCTTCTCCGCCTCCATGTTGGGGATCGCGAAGAGCAGCAGGGGCATGTTGTCCTGCCGGTCCCAGTTCGCCTCGATCGCCGCGAGCTTGGTCGGCTGCAGCTTGAGCACGGCCAGCCCATGGGTGTCGCCGACGAAGATCTGGATCGGCGTGAAGATCACCGCGAACCAGAGCGCCATGGAGAGTGAGAGCCGGGCGCCCGCCACCTTCTCGGCCGGCTCCTTGCGCGCCCGCAGGATCATCCAGGCCGACATGCCCGCCACCGCGAAGGCCGTGGTGAGGAAGCAGCCCAGGACCATGTGGGCGTAGCGGATCGGGAAGGAGGGGTTGAAGATCACCTTCCACCAGTCGGTGGCGATGGCCCGGCCGTTCTCGACGACGAAGCCGTCGGGGGTCTGCATCCAGGAATTGGCGGACAGGATCCAGAAGGCCGAGATCAGGGTGCCGATCGCCACCATGCAGGTGGAGACGAAGTGCAGCCGGTCGCCGACCCGGTCCCAGCCGAACAGCATGATCCCGAGAAAGCCGGCCTCCAGGAAGAAGGCGGTGATCACCTCGTACTGGATCAGCGGCCCGAGCACGTTGCCGGTGAAGTCGGAGTAGCGCGACCAGTTGGTGCCGAGCTGGTAGCTCATCACGATGCCGGAGACGACGCCGAGGCCGAACGAGACCGCGAAGACCTTCACCCAGAACCGGTAGAGGTTCCGGTACATCGGGTTGCCGGTCCAGAGCCACTGCGCCTCCAGGCGGGCGAGGAAGCTCGCCAGCCCGATGGTGAAGGCCGGGAAGATGATGTGGAAGGCCATGGTGAAGCCGAACTGGATGCGCGAAAGCAGGAGCGCGTCGACGTCCATGGCAAACCCTCATGCGATGTGGGGCCCCCGATGGGAGGGGACCCTGGAACAGCTATAGCGTGAAGACGCCGAAGCTGCATCCGGTTCGCGGCGGGCGACCGGGTCGCAGGGTTGTGCGGCCTCGGGGCGGCTCAGCGCCGCGGCAGCAGGCGGCGCGGCGCGCGGGCCAGGGTCGCGACCCCGAACAGCCCGAGAGCCACCACGCCCGTCAGGCCGGCGACGAGGAGATCGCGGTCGCGGCTCGTCCAATAGGCGCTGCGCGTCGTCTTGGTCCGGTCCGAGAAGCGCCCGTCGATGCCCGCAGGGCCGGGCACCGGGGCGAACAGGTTGCCGGCCTTGTCGGGGGCCGGTTCGTCGGTGAGCTGGGCCGACCACATCGTGGCGGCCTTCGCATCCGCGTAGCCCGGCATCAGCGCCTGGGCGGCGGCCATCATCACCGTGCTGTGGCCGACCCAGACCTCCCGGCTCGGGTTGTCGGCCGTGGCGACGATGGCCTCGGCGCAGAGGCGCGGATCGTAGACCGGATCGGGGGCGTACTGGCCGTGGCCGGTGCGGTTGCGGGCCCAGTTGAACTGCGGGGTGTTGACGGCGGGCAGGTAGACCACGCTGAGGGAGACCTTCACGCGATCGTGGATCAATTCGGAGCGGAGGGCGTCGGTGAAGCCCGAGACCGCGAACTTCGCCGCGCAGTAGGGCGCCTGGAGCGGCGCGGCGCGGATGCCGAGGCCCGACGAGACCTGGATGATGGCGCCGCGGTCGCGCGGCTTCATGTGGCGCAGGGCCGCCAGCGTCCCGTAGACCTGGCTCAGGTAGGTCGTCTCGGTGACGCGCCGGTACTCCGCGGGCGTGATCCGGTCGGCCGGGTTCACGATGGTCGCCATCGCGTTGTTGACCCAGGCCCGGATCGGGCCGAACTCCCGCTCGATCCGCTCGGCGGCGGCATCGATCGCCTCCGCGTCCGCGACGTCGGCCGAGATCCCCAGGACGGGGCGGCCGTAGGCGGACAGGTCGGCCTCCGTGTCGCGCAGGCGGTCGGCATCGCGGGCGATGACAGCCACGGCCCAGCCCCGCCGGGCGAAGAGATGGGCGGTGGCGAGCCCGATTCCGGCGGTTCCCCCGGTGACGACCGCGACCTTCATGATGTTTCATCCTTGGTGAGCGCGTGGCGCCAACGGGTTCGGGGGCGACCTGGTGCCGGCGGGGATGCGTGCCCAAACGACACGGGGGAAGCGGGGTCGTCATGGCTGATGCCCTCCGCGACTCTCCCTCTCCCGCAGAGGGGGGGAGGGGGATGCGTCGAGGCCAAGCTGTCTTCGAGCGTCGACTCAGGCGGCTTGACCCTGTGGGGATTCCGATGCCGTCGCCCGCCGCTTCCCGGCCGTCTTCCCGGCCCGCGCGCCCGAGAGATCCCGGCCCTTGCCGTCCTTCACCTCGGCGAGGCGCGCCTGGAGCAGGCCGAGCACGGCCGCCTCCTCGGGCTTCAGCCCGGCGAGGTCCTCGCGCAGCTCGTCCTCCACCGCGTCCTTGATCTGCAGCAGGAGCGCGCCCTCGAGGTAGCAGTCGAGCACCTGAGGGTGGATGTAGCACTTGCGGCAGATGGTCGGCGTGTTGCCGAGCCGGGCGGCGACGCCCTCGATGGCGGCGCGCAGGTTCTTCTTGGCCTTGGCCTCGCTGTCGAAGGCCTCGAATTCCTGCAGCGCCAGGGCGGCCAGGACGGTCCCGGCCCAGGTCCGGAAATCCTTGGCGGTGATGTCCTGGCCCGTGATCTCGCGCAGGTAGGCGTTCACGTCCGCCGAGGTCACGTCGCGCACGGTGCCGTCGGCGTCGCGATATTGGAACAGCTCCTGGCCGGGCAGGTCCTGGCAGGCCTTGACGATGCGGGCGACCCGCCGGTCCTTGAGGCCGAGGTCCCAGGTCTTGCCGCTCTTGCCCTTGAACCGGAAGGTCAGCGCCGAACCCTCGATCCGGGCGTGCCGGTCGCGCAGCGTCGTGAGGCCGAAGCTCTTGTTGGTGCGGGCGTAATCGTCGTTGCCGACACGGATCAGCGTGGTCTCCAAGAGGTGGACCACGGTGGCCAGCACCTTTTCACGGGGGAGGTCGCGCCGGCCCATGTCGGCATCCACCCGGGCGCGGATGGCCGGGAGCGCGTCGGCGAAGGCCATGACGTGCTCGAACTTGGTGAGGTCGCGGGCGGCGCGGAAATCCGGGTGGTAGCGGTACTGCTTGCGCCCCTTGGCGTCGCGGCCGGTCGCCTGGATATGGCCGTTGGCCCGCGGGCAGATCCAGACGTCGGTATAGGCCGGCGGGATCGCCAGGGCGCGGATGCGCGCCAAGGTCTTCGCGTCCCGCACCGGCTGGCCCCGGGCGTCGCGATAGGCGAAGCCCGTCCCGCTCTTCCGGCGCGTCAGCCCCGGCATCGTGTCCTCGACGTAGCGCAGGCCCGCCTCCTCGGCGGCGTCGCGCGGGTCGGCGACCGTGCCCTCTTCGTCGCGCGCCGTGGCCATGCTCCGGTTCCGTCCCTCACGGTGTCTCGTTGGCCGTCAACGGGGCCGCGCCATCCCCTGTTCCGCCATCCCCTGTTCCGCCATGGGCTGTTCCGGCGGGGGCGTGCTACAGCGCGTCCGATGGATCATCCCGCTTCCGGCACCAGGCCCCGGCGCCTCGTCCTCCTTGCCCCCGACGATGCCGGGTTCGCCGCCCGCGACCTCCCCCTGGTCGCGGCGGCCCGGGCCGCCGGGCTGTCCGCGACGGTGGTGACGCGGGTGGACGCCCATCGCGGGGCGATCGAGGCGGCGGGCGCCCGAATGGTGCCCTTCGCGCTGGGGACCTCGCGCATCAACCCGATGGCGGCGGGCTACGAGGCGGGCCAGCTCGCCGGGATCCTGAAGGCCCTGGAAGCCGACCTCCTCCACGCCATCGGCCTCCGGGCGATCGTGGTCGGCGGCACGGCCGCGGCCATGTCGGGGATCGCGGCGCGGATCTACCAGCCCGACGACCTCGCGGCCCTGAACGCCCGCACGGATGCCGCCGGGCGCCTGACGCGCTTCGCCCTGCGCCAGGCGCTGCGGGGCCCCCTCGCCACCCGGACCACCCGATACCTCTGCGCGACCGCGGCCGAGGCCGCCGCCCTGGGGCTCGATCCGGCCGATACGGCGCTGGCACTGGCGGGCGCGGACGGGCTCGCGGCCGCCGCCGGCACCCTCTACGGCGAGTTCGCCCGGGCATGAAATGCCAGGAGGAGCGCGCCAGCATGAGCACGCCAGCATGACGCCGTCGGCCGATCCCCTCGCCTTCATCCGGGCCAACACCCGGCTGCGCCCGGTGCCGCACGCACCCGAGATCGTCCTGCACGTGGCCGACGAGGCCACCGAGCTGTGGCAGAAGACCGAGGACGAGCTCGAGGCGATCGGCCTGCCGCCGCCGTTCTGGGCCTTCGCCTGGGCCGGCGGGCAGGCGCTCGCCCGCTACATCCTCGACAATCCCGGCCTCGTGGCGGGCCGCCGGGTGCTCGATTTCGCCTCGGGCTCGGGCCTCGTCGCCATCGCGGCGGCGCGGTCCGGCGCGGATCATGTCACGGCCAGCGATCTCGACCCCTTCGCGATCCCGGCCATCGGCCTCAACGCGGCGGCCAACGGCGTGGCGGGGCAAATCGAGGCGGTGTCGCGGGACCTCATCGGCACCGATCCGGGCTCCGCCGTCGTGCTCGCCGCCGACATCTTCTACGAGCGGGATCTCGCGGCCCGGGTCACGGACTGGCTGTCCGGCCTGCACGCGGGCGGCGCCACCGTGCTGGTGGGCGATCCCGGCCGCTCCTACCTGCCGCGCGACCGGCTTACCGAACTCGCCACCTACACGGTGCCGGTGAGCCGCTCCCTGGAGGACGCCGAGATCAAGCGCAGCAGCGTCTGGCGCTTCAGCGCCTGAACCGCCTTCAGAACCGGCCGCGGCGCTGCGCGTCGAGGCTCCAGGGGCCGGCGCCGGCGGCGGCGAGGTAGAGGAAGACGAAGCAGAACAGGATCGCGGCATCGCCCCCGTTGAGCGCCGGGAACGGGCTCTTGGGGTGGTGGGCGATGAAGTACGCGAAGGCCATCTGGCCCGAGAGCAGGAACGCCACCGGCCGCGTAAACAGGCCCAGGATGATGAGCGCGCCGCCCAGGGTTTCGAGGATGGCGGCGAACCACAGCAGCGACATCATCGCGGGGGCCGCTCCGCCCCCCATCCGCACGGGAAAGCCGAACAGCTTCTGCGTGCCGTGCTCCAGGAAGAGCAGGCCTGCCACGATGCGCAGGATGCTGAGGAGGCGCGGGGCCCAGGTCGTCGAGAGGCTGGCGAGGGACATGGGCGAGGGGTCTCCGGCGATGGGCCCGCCGCGCGGACGGCGCCCGCGCGAAGCCGTCGAGCCATAGCGCGGGGCAGGGGACGGGGCGAGCCTCGGAGGGCAATCCCGCGGGGATATCCGGCCGCGTGGCCCTGCCTACAGGCCGTCGTCGAAGTCCGGCGGCCCGAGGCGGCGCCAGGCGGCGGCGATGCGCTCGGGCTTGGTGTCGAGGGCCTCGGCGCAGGCGAGGAGCGTCGCCTCGTCACCCATGATATGATCGAGGATGCCCGCCAGGAAGCCGGGATCCTGTGCACTGGCCCGCAGGGTCTCGGGCGTCGCCCCGGTGGCATTGAGGAAGGCGAACAGGCGCTCGTCGTCGGTGGCCATCCAGGCGAGGGCCGCCAGGGCCACGCCCTCGGCGGAGTCGTCTCCGCCATTGGGTTTGCGTTTCGTCAACATGTATCCGCTAAATCTCCTGAGGCGGGGCATGCGTCGAACGACAATGGGCCGTCCACGCACCGGGAACAACGGGCCATGAAGAAGACCGTGCTCATCGTTGAGGACAACGAACTCAATATGAAGCTCTTCAACGACCTGTTGGAGGGCCATGGCTACGCGACGCTCAAGACGGCCAACGGCATCGAGGCGATCGAGCTCGCGCGGGCGCATCGCCCCGACCTGATCCTCATGGACATCCAGCTTCCCGAGGTCTCCGGCCTCGAAGTCACGAAGTGGCTCAAGGAGGACGACGACCTCAAGGCCATCCCGGTGATCGCGATCACGGCCTTCGCCATGAAGGGCGACGAAGAGCGCATCCGCGAGGGCGGCTGCGAAGCCTACCTGTCGAAACCGATCTCGGTGGCGAAGTTCCTCGCCACCGTCCGCCAATATCTCGGCGACGCCAGGACCGCCTGACCCGCCCACCTCGCTCATAGCCTTCCCGATGGCCCGTAGTACGACCCTGCGCGAGGACCGATGTCGGCCCGAATCCTGATCGTCGATGATCTCTTTCCGAACGTGAAGCTCCTGGAGACGAAGCTCTCCATGGAATACTTCGACGTTCTGGCGGCGATGAACGGCCCCGACGCCCTGACGATCTGCGAGAAGGGTCTCTGCGACCTCGTCCTCCTCGACGTGATGATGCCCGGCATGGACGGGTTCGAGGTCTGCCGCCGGCTCAAGAGCAACCCCAACACGGCCCACCTGCCTGTCGTGATGGTCACCGCCCTCGACCAGCCCTCCGACCGCCTGCGCGGGCTCGATGCGGGCGCCGACGACTTCCTGACGAAGCCCATCGACGACACGGCCCTGTTCGCCCGCGTGCGCAGCCTCGTGCGCCTCAAGGCGGTGACGGACGAGCTGCGCTCCCGCGCCATGGCCTCGCGGGATTTCGGGATCGGCGACCCCCTGGCCCTCGCCGCCGCCGAGACCGGCCTCAACGCCTCGATCCTCCTCGTGGAGGACCGCCCCGGCTCGGCAGACCGCCTCGCGGCGGCCCTGGGCCAGCACCACACGCTCACGGTCGAGCCCGACCCGCACAAGGCCCTGGTGCTGGCGGCGGAGGGCACGTTCGACCTGACCCTGGTCAGCCTCGACATCCAGGGCTTCGACGGCCTGCGCCTGTGCAGCCAGCTGCGCTCCCTCGACCGCACCCGCCTGATGCCCGTGATGATGATCGCCGAGGAGCACGACCGCGCCCGGGTGATCCGGGGCCTGGAATTCGGCGTGCACGACTACCTGATGCGGCCCGTGGACCGGAACGAGCTCGTGGCCCGGGTGCGCACGCAAGTGCGCCGCCGCCGCTTCTCGGAGGCCCTGCGGGGCGCCGTCCAGGCCTCGATGGAACTCGCGGTCACCGACGGCCTCACGGGCCTGCACAACCGGCGCTACCTCGACAGCCATCTCGGCGCGCTGTTCGGCGAGGCGGCCCTGCGCAACCGTCCGGTGGCGGCGCTGATGCTCGACATCGACCGCTTCAAGTCGATCAACGACACCTACGGCCACGAGGCCGGCGACGAGGTGCTCAAGGCCTTCGCCGAGCGCATCCGCACCCATACGCGCGGCATCGACATCGTGGCCCGCTACGGCGGCGAGGAGATCGTCATCATCCTGCCGGATGCCGAGGCCGAGGGGGCCTACGCCATCGCCGAGCGCATCCGCGAGCGGATCGAGGCGGTGCCGTTCTCCATCCAGCGCGACACCCGCACCGTTCCGGTGACCGTCTCCATCGGCGTGGCCTGGCGCCGGGCCGAGGATGCCGGGCCGGCCGACATGCTCAAGCGAGCCGACCTCGCCCTGTACCGGGCCAAGAGCACCGGCCGGAACCGCGTCGAAGCGGCGGCGGCCTGAAGCCGGGCCGCGCGCCGCCCGAGGCCCTGAAGCCCGCTACTGCAGCTGGTGGCCCTTCTTGGCCATCTCGGCGCGCACCCGGACCATGATGTATTCCGAGACGTCCTGGGTCCAGGTCTGCATCGCCTGGACCATCTCGTCGAGCACCTGCGGCTGGGTCTCGACGTAGCGCTTGCCGGCGGGCGAGCGGAAGAAGGTCGCGATCTCGTTCAGCTCGGCCTCGGACAGGCGCGAGGCGTAGATCCGGGCGGCGGTCTCGATCATCGCCTGCTTCTGCAACTCCATCTCGGGCTCGAGGGAGGCCAGCACCGTATCGAGGTCCTTGGTGATCTCGGGCCGGGTCACGGCGCCCTGGCGGATGCGGTCGCTGAAGGCCGGGATGATCGAGTCGAACGAGCGGGCGATGCCGGAATTCAGCATGACCTCGCGGGCGAGGGCCAGGTGGTTGGCCGAGTAGGCCGGCGTCTGCGCGGCGGGGGTGCTCGGCGCCGGCGCGGCGGGCGGCTTGGCGCCGGGCTTGGCCGCCGGCGGCTTCTGAGCCGGGGCTTGGGCGTGCACTGGGGCCAGGGCGCCCAGGGGGGCGCTGGCGAGGACGAGGGCGGCCAGGGCGGCGAGGCGGCGGGACATGGCGGACGCTCCGGGAGGGGTTCGGCGAAGGGGAAGACGGAAAGGGGAGGGATGGGGGCGATCGCCTCAGACGATTCCGAGCCGGCTCACCACCGCCTGCCCGTCCCGTGCCTCGGCCAGGATGGCTCCGGTGGCGAGGCCGAGGAACAGGCCGTGCTCGACGACGCCCGGCACGGCCCAAAGGGCACCCGACAAGGCCTCGGGGTCCGGGATGCGTCCGAGATGGGCGTCGAGGATGTGGTGGCCGCCATCGGTGACGAAGGGCGCGCCGTCCCGGGCCCGCAGGACGAGCTCGCCGGTGCAGCCGCTCGCCTGCAGGGCGGCGGCCACGGCCCGGCGGGTGGCGCCGAGGCCGAAGGCGTTGACCTCGATCGGCAGGGGAAACGCCCCGAGGGTCTCGACGCGCTTGGCGGCATCCGCGATCACCACCATCCGGTGGCTGGCGAAGGCGACGATCTTCTCGCGGAGCAGCGCGCCGCCGCCGCCCTTCACGAGGCGCATCGCTCCGTCGATCTCGTCGGCGCCGTCGATGGTCAGGTCGAGTTCGGGCAGCGCTTCCAGGGTGGCGAGGCGGATGCCGGCGGCCTCGGCCGCGACCCGTGTCGCCTCGGAGGTGGGCACGCCGACGACGTCGAGGCCGGCCCGGACGCGGGCGCCCAGAAGCTCGACGAAGACGTTGGCGGTGGACCCGGTCCCGATCCCCAGCCGCATCCCGGGCGTGACCAACCCGACCGCGACCTCGGCCGCCGCGCGGCGCAGATCCGGCCCGCTCACGCGACGGCTCCGGCGGCTGGGAAGGGGCGGGCGTGCGGCATGGAACGGCTCGGGCGAAGGGCGAATCGGGCGAGGGGCGAAGCGGGCGAGGGGCGAATCGAACGGGGCGAGCCACCGGCCGGCGGACGCGCCCGGTGCCCCTAGCACGCCGGGCCGGAGGGTCCAACGCGGCGTGTCGGGGGCGGCGATCGGGTCAGGGCGCGGTCAGGGGCGGGCGCTCTGGGGCGGCGTGGCGCTCGGGCCCACCCGGCCCGGGGCGGCGCCGGTGGCGGGGGCCTCGTCGGCCCCCGGGCTCGCCGGGTTCGCCTGCGCGGTGCAGACCACCGCTTCCTTCTGCAGCTGCACGTAGCAGATGCTCATCTCGCCGGTGCGGTAATTGACCCGGAACACCCCCGCCTCGCGGGTGTGGCGGGAGGCGACCAGTCCGTATTCCGACGGGGCCTGGGCGCTCGCGCCCTCGCCGGCGCCGTAGCAGACGGTGACGCCGACGCTGCCCACCGCGCCCTCGCGCAGGCCGTACTGGCAGGAGGTCACCTCGCCCGTGACCTTGTCGACGCGATAGACCCGGTTGAGGTCGATCTGGGGGGCCGGCACGAACTCGAAGGAGGCCGCCCAGGCCGGCGCGGCGAGGGCCGGGAGCAGGCCGGCCGTGACGACGAGGGCCCGGGCGGGGCGGGCGGACATCGGACGCAGGATCGAACGCATCGGGAGCCTTCGTGAATGCTGAGGTGCGCGGAGCGGTGGGGGTCGGGCGGGAAACGACGCGACGCTAGCGCCGGCTTACGGCGCAACCGTGGCCCGACGGATCGCCGCGCGCGGGAACGCAGGACGCCGCGACGGCGCGGGAAGCAGATCGAAACTGCGCCGCGATCCCGCAGCTGTGCGGTGCCCGCGCGGTGATGCCGCTGGCGTCATTCCGCCAACATGCTAACGGGGTTGGCCATGTTCGACGCCGTCGCCGCCCTCCACGACATCCTCGAGAACCTGGACCGCGACGCCCGCGAGGCGACGCGCCTGCGGGCGGTCCTCGTGCCGGAGCTGCGCCGGGTGATCGAGCTCGGGCGCGCCGATGCCGAGGCGCGGCTCCTGGAGGAGCGCGACGGCATCGCCTGCGCCCAGCGCCTGAGCCGGCTCACCGACGCGGTGATCCGCACCATCCACGATGCGGTGGTGTGGCGGCTCTATCCGAACGACAATCCCTCCACCGGGGAGCAGCTCGCCGTGGTGGCCACCGGCGGCTACGGCCGGGGCACCATGGCCCCGGGCTCGGACATCGATCTCCTGTTCCTGCTGCCCTACAAGCAGACGGCCTGGTCCGAGAGCGTCGTCGAGGCGATGCTCTACGTGCTGTGGGACCTCAAGCTGAAGGTCGGCCACGCCACCCGCTCGGTGGAGGAGTGCCTGCGCGAGGGCCGGGCCGACATGACCATCCGGACCTCGCTCCTCGAGGCGCGCTACCTGTTCGGCACCCGCGCCCTGTTCGAGGAGCTCGTCACCCGCTTCGACACCGAGCTGGTGATGTGGACCGCACCGGAATTCGTCGAGGCGAAGCTGCGCGAACGCGACGCGCGGGTCTCGAAGGCGGGGGCCTCGCGCTACCTCGTCGAGCCCAACGTGAAGGACGGCAAGGGGGGCCTGCGCGACCTCAACACCCTGTTCTGGATCGCCAAGTACACCTACCGGGTCCGCGACCAGAGCGAGCTCGTGGCCGCCGGCCTCTTCACGCCGGAGGAGTACCGGGTGTTCGAGCGCTGCGACGAGCTCCTGTGGCGGGTGCGCTGCCACATGCACTTCGTCACCGGCCGGGCCGAGGAACGCCTGTCCTTCGGCCTGCAGCCGAAGATCGCCGAGCGCTTCGGCTACGAGCCGCGCGGCGGGCTCTCCGGCGTCGAGCGCTTCATGAAAGCGTATTTCCTGATCGCCAAGGAGGTCGGGGACCTCACCGCCATCGTCTGCGCGGCGCTGGAGGCGCGCCACGCCAAGCGCACCCCGGTGCTCGACCGCTGGATCGGCCGGTTCCGCGACCGCTTCCGCGCCACCGCCATCGAGGCGGAGGACTTCGTCGACGATCACGGCCGCATCAACCTGCGCGACCCGGACGCCTTCAGCCGAGACCCCGTGAACCTGATCCGGCTGTTCTGGCTCGCCGACCGGCACAACCTGCCGATCCACCCCGACGCCACCCGGGCGGCCAACCGCTCCCTGCGCCTGATCGGCCATTCCCTGCGGGCGGACGAGGAGGCCAACCGGCTCTTCCTCGACATCCTGACCTCGAAGAACTCGCCCGAGACCATCCTGCGGCTGATGAACGAGGCCGGCGTGCTCGGCCGCTTCATCCCGGATTTCGGCCGCATCGTCGCGATGATGCAGTTCAACATGTACCATCACTTCACGGTGGACGAGCACCTGCTGCGCGCCATCGGGGTGCTCTCGGCCATCGAGTCCGGGCGCACCGAGGAGGAGCATCCCCTCGCCACCCGCCTGATCAACACGATCAGCAACCGGCGCGCCCTCTACGTCACGGTACTGCTGCACGACATCGCCAAGGGCCGGCCGGAGGACCATTCCATCGCGGGCGCCGCCATCGCGGAGAAGCTCGGGCCGCGCTTCGGCCTGACGCCGGCCGAGACCGAACTGATGGCCTGGCTGGTGGAGCATCACCTGCTGATGTCGATGACCGCCCAGAGCCGCGACCTCTCGGACCCGAAGACCATCGAGAAGTTCGCCGGCGTGGTGCAGACCCTGGAGCGCCTGAAGCTCCTCACCATCCTGACGGTGGCCGACATCAAGGCCGTGGGGCCCGGCGTCTGGACCGCCTGGAAGGGCACCCTGATCCGCACCCTCTACGACGAGACCGAGGTGGTGCTGTCCGGCGGCCATTCCGAGATCGCGCGCACCGACCGGGTGCGCCTGATCCAGATGGCCCTGCGCGAGCAGCTCAGCGACTGGCAGGCCGAGCTGTTCGACGCCTACGCGGCGCGGCACAACCAGGCCTACTGGCTGAAGGTCGACACCACCCGCCAGTACAAGCACGCGGGCTTCGTCAAGGCGCTGACGGCCGAGGGGCGGACGGTGGCCACCGCCACGGAGACCGACCCGGTCCGCGGTGTCACCGAGCTGACGATCTACTCGCCGGATCATCCGCGCCTGCTCGCCATCGTCACCGGGGCCTGCGCGGCCTCGGGGGGCAACATCGTCGACGCGCAGATCTTCACCACCACGGACGGCTTCGCCCTCGATTCGATCTTCATCTCGCGCGCCTTCGAGCGGGACGAGGACGAGCTGCGCCGGGCCGGCCGCATCACCGCCGCGATCGAGAAGGCGTTGCGCGGCGAGATCCGCATCGCCGACCTCGTGGCCGACAAGCACCCGCCGAGCGAGCGGGCGCGGACCTTCCTGGTGCCGCCCGACATGGCGATCGACAATGCCCTGTCGAGCCGCGAGACCGTGATCGAGATCACCGGCCTCGATCGCCCGGGCCTGCTCTACGAGCTGACCACGGCGCTCAGCCGGCTCAGCCTCAACATCACCTCGGCCCACGTGGCGACCTTCGGCGAGCGGGCGGTGGACGTGTTCTACGTCACCGACCTCACCGGCACCCGGGTGACCCAGCCCGACCGCCAGGTGGCGATTCGAACGGCCGTGATGGAAGTCTTCGCCAGCGACGTGGCCGCCCTCCGGGCCGAGGGACTCGATGCGCTGATCGACTCGCCGCCTCCGCGCGAGGCTTGAGTGGGGCCGGACGGCGCCGCGCGCTTGATTTCAGCGCGTCACCGCCTGATATCAGCGCCAACCCCGACACCGATAGTCTCTGACGAAACCACATGATGGCGAACGACATGCACGATGAGCGGCGCGACCCGGCCCAGGCGGTCGAGGAGACCCCAGGGGCCGCGCAGGCCGAGTCCGCCGGATCCGGCGAGGCGATGCAGGCCGATGCGCTGGCCTCCCTCGTGGCCGAGCGCGACGAGCTGAAGGACCGGGTGCTGCGCACCCTGGCCGAGATGGAGAACCTGCGTCGGCGCACCGAGCGCGAGGTTGCCGATGCCCGCGCCTACGCGGTGACCAACTTCGCCCGCGATCTCCTGAATTCCGCCGACAACATCCGGCGGGCCCTCGAGAGCATTCCCGAAGCGGACCGAGCGAGCGCCGACGGCGCCTTCAAGGCCCTGATCGACGGGATCGAGCTCACCGAGCGCGATCTCGCCAAGACCCTGGAGCGGCACGGCGTCAAGCTGATCGAGCCGAAGGGCCAGCGCTTCGACCCCAACCGCCACCAGGCCATGTTCGAGGTGCCCGACCCGGAGGTTCCCGCCGGCACGGTCGTGCAGGTCATGCAGGCCGGCTACATCATCGGCGACCGCGTCCTGCGCCCGGCGCTCGTGGGTGTGGCCAAGGGCGGCCCGAAGCCGACCGCCGCCAATCCGGGCGACGCCGCCTGAGCGTGGCGCCTGCGACCCTCCCCCCTCTGCGGGGGAGGGGGCCTGCGCAGCAGGCGGGAGAGGGGAAACCCTCGCCGGCACCGTCGCTCCCCTCATCCGACCCGCCTCGCGGGCCACCTTCTCCCGCGGAGGGGAGAAGGAGCCTGCGACCGGGTCGAACGGTCGCCCCTACCGCAGCTGCACGCTGTCCACGACCTCGCGGAACTTCGCCAGCACACCCTCGCGCTTCTCGGCCTTCACGACGCCGACGGCGCGCAGGTAACCGTCCGGCGCGAAGCGGATCGTCTGCGAGATGACCACCGGCGTGCCGGACGCCGTGTCCACCGCACGCGCCACGATCTCGTGCCAGTCGACGCCGTTCTGGCGGTAGCTCTGGGCCCGCTCGATCACGAAGTCCTTCATCGTCTGGTTCGAGTAGAGCGCGGCGCGCGCGAAGGCGTCGCGCTGTTCGGTGGCCGGCGGCGGCTGCACCGCCTGGGCCAGAACCAGGATCGGCTGCTCCAGGCCGAGCATCTCGTCCTTCGTGCCCTGCGTCAGCAGCACCGAATTGCCGGCGAGCACGCGCACCGGACGGAAGCCGGCGTCGTTGCCGATGCGGAAGGGCAGGGCGGCGACCTGCTGCTCCAGGGTCAGCGCCGGCCGGATGTGGATGCCGGTCAGCAGCCGCTTCATGGTCTCCTCGGTCTCGGCATCGGGCGTCGCCTGCGCGATGATGATGCCGGTCACGGTCGGATCGCCGACGAGGAGCATCCACTTCTTGATCGCCGGGGTCCCGGCCGATTCCACCGCCGGCTGCTCACCCGTGAACAGCACCGCGTCGACGTCGCCTGCCACCTTGATGGCCTGCCGGCTGCTGACGATGAAGCCCTGGGCCTTCAGGTTGGCGTCGGTGAAGTTGGTTTCGAGGTCGGCGAAGGCGTTGGCCGGCAACTCCACCACCGAGACCGTCGCGCCGCCCTCCAGCCGCTCCAGGCCCGAGAAGCGCTTGGAGGAGACCATGTCGGAGGGCGGATCGAAGCCGAAGCGCGAACTCGGCGGGAAGACCGGATCCGCCGCCAGCGCCGGCGCGGCCAGCCCCAGGGCGAGGACCAGGAGGGAAACCGGACGAACGAGGTTACGCAGACGCATCGAATCGATTCTCCGCAAGGCCCCGGTCTCGCACCGGGCAGGTCCGCCGGGTCGCCCCTTGCGGGGCAGCCGGCGCTGAGGCTGACCCGATGGGTCGACTCAACACCCCGCCGCTGTCAAGCGCCCGAGGGCCGCGTCACGCGTCGCAGGGTCAGGTTGCAGCGTCCGCCCGGCATGAGGAAATCCGGCAGCGGTCCGGGGGCGGTGCCCTGGAGCAGGTCCGGGGCCTCCGCGACGAGGCGGTCGATTCCGTGATGGATCAGCCGTGCGGGCCCGCCGATCACGAGCGCGTCACCGGCCCGGAGGCGCACCGAGCGGGTCGGGTCCGACCGCCGGAGGCCGCCGTAGCGGAAGAGGGCGGTGGCACCCAGCGAGAGCGAGAGGACGGGCGCGTCGAGGGCGTCCTCGTCCCGGTCCTGGTGCAGGCCCATGCGGGCATCGGCCTCGTACAGGTTGACGAGGCAGGCCTCGGGCGGAGCGCCATACCCCGACAGGGCGTCCCAGGCGGCCCGCGCCGTGGGCGGGATGTCCGGCCAGGGGGTCTCCGTCACGGGATGGCGCGGCTGGTAGCGGTAGCCCGCCCGGTCGGACACCCAGCCGAGGGGGCCGCAATTCGACATCCGCACCGAGAAGGGCCGGTCGGTGCGGGGCATCCGCGGCGTGTAGGGCGGGGCGACCCGCAGCGCCGTCGCGAGTTCGGCGGCGAGGCGCGCCTGCGCCGCCGCGTCGAGGTAGCCCGGCCAATGGAGCAGGCCGGGAACGAGGACGATCCCGGCCGGATCACGGGACGCCATCGGTGCCGCGGTCAGACCTTGTGGTCGATGTCGTGCTCCAGCACCGTCTTGCTCTCCACCGTGGTGTCGGCCTTGAGCTGGTAGACGAGCGGGATGCCGGTGGCGATCTCGAGGCTGGCGATGGTCTTCGTGGTCATGCCGTCGAGCACCATCACCAGGGCGCGCAGGGAGTTGCCGTGGGCCGCCACCAGCACGCGCTCGCCCGCCATGACGCGGGGCAGGATGAACTGGATGTAGTAGGGCAGGACGCGCGCGGCGGTGTCCTTCAGGCTCTCGCCGCCGGGCGGCGGCACGTCGTAGGACCGGCGCCACTGGTGCACCTGGGCGTCGCCCCAGCGCTCGCGGGCGTCGTCCTTGTTGAGGCCGGAGAGGTCCCCGTAATCGCGCTCGTTCAGCGCCTCGTTGCGGATCGTCTCGACCCCCTCGAGGTCCATCTCCTCCAGGATCAGCGCGCAGGTGCGCTGGGCGCGCTTCAGGTTGGAGGTGAAGGCCACGTCGAAGCCGTAGCCCTGCTCCTTGAGCCAGCGCCCGGCATTGCGGGCTTCCTCGACGCCGAGATCCGTCAGCTCGGGATCACGCCAGCCCGTGAACAGCTTCTTGAGGTTCCATTCGCTCTGGCCATGGCGAGCGAGGACGAGAAGGCGATCCATCGGGCGATGATCCTCTTGGTCTTTGAGAGGGCACGGCCTCGGCGGAGGCACGGGCGAAGGGCGATGTTGCAGCGCAGCGAGCGCGCATCGGGCGGCTCATGCGCGCGTGAGTCTGAACGGCAGATGACGAAACGTCTCCGCCGGGTGTGGGCTCCGTCGGAAAGCCCGGAGACGTCTGACACCGGGAGACCGTCCTGAAGTCCGCGTGTCTCTGAAGCCCGAAGGTCTCCTAAAGCCCGAGGACGTCGTCCATCCCGTAGAGGCCGGGCGGCTTGGCGAAGGCCCAGAGCGCGGCCCGCACGGCGCCGCGGGCGAAGATCGCCCGGTCCTCGGCGTGGTGGCCGACGGTGATCCGCTCGCCCGGGCCGGCGAAGACCACGCTGTGGTCGCCCACCACCGTGCCGCCGCGCAGGGTGGCGAAGCCGATGTCGCCGGGCCGGCGCGGGCCGGTGTGTCCGTCGCGGGTGGAGACCCGGGTGTCGGCGAGCACGACCCCACGCCCCTCCGCCGCGGCCTCCCCGAGGAGGAGGGCGGTGCCGGAGGGGGCGTCGACCTTCATGCGGTGGTGCATCTCGACGATCTCGATGTCGAAATCCTCCCCGAGGGCCGCCGCCATCCGGCGCACGAGGCCGGCGACGAGGTTGACCCCGAGGGACATGTTGCCCGAGCGCACGATGCGGGCATGGTGGGCGGCCGCCGCGAGCTTGGCGAGATCGGCCTCCTGCAGGCCCGTGGTGCCGACCACGTGGACGATGCGGGCCTGCGCGGCGAGCTCGGCGAAGAAGGTGGTGGCGGCGGGCGCCGTGAAGTCGAGGACGCCCTCGGCCGCCGCGAAGATCGGCAGCGGATCGTCCGTCACCGCGACGCCGAGGGGCGCCAAGCCCGCGAGCGTGCCGGCATCCTGCCCCAGCGCGGGGGAGCCCGCGCGCTCGATGGCGCCCGAGAGCGTGCAGCCCTCGGTCTCCGCCACCGCGCGGATCAGCATCCGCCCCATGCGCCCGTCGGCGCCGACCACCACGAGCCGCATCGTCCTCAGCCTCCAGAGCGTGTCGCCAACGGGCGCGTCCGCGTTGCGGTACAGCCTCCGGCCGGACCCGACAAGGATCAGCGCCCCGCCTGCGCCAGCAGGGGGCCGAGCACGTCCGTGACGCCATTCACGGTGATCTGGGTGCCGACGCAGAGGAGCAGGAAGGCGAAGAGGCGCCCGAGCACCCGCGCGCCGACGGGGCCGATCCAGGTCACCACCCGGTCGGCCGAGCCATAGGTGAAGCGCACGAGCACGGCGATGGCGAGCGCTGCCAGGGACATGCCCACGTAGAAGCCGATCCGGTCGGGGCCCGGTGCCGGGCGGTTGGAGCCCAGCGCGATCGCCACCGCGATGGTGCCGGGTCCGGTGGTGAAGGGCAGGGTCAGGGGAAAGAACGCGATCTCGGCCAAGTTCCCGGCCGAGTTCCCGGCCGAGTTCCCGGCCAAGTTCCCGGCCGGTTCCCGGGTCGCCTCCGCCTGCTTGCGTGCCTCCCGCGCCTCGGGCGCCGTCAGCAGGGTCCAGGCCGAGGCCGCCACCACGAGGCCCCCGGCGATGCGCAGAGCGGCCAGGGAGACGCCGAAGAAGTTCAGGATCGGCGCACCGGCCCAGAGCGTCGAGAGCATGATCAGGGCGGCGTAGAAGCCGATGCGCCTGGCGAGCTCCAGGCGCTCGGCATGGGAGTTCAGGGCGGTCACCTGCGCGAAGATCAGCGACGAGCCGACCGGGTTCACGATGGAGAACAGCGAGGAGAAGGCGAGCACGAAGCTCTGCAGCGCCGCCTCGGGCGCAATCAGACTCAGCATCCGCTCAGCCTGGTGAGGGGGCGGGCACCAGCACGCGGGCCGGTGCGAGGCGGGCCACCTTGCGAACCCGGCGCACGGCGACGGGGCGGTAGAGCTGCTTGGTGGCGTCGACCACGTGCAGCCCGGCGAAGGGCAGCGACAGGCTGGTGCCCATCCGCTCCCAGGCCCCGGCGGTGCGCAGCAGCAGGCGGTTCTCCACCGGGGGCATGTAGAGGGTCTCGGCCCAGCCCTCGGGGGAGAACTGGGTGCTGCGCATCAGCCGGGCGAGTTGCGAGCGGCTGTAGGGCTGGCCATGCCCGAAGGGGGTCGCGTCGCGCCGGGCCCAGACGCCCCGGCGGTTCGGCACCACCAGGATCATGCGCCCGCCCGGCGTCAGCACCCGCCAGACGTCCTGCAGGAGTTCGGTCGGGCTCTCGACGGATTCCAGCGCATGGACGAGGATCACCCGGTCCACGGCCGCCTCCGGCAGGGGCATCATGGTCGGGTCGGCCAGCGCCGAGCAGGAGCGGCCGCTGCCGGGCCAGTTCACCACCCCCTGCGTCGCCGGCATGAAGGCCAGCGTCCGTTCGGCGATGACGTGGACGGGGCCGAGATAGGGCGTGGCGTAGCCGAGCCCGAGGACCCGCAGGCCGGAGACCGAGCCGAGGAAGCCGTGGATCGCGCGCGCCACGATGCGGTGCGTCACCCCCCCGAGGGGGCTCGCATAGAAGGCGCGCAGATCGGTGACGTCGAGGCGCATGGCTCGGGTTTCGGTACGATCGCGCGGCTCGGGTCGGGGTCGGCTCGGAGACGCGCGACGAGAAAGGCTCACCCGCATCAATGGGGGCCGACGCCCGGCCCGACAAGCCCGGATCGGCGGAAGGCCCGGGAAGGCCGGGGGAAACGGCCCCTGGACCTGTCTCCGCCCGCACCCATCTTCGTGTGCCGCAGCGATGGTCCGCCGCGCGCCGCGCCGGCGCGGCCATTCCCCGTCCGGAAGGAAGCCCCATGACCGCCCCGAAGCCCGAGATCCGCACCTTCCTGTGCCGCAGCGACAATATCGGGGTCCTGATCCGCGATCCCGCCACCGGCGCCTGCGCCGCCATCGACGTGCCCGAGGCCGGCCCCGTGCTGGCGGCCCTCGACGAGACCGGCTGGACCCTCACCGACATCCTCGTCACGCATCGGCACGCCGACCACGTGGAGGGTATCCCGGAGGTGAAGCGCCGCACCGGCGCGCGGGTGACGGCGCCCCTGAAGGCCGGTGACGCCGTGCCGGAGGTCGACGCCACGGTCGCGGAGGGCGACGCGGTCCGGGTCGGCGACCTCACGGCGCGGGTCTGGGAGACGCCGGGGCACTGCGCCGACCATGTCACCTACTGGTTCGAGGAAGCGGGCGCGGTCTTTGCCGGCGACACCCTGTTCACCCTCGGCTGCGGCCGGGTGATGGAGGCGGAGCCCGCCACCCTGTGGCGCTCCCTGGAGCGCTTCCTGCCGCTGCCCGACGAGACGCAGGTCTACAGCGGCCACGACTACGTGCTCTCCAATGCCCGCTTCGCGCTGGCGGCCGAGCCCGGCAACGCCGCCCTCGCCGTCCGGGCCGCGGAGGCCGAGCGTGCCAGGGCGGAGGGCCGCTTCCTGATTCCCACCACCCTGGGGGCCGAGCGCGCGACCAATCCGTTCCTGCGCGCCGGCGAGCCGAGTCTCGCTCAAAGCGTGGATCTGGCCCCCGGCACCCACCCGTCGGTTGTCTTTGCCGCACTGAGGGCCTGGAAGAACCGGTTCTGAGTCGTTAAAGGGGCGTTACAGCGGGGCTGGTGCTGTCATTGATCTTGGCCTCGTTGGACGATCCGGGGGGAAAAGCCGCTTCTCGCGAAGCGGCTCCGCCCAGGAGGGTCCGTCCTGTCCATCCACGAGCCCCGGTGTCCGATTTGATGCAGCCGCCCGGCCCGCCCTTCGCCTTCGGGCACGAGATCGACCTCGGCGAGAGCCGGGGAAGCGAACCTTCGGACGACCGGAAAGCCCCGGAGGGCGCCGTCCGCATCACGGTGCCGCGCGTCGCGCGTCCGGCACCGCGGGCTGCGGCTCCCCTGGCCGTCGATGCGCGGCTGCTCGCCGTCGCCACGGAGCACCTGCGGCGCCTCGGTCCCAAGCGGGTCACCGTGGTGGCCGTCGCCGCCGAAGCGGGCATGACGCATGCCAACGTCTACCGCTACTTCCCGTCGAAGGACGCGCTCCTCGATGCCGTGGCAGGGCGCTGGCTGCGCGACGTCGAGGCGGAACTCGCCCGCATCGCCGATGCGCCGGACCCGGCCGACGACAAGATCGAACGCCTGCTCACCGCCCTGGCCAGCGTCCAGCGCGAGACCCTGGTTCACGAGCCGAATCTCTTCGCCGTCCATCTCGATGCCACCGTGGGCGCCCGGCCCATCGCCCGGCGTCACCGGGTCCGGCTGCGCAGCCTGGTCGAGCGGGTTGTCGAGGAAGGGATCGGGGCCGGTGCCTTCATCGCCCGCGACCGCGAGCGGGCCATCGCCCACATCTTCGACGCCAGCTACCGCTTCACGCATCCGCTGGCGATTCAGCACGATGCCGACCTGCCGCGCGACCTCGTGGAAGCCCGCCTCGGCGCCGTGATTCTCGCGATCCAGAAGGTGCTGCGGACCGGTACCCTCTGAGGCTAAGTGACAGAATTTTTCGTCTGTCACTTGAGGCGCGCTGCCGGGCAGAATCGCTCTCCGTTCGTCTAATTCCTTATCGCGCTTACGCTTTTTCTCGCCCTCGCCGATGCGAAGGCGCCCCCGCCTTGGCCCGAACCCTGCTTTGACGTTCGTGCCTCGGTTGAAGCCCTGGGCCTTTTCGGCCACACACCGCCGCAGCAACGCGCCGGTGGTTTTCAAGCCTCCCAGCGCCGCGACCGCCACGCAAGGACCGGAGGTTCGTTTCCCCCATGGCACGCAGCAAGATCGCGCTCATCGGCGCTGGACAGATCGGTGGAACCCTCGCGCACCTCGCCGGCCTGAAGGAACTCGGCGACGTCGTGCTGTTCGACATCGCCGACGGCGTCCCGCAGGGCAAAGGTCTCGACATCGCGGAATCCGCGCCCGTCGACGGCTTCGATGCGACCTACACGGGGGCCAGCGACTATGCGGCGATCGCCGGCGCCGATGTGGTGATCGTCACCGCCGGCGTGCCGCGCAAGCCGGGCATGAGTCGCGACGACCTGATCGGGATCAACCTGAAGGTCATGGAGGCCGTCGGCACCGGCATCAAGCAGCACGCGCCGGACGCCTTCGTCATCTGCATCACCAATCCCCTCGACGCGATGGTCTGGGCCCTGCAGAAGTTCTCCGGCCTTCCCACCCACAAGGTGGTCGGCATGGCCGGCGTGCTCGATTCCGCCCGCTTCCGCCACTTCCTGGCCGACGAGTTCAAGGTCTCGGTGGAGGACGTCACCGCCTTCGTGCTCGGCGGCCACGGCGACGACATGGTCCCGCTGGTGCGCTACTCCACGGTGGCCGGCGTGCCGCTTCCCGACCTGGTCAAGCTCGGCTGGACCACCCAGGAGAAGCTCGACGCCATGGTCGAGCGCACCCGCAAGGGCGGCGGCGAGATCGTCAACCTGCTCAAGACCGGCTCGGCCTTCTACGCCCCCGCCGCCTCCGCCATCGCCATGGCCGAGAGCTACCTGCGCGACAAGCGCCGCGTGCTCCCCTGCGCCGCCTACCTCAACGGCGAGTACGGCGTCTCCGACATGTATGTCGGCGTCCCGATCGTGATCGGCGCCAACGGCGTCGAGCGCGTCCTCGAGGTCGACTTCAACGGCGACGAGAAGGCGATGTTCGACAAGTCGGTCGGTGCCGTGAAGACCCTGATCGAGGCCTGCAAGGGCGTGAACCCCGCGCTGGCCTAGTTCGACCGTCATTCCGGGCCGCCGACGCGGCGGGCTGGATCGCAACCTGTGTTTCTGGATCCCGGGTTCCGCTCTGCGGCCCCGGGATGACGTTGAGGGTCTCATCCATGAACATTCACGAGTACCAGGCCAAGGCGGTGCTGAAGGAATTCGGTCTGCCCGTCTCGCGCGGCGTGCCGATCTTCAAGCCCGAGGAGGCCGAGGCGGCCGCCAAGGAACTCGGCGGCCCGGTCTGGGTGGTGAAGTCGCAGATCCACGCGGGCGGTCGCGGCAAGGGCACCTTCAAGGGGGCGCCAGCCGGCGCCAAGGGCGGCGTGCGCGTCACCAAGTCCCTCGACGAGGTGAAGCAGTTCGCCGGCGAAATGCTGGGTCAGACCCTGGTCACGATCCAGACCGGCGAGGCCGGCAAGCAGGTCAACCGGCTCTACATCGAGGAGGGCGCCCAGATCGAGGCGGAGTTCTACCTCTCGATGCTGGTCGACCGCGAGACCGGCCGGGTCGCCTACGTCGTCTCGACGGAAGGCGGCATGGACATCGAGACGGTGGCGCACGACACGCCGGAAAAGATCGTCACCTTCTCCGTCGATCCCGCCACGGGCGTGATGCCCCATCACGGCCGCCTCGTCGCCAAGACGCTCGGCCTCACGGGCGCCCAGGCCAAGGAAGCCGGCGACCTCACCACCCGGCTCTACCAGGCGTTCACCGCCAAGGACATGAGCATGCTGGAGATCAACCCGCTGGTGCTCACCGGCGACGGCCATCTCAAGTGCCTCGACGCCAAGATCTCCTTCGACTCGAACGCCCTCTACCGCCACCCCGACATCGTCGCGCTCCGCGACGAGACCGAGGAGGACGCCAAGGAGATCGAGGCCTCGAAGTACGACCTCGCCTACATCGCCCTCGACGGCACCATCGGCTGCATGGTCAACGGCGCCGGCCTCGCCATGGCGACCCTCGACATCATCAAGCTCTACGGCGAGGAGCCGGCGAACTTCCTCGATGTCGGCGGCGGCGCCTCGGAGGAGAAGGTCACGGCGGCGTTCAAGATCATCACCGCCGATCCCCAGGTGAAGGGCATCCTCGTCAACATCTTCGGCGGCATCATGAAGTGCGACGTGATCGCCAACGGCGTGATCGCGGCGGTGAAGGCGGTCGGCCTGCAGGTGCCCCTGGTGGTACGCCTGGAGGGGACCAACGTCGAGAAGGGCAAGGAGATCATCCGGAATTCCGGCCTGAACGTGATCCCCGCCGACGACCTCGACGACGCCGCGCAGAAGATCGTCGCCGCCGTGAAGAGTGGTCATTGAGACCATGAGGGCGCTGTTGCTCATCGCTGGCTTGCTGGCTGTCTCATCGCCCGCTCGGGCAATGAGCACGGATGAGATCGCAGCGCTCTTCTTCGACGCCTGCATGGGGGGCGGACCGCATGACCAGACCGTCGAGACCCTTGGGCGATTGCGCGGTTGGTCGAAGGTACAGAGTCCTAAAGAGCAGAGCCCGCTTCCGTCTCAAGCGATTACCGGCAGCACTTGGACCGTTTCATCGCAGGGGACGGAGGTGACGCCACCAGTGGTGCAAGTCAGCGAAATGGCAGTCGTCAATAGACCTGAGACCCCCGGCGGACCTGCTTGGATGTGCATGGTCACCGACAAAGGTGATCGGTTGGATGAAATTGCCGCCCGCGTCCAGAAGCAGTTGCAGATGTCCGCCCCAACCCGTGGCATGCGGGATGCCGGTGGTTTCACGACACAATGGGTATTGACCGAAAACCCACTGGACGCTGTCTCGCTCACCCAGTCATCAAGGCGTTCTGGCCCCGTTACAATGATTGTCCGGGCTCAGACCCCGGCGCAGGAGAAGCGCTAGATCCATGTCCATCCTGATCGACGCGAACACCAAGGTCCTCTGCCAGGGTTTCACCGGCAAGAACGGAACCTTCCACTCCGAGCAGGCCATCGCCTACGGCACCAGGATGGTCGGTGGCACCAGCCCGGGGAAGGGCGGCTCCAAGCACCTCAACCTGCCGGTCTTCGACACGGTGGCGGAAGCCCGCGAAGCCACGGGCGCCGACGCATCCGTGGTCTACGTGCCGCCGCCGGGGGCGGCGGACGCGATCTGCGAGGCGATCCAGGCGGAGATCCCGCTCATCGTCTGCATCACGGAGGGCATTCCGGTGCTCGACATGGTGCGGGTCAAGCGCGCGCTCGAAGGCTCGAAGTCCCGCCTCGTCGGCCCGAACTGCCCCGGCATCGTCACCGCAGGCCAGTGCAAGATCGGCATCATGCCGGCCAACATCTTCAAGCCGGGCTCGGTGGGCATCGTCTCCCGCTCCGGCACGCTGACCTACGAGGCCGTGTTCCAGACCACGAATGCCGGCCTCGGCCAGACCACCGCGGTGGGCATCGGCGGCGACCCGGTGAAGGGCACGGAGTTCATCTCCATGCTCGAGCTGTTCCTCGCCGACGACAAGACCGAGTCGATCGTCATGATTGGAGAGATCGGCGGCTCGGCCGAGGAAGAGGCGGCGCAGTTCCTGGCCGACGAGGCCAAGCGCGGCCGCAAGAAGCCCATGGTCGGCTTCATCGCCGGCCGCACGGCGCCTCCGGGCCGTCGCATGGGGCACGCGGGCGCCATCATCTCGGGCGGCAAGGGCGGCGCCGAGGACAAGATCGCCGCGATGGAAGCGGCCGGAATCCGGGTCTCGCCTTCGCCGGCGCGCCTCGGCAGCACCCTCGTCGAGGTTCTGCGCGGCTGACACGCGCGGGACGCGGGCCTCGCGTTGGTCGACGTTCAGGTCCGCGACCCCATCTGACGAACGAGCGACGCGAGCCCGAGGAGGCCCGCGTCTTTCCCGGTACATCCGATCCCGGCCGCGATCCGCGCGGATGGGGTCGGGCAGGGGCCTTCCCGGCGGAGGACCCCGCACAGCGGCAGGATGACCCGAACGATGGCACGCCAGGACGCGCTCGAAACCTCGTTCCTCTACGGCGGCAACGCCGCCTACATCGAGGAGCTGCAGGCGGCCTACGCCCGTGATCCGAACGCGGTCGATCCGGAGTGGCAGACGTTCTTCCGGTCCCTGAACGAGGACAAGGGGCTTGCGGAGAAGAACGCGGCCGGCGCCTCGTGGGAGCGGCCGAACTGGCCGATCCACGCCAATGGCGAGATCGTCTCGGCGCTGGACGGCAACTGGGCCACCGTCGAGAAGGCGATGGGTGACAAGATCCGCGCCAAGTCCGACACCGCGTCGGCCCCGACCAAGGGCGCCGTCATCGCCTCCGCCCCCGGGATCTCGGTGGAGCAGGCGACGAAGGATTCGGTCCGCGCGATCATGCTGATCCGCGCCTACCGCATGCGCGGCCACCTGCACGCCAAGCTCGATCCTCTCGGCCTCGCCCCCCGCGGCGACCACGAGGAGCTGCATCCGCAGCATTACGGCTTCGAGGAGAAGGACTGGGACCGTCCGATCTTCCTCGACAACGTGCTCGGCCTCGAATTCTCGACCATTCGCGAGATCGTCGAGATCCTGGAGCGCACCTACTGCCAGACCCTCGGCGTCGAGTTCATGCACATCTCCAACCCGGAGGAGAAGGCCTGGATCCAGGAGCGCATCGAGGGCAAGGGCAAGGAGATCACCTTCACCCCCGAGGGCCGTCGCGCGATCCTGAACAAGCTGATCGAGGCGGAGGGCTTCGAGAAGTTCCTCGATCTCAAGTACACCGGCACCAAGCGCTTCGGCCTCGACGGCTCGGAGGCGATGATCCCGGCCCTCGAGCAGATCATCAAGCGGGGCGGCGCCCTCGGCGCCGAGGAGATCGTCGTGGGCATGGCCCATCGCGGTCGCCTCAACGTGCTCACCAACGTGATGGCCAAGCCCTTCCGGGCGGTGTTCAACGAGTTCAAGGGCGGCTCGGCCAACCCGGCCGAGGTCGAGGGCTCCGGCGACGTGAAGTACCATCTCGGTGCCTCGTCGGACCGCGCCTTCGACGGCAACAACGTCCACCTTTCGCTCACCGCCAACCCGTCGCACCTCGAGATCGTCGATCCCGTCGTGCTCGGCAAGGTGCGCGCCAAGCAGGACCAGCGGGCCAAGCCCACGGTGGAGCGCACCCGCGTGGTGCCGCTGCTCATCCACGGCGACGCGGCCTTCGCGGGTCAGGGCGTGGTGGCCGAGTGCCTCGGCCTGTCCGGCCTGAAGGGCCACCGCACCGGCGGCTCGATCCACTTCATCATCAACAACCAGATCGGCTTCACCACCGATCCGCGCTTCTCGCGCTCCTCGCCCTATCCGTCCGACGTGGCGAAGATGGTCGAGGCGCCCATCTTCCACTGCAACGGCGACGACCCGGAGGCCGTCACCTTCGCGGCCAAGATCGCGATCGAGTATCGCCAGAAGTTCGGCAAGCCGGTCGTCATCGACATGCTCTGCTACCGCCGCTTCGGCCACAACGAGGGCGACGAGCCGGCCTTCACCCAGCCGAAGATGTACCAGCGCATCCGCAAGCACCCGACCGCGCTGGAGACCTACGGCAAGAAGCTCGTCGCCGAGGGCGTGGTGAGCCAGGAGCAGCTCGACGCGCGCAAGGCCGAGTTCCGCGCCGTGCTCGACGCAGAGCTGGAGGTCGCGACGAACTACAAGGCCAACAAGGCCGACTGGCTCGACGGTCGCTGGGCCGGCTTCAAGGCCGTGCGCGAGGACGTGGACGATCCGCGCCGCGGCAAGACCGGCGTGCCGGTGGAGACCCTGCGCGAGATCGCCCAGCGCATCACCACGCCGCCGCCCGGCTTCCACCTGCACCGCACGATCCAGCGCTTCTTCGACAACCGCGCCAAGGCGGTGGAATCGGGCCAGGGCATCGATTGGGCGACCGCCGAGGCCCTGGCCTTCGGCTCGCTCCTCATCGAGGGCCACCGCGTCCGCCTCTCGGGCCAGGACGTGGAGCGCGGCACCTTCTCGCAGCGCCACGCGGTGGTGATCGACCAGGAGAACGAGCAGCGCTACACCTCGCTGAATTCGATCCGTGAGGGCCAGGCCAGCCTGGAGGTCATCAACTCGATGCTGTCCGAGGAGGCGGTGCTCGGCTTCGAGTACGGCTACTCCGCGGCCGAGCCCAACGCCCTGGTGCTGTGGGAGGCGCAGTTCGGCGACTTCGCCAACGGCGCCCAGGTGGTCATCGACCAGTTCATCTCGTCGGGCGAGCGCAAGTGGCTGCGCATGTCGGGCCTGACCCTGCTGCTGCCGCACGGCTACGAGGGCCAGGGCCCGGAGCACTCCTCCGCCCGCCTGGAGCGCTTCCTGCAGATGTGCGCCGAGGACAACATGCAGGTCGCCAACTGCACCACGCCCTCGAACTACTTCCACATCCTGCGCCGCCAGCTGCACCGCGAGTTCCGCAAGCCGCTGATCCTGATGACGCCGAAGTCGCTCCTGCGGCACAAGAAGGCGGTCTCGCCGATCGAGGCGATGGCGGACGGCTCGAGCTTCCACCGCGTGCTCTGGGACGATGCCGAGCGCGACGAGGACGGCATCAGGCTCGTGAAGGACGACAAGGTCCGGCGCGTCGTGCTGTGCTCGGGCAAGGTCTATTACGACCTCTACGACGAGCGCGAGAAGCGCGGCGTCAACGACGTGTACCTGATGCGCGTCGAGCAGCTCTACCCGTTCCCCCTGAAGGCGCTCGCGGGCGAGATGGGGCGCTTCCGGAACGCCGAGGTGGTGTGGTGCCAGGAGGAGCCGAAGAACATGGGCTCCTGGGCCTTCGTCGAACCCTACCTCGAATGGGTGCTGGGCCAGGCCCAGTCGCCGGTGAAGCGCGCGCGCTACGTCGGTCGCCCGGCCTCCGCCTCCACGGCGGTGGGCATGCTCTCGAAGCACCAAGCCCAGCTCCAGGCCTTCCTCAACGAGGCGCTGGCGGTCTGACCGCCGGCCACTCCTCCACGCTACTCGCCCCCACGTTTCGCGATCCGAGGGCGCCGCCGAGCGGCGTCCCAAACCCTCCGGACGGACACTGAACCATGGCAACCGATATCGTCGTCCCGACCCTGGGCGAATCCGTGAGCGAGGCCACCATCGGCCGCTGGTTCAAGAAGCCGGGCGACGCCGTGGCGGCCGACGAGCCCCTGGTGGAACTCGAGACCGACAAGGTCACCCTCGAGGTGAACGCGCCGGCCGCGGGCCAGCTCGGCGAGATCCTGGCCAAGGACGGCGAGACGGTGGAGCCCGGCGCGCTCCTCGGTTCGATCGTCGAGGCCGGGGCCGGCGGCGGCAAGGCCGCGGCGCCGAAGAAGGCCGAAGCCAAATCCGAGAGCAAGGCCGAGACCAAGCCGGCGGAAGCGCCCGCTCAGGAGTCGTCGGCCGGCTACGGCAACCACGGTGACGCCGTGCCCCAGGCCACCCGCGAGTCCGGCGACCACGGCCCCGCGGTCGCCAAGATGGCCCGCGAGTCCGGCATCGACCCTGCGACCCTGAACGGCAGCGGCAAGGACGGCCGCGTGACCAAGGGCGACATGCTCGAGGCCACGTCGAAGGCTCCCTCCGCTCCGGCCCCGGCCCCCGCGCGGGAGGCCAAGCCCGCCGCCCCGCGGGCGCCTTCGAAGCCCGACGATGCGGCGCGCGAGGAGCGCGTGCGCATGACCAAGCTGCGCCAGACCATCGCCCGCCGTCTCAAGGACGCGCAGGACACCGCCGCGATGCTGACGACGTTCAACGACGTCGACATGTCGGCCGTGATGGCGATGCGGAGCCAGTACAAGGACATCTTCGAGAAGAAGCACGGTACGAAGCTCGGCTTCATGGGCTTCTTCACCAAGGCGGTGATCGGCGCCCTCAAGGACGTGCCGGCGGTGAATGCCGAGATCGACGGGCAGGACCTCGTCTACAAGAACTACTACCACATCGGCATCGCGGTCGGCACCGATAAGGGCCTCGTGGTGCCGGTGGTGCGCGACGCCGACGACCTGTCGATCGCCGGCATCGAGAAGAAGATCGCCGGCTTCGGCAAGAAGGCCCGCGAGGGCAAGCTCTCCATCGAGGAGATGCAGGGCGGCACCTTCACGATCACCAACGGCGGCATCTACGGCTCGCTGATGTCGACCCCGATCCTGAACGCGCCGCAATCCGGCATCCTCGGCATGCACCGCATCGAGGAGCGCCCCGTGGTGCGCGCCGGCAAGATCGAGGCGCGGCCGATGATGTACCTCGCCCTGTCCTACGATCACCGCATCGTCGACGGGAAGGAGGCCGTGACCTTCCTCGTGCGCGTCAAGGAGGCTCTGGAAGATCCGGCACGCCTCGTGCTCGACCTCTAAGGCCCGGCAGCTGCCGTCCGCCGGCCGCGTTCCCGCGCGGCCGGACGCTTCCGCGCGCTTCGTCCATCGATGGTGGGGCATGACCCGCCGCCCAATCCAGCGAGTCAGATTCCCATGTCCTACGATCTCGTCGTCATCGGCACCGGCCCCGGCGGTTACGTCTGCGCCATCCGCGCCGCCCAGCTCGGCCTCAAGACGGCCGTGGTGGAAAAGCGGGCCGCCCATGGCGGCACCTGCCTCAACGTCGGCTGCATCCCCTCGAAGGCCCTGCTCCACGCCTCGGAAGCGTTCGAGGAGGCGGGCAAGCACTTCGCCGACATGGGCGTCATGGTCGGCGCGCCCGAGCTCGACCTCGCGAAGATGATGACGTTCAAGCAGGACGGCGTCGACGGCAACACCAAGGGCGTCGAGTTCCTGCTCAAGAAGAACGGCATCGACGCCTATCGGGGCACCGCCCGGTTGGCCGGTGCGGGCCGCGTCGAGGTGCTGTCCGAGGATGGCGGCAACCAGCTCCTGGAGACGAAGAACGTCGTCATCGCCACGGGCTCGGACGTCACGAAGCTTCCCGGTGTCACCATCGACGAGACCATCGTCGTGTCCTCCACCGGCGCGCTCACCCTGGAGAAGGTCCCGGGCAAGCTCCTCATCATCGGGGCCGGCGTCATCGGCCTCGAGCTCGGCTCGGTCTGGCGCCGCCTCGGCTCCGAGGTCACCGTGGTCGAGTATCTCGACCGGATCCTGCCGGGCATGGACGGCGAGGTCGGCAAGCAGTTCCAGCGCATCCTCGGCAAGCAGGGCATGCAGTTCAAGCTCTCGTCCAAGGTGACGGGCGTCACGGTCAAGGACGGGGCCGCCACCGTCATGGTGGAGCCCGCCGCCGGCGGCGAGGCCGAGACGCTGCAGGCCGACGTGGTGCTCGTGGCCATCGGCCGGGTGCCCTACACCGAAAGCCTCGGCCTGGAGACGGTCGGAGTCGGCCTCGACAACAAGGGCCGCATCCAGACGGACAGCCACTACGCCACCAACGTCACGGGCATCTACGCCATCGGCGACGTCATCGCCGGCCCGATGCTGGCCCACAAGGCCGAGGACGAGGGGGTGGCCGTGGCCGAGCTGTTGGCCGGCCAGTCGGGCCACGTGAACTACGGCGTCATCCCGAACGTGGTCTATACCTACCCGGAGGTCGCGTCCGTCGGAAAGACGGAGGAGGAGCTCAAGAAGGACGGCATCGCCTACAACAGCGGCAAGTTCCCCTTCACCGCCAACGGCCGCGCCAAGGTGAACCACACCACGGACGGCTTCGTGAAGATCCTGGCCGACGCGACCACCGACCGCGTCCTGGGCGTCCACATCGTCGGGGCCGATGCCGGCAACCTGATCGCGGAAGTCGCGGTGGCGATGGAGTTCGGCGCCTCCGCCGAGGACGTCGCCCGCACCTGCCACGCCCATCCGACCCTCACCGAGGCGGTCAAGGAAGCCGCCCTCGCGGTCGGAAAGCGCGCGATCCACATCTGAGCCCTACGCTGTCCCTCGACGAAGACGGCCGCCGCTTCGTCGAGGGCGTCACGCCCTGGGTCGCTCCGCCCTCACGGGGCCGATCAGGGGGCTTGGCAGGCCATCACCTCGGCGGCCTGGGCCACGCTGAGGGCGCGCTCGCGAACCTGCCGCGGGAGGCCCGGCCGCTCGGAGACGGCGGCGGCGTCCCGCTGAAGGCGGACGTTGCAGGCGCAGGACCGATGCCCGGCCGCGTCGAAGCAGGCATCATGGCGCAGGCAGGCGGCATCGAGGTCGTCGGTGGGCGGCAGGCCCTCGCCCCGTTGACCGGCCCCACAATAATTGCCGTGGAACAGGGCCTTGCCCGCCAGAACCTGCGCGAGATCGGCCTTGGGCAGGGGCGGCTCATCGGGTCGGTCGACCGGGGTCAGGTTGTTGGCCGGGCCACCGGCTCGGTCGGCCGAGCCGCGAAGCGCCCTGGGAATGCCGGAGTTCGGGCCGGGCTGGTTCAGGGGCTCGCCGGCCCGTCCGTTGGAATCGGCCAGGTCCGGCAAGGGCGGTGGCGGTCCTGGGCGCACCTCTTCCGCCTCGACGGCCGGTGCCTCCGTCGTGGTCTGGGCCGGTGCTTCCCGGGACGTCAACAGCAGCAAGGCGGCGATCGCTGCGGCGAGGGTGCGAAACCTGTCGGTCAAGGCTCGATCGTCTCCTGTCCCCCCAGACTCCTCCAGCGACGGCCCGGGGCGGGGATGATCCGGTCTCGGATGGATCGTCCCCGTGGGCCACGGAGGGGTCCCCGTCGGTCGGCAGATACGGCGAAGGTGGTGATTCCGTTCCACCCGCGATGATCCGCCCGTTGGCTCCGCGGTGCAGGCGATCGGCTCCCAGAGGTGATTGACAGGCCGGGGCGCGTGCGACCTCTGACGGGGTCAGCAGGCACCGGGAGAAGAATCATGAAGGTCGTGGCGGATCTGTGCATCGTTCCGATGGGCGTCGGCCCCTCGGTCTCGCCCTACGTGAAGGAGATCAAGGCGATCATCGACGCCAGTCCCCTCCATGCCGAGATGCATGCCAACGGGACCAATATCGAGGGCGAACTCGGCGATATCTGCGCCCTCATCGAGGCCTGCGAGGCCAGATTGAGCGAGATCGGCGTGCAGCGGGTCTTCTTCACCATGGCGTTCTCGTCGCGACGCGACAAGGACCAGTCCATGGCGGACAAGCTGAAGGCTGTTCTCTGACCATGACCCGCCACGGCGGGGATCGTCACGGCTTCGCTGGATCCGGTTTCGGTCGATCGAGCCTCTCGCCCGCCTCGCATTCCCGCAGGAAGGTCTCCCGGTGGGCGCTGGCGAGCCTGTTCTCGTCGGCCTGCGCCGCGCAGACCGCCTCGTCGCGCGCCTGCCCGGTGGCGGCCGGGGAGGGGGGCGGCGTCTGAGCCGAGGCCGGGGTCGCCAGCCCGAGGGCCAGGAGCAGGATGTGACGATGCCGGGTTGCCATGGGGGGTCCTTCCGTCCTGTGCGCCGTCCTGTTCGGTCCGCATGCCTGGGCAACGCGGCCGGGAGGCCCTTGATCCGCCGGCCGCCCGGACGGCGATGGTGTGTTGTCGTACGGAGAGGCAAGAAACGGAGAAAGAATTAACTGCCCCTCGGTGATGACTGGACTCTGGCGGCGGTCGTCCTCCTTGCTCCGACCGCCTCACCGCAGACCACCGATAGATGTCAGGGTCCTGACGATGCCTGAGCGACCCGTCTTGCTGCAGCGATTTCGATGGACGCATTCGGCCAGATGGCTGAGTGCCATCAACTTGCTTGCTGTCATCGGGCTCTGCGCCGTCTCGGCCTTCATGCTTTGGCAGATGCGCCTCGATGCGGCCCGGCGCTCGGAGGTGACATCGCGAAGCCTCGTGCAGGTCCTCGGGCGGGATATCGCCCGGAACATCGAGCTCTACGATCTTTCCCTGCGGGCCGTCGTCGACGGCCTGAAGCTTCCCGAGCTTGCCCAGGCCGATCCCGAACTCCGGCAGATGATCCTATTCGATCGCGCCGCCACGGCCGAGAATTTCGGCCACACCCTCGTGTTCGACAGAACCGGGAAGCTCATCATCAGCTCGAAATCCCTCGCCCCCGAGCCTCTGAACTACGCCGACCGCGAATATTTCCAGTACCACGTCGCCCATCCGGGCAACGAGCTGCACATCAGCCAGCCCCTGGTTTCGCGTCTCACGGGCAAGCGCGTCCTCATCATCAGCCGGCGCCTGTCGGACCCGGATGGCAGCTTCGCGGGGGTCGTCCTCGGTTCGATCTACCTCGACTACTTCCGTCAGCTGTTCGCCGCCGTCGGCGCCGATCATGCCGGCACCGTCACCCTCTACGGTCCGGGTGGCACGATCATCATGCGCGAGCCCTACGACGAGGCCACCATCGGGCGGAGCGTCTCGGCCACGGACAGCTACCGGAGGTTCTTCGATGCGCCGGAGGGTCGCTTCACCGGCCCTGCGATGGTCGGCGAGGGCAGCCGCGACTTCGTGTTCACCAAGGTCGGCGACCTGCCGCTTCACCTTAGCATCGCCGTGGCGCCGGCGGAGATCTATGCCGATTGGTGGCACCGCGCCCTGGTCCTCGGGGCGGTGGTGCTGAGCCTGTGCGCGACCACCATCGTCCTGACCTGGCTGTTCGGGCGCGAGCTGCACCAGCGCAGGGTGGCGGAGCAGGCGGCCCTCGACCTCAACGTCCAGCTGGAGAAGCTGGCCACCACCGATGCGCTGACGGGCCTCGCCAACCGGCGACGGTTCGACGATGCGCTGGAACGCGAATGGCGCCGCGCGGTCCGCAACCAGCTGCCCCTCTCGCTCCTCGTCCTCGATGCCGACTACTTCAAGGGCTACAACGACCGCTACGGGCACCAGCGGGGCGACGAGGCCCTCCGGCTGATCGCGCGCTCCATCGAGGCCAGCATCGTCAATGCCTCCGACACGGCCTGCCGCATCGGGGGTGAGGAATTCGCCGTGATCCTGCCCGAGACCGACGCGGCCGGGGCGGAGATCGTCGCCCACCGCATCCGCGAGGCCGTGGCGGGCTGGAAGATCCCGCATGCGAGCAGCCCCCTCGGGGTGCTCACGGTCAGCCTCGGCTTGGCGCAGATCCCCGAGGTCCGGGCGGCCGATCCTGCCGCCTTCGTCGAGGCGGCGGACCAGGCGCTCTACGCGGCCAAGGCGAACGGGCGCAACCAGGTGCAGGTGCGGCGCCGGGACAAGGCCGGCCTGCGCCTCGCCGCGGGCTGAACCCGGGCCCGGCGGTCGCGGAGACCTATCGCGGCCTGGTCTCCGGGGCGCCGAGTTCCCGGGCGATGCCGTCGAGCCCTTGGTCGTAGACGCCCTCGATGTCGGCCCGGGCCTCGGCCTCGCCCATGCCGGCCGGGTCGAAGGTGGCGCTCCACACCACCGTCGCGCCGGTGCCGTTCGGCCGGACCTGCAGGGTGGCGTTGTAGGCCCCTACGGGCAGGGGGCCCTCGATGAAGGCGTAGCTGTAGCTCATCCCCGCTTCGTCGCGCCGGGTCTCGGCCTCGACGAGGGTGCCGAGGCCTCCGGCGACGACGAGGCGGCGGACGGGCTCGTTGTCCTCGCGGTCGGCGTCGTCCCGGGTCCCGGAGGAGTCGCAGGCGACCACCTGCGGGTGCCACAGGGCGATGGAGCAGAAGCCGCCGATGAGCGCCCACACGGCGGCGGCCGGGGCCGGGATGTCGCGGCTGCGGGAGACCTCGATCGCGCCGGCCGGGCCGGCGAGGAGCGTAAGGGCGATTCCCAGGATGGCCTGCCGCATGATCGTCCCCCCCTGCCCGCTCAGCGCAACCGGCCGGCGGGCGGGAAGGTTGCGCCTCGCCTCAGGGGAGGGCACCGATGTCGCGCAGGTAGGCGGCGCTCGCCGGGTGCAGCCAGCCCCGGGGCACGGCCTCGACCAGGTTGCGCGGGTCGCTGTCGCCGCCCTGTGGGTCCCTTCGCGCGAGGCTCGCCTGGCTCCGCGCCAGGGCCGCCACGAAGCGCGCCACCCGCGCGCCGTCGATGTCCGGCCGGGCGAGGACGAAGCTCCAGGAGCCCACCGTCTCGATGGGCGCTTGCTGCCCGGCGAAGACGTCGGCCGGAACGGTGCGGCGGCGCAGGGATGTCCCGCGTGCCAGGATGCGGTCGATCGCGTCCGGGGCCGGCCCGAAGAAGCGGGCGCCGCCGGGGGCCTCCGCCAGCGTCCGGAAGCCCGGCCACCCGAGCCCCGCCCCCCAGAGTGCCGCGGCGCGCCCATCCTGCACCATGACCGCCCCGTCGCCGGCCCGGTCGAGGAGGATCGGCTCGATGTCGTGGTCGGGGTCGATGCCCGAACCTGTCAGGACGGTCCGGCCCATGACGGTGAGGCCGGAGGCGTGGGTGCCGAGGACGACGCGCCGCCCCCGCAGGTCCGGCACACCGTGGATCGGGCTGGCCGCCGGAACGACGAAGAGGCCCGGCGAGGCGTTCACCGGCGCGACCACGGTGATCCGAGGCCCCGCCTCGGGCTCGGCCCTGAGGGCGTCATAGGCGTAGTCGCCCTGGACCAGGGCGAGATCGACGGAGCCGCCCTTCAGGAGACCGACATTCTCGGCCGAGCCCTTGGAGGGCCGCAGGGCGATGGACAGGGCGGGATCGACCGTGCGGAGCGCCTCCACCAGGGCCTGGCCGAAGGCGGGGAACGAGCCGCCGGGCGTCGCCGTCGCCAGTACGAGCCCGCCCGGCGTGCCGGCCGATCGCACCCGCTCGGACGGGACCAGCGTCGCCGTGGCCGCGATGAGGAATGAGCGCCTGAGCATGGGTCCATCCGCCGGGTCACGGGCCGCATTCAAGCGGAGGCCACGGAGCCTGCGCAAGGGGGCGCCGCACAGGAGCCGCCACCCGCGCCGAGGGAGCCAAAACCGGTCTCGGGCGCTTGTTCCGATGAGACGGGGCCCGCTGGGCCCCGCGCCCCATGCCAGCTGACGAGATCCCCATGCGGACCCGATCGAAACTCGGCCTCGCGGCCCTGGCCGTCGTTCTCCTCGGCGGCGCGGCCTTCGTGCGCTTCGTCGTCTATCCCGAGCAGGCCACGCTCGAGGCCTCGGCCGGGCAGGGCGCGAACCCGACCCTGCCGGCGCCCAACCCGACCCTGATGCCCACCGTGAACATCGCCCGCGTCGCCCGCTGGGAGAAGGGCACCAAGCCGCAGGCCGCGGATGGTCTGCAGGTGGCGGCCTACGCGGACGGGTTCGACCATCCGCGCTGGATGTACCTCCTGCCCAATGGGGATGTGCTGGTGGCCGAGGCCAACAAGCCGCAGACCGACGACCCCTCGACCGGCGTCGCGGATTGGGTGGCCGACAAGGTGAAGAGTCTGGCCGGCGCCGGCGTGAAGAGCCCCGAGCGCATCGTCCTCCTACGGGACGCGAACGGCGACGGCGTCGCCGAGGAGCGCCATGTGCTCCTGAAGGACCTGCACTCGCCCTTCGGCATGGCGCTGGTCGGGTCGGACCTCTACGTCGCCAATGCCGATGCGCTGGTGAAGGTGCCCTACCAGGCGGGCCAGACCGAGATCACCGCGACGCCGGAGAAGGTCGTCGACCTGCCGTCCGGCATCAACCATCACTGGACCAAGAACGTCATCGCCAGCCCCGACGGGCAGAGGCTCTACGTGACCGTCGGCTCGAACAGCAATGTCGGCGAGAACGGCCTCGACAAGGAGACCGGCCGCGCGGCGATCTGGGAATACACGATACCCACCAAGCAGATGCGCGCATACGCCACCGGCCTGCGCAACCCCAACGGCCTCGGCTTCGAGCCGGTGACGGGCAAGCTCTGGACGGCGGTGAACGAGCGCGACGAGATCGGCAGCGACCTCGTGCCCGACTACATCACCTCCGTGCAGGAGGGCGGCTTCTACGGCTGGCCCTACAGCTACTGGGGCAACCATGTCGATGCGCGCGTGGAGCCGCAGAGGCCCGACCTCGTCGCCAAGGCGATCGCGCCGGACTATGCGGTGGGCACCCACACCGCCTCCCTCGGCATCGCGTTCTCGCAGGGGAGCCGCCTGCCGGAGGCCTGGACGAGCGGCCTGTTCGTCGCCCAGCACGGTTCGTGGAACCGCCGGCCGAAGAGCGGCTACAAGGTGATCTACGTGCCGTTCAAGGACGGCAAGCCCAGCGGGCAGCCGGTCGACGCGCTGACCGGCTTCCTCAACGCCGACGAGAAGGCCCAGGGACGCCCCGTCGGCGTGATCCTCGACAAGACCGGCGCCCTGCTGGTCTCGGACGACGTCGGCAAGACGATCTGGCGGGTGAGCGCCTCCACCCGGACCCAGTAGGCGCCTCCAGCCGCCGTCCCGCTGAGCAGCGGAAGTCCTGATGACAGAGACCAAGACCGATCCCTCGCGGCGCGCCCTCGTTGGGCGGCCTCTCCGCCGGCATGGTGGCAGTCCTGGAACATTCCGCGGGGGCACAGGAACAGGTCGCGCAGACCGACACCGCCCCGAACCCGCCGCGCAGCCATCCGAAGACCCCGTTCGAGACGCAGCAGCAGGCCTGGCCGGGGCTGGCGGGTCGGATGGTGCCGCGCCCGAACGATGGCGAAACGAGTTACACGGGGTCCGGGCGCCTCGCCGGCCACAAGGCGCTGATCACCGGCGGCGATTCGGGCATCGGCCGTGCCGCGGCCATCGCCTATGCCCGCGAGGGCGCGGACGTGGCCATCAACTACCTGCCGGCCGAGGAGCCGGATGCGGTCGAGGGGTGGGACTCATCCGGCAGGCCGTCCGCAAGGCGGTGATGCTGCCGGGCGACATCCGCGACGAGGCCTTCTGCCGGCGTCTGGTGGCGGACGCGGCGCGCGAACTCGGCGGCCTCGATATCCTCGTCAACAACGCGGTCTACCAGAA
Organism: Methylobacterium sp. Leaf89; assembly: GCF_001422215.1. Lineage (NCBI taxonomy): Bacteria > Pseudomonadati > Pseudomonadota > Alphaproteobacteria > Hyphomicrobiales > Methylobacteriaceae > Methylobacterium > Methylobacterium sp. Leaf89. Next base: position 13,238 of record NZ_LMML01000028.1, on the reverse strand, counting down.
GGCCCAGGTCTCGATCCTCGACATCACCACCGAGCAGCTCGACCAGACCTTCCGGACCAACGTCTACGCGATGTTCTGGATCACCAAGGCCGCCCTCGCCCATCTTGGGCCCGGCGCGGCGATCATCAACACCGCGTCGGTCGACGCCTGCGAGCCTTCCGAGACCCTGCTCGACTACGCGGCCACCAAGGCGGTGATCGTGAACTTCTCGAAGGGCCTGGCCAAGCAGCTGGCGGAAAGCGGCATCCGGGTGAATGCGGTGGCTCCGGGACCGTTCTGGACCCCGCTCCAGGTCTGCGGTGGGCAGCCACCGGAGAAGCTGCCGAATTTCGGCAAGGACACGCCGATCGGGCGGCCGGGTCAGCCGGCCGAGCTCGCCGGCATCTACGTCCTGCTCGCCTCCAACGAGGCGAGCTACTCCACCGGCCAGGTGTTCGGCGCCGTCGGCGGGCGCGGCGGCCCCTGACGAGAAGGAGCGGGTGTCTGGGCGGGCAGACCGTCCCGCTGCGCCCTCCGGTCGGCCTCGGAGCCGGATCGCGACAGCGTCGCTCTTGTGATCCGCGTGGATCGTTCGGCCACGCATGGCTCACCCGCTACGGGCAACCGGCCTTGTGCCCATGACGGTGCTCATGGCGGCCCGGGCGGCGATGCGGTCAGGGCGTGTGCAACGGGCATCGTGACGTTGCCGCGCTGAGGTTCACGGTCGAGAATGGTTGCGATACGCACGGCGGATTGCGCCGCGCCTGAGGGGACGGCGCAATCCGAAGAATGCTACGCGAGCGCCGGAGGTCGCCGTGAACATCACCCGATGCTTACCGAACGTGGCGATAGGGATTTTGCTTGGTCTTGTCCCGGCCAGCGCCCAGGGCAACATGCGCAAATTTCTCGAAGGACACTGGGTGGGAGAGGATCTCCAGATCCGGGTCGATCAAGATGCCGTTCAAGCGAACGACAATCCAGACAAGCCCTTCGAATGGAGTCCGCTGGTCATCAAGGACGTGACGGGCGGGATGGTCGTCTTTCAGATCGGGGCTCGTCAGTATATCGGCCTGATCAATGGTCAGCAGATGACGGTCACGATGTCAGGGTCCAATCGCTCATACATCTTGACCAAAAATCCCAAACCGTGAAGCGGCCAGCAGGTTGCGGAGGAAGGCTCGCCGTTCGACCGGGCGGGGAGAGTTTGGCGCGATGGTGCGCAGAGACGGTGCTCCGGCAGGGGGGTGCTTGATTATGCGGGTCCTGCGAACTGCCCGGGCACAGCCGTCGGTGGCAGGCGGAGCCCAAAATGGTGCGGTGCACCGGAGCCGTCGCCGTCGATTGATACGGCGTCGCGGACAGCCGAAATGGGATGCTGCGCGGCAACCGCGGTCTGAACGACCTTGGCCCCAGCGTCCTCAGCTTGCAGCGCCCTCGACGACATCCGCGAAGCTCGCGGTCAGGCCCTCACACCCAGGGCACCAGGGAGAGCGGTAGAGACCGTAGGCGAAGAAGCATCCGGCGAAGTTGGCGTAGCCGGTCGGGCCGGCATAATCGACGATCAGCCTGTCATCGACCCTCACCTTCAGCAGGCCCTCGCCGCCGGCCCCATCCACGAAATCGATGACGAAGGCGTAGGGGCGATCCCGTTTCAAGGGGAGGATCGCCTTCGGCCCCAGATCGACGTGGCGGCCCTGCTCCTGAGACCCGGCCGTGGGGAAGGTTGTCAAATCGACGTAGAACACCTCCTCCCTGGAGTTCCGAGCCCGAGGCTTCATGCCGATCGCGAAGGGCGGGTTCCGCCAGCGTTCGCCGGGGTTGGGTCGTGAATTGTACTGGCAGATCCCACACCAATCGTGCGTCATCAGCAGGCCCGGGTGGACGTTGATCGTGAAGCTGGCCCGCATCGGTTTGCCCGGAAGCCGGACATCCGCCTTACTCACGTCGAACACCGCCATCGCCCGGGCCGGTGCGTCCTTCAGGCGTCCCGCATACTGACGTGCCTCACCCGCCGACAGGTCGCCCTTCTGGATGCTGAAGGTTCGAACCCTCCGGCCGTTGAGCACCCGGTCGGTGCACACCCCCCCTGTGATCGGGTGGTCGTGTCGCCATGCCGGCAACATGAACCGTACAGTATGCCCATCCTCGTTGATGCGCTGGCCGTCGGTGTGCTCGATGATATCGGTCATGGCGCCTCGATATGCGTTGCTGGGCGATCTGGACACCATCGCCGGACTTGCCATCGCCTCGGCCGCTGAGGCGGCAATCGGTGCCTGAGCGGCCGCCGACCGGGTCGTCGCTCGCCGCGCCCTTCGTGGCGCCCCGCGGCTCGGTCTCCTGCGTCTCCGCTTTGTCGTCCGCGTTGGGCGAGCATTGGGCTCTCAGGCGTCAGATGCCAGACCGAGGGTGGACAGAGGGGCTCGCTACGTGATGGCTCCATCCTCGCGAGATGTGGAGGCGCTCGAAAACCCGGCGCAGGGCAATCTATCCCACCCATCTCCCCTCGGCTCAACGCCGAAGAGTGGCTTCGAGGGCCACCGCCCTCCAGTGCAGCACCACTGCCGACAGCACCGACCTGTCGGCGGTCCTCCGACGCGACCGCCGCAAGGACCTTCGAAAGCCGAACCCTTCACCCCGACGATCGCCCTTGGAGCGTCAACGAGCGCGTCTTCCGCCGCATGAAACCGATTCGTGGCCTTTCAGAGCGCGACGAAACCCGAACCGACACCTTCCTCGCCGTCATGACGCGCATCTGGATCAACTCGAAAGGAGTCCGCCGCTAGGCGATGAGCTTCCGGACGAAGCCGACGAGTTGGGCCCGACGCTCCAGCATGTCATTCGTGACGAGGGGGGGCTCAAGGTCCCGGGACAGCAGCGATCGAAGCTCCTCCTCGGTTTCGGCAGGGTGGATGCCGATCCGCGAGCGGAGTTGGGAGACGGTCGCGAGCTGGTGATCGTTCCGATGTTCGCCGAGCGCGGCTTTCCGCGGAACGATGACGATGGGCTTGCGATACTTATATGCCTTCAGCACGGTGCCCATACCGGCGTGCGCCACGAGGACGTCGCACTTTCTGACATACTCATCGAATTCAATGGGCGAGTAGTTGGCTGCCGCCTGAATATTTCGGCACTTGTAAGTTCCGACGCCTGTCTGGGCCATCACCGGCTTTCCGAGATCCGGAGCGATGTCATCCATCATCTTGATCAGGCGATCGAACGGCAGCTGGGTGCCGACTGTTACGATAATCACAGCAGCTCACCGCGGTAGAAGGGACCCTTCGGCGTCGCAAGGTGTTTCCATTGCGTCAGCCATTCATGCACGATGTAGCCTGCGATCTTTCCTGACAGGGAAAGCGTCTCGACATTGGCGAAGCTGTCGACCCAGATCGTCCTGGCGCCGGTCAAGCGGCCGAGAACAAGACAGATGAGCCCAGGCGCAGCTCCAGTCGAAATGATGACGTTTGGCCGGACTTTCGCAATAATGTTGATACACTGCCAAATGCAGGCGAGCGTATCGCCGAGACGATTCCGATTGCAGTCCATCACCACGAATCCCTGGCGATTGGCTTGCTTGAGCAGATCCTGTGTCGTGGTCACAAATACGGCGTCCTGGTCTTCGAAAGCTTCTGCCAAGTTCTGCAACTGCTCCCAATGACCTCCCATAGAGGCGACCGCCAAAACTTTCGTCACGATATCCAGTTCCTCTCAATCATTGCCAAACAGATCGCGTGTGTAGACCTTGGCTTCGACATCGATGAGGTCCGACGACAGCCGGTTGGCGACGATAACATCTGACATTGCTTTAAATTGGGCCAAGTCATTGACCACGGGCGAGTTGAAGAAAGTCTCTTCTGCCATCGCCGGCTCATAGACAATGACCGGAATTCCTTTTGCCTTGATGCGTTTCATGACACCTTGGACGGACGAATCTCGGAAATTGTCCGATCCGTGTTTCATGGTAAGGCGATGGATACCAACCGTTTTTGGCTTCCGCGCAAGAATATCGCTTGCGATGAAATCTTTGCGAGTCGAGTTCGCGTCGACAATCGCGCGCATCAGATTTTGCGGAACATTCGTATAATTGGCTAGCAATTGCTTGGTATCTTTCGGAAGGCAATAGCCGCCGTAGCCGAACGAGGGATTGTTGTAGTGGCCGCCGATCCGTGGATCCAGGCTGACCCCACCGATGATCTCGCGTGAATTCAGGCCGTGCTGGGCAGCGTAAGTATCGAGCTCATTGAAGAATGCCACGCGCATGGCAAGATAAGTGTTCGAAAAAAGTTTGATCGCCTCAGCTTCGCTGGAGTTCGTGAAAAGAACGTCAGCGTCCTTCTTGATCGCGCCTTCAACCAGCAATTCTGCGAATTTCTCCGCGCGCCTGGAATGCTCGCCAATAATGACGCGCGAGGGATAGAGGTTGTCATAGAGCGCCCTGCCTTCCCGAAGAAACTCCGGCGAAAACATGATGTTGCTGCTGTTGAAGCGTTCACGGGCCGACGCCGTGAAGCCGACCGGAACCGTGGACTTGATCACGATCGCGGCGTTCTGATTGACGGCCATGACGTCGCTGATCGCTGAATCGACGTGCTGGGTGTCGAAGTAGTTGGTCTCGGGATTGTAGTTGGTCGGTGTCGCAATGATCACGTAATCGGCATCAGCATAGGCTTCTGTCCGATTGCCAGTCGCTTTCAAGTTCAAACGGCGGGTTGCAAGATAATTCTCGACCTCGGTATCCACAATGGGAGAGGTCTTATAGTTCAGCATTTCAACCTTAGATGGAACGACATCGAAGGCGACAACATCATTGTGCTGAGCTAGGAGAATGGCATTTGAAATACCGACATATCCAAGACCCGCGACGGCCACCTTCATGCGGCTCACCTTCCAGTTCGTTCCAGCAAGTGAGATCAATAGTTTATTGCGCCGCAATATTCAAGCGCGGGTCCCTGGAAGAGCGCCTCGGTTCCCTCGCCCTGCGCCTTCTCTCGGCAGTCTCGGCATGAGGCGCTGCCGCTGCGGGTAGGAGAATGAGGCGTCCCGATCTGTTTCACGGTCCGATCTCCGCGGGCGGACAGGCGTGTCTCGGCGACACGGCATCGGTGATGGTCCGGGCCGACGCCGTGCCGAAGTGCAACGCGGACTTTTCGGTCCAATCGGTGCGGATCGCCGACGTGTCCGCGCGCAACCGCCAGGCAGGCCACGCCGTGTCCCGGTCGTTGGCGATCTGCAGGTCCCGAGGCCGGCTCGATCGCCTGCGCGTAGCGCGTCGGCAGCCAATGCTCCGCCTCGTCGGGTGCCGTGCGCGCCCCCTCGTCGTCGCAGCGGCCGATGCTGCCCTGAAGGGGGATCTTCGCCGGCAAACCGCGGACCGGCGTCGGGCCATCATCGGCACCGAAAGCCTGGGACTGTCAGGACATACCCTGGTGGGTGAGTGGCGCTCTGACGGCACGTGTCGCGGATGCGGGACCTGAGCGCGCGCATGGGTGTCGTCGCGGTCGAACCGATCCGGCATCGACCGCGACGGTGACGGCGGCGACGCGCCCGTGTCTTCGTATCCGGTGCCTTGTCCGGGCCGATCTTCGCGATCAGCCCGGCTCAGCGCCAGCCGGTCAGGGGCCCTCTGACGGAGCGCATGGGCGCTCGCAAAGCCGCTCCGCCTGGCAGGGATCCCGACGAACGGGCGTCTCGCCACTCACCTGCAATGCCGCCAGCGGAGTCGAGGCGTCCCGGCGCGTCCGGGGGCGGGGGCGACGGCGCCCGGACGCCTACTCCATGGTGGGCATGACGAAGTCGGCGCCGGCGCGGATGCCGGTGGGCCAGCGGGTCGTGATGGTCTTCAGGCGCGTGTAGAAGCGGACGCCCTCGGGGCCGTGCATGTGGTGGTCGCCGAACAGCGAGGCCTTCCAGCCGCCGAAGGAGTGGAACGCCATCGGCACCGGGATCGGCACGTTGATGCCCACCATGCCGACCTCGATCCCGTGGGCGAACTCGCGGGCCGCGTCGCCGTCGCGGGTGAAGATCGCCGTGCCGTTGCCGAACTCGTGCTCGTTGATGAGCTTGGCCGCCGTGGCGTAGTCCGGCGCCCGGGTGATCGCCAGGACGGGCCCGAAGATCTCTTCCCGGTAGATCGACATCTCCGGGGTGACCCGGTCGAACAGGGTGCCGCCGAGGAAGTAGCCGCCCTCGTAGCCCTGCAGGCTCAGGCCGCGCCCGTCGACGAGGAGCTCGGCGCCTTCCGCCACGCCCGCATCGATGTAGCCGCTCACCTTGTCGCGGTGCACCTTCGTCACGAGGGGGCCCATCTCCGAGTCCGGGTCCGTGCCCGGCCCGACCTTCAGCGCCCGCACCTTCGGGATGAGCTTGGCCACCAGCGCGTCGGCGGTCTTCTCGCCCACGGGCACGGCCACCGAGATCGCCATGCAGCGCTCGCCGGCCGAGCCGTAGGCCGCGCCCATCAGCGCGTCGACCGCCTGGTCCATATCGGCGTCCGGCATGACAATCATGTGGTTCTTGGCGCCGCCCAGCGCCTGGGCGCGCTTCCCGTTGGCGGTGGCGGTGGCGTAGATATAGCGGGCGATCGGGGTCGAGCCGACGAAGCTCACCGCCGCGATGTCGGGGTGATGCAGGAGGGCGTCGACCGCCTCCTTGTCGCCGTGGACCACGCTGAACACGCCGTCCGGCAGGCCGGCCTCCTTGAGCCAGGCGGCGACCAGCAGCGCGGGCGAGGGATCGCGCTCGGAGGGCTTCAGGACGAAGCAGTTGCCGCAGGCCAGCGCCACCGGAAACATCCACATCGGCACCATGACGGGGAAATTGAACGGCGTGATGCCGGCGACCACGCCCAGCGGCTGGCGCAGGGCATGGCTGTCGACGCGGGTGCCGACGTTCTCGGTGACCTCGCCCTTGAGAAGCTGGGGAATGCCGGTGGCGAACTCCACCACCTCGAGCCCGCGCTGGATCTCGCCCTTGGCGTCGGAGAGCACCTTGCCGTGCTCGGCGGTGATCAGGGCGGCGAGTTCGTCGGTGCGCTCTTCGGCGATGCGCAGGAAGGCGTTGAGGATGCGGGCGCGGCGAAGCGGCGTGGTGTGGGCCCAGGCGTGGGCGACCGCCTTGGCGGCCGCCACCGCCGCGTTGACGTCCGCCGTGTTGGCCAAAGCGACCCGGCCGGTCTCCTCGCCGGTGGCGGGATTGTAGACCGGCGCGGTCCGGGTGCTGGTGCCGGCGACGGTCCGGCCGCCGATGAAGTGGGAGATCGCGGTGGGCATCGAAAATCCTGACGGAGGGGGAGTGGAACGATTCAGGCGGCGCGGGCGATGGCGTCGCCGAGGATCGACGCCATGGTGTCGATCTGGTCGCGCTCGACGATCAGCGGCGGCGACAGGGCGACGATGTCGCCGGTGACCCGGACGAGAAGACCGCGCTCGAAGCAGTCGACGAAGACGTCGTAGGCTCGCGCCCCGGGGGCTCCGGGCCGGGACGCCAGTTCGATGCCGGCGACGAGGCCGATGGTGCGGATGTCGATGACGTGGCTGGCACCCCGCAGGTCGTGCATGGCGCTGGCCCAATCCTCGGCGAGCTCCGCTCCGCGGGTGAGCAGGCCCTCCTGGGCGTAGATGTCGAGGGTGGCGAGGCCCGCCGCGCAGGCGACCGGGTGGCCCGAATAGGTGTAGCCGTGGAACAGCTCGATCACCGCCTCCGGGCCGTGCATCAGCGCATCGTGGACGCGCCGCGCGCAGAAGACCGCGCCCATCGGCAGGGCGCCGTTGGTGAGGCCCTTGGCAGTGGTGACGAGGTCGGGGATCACGCCGAAGTAATCCGTCGCGAAGGGCGTCCCGAGGCGGCCGAAGCCGGTGATGACCTCGTCGAAGATCAGCAGGATGCCGTGCCGGTCGCAGATCGTGCGCAGGCGCTCCAGATAGCCCGTCGGCGGCAGGAGGACGCCGGTGGAGCCGGCCACCGGCTCGACGATGCAGGCCGCGATGGTCTCGGCCCCGTGCAGGGCGACGAGGCGCTCGAGGTCGTCGGCGAGCTCCGCCCCGTGCGCGGGCAGGCCCTTCGAGAAGGCGTTGCGCTCGGGATCATGGGTGTGGCGCAGGTGGTCGATGCCCGGCAGCAGCGGAAAGACGCGGCGGTTGTTGACGAGGCCGCCCACGGAGATGCCGCCGAAGCCGACGCCGTGGTAACCGCGCTCGCGCCCGATCAGTTTGGTGCGCGTGCCCTGGCCGATGGCGCGCTGGTAGGCCAGCGCGATCTTGAGGGCGGTGTCGACCGATTCGGAACCGGAGCCGGTAAAGAACACCCGGTCAAGCCCGGCCTCCGGGCCGCCCGGCGCGATGGCGGCGAGGCGCTCGGCGAAGTCGAACGCCGCCGGATGGCCCATCTGGAATGAGGGCGCGAAGTCGAGGGTGGTGAGCTGGCGCTCGACCGCCGAGGCGATGCCCTGGCGTCCGTGCCCGGCATTCACGCACCAGAGGCCGGCCGTGCCGTCGAGGACGCTGCGCCCGTCCGTGGCCGTGTAGTGCATGCCCTTGGCCGAGGCGAGCAGGCGGGGCGCCGCCTTGAACTGCCGGTTGGCGGTGAACGGCATCCAGTAGGCATCGAGCCCGGGGGCATTGGCTGCGGGGTGGTGGTCCATGGCAATCTTCAACCCAGAGATGTCGCTGTGCTCGGAAGAAGCGCCGATTGCGACGCCCGGACAAGTCCTTTTCTGCACGCAACGAAGTGCTTGAAAAGGCAAGGGCCGTGCGGGCAATGTCGGTGAATCCTGAACATCCCTAACGGGCGTTCCGCCCCAGGGGCCGACTCACGGGTTTTGATGAGCATCGATCTCGGCGCGCGCCTGCGCTTCGTCCGCACCGCCCATGGCCTGTCGCAGCGGGCGCTCGCCAAGCGCACCGGTGTCCCGAACTCGACGATCTCGTTGATCGAATCGAACGGTGTGAACCCCTCCGTCGGCGCCCTCAAGCGCATCCTGGACGGCATTCCCATCGGCCTGTCGGAGTTCTTCGCCGTGGAGCCGGAGCGCTCGCGCAAGGCGTTCTACCGGGCCGACGAACTCACCGAGATCGGCAGGGCGCCGATCTCCTACCGGCAGGTCGGCGACAACCTGTTCGGGCGCAGCCTGCAGTTGTTGAGGGAGCGCTACGAGCCCGGCGCCGATACCGGCCGGGTGCCCCTGGTCCATGACGGCGAGGAGGGCGGCATCGTCCTGTCCGGCCGCCTGGAGGTGACGGTCGATTCGGAGCGTCGCATCCTCGGACCGGGCGATGCCTATTCCTTCGACAGCCGCCGGCCTCATCGCTTCCGATGCGTCGGCCCCGTCGCCTGCGAGGTGGTGAGCGCCTGCACGCCGCCGACCTTCTGATGGGGACGTCGTCCGGCGAGCGGCCTGGGGGGAAATCTCCCCACTGGCCGCGGCCCGACGATCTGGTATACCACAGATAGACAGACGCTCGGGAGCGCCGCATGACCATCCTCTTCAGCCACGAGGCCGCCCTCGGGCACCAGACCCCGCATGGGCATCCGGAGCGGCCGGAGCGCATGCAGGCGGTCAAGGATGCCCTCGCGACGGAGGCCTTCGCGGCCCTCGACCGCCGGGCGCCGGAACCCGCGAGCCTGGAGACCGTGGCGCTGGCCCATCCCGAGGAATGGGTCCGGGCCATGGTGGCGGCCGCCCCCGCCGAGGGACTGGTCCACGTCGATTCCGATACCGTGCTGTCGCCCGGCACCATCGAATGCGTCCTGCGCGGGGTCGGGGCGGCGGTCCAGGGGGTCGACGCGGTGATGACGGGCCAGGCTCGCACGGCGTTCTCGGCCATGCGCCCACCGGGCCACCACGCCGAGCGCACCCGCGCCATGGGGTTCTGCCTGTTCAACAATGCGGCGGTCGCGGCCCGCCATGCCAAGGCCGCCTACGGGGCGGAGCGGGTGGCCATCGTCGACTGGGACGTGCACCACGGCAACGGAACCCAGGACATCTTCTGGGCCGACCCCGCGGTGCTGTTCTGCTCCACCCACCAGATGCCGCTCTATCCCGGCACCGGCGCGGTCTCGGAGGCCGGCGACCACGACACCATCGTCAACGCCCCACTGAAGCCCGGCGCCGACGGCGAGCGCTTTCGCGAGGCGTTCACCGCGCGCATCCTGCCGCGCCTCGTGGATTTCCGGCCCGACCTGATCATCATCTCGGCGGGCTTCGATGCCCATTGGCGCGATCCCCTGGCCAACCTGATGCTGGAGGCGGAGGACTTCGCCTGGGCCACGCGCCAGGTGATGGAGATCGCGGGGCAGACATGCGACGGGCGCATCGTTTCCCTGCTGGAGGGCGGCTACGATCTGAAGGGCCTCGCCGAATCCACGGCGGCGCACGTGGCCGCGCTCATGGAGTCGTGAGGCGCAAAAGCCCATGACCGCGTCCCGGCCCGGGCTTTCCGCCGGGCGTGCCTGACCCACCTATGTGCCGATGCTGAACGATCGCCGCCTCGCGCGCCTGACCGCCCGTGCCCTCCAGACCTCCCACGGGCGCCCGGGCCAAGACCGCCCCGGGCTCCGCAAGATCGTCAGCTGGAACCTCCTGCGGCGGGTCGGCGCGAATGTCGCCGGAATCGCGACGCTGATCGAGCGAGAGCAGCCCGACCTCGTGCTGATGCAGGAGGCGACCAAGGATATCGAGGCCCTGCAGGCCAAGGTCGGCGGCCACTACGCCTGGGCCCAGATGCCCGGGCGCATCCACGGCCTCGCGGTCTGGAGCCCGACGCCCTTCGCCACCCCCCCGAAGGCCATCGAGCTTCCCGCCGGCGCGATGTTCGACCGGGTGAGCCAGGTGATCGATCTCGGTGAATTCGGCGTCGCCAACGTCCACCTCTCGCACGGGCAGATGCTCAACCGGCGGCAGTTGCGCTGCATCGAGCAGAGCCTGCCGGACCGGGCCGCCGTCATCGGCGACTACAACCTGGTGGGGCCGACGCTCCTGCCGGGGTTCCGCGACGTCGGCCCGCGCCTGCCGACTCACGCCATGGCGCGGGTGGTGCCCCTGCGGCTCGACCGCTGCCTCGTGCGCGGATTGACCTGCCACGGGCGCAGCGTGCTGCCGCGCGGCGCCTCGGATCACCGGCCGATCATCGTGCACCTGGCTCCCACCCACGAGATCATCCTGAAGGACACCGCGGAGCCGGAGCGCATCAAAGGTATGGCAGGAGTAATCGGACGCCTGCGTCGCGCAGCCGGACGGGGAGACCGCGCCGGGACAGGTGCTCGCGCGTCAGCCGGACGCTCATCTTCTCCTGCATGAACGCGTCGAGGTGTCGGGCGAGCCCGGAATCATAGACCTCGACGTTCAGCTCGAAATTCAGGCGGAAGCTGCGGGTGTCCCAGTTGGCGCTGCCGATGAAGCACCAGGCATCGTCGATCACGAGGAGCTTGGCATGGTCGAAGGGCGGGTCGTCGAGCCAGATCCGGACGTCGCTGCGCAGGAGCGGGTCCACATGGGCCCGGGTCGCCCAGTCGACCACCGCGTGGTCGCTGGCCATGGGAATGATGACGTCCACCGTCAGGCCGCGCAGGGCCGCCAGCGACAGGGCGCTCACCAGCACCTCGCTCGGCAGGAAGTAGGGCGTCATCAGGCGGATGCTGGTCCGGGCGCAGGTGATCGCCTCGAGCACCACGAGTTCGATCTTGCGCAGGTCCGCGTCCGGCCCCGAACTGACGACCCGGGCCTGCGTCTCGCCCCGCGCGGCGAGGGGCGGAAACCAAGCGGGGCCGTCCAGCTCCTGGTCCATCACGAAGGCCCAGTCGCTGGCGAAGGCCGCCGTGAGCTGGGTCACGACCGGCCCCTCGATCCGGAAATGGACGTCGCGCACCGGTTCCGGCGGATGGGTCGCCACCCGGTTCTCGTCGGCGATGTTGATGCCGCCCGTGAAAGCGAGGGTTCCGTCGAGGATGAGCAGCTTCTTGTGGGTGCGCAGGTTCAGGAACGGCATCCGCCAGGGCAGGACCGAGTGCATGAACCGGCCGACCGGCACGCCCCGCCGCCGCAGGCCGCCATAGACCGCGGCGAAGAAGTAGCCGCTGCCGATGCCGTCCACCAGAACCCGGACGGCGACGCCCCGGTGATGGGCATCCTCCAGCGCATCGAGGAAAGCTCGGCCGATCTCATCCTTGCGGAAGATGTAGCTCGACAGGGCGACGGAGTGCCGGGCCTCGCGAATGGCGGCCAGCATCGCCGGATAGACCGCATCGCCGTTGCGCAGCGGCATGATCCGGTTGCCCGCTTCCAGCGGAAGGCTGGTGATGCGCCGGACTGCTTGGTCGAGGGGCTGGAACCGCTCCGGCAGAACGGGAGGCGGCGCCGGGCCACCCGCGCGCCGCGGGCTCGCTTGAGAGGGCTTGATGCCGAGCTTCTGCGCCCGTCGGGTGACCCGATTGACCCCGAGCAGGGCATAGAGCGCGCTGCCGAAGAGGGGGGCCAGCCAGACCAGGCCGATCCAGCCGATGGCCGCCCCGACCTCCCGCTTGCGCAGGAGGACATGGATGCTGACGAGGCCCGAGAGGGTGGCACCGAGGACCCAGAAGACCTCGGTCCGGATCGACGTCAGGGCGCCGATCCATGAGAGCAATGCCTGTTCCAACGCCGCTCCCGCTTCGCGATACCCTGGCGGCATACGCCAAGGTCGGTCGGAGCACCACGCTTGTGTCCCGCTCGGACGCGTCGCTGGGGAACAGCACGCCGAGCGATCACCGCACGGGCGGAGAGGTCCGCGGGGGATCAGCGGCGTTCGCGGTCGGCGCGGTCCACCCCGTCCTCACGCGCGTTCGGCCGAGGGCGAGGATTCCCTGCCGGCATGCGCGGTCCGGCAGGCTCGTTCGCCCTCGTCCGGAAAGGCCTCCACGACGGGTCATGCCGTCCTCAGGCGAACAGCACGACGTCGTTGTGGCCCGGGCCGGTAAGAAGGTCGAGGGCGGTCACGCCGGCGAGCTGGAAGGTCTCGCTCAGCCCGCCATGGGCT
>NZ_LMML01000028.1:0-207 GCF_001422215.1 Methylobacterium sp. Leaf89 | reverse complement strand
AGCGTGGCGCCCGTGCCGAAGCCGTAGAACGCCAGGTGGTCGCCGGCCGCCGCACCCGCGCCGCTGAAGTCCATGACCTTGTCGCCGTGGGTCTCGCCGGCGCGGAACACGAAGGTGTCGTTGCCGCCGCCGCCGGTGAGCACGTCCTTGCCGCCGCTGCCGTCGAGGATGTTGGCGGCGCTGTTGCCGATCAGGATGTTGGACTGG
>NZ_LMML01000027.1:232418-232593 GCF_001422215.1 Methylobacterium sp. Leaf89 | reverse complement strand
GGCTCACCTCGCGCCCGCCCTGGCGCAGAGAGCGGCCACCGGTCTCGTAGGCGTCCTCGGCCCAGTCGTAGGCCTCGCGGCCGGCCCGGCGCACGGACCGCTCGGCGCGGTCGTAGGTGTCGCCGGCTGCCCCTTGGGCGCGGCGCGCGCGGTCCTCGACGTCGTCGGAGTCGAC